>NZ_QOCW01000010.1 GCF_003318295.1 Bacillus taeanensis
ACTTAAATTTTATCAGAAGATGTCCTTTTTATTATGAAAAAAATAAAAGCATGTGAAATTTTACTGAGCGTAAAATTTCACATGCTTTTTAGGTTTTCAGACTAGGGTTTTGTCCCAGCCTCTTTTTATTTAATTGCTTTATGTTCTTTAATGACGCGAATCATTTTTAAGGAAACATCTTCAGGTCCCTGAACAGGAAGGCCTGCTTCAATATTTTCGTGAATATAAGTAAGGTTATCTTCTGTAATAATTTCACCAGGAATAAAAATAGGAATGCCGGGCGGATACACCATTACAAATTCAGCGATAATTCTTCCAGCCGATTCTTTGAGAGGAACCACTTCGGTTTCCGAATAGAAAGCATCCCGCGGTGACAGAGATAATACTGGAATGTCAGGTACATGAACACGTATTGGAGATGTTTGAAATGTTCCTGTTTCATATTCTTTAGATAACTCTTTAAGAGCATGCACTAAGATTGAAGTCGTTTCAATTGTATCTCCTGGTGTAATAATACATAAAATGTTGTATAAATCAGATAATTCTACTTCAATGTTATAATGTTTTCGAAGCCATACTTCCACATCATAGCCGGTACAACCTAATTGTTTAATAGAAATAATTAATTTCGTTGGATCATAATCATAAGCAGCTTTTGTTCCTAAAATTTCTTTTCCAACACAGTAAAGGTTTGGAATTTCATTAATTTGTTTTCTTGTTTCATTTGCAAGGTTGATTGTTTGACTTATTAATGCTTTTCCTTCTGTTGCTAAATATTTTCTTGCAGCATCAAGCGACGCAAGTAAAAGGTAGGAAGTCGAAGTAGTCGTAAGCATGCTGATAATCGTTTGAATACGTTTAATTGATACGAGACCTTCTTTAACATTTAAAATAGAACTTTGGGTTAAAGAGCCTCCTAATTTATGCACACTCGTTGCTGCCATATCAGCACCTGCCTGCATCGCTGAAAGCGGCAGCTCATCATGAAAATGGATATGCACGCCATGTGCTTCATCAACAAGTACCGGCACATCATAGGAATGAGCAAGATCAACAATTTCTTTTAAATTTGCAGCAATCCCAAAATAAGTAGGATTAATAACAAGGACACCTTTTGCATCTGGATGCTGTTCTAACGCTTTTTCAACAGCATCTGTCGTAATACCATGTGAGATTCCAAGTTCAGGATCAATTTCAGGATGAATAAAAATGGGTGTTGCCCCTGAAAAAATAATCGCAGACATTACCGATTTATGCACATTTCGTGGTACGATAATCTTATCTCCAGGCGAACAAACAGTCATTACCATTGTCATAATCGCGCCGCTCGTACCTTGAACAGAAAAAAACGTTGCATCAGCACCGAAAGCTTCGGCAGCTAGTTTTTGTGCTTTTTTAATCATCCCTTTTGGGTGGTGAAGATCATC
Source organism: Bacillus taeanensis (assembly GCF_003318295.1). Classification (GTDB taxonomy): domain Bacteria; phylum Bacillota; class Bacilli; order Bacillales; family UBA6769; genus Maribacillus; species Maribacillus taeanensis. The sequence goes on from NZ_QOCW01000010.1 coordinate 1,428, forward strand.
AAGCGGCTGTATGTTAATTAAGTCAATTGATAAAGCATTTTCTCCGATAAATTCTCGGAATTCTGGGTTCATGCCAGCCCCTTTTTTATGACCAGGAATATGAAATTGAATCGGGTTTTTTTTAGCGTGTTCTTGTAATCCAGTAAATAATGGTGTTTCAAACTGGGACAAACTCGTCACCTCTTACATAGAATAGTTAATTACATCATATAAAACAAGATGAAGTATATCAAATTCCATTAGATTTGCAAGAGAAATTTTTGATAATAAAGGGAAAGGAAGAGAGTATTTATGAATTGGAACACAAGAGTATCAAATTTATTAGGCATTCGTTATCCGATTATCCAAGGAGGACTTGCTTATCTTGCTTATGCTGATTTAGCTGCAGCCGTTTCAAATGCAGGTGGATTGGGACAAATTACAGCAATGAGCTTATCATCACCAGAAGAATTAAAAGAAGAAATCCATAAGGTAAGAGAAAAGACAAAATGTCCATTTGGTGTCAATTTTGCGATTGGACAGCATAATCGCCCGTTTGAAGCAATGCTTCAAGCTGCTGTTGATGAAAAAGTTCCTGTTATTTCGATGACAGGAGGAAATCCAGCCCCTATTTTTAACATGCTTGAAGGTGTTTCTGTGAAAAAGCTTGTTCTTGTAGCAGCAGTAAGACAAGCGGTAAAAGCGGAAGAGCTTGGAGCAGATGCTGTTATGGTTGTAGGACATGAGGGGGGCGGTCATTTAGGAAAACATGATGTTGGCACGATTGTTCTTGTTCCAAGGGTTGTAGACAGTGTGTCCATTCCTGTTATTGCTTCTGGTGGAATTGGAGATGGGAGAGGATTAATGGCCGCTCTTTCCTTAGGAGCCGAAGGAATTGAAATGGGAACACGATTTATCGCAACGAAAGAATGTGTGCATGCCCATGAGTTTTATAAACAAAAACTTATTGAAAGCAAGGAAACAGATACCGTTGTGATTAAAAAAAGTATTGGGGCCCCAGCTCGAGCATTAAAAAATAATTGGACTGAAAAAATATTAGACATAGAACAAAAGTCTCCTACATATAATGCGTTACAAGACTTAATAAACGGTGAGGCAAATAGAAGATATATTTATGAAGCAAAGTCGGAAGAAGGGTTTGCTTGGGCGGGGCAGGTTATTGGACAAATTTCTGATATCCCAAGCGCTGCTGAGCTTGTGAATCGAATGATTAAAGAAGCTGAACAAATTTATGGAAACTTTCAAAAATAAAAAAGGAACGAGAATTCGTTCCTTTTTTCAACCATTGAATTAGCAGACAGCATGAGCGGCTAAGTGATACAGAGGTATAACGGTTTTAAATGTAGTTTCAATTTTCTCTATAAAAGCATTTTCGCTTAACGAAACGGCCTCTTCACGCGGAATTTGAATGCCGCATAAAAGCTCAGCCTTTTTGACGGTTTTTAAACGCTCTACTAGTTTTAAAAATGCTTCATCATCCAACTCGCTGTTTTTTAAAACGTCTTTCTTAGTATGATCAACTGACCAAACAAAGTCTGGTGGAATTTCCTCTCTTAGTTCTTTATGAACTTTTTCTAACTCAACAGCATAGGCTTGTTTAATTGGGCATTCATAAATGAGTGCAAACCAAACAAACACATGACTTTCCCAAAGGCCGATTTGAAAGTGCGGAAGCTGTTTATAACCTCTCTTATTTGAACTAAAAGCAACCCATGTATCTTTAGGGGGATTGACGGTTCGCCTAGCATGTTTTGCAACATGGAAAAACATTTCATTACCGGTAAGTGTCGATAATGTGGGCGAGAAATAGTGACCAAGCTGTTCAAGCTTTGGTCGCACATGTGTGATTAACTGTTCCATTCTAGCGTCTAGTCCATGTACATTAAAAACATTAAAATCTGTATGTGTTAGTGTGTGAAGCTCCATCTAATCTCTCCTTATTGTTGGTTAGGTGTGTAGACGAGTGTGAAGGTATAAGCCATCTGTAGTGTATCACAATGTCGTTTTTTCAAAAAGAAAGGAAACTCAGGGTTTGAATTTTGTTAGAAGTGGAAAAATATACTTAAACAAAATAGTTGCATACATCATGAACGGCTCATAGTATATATTAATAAAGAATGAAAAATCAGAAAATTTAGTCAAATTGTCCGGTCGGTTTCATTAAAATGAAAAGAAAAGGGGTGTAGGTTACCATGAAACAAGTGATTCAAACATTAAAAAGGACAGATGCTGAAAAGAGGATTCCGGTGCTTCGGTTAGAAGTGGATTATGAATTGGCAACTCTACACGATGCAATGATCGCAGAAGATATTGAAACAATGAATTTAACGAAAAAACGCCTTGAAAAACTGCGGCAGGAACTTATTCGTCTGGAAGCTTAGTCTAAAAAAGCAGTCCTATCCATGTAGGGCTGCTTTTTTTGTATACTTAAATAAATAATCTGTAAAAAAGCGAGCTTCTTAATTTTATGTCATAATAGAGTTAAAAGAATAAAATGCCATTTCTTTGATTATCAATAGGGTATGCATATTTATTCAGGATAAGGAGCGGAATTAATGAAAGTAGAAAATTGGAATGAAATAAGCAATAAAGCCATGCAATGGACAAAAGAAGCTGGAGAAATTATTTTATCGTCTTTTTCAGAGGAGAGAATGATTAATTTTAAATCAAATCCTTCTGACTTAGTGACAGATATGGATCAAAAAACAGAGCAGTTTTTTATTGAGAAAATAAAGTCCACATACCCTACCCATAAAATACTTGGTGAAGAAGGATTTGGAGATGAGGTAACGTCCCAAGAGGGAACACTTTGGATAATTGACCCCATTGATGGAACAATGAATTTTGTTCATCAGCAGCGAAATTTTGCAATTTCAATAGGGATTTATCAAGATGGTGTCGGAAAAGTAGGCATTATTTATGATGTTGTTGCCGGTGAATTGTTTCATTGTATTGTCGGCAGCGGTGCTTACTTAAATGAAGTGGCGTTACCTAAGTTAAACAGTGTACCTTTAAGCGAAGCGGTAATCGGTCTTAATTCGACATGGGTAACAGAAAATAAACGAATTGATGCTGAGGTGCTAGCACCGCTTGTAAAAGCTGTAAGAGGGACACGTTCTTATGGATCTGCAGCAATTGAAATGGCTTACGTCGCTTCGGGAAGACTTGATGCTTATATGACCTTGCGTTTATCTCCTTGGGATTTTGCGGCAGGCATTCTTCTTATTCAAGAAGTCAGTGGTGTGGCAACAAATTTATATGGAAAACCAATAAAACTGCTGCAGCAAAATCCTGTTTTTGTTGGCAAGCCTGTTCTTCATGATGAAATCTTACATCATTTTATTTTAAAGCAATCTGCTGACCATGAATAAGGTATCGCTATGAACCGCTCATCGTTAACGTTTCGAAAAATGAAAAGAGACGATCAAGCATTGATGACCTCTTTAAGCAGCTTGTCTAAGGAATGGAGTTTATGGGAGCTCGGCAGTTCGAATCCAACTCATGCTGACGTGGAAAGATGGATTAATCATTATCAGTATGAGAATGGCGAATGGCGAATATGGAATTTAGATGAAAAGACTGCTTTTACATATCATTTAACAAAAGTTAGGAATGAAGAGCCATGGCTCGGCACAATTATCGTTAGCCAAAAGGGAGAGGGGATTGGTCGTCTTATTTTAGAGGTATTAGCAGAGGAAGAACGTAAAAAAGGTGCAAAAGTTCTGTATGCGGCATGTCCGGCTCAATGTCTTAACTGGATGCAGTTTTTAGGGAAAATAGGTTTTGAACAGTATAAAATGGATTATGATGAAAAAGGAAATGAATATTTACTGCTGGCACTTCCTTTATAAAGTAAGAGGCTGACTCGATTGAGTCAGTCTCTTACTTTATAGTAACCCCTATTGATCTGCTTGAGTATTCCACTTCTTTTTCAAACGAAATCCAACACCCATTAACACAAAGGAAGCAAGAAATGAAAGGACAGCCGCAATTCCTTGGCCTTCAGCAATTAAAACCCCGACAAGTAAAATAAAAAAGACGACTAGTACTGCAAGAAATAAAAAAAAGGCATTTTGCTTGTTCATACATAACCCTCCGTATCAAAACAAATAAATATGAAGACGCATACAACTTTACAATTAACATTTTAACATAAATATTAAGCAGAAATACTTTTATTATTTGATTTTATTTGTGTTATAATAGACGAGTTATTAATTAGGGTGAAATGGAGAGATAAATTCATGACGAAACAACGTAATGATATTCGTAATATCGCAATTATTGCACACGTTGACCACGGAAAAACAACGTTAGTTGACCAACTGCTGCATCAATCAGGAACATTTCGTGAAAATGAGCAGGTTGATGAACGTGCAATGGACTCTAACGCATTAGAAAAAGAGCGCGGAATTACAATTTTAGCTAAAAATACTGCCATCAATTATGAAGGCACTCGTATAAATATTATGGATACACCAGGACACGCTGACTTCGGTGGAGAAGTAGAACGTATTATGAAAATGGTAGACGGTGTGCTTCTTGTTGTTGATGCCTATGAAGGCTGTATGCCGCAAACACGCTTCGTATTAAAAAAAGCGCTTGAACAAAAGCTTACACCAATTGTTGTTGTAAACAAAGTTGACCGTCCATTTGCGCGTCCATTAGAAGTAGTAGATGAAGTAATTGATTTATTTATTGAGCTTGGAGCAGAAGAAGATCAGCTTGAATTCCCAGTTGTGTATGCTTCAGCGATTAACGGTACAGCAAGCGTAGATCCAGATACACAAGACGAAAACATGAACGCATTATTCAATACTGTCATTGAAAACATCCCAGCTCCAATCGACAACAGTGACGAGCCTCTTCAATTCCAAGTAACAATGCTTGATTATAACGATTATTTAGGTCGTGTTGGAATTGGTCGAGTATTTAGAGGAACAATTCAAGTTGGACAGCAAGTTGCCTTAATGAAAATTGATGGAACTGTGAAAAATTTCCGTGTTACGAAATTATTTGGTTTTTTAGGATTAAAGCGTATTGAAATCAATGAAGCAAAAGCGGGCGACCTTGTCGCAGTGTCAGGAATGGAAGAAATCAATGTAGGAGAAACGGTTTGCCCTGTTGAACATCAAGAGGCGCTTCCAATTCTTCGTATTGATGAACCAACACTTCAAATGACGTTCTTAGTAAACAACAGTCCGTTTGCAGGTCGTGAAGGTAAATACATTACAAGTCGTAAAGTAGAAGAACGCCTTCGTGCTCAGCTTGAGACAGACGTAAGTTTACGTGTTGAAAATACCGATTCACCAGATGCGTGGATTGTATCAGGACGCGGTGAGCTTCACTTGTCTATTTTAATTGAAAATATGCGTCGTGAAGGATATGAGCTTCAAGTATCAAAGCCTGAAGTTATTGTGCGTGAAATTGATGGAGTTCGCTGCGAGCCGGTGGAACGTGTTCAAATCGATGTTCCTGAAGAGTTTACAGGTTCTGTTATGGAGTCACTTGGAGCTCGTAAAGGTGAAATGGTAAACATGGTCAATAATGGAGATGGACAAGTTCGTCTTGAGTTTATGGTTCCAGCGCGTGGATTAATCGGATATTCAACAGAATTTTTAACGCAAACAAAAGGTTATGGTATTTTAAATCATTCGTTTGACAGTTACCAAAAAATGGTTGAAGGAAATGTTGGTGGGCGTCGTCAAGGTGTTCTTGTATCAATGGAAAACGGTAAAGCGACACAATACGGAATCATTGGCGTAGAAGATCGCGGTACAATCTTTGTTGAGCCAGGTGCAGAAATTTATGAAGGTATGATCGTTGGAGAGCATACAAGAGATAATGACTTAACGGTTAATATCGTAAAAGCGAAACATGCGACAAACGTTCGTTCTGCAACAAAAGATACAACTGTAACAATGAAAAAGCCTCGTATTATGACGCTTGAAGAAGCATTAGAGTATTTAAATGAAGATGAGTATTGTGAAGTAACACCAGAATCAATTCGTCTTCGTAAAAAAATCTTAGATAAAAATGAACGTGAAAAAGCTGCGAAAAAGAAAAAGTTAGCAGCAAAAAACTAATGAATTAAAAAAGTGGAGGGTTTTGATTTTATATAAAATCCTCCTTCTTTTATGGATGAAATTCTATTAAAAAATAAAAGAGGTGGATCATCGTGGAACAAGACATTGCTAATGCAGTACCTGAAGGGTTGTCAAGCTTTGCGATGCTCGTTGGAATAGATCAAGATCCTGTTACTGGCTTTTTTCTGCTGTATTTAATGGTAACGCTTTTTTGCATTATTGTATACAAGCTTGGATTTGCTAGAAAGCTTCCATTACTAAAATCAGTGGTTGTTTATGTTGTCATGATTATTGGTTGTTTGATTTTAACGTTTTTTGCGATTGGTTTACCAATCGCAGAAGGGCTTGTATGTGCAGCAGTCTTTCTTGGGATTTACAGGTTTCGTCTTCATAGAGCTAGAAAACAAGAGGGGAAATCAGTCTCTTAAACAATCGTTAAAACAATTAAAACCTTCATAGTAAAGGGGTGTTTTGTATGACATTGCAAGATACCATCTATAATTGGTTGAGTATTAAACGTGTAGCAGAAGAGCGGCCAAATGATGTTTCTGCACAAGATACGTATCAATTTTTTGAAGAAATCTTAGTGAAAGATCACGGTATTGAAGAGTTAAATGTGCAGGAGGATGAACACCTTTATCATGTTTATTATGTGAAAGGGAAGAAACAAGGCCATTATCAATTTCCGACTGAGCTTGTTGATGCACTGCTTCAATCGATTGAATCTGAACCAAAATATAATCAGTAAGCGGAAGGATCTTATCCTTCCGCTTACTTTTACCAATCTTCATCTGTTTTTTCATTTTTATAAAGCTTAAATTTCCCAGTTGCAAATCGTTCTTTTGTACGTTCCCCAATACGCTGCTTACAGTCTTCACACATATAAGTATGAATAGGACGATTGCGCAGTTTTTTTGCGATTAATGATTCATCATCAATTTTTTCAATTTTATCGCATATTACACATTTTACTCTCATTATTACACCTCACATATACCTATAATTGTAGTATATAATAAACGTTATTGACAATCACTAATCAATTTTAAATGATGTATAAACCCAGCTTAGTTTTTAGTATGGTTATATTAAGTTTTTGTGGAACTGTATAATTTAAGGTTTTAACTTTATGGAAAAATAGGTATAGTATAAGGGTAGCAGGAATTTTAATACATATAGGAGGGGTATTATGGCAAATAAAGTAGAAACAGAATTAACTGAACAATTATTTGAATTGTTGCAGTCAGAGCGTTTTATTACACTATCGACTGTTGATCATGAAACAGGTGGACCGAATGTAAGCGCAATTTCATGGATTTATGCGCCTGATACGAAAACCATTCGCTTTGCTGTAGACAATCGTTCTCGTATTGTAACGAATGTAGGCAGCAATCCTAAAGTGGTCTTTAATTTAATTGGAGCCGAATCTACATATTCTATTGCAGGCGATGCTTCTGTAAAGGTAGAAAAAATGGAAGGAGTACCATTGAAACTTGCATTAATGGAAGTTTCTGTTAATGAAGTGCGTGATGTGATGTTTTATGGTTCTAAAATTTCAGTTGAACCAAAGTATGAAAAAACATATGATGCTCAAGCAGCAGCTAAATTAGATAAGCAGGTAATGGATGCAATGAGAAAAGCTTAGTGAATTTCACTAAGCTTTTCTTATATTAACGATTAAGGTCCTGCTTCTCCTGTTGTTTCTCCAATTGTTGTTCTTCTTCTTTTGGCAGCTGCTTGTCTCCTGTTTCAGTAGGGTTTGGCGTGTCTCCTTTAATGTCAGTTGGTACTTCAGGAACAATCCGACCGACAATTGCTGAAAGCTCTTCCATAATTCCTGAAATAGGATGTCCCTGCTTAATTTGTTTGGCCATTTGACGCAAACGATAGACCGTATCAATATCTGCCGTTACAACAGCATTCGCGCCGTATGGATCTTTCTTTAAGGCTTCGGCGACCGTATATTTAATTGTACCTACACGGGAACGATCAAGCTTTCGATTTACATCAATGCCTACTACCGCATACTTTCCGGTCACGATGGCGGTCGCATCATCCACATCGGGAACAGCGGTGGCTATTTCAACAAGGTGCTCAGCAATTTGTGAGGCACTCTTTTCTTCAACGCCATTTTTAGGTACCGTTTGCTTTACATGAATAAGATCATTTTGGGATTGTGTATTTTCTTGCGCATTTTCTTGTGCAGAATTTTGACATCCGATTAATAGAAGAAAACATAGGATAAGATTCATACAAAGCCGTTTCACTCTATTGTACATCCTTTCTTTCTACAAATTATTTTTATCTATTTTTTGTTAAATCGTCTAAGTTTATTCAGTTGTTCATACATTTATAGTAGAAACGTTGTCCAAACATAGCATCTAGTGAACCGAACACTTCTAAGTCAGGAGGCGAACCGTTGAGCAAAATATACGTTCTAGATACGAATGTACTTTTGCAAGACCCTAATGCAATTTTTACGTTTAGAGACAATGAAGTTGTTATACCTGCTGTTGTTTTAGAAGAGGTAGATTCTAAAAAAAGATACATGGATGAAATTGGTAGAAATGCAAGGCAGGTTTCAAAAACAATTGATAATTTAAGACAAAGAGGGAAATTACATCAAAAAATCCCACTAGATTCAGGAGGAGTATTAAGAGTTGAGTTAAACCATCGCTCATTTCAATATTTACAGGAGAAGTTTGTAGAGAAAACGAATGATAATCGGATTATTGCGGTTGCATTAAATTTAATGCTTGAAGAGCAAAAAAAGAAAGATGGACGCGATGTTATTTTAGTGAGTAAAGATGCGCTTGTCCGTGTGAAAGCGGATGCCCTGGGAATTGAGTCAGAAGATTTTCTTAGTGATCGTGTTATTGAAGTAAATGAAATTTATTCAGGTTACAAAGAATGCTATTTGGACAAAAATATATTTGATCAATTTTTTGAAGCTAAAACTTTGCCTGTTTCAACATTGGCACAGTATCGCCTTTACCCACATCAATTTGTAATTATGAAAAATGAACTGCAGCCTTCCATATCTGCAGTTGGAAAAGTAGATGGAAAAGGGAAAACGATTAAGCTATGCACATTTGAAAATGATCATGTATGGGGAATAACTCCACGAAATGTGCAGCAGCGAATGGCGTTAGATTTGTTGATACAAAACGATGTTTCCCTCGTCACGCTCGTTGGAAAAGCGGGCACTGGAAAAACACTTTTAGCAATGGCAGCCGGTTTAATGCTTAGCGAAGATTTAAAGCGTTATAAAAAGCTGTTAGTTGCAAGACCGATTGTGCCGGTAGGTAAAGATTTAGGCTTTTTACCTGGGGAAAAAGAAGAAAAATTAAAACCGTGGATGCAGCCGATTCATGATAATTTAGAATATCTTTTTAATGTGAAAAAGCCGGGTGAATTAGAGAAAATCCTTGCGGGGATTGGTTCAATTCAAGTTGAAGCTCTAACATATATTCGCGGGCGAAGTTTACCTGAACAATATATTATTATTGATGAAGCACAAAACTTAACTAAGCATGAAGTAAAAACAATTTTAACGCGGGTAGGGGAAGGAAGTAAAATCGTATTAATGGGAGATCCACAGCAAATTGATCATCCTTACTTAGATGAATATAACAATGGCTTAACATATGTCATTGAAAAGTTTAAGGACTATGGGATTGCAGGACATGTGAAGCTTGAAAAAGGGGAGCGCTCCCATTTAGCACAACTTGCTGCCGATATTTTATAAATAATTATGGCGAGCGCAGAAAAAGATAAAGAGATTGACTCATATGGATTCTATGCCAATGAGCCAATCTCCGGGCTTGCCTATTCTGTTAGGCAACAATAAATTTTATTACATGTCGCACAGGATTTTTACGATTAGAACCATCGCCAAAGTAAAAATGTATAGGACCATCTTCTCTTAATGGTCTGCCGTCTTTTGAAAAACCTAAAAAGGCATGTTCTGCAATATGTAAAGGGATTTCATGTGTATGACCATCAGACGTTTCAACAATAAATTCCTTTGCTTCTTGTTTTGGACCTGCATTTTCAATAAAAGGTTTTAACGGGATAGCAAATGTTCCAGCCAAAATTTTTTCTTTCTCAAATTTTTTTATGCTGCGATTTACTGGTGGTGAAATTTTTTCTTCTGTTAGTTCTCGTTCCCAGTTTTTTGCCATTTTTTCAGTGTAAGCCATCAAAGAGTCTTGTTTTTCTTCTTTACTAGATTGAAACAAGCTTTCTAATTCTATTTTTCGATCATCAAAAATCCAAACAGTCGGATCCAGGGTAATTGTGTAATCTACGTTACCGGTTAACAGTACAATATCACTCACATCAGTTCACCTCTTTTATAAAATTGCCCATCTCATAACTAGTATAAAGGGTGTGCTTTCTTTTGTCATATTCTAATAAGTGAAATTTCTAATTAATCGCCATGTAATACCTTGCAATTTTATGAAAATAAAGATATGATTAATGCACAGGCATGGCATTTAGAACGGAGGGATCACTATGTCTACTGAGACAGCAGCTGAACATCGCGAAAAAGCCTATGCACTTCTTACGGCTGACGCAAATAAGATCCTTAAATTGATTGAAGTGCAAATGGAAAATTTAACGATGCCACAATGTCCTCTCTATGAGGAAGTGTTAGATACACAAATGTTTGGTCTTTCAAGAGAGATAGACTTTGCAATTCGCCTTGGATTAGTCGAAGAAGAAAAAGGCAAAGAACTGCTAGAATCTCTTGAAAAACAGTTATCTGCTTTACATGAAGCAACCATGCAAAAATAAGCCAAAACTCAAACTATCCAGATGATGGTTTGAGTTTTTTACATTTTTAGTTAAAAAGATAGAGGGTATGAAAGAACTTGGTCTACTGCTGAGGTTTTTAATGTTTTTTTATAATAATTTAGGAAGATGTGTTAAAATAATGATAATGTTTGAAGGTGAGGGTTGAAAAATTATTGAATTAATTTTTACAGTATTCCTCTTTTTGATAATCCTATCGACCGCTCAATTTAGTCATGAGTTTGGTCATTTAATTACAGCAAAAACTCTTCGTATAAAAAAGATAGTATTAGTAATGGGAAGCGGTCCGACAATCTTTACTATTCGAACCGTAAATACAAGAATAGAAATAAACCTACTATTTTTTCTTGGAGGATATACAACAAGTGAAGCAAGAGTGGAAACCCCGTACTGGAAACAATCTTTAATTGCAGTTGGAGGTCCAATGATTAATCTATTAATTGTTTTTTTTATTCTCATTTTATTGCAATTTGCACATATTCCTTTTTATATTTCGCTCATTACACCGGTTATTGCTGTGAATTTGTGGATTGGTATTGTTAATTTAGTTCCATTTAGATGGTATGGAAAAGAATCCGATGGCTGGTCTTTTATAAAAAATTCGATTCTTGCGATGCGAGCTGCTTGACATGGTACATAACTAAAGTAGTAGACTAAAGGTATATGTAAATTCTGTCCAAATATATTTGTTTGAAAGAAGGTAGAATTCAACAATGATAAAGAAGATGTTTCGCCATTATGATTATTCCCTAATCATTGCAATCCTTCTTTTAAGTGGATTTGGTCTTTTAATGGTATATAGTTCTAGTATCGTTGTCTCGGTGATTGAACTTAAACAAAGCAGTAATTTTTTCTTTTTAAAACAATTAAAGTGGCTGCTTATTGCTTTAGTAATGTTCTTTTTAACAATGTTATTTCCATATAAGGCTTATAAACGATTTATGAAGTTAGTGGCTATGTTGTCAATCATTGTATTATTGTCAGTTAAAGTATTTGGTTCGGTAGCGAACAATGCACAAAGTTGGCTATCCATTGGCGGTGTAAGTGTGCAGCCGTCAGAATTTGTTAAACTTGGAATGATTATTTATTTAGCAGCGATTTTTTCAAAAAAGCAAACTTATATTTCTGATTTTACGAAAGCCGTTCTTCCGCCTCTTATTATGATTGTGGTCGTGTTTCTATTAGTAGCCTCACAACCGGATTTAGGAACAGCCCTTATTATTGCTGGGATTTCAGGAGTTATGATTATCTGTTCCGGCATGAGAATGAAACATTTATTCTCGTTAATAGGGTTAGCTGTTTTAGCGATTGGATTTGCGGCTCCATTTTTTTTAACAGCTGAACAATCTTCCCGCTTTGCAGGAGCCTATGATCCATTTTCAGATCCAGATGGAAATGGCTATCAGCTCGTTAATTCATATATTGCCATTGCATCAGGCGGTGTATCTGGACGAGGATTAGGCCAAAGCATTCAAAAATTTGGCTTTTTACCTGAACCGCAAACAGATTTTATTATGGCGATTATTTCAGAAGAGTTAGGAATCTTTGGCGTTTTATTTGTGCTTGGATTGCTTGCTTTTATTGTATTTAAAGGTTTTTTAATTGGAATGCGCTGCAAAGATACATTTGGCAGTTTACTTGCGATTGGGATAGCGGCCATGCTTGCTATTCAGTCTATTGTTAACCTTGGTGCCGTTACAGGCTTGCTTCCCATTACAGGAGTACCGCTTCCGTTTATTAGTTATGGGGGATCATTTTTAGTATTAAGTATGATCGCTATGGGTATTTTGGTTAATATTTCCTCATTTGTAAACATGAAACAGAGTTATTCTACTAACACAGCTAACACAAAAGGAAAGATAACGTTAACGTAGAATCCTCGTTTCATTACAATATATTTAATATATTATAAGCAATAATATGGAAGATGAAGGAGGAGATTGTATGACAGCACAAAAGACAATAAATAAAGTCCTTGTTGCAAACCGCGGTGAAATTGCGATTCGTGTATTTCGTGCGTGTACAGAGCTTAATATTCGTACGGTTGCGATTTATTCAAAAGAAGATGCAGGCGCTTATCATCGCTATAAAGCAGATGAAGCATATTTAATTGGAGAAGGGAAAAAGCCGATTGATGCCTATTTAGACATTGAAGGGATTATTGAAATTGCAAAACGTCACGAAATTGATGCGATTCATCCTGGTTATGGTTTTTTATCTGAAAATACGCAATTTGCAAAGCGTTGTGAAGAAGAGGGTATTACGTTTATTGGACCAAAGTCCGAACATCTCGTTATGTTTGGAGATAAAGTAAAAGCACGTACAGAAGCGATCAAAGCAGAGATTCCAGTCATTCCTGGAACAGATGGTCCTGTAGAAAGTTTAGAAGAAGTAAAACAGTTTGCCGATAATCATGGTTATCCAATCATTATTAAAGCTTCATTAGGAGGCGGTGGTCGAGGTATGAGAATCGTTCGTTCGCAAGAAGCATTAAAAGAGGCTTATGAACGAGCGAAGTCTGAAGCAAAAGCAGCGTTTGGCGGAGACGACGTGTATGTTGAGAAGTTTGTCGAAAATCCAAAACATATTGAAGTGCAAATTTTAGCTGATCATCATGGAAATACCGTTCACCTTTATGAGCGTGATTGCTCGGTGCAGCGGCGTCACCAAAAAGTGGTCGAAGTGGCACCAAGTGTTTCGCTAACGAATGAACTAAGAGAAGAGATTTGTGAAGCGGCTGTTCGTCTCGCGAAAAATGTAGACTATTTAAATGCCGGCACCGTTGAATTTCTTGTAACCCCAGACAATAAATTTTATTTTATTGAGGTCAATCCAAGGGTGCAGGTCGAACATACGATTACAGAGATGATTACAGGAATTGATATTGTACAGTCGCAAATTTTAATTGCGGCAGGTTACCACTTACACAAAGCACCGCTCTCAGTACCAAAACAAGAAAAAATTTATACACATGGATTTGCGATTCAGTCGCGTGTTACAACAGAAGATCCCAGCAATAACTTTATGCCCGATACAGGAAAAATTATGGCCTACCGAAGCGGCGGTGGATTTGGTGTACGTCTAGACGCAGGAAATGGCTTTCAAGGCTCTGTGATTACGCCTTACTATGATTCACTGCTTGTGAAAGTTTCAACATGGGCACTAACGTTTGATCAAGCGGCCTCAAAAATGTTAAGAAACTTGCGAGAGTTTCGAATTCGCGGCATTAAAACAAATATTTCATTTCTCGAAAATGTTGTTAAACACCAAGACTTTTTGTCAGGACGGTATGACACGTCGTTTATTGATACAACACCAGAGCTTTTTGTTTTTCCGAAGCGAAAAGACCGCGGTACAAAAATGCTTACATATATTGGAACGACCACGGTGAATGGCTTCCCAGGACTCGAAAAGAAAAAGAAACCAGCCTATCCGAAACGAAGAATTCCAAAGATTAAACAAACTGATTCAATGCCGTCAGGAACAAAACAAATTCTTGATGAAAAAGGTGCAGAGGGACTTACTGCATGGGTAAAAGAACAAAAGAAAGTACTATTAACGGATACAACGTTCCGTGATGGTCATCAATCGCTGCTTGCTACACGCGTTCGAACTCATGATTTAAAGCAAATTGCCGAACCAACAGCCCGCATGCTTCCAAATCTTTTTTCAATGGAAATGTGGGGCGGAGCAACTTTTGATGTGGCGATGCGCTTTTTAAACGAAAATCCGTGGGACCGTTTGTTAAAGCTAAGAGAACAGGTGCCAAATCATTTATTTCAAATGCTTCTCCGCGCTTCAAATGCGGTTGGCTATAAAAATTATCCCGACAACGTTATTAATGAATTTGTTCAGCGTTCTGCAGAAGCAGGCATAGATGTCTTCCGTATTTTTGACAGCTTGAACTGGGTTGACGGCATGAAGCTTGCAATTGAAAGTGTAAGAGAATCCGGAAAAGTTGCCGAAGCTTCAATGTGCTATACAGGGGACATTTTAGATGCTGGACGTACGAAATACAGTTTAGCTTATTACAAAAATTTAGCAAAAGAACTTCAAGATTCTGGGGCCCATATTTTAGGTATTAAAGATATGGCCGGTCTTTTAAAACCGCAGGCCGCTTATGAATTAATTTCAACGTTAAAAGGAACAATTGATATACCAATTCATCTTCATACTCATGACACAAGCGGCAATGGTATTTACACGTATGCAAAAGCTGTTGAAGCAGGGGTGGATATTGTCGATGTGGCGGTAAGCTCAATGGCCGGTCTTACTTCACAGCCGAGTGCCAACACGCTTTATTACGCGCTCCAAGGCTCTGAACGTCAGCCGGATGTAAGGATTGAAGCGCTTGAAGAGCTTTCTCATTATTGGGAAGACACAAGAAAATATTATGCAGGCTTTGAAAGCGGCATGAATGCGCCGCATACAGAAGTGTATGAGCATGAAATGCCGGGCGGTCAATACAGCAATCTGCAGCAGCAGGCAAAAGGAGTAGGACTTGGCGAGCGTTGGGATGAAGTCAAACGAATGTACCGCCGTGTGAATGATTTATTTGGTGATGTTGTAAAAGTAACGCCATCCTCAAAAATCGTCGGCGATATGGCTCTTTATATGGTGCAAAATAATCTGACAGAAGATGATATTTATGAAAAAGGCGCTTCATTAGATTTTCCGGATTCTGTTGTAGAGTTTTTCCAAGGCTATTTGGGACAGCCGTATCAAGGGTTCCCGAAAGAACTGCAGCAAATTATTTTAAAGGGAAAAGAAGCCATTACAACACGTCCTGGAGAGTTATTAGAGCCTATTAACTTTCATGAATTAAAAGAAACGCTGTACGGAAAACTTGATCGTCAAGTAACAAGTCATGATTTACTTTCCTATGCGCTGTATCCAAAAGTGTATATGGACTTCATTGAATTACATGAACAGTTTGGTGATTTGTCTGTTCTTGATACGCCAACATTTTTCTATGGCATGCGCTTAGGAGAAGAAATTGAAATAGAAATTGAAACAGGCAAAACATTAATTGTGAAATTAGTTTCAATTGGACAACCTCAGCTTGATGGCACGCGCGTTGTTTATTTTGAATTAAATGGTCAGCCTCGTGAAGTGTTTATAAAAGACTTAAATATTAAAACAACAGTTAACGCAAAGCAAAAGGCGGATAAAGGAAATCCAGATCATATCGGGGCTTCTATGCCGGGTACTGTCATTAAAGTTATTGCAGAAAAAGGCGAACAGGTGAAAAAAGGTGATCATTTAATGATTACAGAAGCGATGAAAATGGAAACAACTGTTCAAGCACCATTTGATGGAACAGTGAAAGAAATTTATGTATCAAATGGTGAAGCGATTCAAACAGGCGATTTATTAATTGAGGTAACAAAATAAACATAAGAGAGGTTGACTCTAATAGTCAACCTCTCTTATGTTTATCTTTAACTTTCTATTCATTTCATGATAAAGTGAGTGAGAGAGTTGTAAATGTAGATAGATTCACCTTAAGAATTTAGCATTACAACACGATGGCCGCAAGTTAAGTTGAGGGTAGATATTAGAGGTGACAATTTTGGGAAATAGATATGTCGTAATTGATTTTGAAACAACAGGAAATTCACCAATGAAAGACCGTGTAATTCAAGTGGGAGCAGTGCTGATTGAAGACGATAAAATTGTTGAGCGTTTTTCAAGTTATGTAAATCCGCAGCTTCCAATTCCTCCATTTGTTCAGCAGTTAACAGGAATAAGCGATGAAGATGTCCAGAAAGCGCCAATTTTTGATGACATTGCTCCTGATTTATGGAAATTGCTTGATGGTTCGTATTTTGTGGCTCATAATGTTCCGTTTGATTTAGCATTTCTACAAGAGGAATTAGCGAACAGCGGCTATTTGGAATTTAAAGGACCAAGTATTGATACAGTGGAGCTGTCTCGAATGCTTTTGCCTCATATTGAAAGTTATAAATTAAATCAGCTGGCAGAATATTTAGATATTGAACACGAAAACCCACATCGCGCTGATAGTGATGCAGAAGTGACGGCAAGACTGCTTTTGTTTCTGCTTAATAAGATAAATACTTTGCCATTATTAACGCTGCAAAATCTTGAACCGTTAGTGAGACAGCTAAAAAGTGATGTGGAAGGGATTTTTCGAGCAGAAATTCAAGCAAAATTAAAAAGTTTACTTAAGGAAGAGGATAATGTTGACTTATTTCGTCAATTTGCATTTAAAAAACAGATTGAGCTTAAAGAAGATTATTCATCTGTTCCTTCTTTTCAAGACCTAAAGGAAAGTATTCTTCAAACACTTTCATCTTCTATGAAATATTATGAAGCAAGAAAAGGTCAGGTAGAAATGATGGATGCTGTTGATGAAGCTCTCGATGCTCATCAGCATTTGCTCGTGGAAGCTGGAACCGGCACAGGGAAATCACTTGCCTATTTACTGCCGAGTATTGTCTATGGAAAAAAAGAAGGACGGCCTATGGTTATAAGTACCCATACTGTTCAACTGCAGGAGCAGCTTTTAGATCGAGATATTCCTCTTTTAAATGAACTTCTTCCATTTGAGTTAAATGCCGCTGTCTTAAAAGGACGAAATCATTATTTATGTATGCGTAAATTTGAGCAGCACTTATCTCAAACCGTTGAGCAAAATTATGATACGATTTTAACAAAAGCTCAGCTGCTCGTTTGGCTTGTTGAGACAGATTTTGGGGATGTGGAAGAACTAAATTTACCTTCGGGAGGAAAGCTGTTATGGGAAGATGTTAAAAGCGATGTTCGTTCATGCTTAAATCATAAATGTCCCTTTTTCTCACGATGCTTTTATCATCGTGCAAAACGAAAAGCACAGCAGGCAGATGTTGTGATTACAAATCATTCGCTTCTTTTTACAGATTTAGTAAATCGAAATCAGCTTCTTCCAGCTTATAAGGAAGTAGTGATTGATGAAGCCCATCACCTTGAAGAAGTAGGGGGAAATTATTTTGGCGTTCAAACAGATTACTTTTCTTTTCACCAGCTCCTAGATCGCATAGGAGATAGTGCGGACAATGGTCTTTTTTCTAAAGCAGCAAAACTATGTGAAGAAATCGAGTCATCTATTTCAAAAGCGGATATTAAACGCATTGATGAAGCATTAAAAAATGTGCTTGTAGAAGGCAGTGATCTCTTTCGGATGCTGCATACTTTTGTAAGCAGAAAACATAAAAAGTCACCAACTGAAATTGGACGAGTCTCTTTGCGAATAGATGAAGAAATTGAAAAAAACAAGCTGTGGGCAAGTATTTTAGAAACAACTGCTCGTGTTACATCGCAGCTAAAAGATCTTGCAAATTTATTAAGCGAAGTGAACAAAGCGTTACGAGAAAAAGAAGAGCACCTCTCATTAAAACAAAGTGGTTTGCTTGTCGATTATGAAGGAATGATTCAAACAGTTTTAGAACAGCACGATAAGTTAGATTATCTTCTTCTTAACCGGCATGTTGATGAGGTTATGTGGCTTGAAGCAGAAATAAAAGGGCCGCGCAATGCCGTTTACATTTTTAGTAAGCCAATTGAAATCGCTGATAAACTTGCCGATTCATTTTTTTCAAAAAAGAATAGTGTGGTGTTAACATCAGCTACCTTAACCGTCAATGAGAACTTTGATTATATAATAGAACATCTTGGTTTAGAAGACTTTGTGCCGATCACAAAAACGATTCCCTCGCCTTTTCATTATGAAAACCAGGCAAAACTAATGATTCCAACAGATTTTCCGTTAATAAAAGATGTCAAACAAGAAGAATTTGTGGAAGAGGCTGCACAATCGATTTATCAAATTGCGAACGTTACAAATGGACGAATGCTTGTTTTATTTACTTCCTATGAAATGCTTCGTGCTGTTTATAAGCGGGTAAAAGAATTAACAGAAAAATTTATTTTAATTGGTCAGGGAGTTGACAGCGGGAGCCGGGCGAAGCTTACAAAAAACTTTAAACAGTTTGATAAAGCAATTTTATTTGGAACGAGCAGTTTTTGGGAAGGAGTCGACATCCCTGGTGAAGATTTAAGTTGTTTAGTAATTGTAAGACTGCCATTTTCACCACCCGATCACCCAATTCTTGCAGCAAAAAGTGAAAAACTTGCAAACAATGGTGGAAATCCTTTTATGGATTTATCACTTCCTCAAGCGGTGATTCGCTTTAAACAAGGATTTGGGCGGCTTGTTCGTACTCAATCGGATCGCGGTGTTGTCTTTGTGTTAGACCGTAGAATTATTTCCACACGCTATGGAAAAATGTTTCGCCAGTCACTGCCGGCTGTTCCAATTATGAAAGGACCTCTTTATGAACTGCTTGATGAACTAAGAGGATGGTTGTGATAACTCTTTAAAAAAGTACGCAAACTAAGTCTGTAAATAGCAGCAAGAAGTGCGGAAGGAGTTACTCAATTATGAAGCTTCTTATCTTGGCCGTTCTATTTTTTGGAGGTGTTTCCCCTGCGATACCTGCTGAGCTTTCAAAAATACAGGTTAAACTTTCAGAACAGGAAGTCGCATTTAATTTCTTTGATTTGTCTAATGGAGAAGCACTGTTAATTCAAACAGGTAAGGGAGAGACTGGATTAATTAATACCGGATCTTCCTCGTCTGAAGAAGAACTGTTTAAACGGTTAGAACTTTATCATCTTAAAGAAATTGATTACATGGTTTTAACTGACAGCAGTGAACTGTATGCCGGGAATGTAGAGGAAGTAGCTGCAAAATATCATCCGAAAAAAATTTATGCAGCGAAAGCAATTCAAAAAAAACTGGCCGCTGTTCAATCATTGTCAGTTCCCTTTTTAGAACTAGAAGAGGGAAAAGAATATGAAGTAAACCCGGGACTTTTCATCCGAGTTTTATATGTACCTGACGAAGGAGCATTAACGTTTTCCTTTTCTTATGGGGATCACAGGATTCTTTATATGGGAAAAACCGATTTTTTAGTCGAAAAGCAATTAATGAAGCAATACCCATTAAAGTCAGCTGTTTTAAAAGTGGGTCACTTTGGTCATGAAAGCGGCACAAGTCAAGAACTGCTTGAAACAGTCGACCCACATGCTGCTGTTATTTTTAAACAAAAAAAGGGATGGGCTAGTGATCAAGTAATGGAAAGGCTTCAAGAGGGCTGGATCGATATTTATCAACCATACAAATTAGGAACAATTATGATAAAGTGTGATGAAAAGTTTTATAAAGTGATTACGATTCCAATCGATGAAAGAGACTTTTCAACAATATAGAAAAACTTATAAAAAAGTTACTTCTCCTCTTGCAAAAAACTGCAAGATGATTGAAAATAATAATATCGTTTTGAAAAGTGCAGTTGAGATTTATCACAGGTAAAAACTAAAAAACCTGTATCATTTCTGATACAGGTTTTTTAGTAAAAGAAATGGTTGGAACATATAGGTATGAATTGAAAGGAATGTTTATGTTGGAAAAGAAGATTGAAGTACTTTCAACGGTTAAGATAGAAAAAGTAATTGATTTATATAAAGTCGTTGATCTATTGAATCGCACGTTAAAACATGAAGATTTAATGTTTGGGTTAGCATTGGATAAAGAAGATGAAGAGAAAATGGTTTTTACCATTTACCGCACATAAGGTGATACAATGAAAAAAGCAGTATTCGTTCTTGCTGTTATTACGGCAATTGTAATTTGGCAAGGTGTTTCGTTTTACAGTGAGGTTACCTCTGCAAATGCAGGTTTGGAACAAAAAGCCGCTGCAAAGGCGAAAGAATTATTCCATATAAAGACTATTTCAAAGGTTAGTTTTTATCATGGGTCAAATTCCTATCAAGTTGTTCAAGGTAAGAATGAGCAGGAGGAAGAAATCATTGCTTGGATTTCGACAAATCCTAAAATTGAACCTTTTTCAAGAAAGGCATCAGCAGGGGTTACAAAAAAACAAGTAAAGGAACTAATTGATAAAAAAGTTGACTATAAAAAAATTATTGATATTCGACTTGGTGCAGAAAATAAAGTGCCGCTTTGGGAAGTAACCTACATTGATCAAGAAGATCGTTACAGTTTTTATTATGTCGCATTTAAAGATGGGGCGTATTTGAATAAAAAATATAACCTAAAACGAGAAACACACTAAATTTAGTGTATCTATAATGATGAGATATGAGGAGGAAAAAAGATGAAATTATCAACACGTGTTTCAGCGTTAACACCATCTACTACACTTGCTATTACAGCAAAAGCAAAAGAACTTCGTGCACAAGGTCATGATGTCATTGGCTTAGGAGCAGGAGAGCCAGATTTTAATACACCACAGCATATTATTGATGCAGCCGTACAGTCAATGAATGAAGGGCATACAAAATATACACCAGCCGGCGGTTTAGCAGAGTTAAAGCAAAGCATTATTGAAAAATTTAAAAACGATCAAGACATTACATATCAGCCGAACGAAATTATTGTATGTACAGGAGCAAAACATGCGCTGTACACATTATTTCAAGTGCTGCTTGATGAAGGCGATGAAGTGGTTATTCCAACTCCCTATTGGGTCAGTTATCCGGAACAAGTGAAACTTGCCGGCGGGAACCCTGTTTATATTGAAGGAAAAGAAAGCAATGATTTTAAAATTACGCCAGAACAAGTAGAAGCAGCTGTATCAGAGAAAACAAAAGCAATCATCATTAATTCTCCAAGCAACCCAACAGGCTCTCTTTATTCTGCGGAAGAACTACAAAAGCTAGGAGATGTTTGTTTAAAGCATGATCTTTTAATTGTTTCAGACGAAATTTATGAAAAGCTTATTTATGGTGATGCAAAACATGTATCAATTGCACAGCTTTCAAATAAATTAAAAGAGCAAACCATTATTATTAACGGGGTTTCAAAATCTCACTCGATGACAGGCTGGCGCATTGGCTATGCGGCAGGAAATGCTGAAATCGTCAAAGCAATGACAAACTTAGCAAGCCACAGCACATCAAACCCAACATCACTAGCACAATACGGAGCCATTGCAGCATATGATGGAACACAAGAGCCTGTAGAAACAATGAGACAAGCATTTGAAGAGCGTTTAAATAAAGTATATGAGCAGCTTATAAATATTCCGGGGTTCTCTTGTGTAAAGCCCAAAGGAGCATTTTATTTATTTCCAAATGTAAAAGAAGCAGCTGAAAAAACAGGCTATTCAAATGTAGACGAGTTTGTCAAAGCACTGCTGGATGAGGAAAAAGTAGCGCTTGTGCCAGGTTCAGGCTTTGGTGCACCTGATAATGTCCGTCTTTCCTATGCAACATCTCTTGAGTTAATTGAAGAAGCCTTAACACGTGTTGAACGTTTTGTAAAAAGCAAAGTAAATGCGTAACTAACTTTTATAAATTTGTATATTATTATAATAATTGTTATGATAATGACTGTGTTTAAGTTAGTTAGTTGGAGGGAACAGTGTGAAAACAACGATTTCTCAAGTGAGTCAGCATGTTGAAGAAACAGTAACAATTGGCGCGTGGATTGCAAACAAGCGATCCAGCGGGAAAATTCAATTTCTGCAGCTGCGTGACGGCACCGGATTTATTCAAGGTGTAATGGTAAAAAAAGAAGTAAGCGAAGAAGCATGGACAGCAGCTAAAGACCTTACACAGGAATCAGCTGTAACAGTAACAGGAATTGTTCGAGCCGATGAGCGCTCTCCATCAGGCTTTGAATTAACAGTTATAAATGTTGATGTTATTAGTGAATCAGTTGATTATCCGATTACACCAAAGGAACATGGCACAGAGTTTTTAATGGACAATCGGCACCTTTGGATTCGTTCAAAGAAACAGCATGCTATTTTACGGATTCGAAATGAACTTATTCGTGCCACATATGAATTTTTTAATGACAATGGGTTTACAAAAGTGGATCCGCCGATTTTGACAGGAAGCTCGGCAGAAGGAACAACCTCACTTTTTCATACAAAATACTTTGATGAAGACGCTTATCTTTCACAAAGCGGACAATTATATATGGAAGCAGCTGCCATGGCGTTTGGACGAGTCTTCTCATTCGGTCCAACATTTCGTGCTGAAAAATCGAAAACACGTCGTCATTTAATTGAATTTTGGATGATTGAACCTGAAATGGCATTTGTCGATCATGAAGAAAGTTTAGAAATTCAAGAACAGTATGTCTCTTATATGGTACAATCTGTCCTGAAAAATTGTAAGCTTGAATTAAAAACATTAAATCGTGATCTTTCAAAACTCGAAAACGTCAAAGCGCCATTTCCACGTATCTCTTATGATAAAGCAATTGAAATGCTGAAAGAAAAAGGCTTTGATGATATTGAATGGGGAGAAGACTTTGGAGCTCCTCATGAAACGGCGATTGCCGAAAGTTTTGATAAGCCGGTATTTATCACAAATTATCCAAAAGATATTAAAGCATTTTATATGAAGCCGGATCCAAACCGTGATGATGTTGTTCTTTGTGCGGATTTAATTGCGCCTGAAGGATATGGTGAGATCATTGGCGGCAGCCAGCGGATTGACGATTATGAATTAATGAAACAGCGTTATGAAGAACATAACCTATCTGAAGAAGCATATAAATGGTATTTAGAATTACGTAAATTTGGCTCTGTTCCACATTCCGGGTTTGGTTTAGGTCTGGAGCGAACAGTGGCATGGATTAGTGGAGCGGAACATGTCCGTGAAACAATTCCATTCCCGCGTCTTTTAAATCGTTTATATCCTTAAGAAAAAGCAATACACAACTAGAGAACACCCCCCCTTTATGAGAAGGGGGGGTGTTATTCCTAGCATAGCTTCATGATTAACATGATATAATAAAGCCGAGGTGTTACCTGAATGAATAAATCACATATGTTAAGATGGTTGAACGAAGGCTCGGTATCGATTCCCAAAATGTTATTTCAGTATTATAAACGGGTAGGAATAACCGAAGAGGAATGTATGCTTCTTTTACAAGTGTATACATTTGCAGAAAGTGGTAATTATTTTCCAACTCCTGAAGAACTTGCTGAGCGAATGACATATTCCTCAGAAACGTGCATGGAAATTCTGCGCCGTCTTATGCAAAAAGGGGTATTAACGATTGATGAGCATCAAGATATGGAAAAAGGATATTATTCTGAAACCTATTCTCTTTTAGCGCTTTGGGAAAAGCTGCTGTTAGTAAGTGAACCAAAACAAGAAAAAAATGTTTTATCAACAGAGACGAATTTGTATTCAATTTTTGAAACAGAGTTTGGACGTCCATTGTCTCCAATTGAATGTGAAACATTAGCAATGTGGATTGATCAAGATCAGCATCCTTCTTCATTAATTCAAGCCGCATTAAAAGAAGGTGTTTTATCAGGAAAAATGAATTTTCGTTATATTGATCGTATTTTATTTGAATGGAAAAAGAACGGCATTCAAACAGTCGAGCAGGCAAGGGAATATGGAGAAAAATTTCGGAAATACCAATCACGAACAAAAAGCAGCAGTGATCCAGAACCTAAAAAGAAAGTCACCTATCCGTTTTACAATTGGCTAGAACAATCATAAAGGAATGATTACTTGTGTTAACAAAGAAACAAATTCGTGAAGTTTTAGATACGATGGGTGAAATGTTTCCAGAAGCACATTGTGAACTACATCACTCTAATCCATTCGAATTAATGATTGCTGTATTATTATCCGCACAATGTACAGATGCGTTAGTAAATAAGGTAACGCCGGGGTTATTTAAAAAATATAACACACCTGAAGATTTTTTAGCTGTTCCGCTTGAAGAATTACAAGAAGATATAAAGAAAATTGGCTTATATCGGAATAAAGCAAAAAATATTCAAAAATTATCACGAATGTTAATTGAAGAATATAGTGGGGAAATTCCAAAAGATCGAGATGAGTTAACACGATTTCCAGGTGTAGGGAGAAAAACGGCGAATGTCATTGTTTCTGTCGCTTTCAATATTCCTGCTATTGCTGTTGATACACATGTTGAACGGGTCAGCAAAAGACTTGGTATTTGCAGATGGAAAGATACCGTATTACAAGTAGAGGAAACCTTAATGAAAAAAGTACCAGAAGAAGAGTGGTCAGTAACACATCATCGGATGATCTTTTTTGGTCGTTATCACTGTAAGGCTAAAAGTCCGCAATGTGAAGTTTGTCCGCTGTTAGATATTTGTCGGGAAGGACAAAAGCGAATGAAGGTGCTCGCAAATGGCAAGGCAAAATAAATTAAAGGTTATTTCTATACCAGAAGAATTTACACACCCCTTCTTTTTTGAAGAACAATCAGCTTTACAATATGAGGAACTCCCTCTAGGAACGCAATCATTAAAAACGAACTTATTTATTTATGATATTTTCTTTTTTAAGAATCTGCCATTAGCTTATTTGCCATGGAATGAGGATAAAACATTACTTTATGACATATTTGATGATTGGCAAAAAGCGAGTAAAGAGATGGCGGAATTATTTCGGAAGCGTGATCGTAAAAATGCAAAAAAGCCAATGATTGAATGGATTGGTTTATTTATAGAAGTTCTATACTGGTGTAATAACTTGCCTGTTCCACCGCTTAAGAATTGGCGAAAAGAAGAAATAGACCAGCTCGAGATAAAGCCTGTAAATGCAGTGGAAAGAATTGAATTTTTATTTCAACATCCTGATTATTATCATGCTTATATTCAATTAAATGAGTTGTTTTTAGAGCTGAGAAAAAAATATTATAAAGCCTTTCTATTAAAAAAATAACGTCCCCCTGAAATAAAATTCAGGGGGACGTTATTTTTATTGGGTGAGTGGTTCAGCTGGTTTATTTTCTGTTGGATTGTTGTTATTTTGCCCATTAACAGGAGCAGAATCTGGATTTGAAGAGGTATCTTCATCTTTTTCTTTTTTGTTATCAGGATTCTTTTGTTCTTCTTTATTGTTTTCAGATTTATCCTCTTCTTTTTCCTTGTTGTCGTCTTCATCTGTATCCGGTGCTTTCTCTTCGTTTTCGCTCGTTTCATCATCTTCCACATTTTTCTCTTCATCAAGCGGATTAGGAATATCTTCTTCTTCCTCCATCTTCTCATCCTCAGGTATTGTCACTTGAGCTGAAACAGCAGGACTTTCTATTCCTGTGGAAGCTTCTACAGCACTTACTTGGAATTGATACGTTTTTCCCTTTTCAACATTTGAAATCGTTAAAGACATATCAGCAGTTTCTGAAATGGTTTGGTAGCCACCGTTTTCGATCGATTGTTTAATTCTAAAGCTTGCTTCTGTATTTCCAGGATAAGACCATGTCAATGTAATGGTATTTGATTCAGCATTATAATTTGCTGCTAAATTTGATGGCGTATCAGGTTGATCAAATCTTTTTGAAACTTTATTTGGTTCATGGCCCCGGACGAATAATTCTGATACAATTTGTCCGCTAGGTGTATATTCACTAGGAAGAAGGTTGGTTCCTCGTTCCACGCCAATACGTACAACAGAATTTGGTTGTTTAAAGTCTGGTGTATTTTGATTTTTTGAAACATAAGAGATGAGTTGTTTAAAAATTTCTTTTGAAATATCATCTCCGCCATTGCTGTAGCGAACAAAATCCTCTTGAGTTGTCTTATTATATCCAGTCCAGATCGCAGCGGTATAGTTTGTTGTATAACCAGCAAACCAAGCATCTTTTACACCGCTGTTCTGCAGGGCAGCTGAATAATTGTCAGGTAAATTTGTTGTTCCTGTTTTACCTGCAACATCAAGTCCAGAAATATTGGCTTGTGTACCTGTTCCACTATCAACAACTGTTCTAAGCATATCGGTTATCATATATGCGGTGTAATCACTCATTGCTGCTGTTGGTTCAGGTTCTAAATTAATCACTCTGCCGTCAGGAAATTCAATTTTTCTAATTGTATGCGGTGTGTTATAAACGCCTTCATTACCAAAAGCAGCATAAGCTCCAGCAAGTTCTAGTGG
Organism: Bacillus taeanensis; assembly: GCF_003318295.1. Classification (GTDB taxonomy): domain Bacteria; phylum Bacillota; class Bacilli; order Bacillales; family UBA6769; genus Maribacillus; species Maribacillus taeanensis. Next base: position 28,301 of record NZ_QOCW01000010.1, read on the forward strand.
AGTAATTCCTGTTTCAAAGCCGCCAATCGCATAAGAAGGATAAATTGTATCAAGGTGGATGCCAAGGTTATCAGCAAACTCTTTTGCACGCTCTTCACCAACTTCTAAAAAAGCATTCACAGCAGGTACGTTGTAAGACCATTCAAGCGCTTTACGCATTGTAACGGTTCCGCGATGTTTCCCATCCCAGTTCTGGATTTGCGAGCCATTTACGACAAGTGGTTGGTCTTTAAGAATCTCACCTGTTGACCATTTAAAATCTTCAATTGCAGGGCCATAATCTAAAATTGGCTTAATCGTTGAACCCGGCTGGCGGCCGCTGTCAGGAAGAGCGGGGTTTGGAATCGCAAAGTTAATGCGGTTTGCACTTTCTTCATCTTTGTTTCGCCCGCCGCCTATTGCTCGAATCGCACCTGTTTGGGTATCTAATAATGTAACCCCAGCTTCAAACCGATCATCAGGATACGAAATATAGGTATCTGTTTTTAATAATGTTTCTACATAATCTTGAGCATCTGTATCAATAGTTGTGTAGATCTTTAATCCGCCTTCATAAAGATCTTTTTGCGTTACGCCATCAATTTGTTCAATTTCTACTGCAAGCTGATCCATAAATGCTTCATATGCAGGCTGTTCATCTGTTTGTTGATGAACCATTTCAGCAACTGGAATCGCTTTTGCTTCTGCTGCTTGATCTGCTGTAATGAATCCATGTTTTTCCATTAAAGAAATAACAGTATTTCGTCGTTCTTCTGCTGCTTCAGGATTTTTAAATGGATCATAATAGCTTGGGCGCTGCGGTAAGCCTGCTAGTAATGCAGCCTCCGCTATTGTAATCTCATCTTCCTCAATGGACTTTTGGAAGTATGTTTCCGCTGCTGTTTTTACGCCGTATGCTCGATTGGCAAAATAAATTTTGTTTAAATACATTTCTAAAATTTGATCTTTTGAATAATTTTGTTCCAGCTTAAGCGATAAATAAGCTTCTTGTACTTTACGAGAAAGTGATTTTTCAGGTGATAAAAAAGAATTCTTTACAACTTGCTGGGTAATCGTACTTGCACCTTCAGCACCAAAACCTTCTTGGAAGTTTGCAAGAACAGCTCCACCAATCCGCTTTAAGTCAATTCCAAAGTGGTCATAAAAACGAACATCCTCTGTTGCAATAAAGGCATCTTTTACAACATCCGGTACGTCTTGGATCTTGACCTTTTCACGATGTTCAACACCTGATTTGCTCATGAATTCCTCATCATTCATATCAAAAAGTGTGGAAGACTGCGGATCTTCGAGCAATGCAGGATCTAAGTTTGGCGCGCCTTGAACCATTGAAAAAACGGTAATTCCGCCACCAATCCCACTTAATAAAATTAAAAATAAAAATATAACCAATATTTTTTTAAAAAGCCCTTGGTTTTTTGATTTCTTTTTTTTCTTTCCATCTTGCTTTTGTGATTTTTTACGCTCTTGGCGTGACTGATATTCTCGAGTCATTGTGTTGCTCCTACCTTTCGTTCGTAACCTATTTCAAAAAGGTGAAAATTGTTAATAATTAAAACATAACATCTGTTCGCTACTAGTATTCGAAATAGCCGAATGTTTTATGGGTGATTAATTTTTTGTTTCATTGAAATAAATTTTATCAACAATTCCAATATAGTCAATCCTTGGATGTAATCCAATTTTAATAAGCATGCCGGTTTGTTCAATAAATGATTTTGGAATCGATTTTCGACCACCTTTTAATTGTTGGTCCCAATAATGAAAAAGGTGACTGCAGTCCAATAAATACACTTCATCATAAAGAGAGAAGCGAACAATGACAAAACATATGCCGTTTTGTGCTTTAACATGCTTCATATGGTCAATTTGGTGAGCATGAAAGTTATTTAACGGAAAGGATTGCTTATTTTTTGTTTCTTTTGCTTCAAAATCAATATATCTTCCCCGATATACACCGTTGTAATCCGTTGTTGAAGCTTGTTTAAAATAGGCTTCTTTAATAACCGCTGCACTTCGTTTTGGATAATCTACTTTTACAATTTGTAAAGGGGTAGGCTTTTTATGAATAACAGCAATGCCTTGTGATAAATAATAAGTATTAGTATAATTGAGATCTTCTTCAAGAGTCATCCCGCGGTTTGCGTATTGATGGCTTTTACTAGAAGACGTTACTGGTTGTTTGGGTATATAAGATTTTCCATTTGGATAACGAATTGTCATTGAAGTCACCTGCCTTGTTTTGGAATAACAATATTCATTGTACATGAAATAGAGTAAAGAAAGATGATACAAATGTTGCAATTTAATACTATTTTTAAAATGAAAAAGCTATTTAAGCATTTTGCTCAAATAGCCTAAGCACATTATAAAGTACTATTTATTATATTAAAGTCCCAACAAAGAAGAAAGCTTTTCCTGATTAAATCCCATCACAACTTCTTTTGAAGCATTTCCTTCAATGACTGTGACAGGAGTTTGGCTTGCTCCAAGTTCAATCGCTTCATTCATATAAGCAGCATTTTTTCGAATATCACGTTCTTCAAAATCGATATTGTGTTCTTTTAACCATTCTTTTTCTGCATGACAAGGTCCGCATGTTTCCTGGGTATAAATAATCACTTTTTTATCCATAAACGTTCCTCCTTTTGTCCACCAAGTATAGTGTAACTAATTTTTTCTGAATTCTCAAATACTATGCAGAGGGGGAGATAAACCAATGGATAGAGGAAAACGAACATGGCTTGAAAAGCGATTAGTTGAAAAAGTAAAACGGGAAACAGAAAAACGAAATAAGGATAATATTTCACGTACTGTATGTTATCAAAACTATTATATGAAACATCAAGAAATTAGTTGGTCTTTTCTAGCCAGTATGGTTTCAAGAAATGCAGGCTGGAATATGACAGATTTAGAAAGCAAAAGCTTTTCTAAGCTAATTGATCAACCTTATCGTAATTTATTATTTCTTGTTTATGAACGCGCAAATTGGTTAATATTTGCGGATGCTTATCCTCAGCTGCTCATTTATGCGCTTTCAAAGCGGTATAAAAAGCCGTATTTTTATTTGCTGGATGATTTTTTCGTTTCCTCATTTATGAAGAACGAATGGCTCCATTTTTGGAATAATCATAATAAAGAACGGCTTTGCACAGCTCTTATTATAAATGAACAGCATGTCATTCAACAGCCAGTTATTGAACATCCGATTTTAAAAAAGCGTGTTTTTCATTCTTTTTCTTTTTTCTTTGAGGAATTGTTTCATTTTAGCACGGTGTTGTTTCCAACATTAAAAGGTGAATTATATGGCTTTTGTGTTAAAAATTTTCAAGAGGTGTCAGAACGTATTGAATTAGGAAAAAAACTAAAGTGGCTCTTAATAGATTCCGGGCATAAACAATCCTTTTTTCAATTTGCATTAGCTACTTCTCATACAGGATCAAGAAGAGATTATCAACAATATGGTGTAAAAGGAGAAAAAACACCAATTTTAAGAAGCACTTATCCAGTTATACCGCACGAACGTTCTTACAGAAAGGATTGGTATCGCGCACACATAGATGCTGTTCACTATTTTAAGCCCCTTTCGCCCCTTGATTACTATCATGTGACAGATTGGTATGAGAAAAAAGAAAATCAGATAAAGAAGTTAGCTTTTTTTTATTCAGCTTTTAAAAAAGGAAGAGACATATTGCGGAAAGACTGAAATCTGTTGTAAGGATTGTCGAAACTTACTTTCTTTGGCGAACGTTCACTAGTTTTGTCAGGGGAGGAGGGGATTAGCAAAGGATCAGGAATAAAGTAATTAAACAATAATGCGGGAGGGTATTATGTGATGGAAATGATTTTAAAAACGAAACAAGTTTCTGAAGAACTGGGTGTAAATCCTTCCACGATTCAGCGCTGGGTGAAATTTTTTAATTTACCATGTCAACGTAATGAACACGGCCATTATTTGTTTAATGAAAAACATATAGAAGAATTGAGAAAAATAAAAGATCAATTAAGTGAAGGTCTCGCTATGACCGACGTGCAAATTGATATCCCCAAAAAAGAAGCTGTCAAAACAAAAGAATTCACTTTAAATAATGAAATTGAAAAGCGTTTAGATAAATTGATTATGCGTATTGATAATATGGAACGCCGCTTAGAAACAAAGGCAGATGAGGTTGTGTCAGCTCAGCTCTTACAGCATCGGTTAGAAATTGATGATTTAGTAAAGAAAATTAATTCTCTTGAAAATACTTTACTCGAAATGCAGGAGAAACAAACTTTTCAAATGCAAGATTATCATTCAGATTTTATGCTTGAAAAACCAAAACCTGTGAAGCGTAGTTGGTTTGCGAGTCTTCTGCAGCTCTTTTCAATGATTAAATCTTAATTCATTGGATACAAGAATGAACTGATTCGTGCGGAAACCCTTAAAATTTGTTAGGATAGTAACAAATGGAGGGAGACGCTGTGAATACAGAATTAACAAAAACACAACAACTGCTGCTTTATACAAAACAGCTGCAGCAGTTAAATAAACAAGCCTACGATCAATATCACAATCGAACAAAACACGAAGGATATGAAGTAAACTTTTATGAAGAAGTAAAGCCGTTTGCTGACGAAGTATTAGCGATCTCAAATAATTGGAAACCGCTTGCAGAAGAATGGATAGCGGATGCAAAGCCTAAATATGTGTATCCCATTCAAATTCATGATACGTATGAAAACCTTACAATTATTTCTGTTACAGCATTTCAAAAGGATACAAAAGAAAAAAGATTTAATGAAATGATTAAATCGATTGATTATGTTTTACATGCTATGATTGAACAATTAAAATATGCATGATAACGTTTTTTGATAAATCTGCAAGCGCAATCCAATTATTGCGCTTTTTATTATCTCCCCTCTTAAAATTTCAATTACTATACTATTTTATTAAAACTAATAAATTATCTTTAAAGCGAATAATGTAATATTAGCTTAGTTCATTTTGGGAGGGGATCGCATGCAAATACATGTCGTACAACCAGGGAATTCGTTATATGGCATTTCACAAGCATATAATGTCTCACTTGAAGAGCTTATGAAAGCAAATGAGTTAGGAAATGAGACACGGTTAGTTGTCGGTCAAACACTTGTGATACCAATTAGAGGTGCTTATCATTGGGTTCAGCCTGGAGACAGTTTATATAAAATAAGTCAACTCTATAACATTTCCATTCAAGAATTAGCTCGAATAAATCGGGTGTGGAATTACAGTCAATTAAGTGTCGGAACAAGGTTATATATTCCTCCGAAAAAGCGTCAGCCTATTGATGTGAATGGTTATATTGAACCGAAAAATAATCCAGCGTAGGAAGCGGTGGAGATCGATAAAGTTGGTGAACATTTAAGTTATTTAGCCGTATTTAGTCATAAAGTGAAGCGTGACGGAAGTATTGAAGCACCTCCAGGAGAGGCAGGGCTCATCAGCGCCGCATATAATGACAAAGTCGTTCCCCTTTTCGTGTTAACAAATCTTGAAGAAGATCAGTTCAGTACAGAGCTTGGTCAAACAATTTTGTCAAACGAAAGTTTACAAGATAAAGTGCTGAATGAAGCGCTTCGGTTAATGGAGCAGAAAGGATATTTAGGGCTTAATATCGATTTTGAACATTTACGGCGTGAAGATCGTGTTCTTTATAATCAATTTCTTCGTAAGGCTCTAGGAAAAGTAAGAGAAAAAGGGTATTCGTTATCAACGGCATTGGCACCGAAAGTAAGCGGAGAACAAGCGGGCGCATGGTATGAAGCCCATGATTATCCCGCCCACGGTAGTATTGTTGATTTTGTTATTCTAATGACATATGAATGGGGGTGGAGTGGTGGACCGCCGATGGCAGTTGCACCGCTTGATCAAGTCCGTCGAGTCGTTGAATATGCAGCCTCAGTAATGCCGAATAATAAAATTATGATGGGAATACCGCTTTATGGTTATGATTGGACGCTGCCATATGTGGCCGGGGGACAGTTCGCAAAAGTGGTAAGCCCAGTAAGAGCTGTTTCACTGGCCAGGCAATACAATGCTGCCATTCAATACGATTGGAAAGCACAATCGCCATACTTTACTTATTGGGATGAGCAGGGCAAACAGCATGAAGTATGGTTTGAAGATGCACGAAGTATTCAGGCAAAATTTAATTTCGTAAAAGAGTTAGGAATTCGCGGTGTTAGTTATTGGAAATTAGGAGTTGATTTTCCTCAAAATTGGTTGTTAATTGAAGAAAACTTTATTGTAAGAAAAAGAGTATAAGCGTGGATGATCCACGCTTATACTCTTTTTAACGATTTTCATTTCGCTGTCGTTCATTTTCATATGAGAGCGGCTCACTCGCTGACTCAACATCAGGTGCATGTTTTGGTTTTTGGTTTTCATGTCCTTTTCGTTTATGGTTAAAACCTTTCCCTCTTCCCACTGCAATCAACTCCTTTCAATCCTAGTCACCTAATAGTATTTGTTTAAGGAAATAAAATTATTTTAAAATACGCTATGTTAAAAAACTAAGTTGAGTGTGTTCGAACAGGCAATTATCTTTTCAAAATAGAACATGGTAAAATCAAAAAAATCGTATCAGTCAAAGGAAGTGATAGACTATGTGCTTAATTCTTTTTGCACATCGTGTTCATCCAATTTATCCGTTAATTGTCGCAGCAAATCGAGATGAATTTTATAATCGTCCTACAAAGGAAGCTCATTTTTGGGACGATCATCCTGATATCCTTGCGGGACGCGATTTAAAGCAAATGGGAACATGGATGGGGGTAACGACAACAGGTCGATTTGCTGCACTAACAAATTATCGAGAACTCGTAGAACTGGACATAAATAAACAGTCGAGGGGAGAGATCGTCTCGAATTTTTTAGCTGGTAGTGATTGTTCTTCCCACTATTTACAAACATTAGCCAAGAAAAAAGAGCAATATGAAGGTTTTAATATCATAGTGGGAGATAGAAATGAGTTATGGTATTATTCTAATCGCACAAATGAGCCTATAAAGCTTGAACCAGGTATTTATGGGTTGGGCAATTCTTTAATCAATACACCGTGGCCAAAAGTTGTAATAGGAAAACAGCTTTTTCAAAACGCGATTTCAGAACGAATGGTTGACCAAGAGCAGCTGTTTGAGGCACTAGCAAATGTTGAACAGCCAACAGATAATCTTTTGCCAAATACAGGAGTTGGGGAAGAATGGGAACGGAAGCTTGCTCCCCTTTTTATAAAAACCGAAAACTACGGAACGAGAGCTTCGACTGTTTTAACAGTTAGTAACGATGGAAATGTTATTTTTACTGAACGAACATTTAAAAAGGAAACTTCATTTGAAAAGAAGTTTGAGTTTCAAATAAAGAAAAAATAAAAAGCGCTTCAAAGGACAAGCGCTTTTATGTCGGTGTATGGGTATTGGTGGGGGGATCGTTCGGATCTTCTTTTAGTGGTATTGACTCTTCTCTTTGATAAATCATACTTCCGATAATATAGCAAAATCCACCTAAGATAAGGAAAAAGCCAAGAAGAGAAAAATAAAATAATATTGGACTTGCAAGCATGGACCAACCTCCTTTGGTACATCTATATGTATCAAAGGAGGTTTTTTGAACAAATTAATAAGAAATGTGTAATTTTTTCATTCAAGAGTGAACTTTTTTAAGTAAAACCTTAGTGCCATTCATCCCAATAAATATTTATATAATTAGCATCGGGTTGTGTGTTTTCTTTTTCTTGCTTTGCTGCTTTGACATGCTTTTTAACGGCAAAATTATTCTCTGGATTCGCGTTATTCATTAGTCGATTGCTGATATGTTTTTTATTCATCAAAATAAACACTCCTATTTGTAGGGTAATTTTTTTATTTGTATGATATTTAACTATTAAGCTTGTTCAATTAACTTCCATGATAAAACTGAAATATCTTCGGGGTAGTGGTGAAGAAGTAAGTATTTTCTCACATCAGGAACATAATGATTGGGCACCACAATGGCTGCGATGCTATCTTCTGTGAAGTGGTAGTCACCAACATGACGCCATTCTTTTTCACGATAAAAAGTATGCTCTTCGCTTTTTGGCGTAAAATTTGTAATTTTAATGAAATTTAATAAAAATTCTAAGCTGAAATTATTACTTTGCAATTGAATATTTTCTAACACATTATGTTGAAAGCTTCGATTTTCTGATGATACATAAAATACTGGTGAAAACTGGTGTTGAATAAAATTTGCTTTAAATCCTATAGCGGCACGTCCGTAATATGGGGCATGGTTTAAAAGATCTTTAAATGGTATATCAGTCGTACAGCAAAATTCTTTTGTGTGATATGTTTCTGTAATTTGTTCTGTACAGGTTGCTCTTAAAAGCTTACTTTTTAATATTTCTTTTAAAATCGACACAGATTTCCCTTCAGACTTTGGTTTTCCAAGCTTTAGTATATCTTCAGGCTGTTTTATAGAGCGCCAATCAATAATTGGAGATCCTGTAAAATGCCAATAAATAGTCGAATAATAGCGCTGCATGTTATCACACCTTTTTATTATTCAGCATTAGCGGACAGTTTTTAAATGGCGCTGATCAATCAACAGAGCTTTAAAATATAGCTTTTCACATAATAAAAGATTTATACTATTTGTAAGCTAAGAACCACTTGAGTATAATAAAAAATGGTGTTCTCTTATGAATAATGCCATCTCTTTAAGTGAATGAAAGATACCTTTTACAATGAGGAGTATTTATATAAAGTAATTTAAATTATAAAGATTGTGATAATTTCTAATATAGTGTAAAATACAATCAATTCATTTATGGTTATAAATTTTAGGAGTGTTAAAATGGAGACGATTCCAGATTATTTGAAAAAGGATTTGCTTGTTTTATTTGTCGGCTTTAATCCAAGTATCCGTTCAAGTGAAGTAGGTCATCATTTTGCAAACCCCACAAATCGTTTTTGGAAAATTCTCTATCATGCAGGATTGACGCCGGAAAAAATGACATATGAAGAAGATTTTCGATTGCTTAAACATAACTATGGTCTTACAAATATCGTTTCTAGGCCTACAAAGGCAGCTGTTGATATTACAAAAGAAGAGTACCAGCAAGGACGTGAAAATTTAAGAAAACTTCTTTTACATTTCCAACCAAAATGTGTTTGCTTTGTTGGAAAAGGGGTTTATCAAGAGTTTAGCGGCAAGCGTAAAGCAGACTGGGGCTTTCAAGAACAGTCTGTTGTTGCGGGTGTGCGCGAATTTGTGGCACCTTCTTCAAGCGGTCTTGTTCGAATGAAATTAGATGAAATAACAGCAATTTACCGAAAGTTAACAGAATTTGTCGAATTATATCGATGAATTAAGGCTGTGAATTTCAATTACCATACTTTATAATATATAAATGAATAAAAAATTAAAATAATTTGAAAATTAGCGATAATTTCTCTCAATTATTTGATTTAATCCCTAAATTCATATAGAATTTAGTACTTGGATAGGAGTTTTTTTAGTAAATAGAAATGTTAATAAAGTGAGGCATTGAAAAATGAACACAACAGAGAAACCTAAAACTACAATTGTAATCTTTGGCGCGACTGGTGACTTAGCAAAGCGTAAATTATTTCCATCCATTTATAACCTTTATAAAAGTGGAAAGCTTTCTGAAGAGTTTGCTGTAGTAGGCGCTGCAAGAAGGCCGTGGTCAAATGACGTATTTCGTGAAAATGTTGCTGATTCGATCAAAGAAGCTGCAAAAGAAGAGATTTCAATTGATCTAGATGAATTTTGCAAGCACTTTTACTATCTGCCATTTGATGTAACAAATGCAGAATCTTATCAAGAATTAAACACACTGCTAACAAATTTAGAAGAAGAGTTTCATATTCCAGGAAATCGAATTTTTTACATGGCAATGGCACCCAACTTTTTCGGGACAATTGCATCAAATCTTAAAGCTGAAGGTGTTACAAATACAAATGGTTGGAATCGTTTAGTTATTGAAAAACCATTTGGTCACAATTTCTCCTCAGCGGAAAAGCTTAACCAGGAACTTCGTGAAGCATTTGCCGAAGATGAAATTTATCGTATTGATCACTATCTTGGAAAAGAAATGGTCCAAAATATTGAAGTGATTCGTTTTGCAAATGCGATTTTTGAACGCCTTTGGAACAATCGCTTTATTTCAAATATTCAAGTAACCTCAAGTGAAACATTAGGTGTAGAAGATCGTGGCGGCTATTATGATAGTTCTGGTGCACTTCGTGATATGGTTCAAAATCATATGCTTCAAATGGTTGCGCTGCTTGCGATGGAACCGCCAATTCGATTAAAGCCGGATGATATTCGAAATGAAAAAATTAAAGTTCTTCGTGCATTAAGACCTGTTTCATTAGAACAAGTTGATGAGTATTTTGTACGAGGTCAATATGGACCGGGTATTGCAAACAACAGCGAAGTAATTGGCTATCGCGAAGAGAAAAATGTGGATCCAGATTCAAACACAGAGACGTTTGTTTCAGGAAAATTAATGATTGATAATTTCCGTTGGGCAGGTGTACCATTTTACATTCGAACTGGAAAGAGAATGAAACAAAAATCGACTAAAATTGTCGTTCAGTTTAAAGAACTGCCGATGAATTTATATGAAGACAAGCAAAAAGACAGCAAAATGCATCCAAATTTATTAGTCATTCATATTCAGCCTGATGAAGGAATTACATTGTTCTTAAACGGTAAGAAGCTCGGTTTATCAGGTGAAACAACACCTGTTCAGTTAGAGTACTGCAATAACTGCGGAATTGATGCGTTAAATACACCGGAAGCATACGAGCGTTTAATTTATGACTGCATGCTTGGTGATGCAACAAACTTTACCCATTGGGATGAAGTAGCATTATCTTGGAAGCTTGTTGATACGATTTCAACTGCTTGGGAAAATAATAAAGCAGCAGATTATCCAAACTATGAATCAGGCTCGATGGGCCCTAAAGCATCTGATGAGCTTTTAGCAAAAGACGGTTTTCATTGGTGGCCAATTACAGACATTGAGTTTGGGGTATAATAAACTTTAGCAACATGCTTGCTCGGTAATGAATAAAATCATAACTGAAAGAGAACATATTTTCAGTTACATATAGTGATTGATTGTGAAGCATGCAAATCAATGAAATGAGATAAAAGTAAAACGAATAAAGGAGTGACTCTACGAGTCACTCCTTTATTCGTTATTTTGTTTATCAAACGTAATAAAGGTATTAAAAAAACCAATTGTTTTTGTGACGTTGTCTTTAGAATAGGACGTTTGGAAGATTGAAAAAAACAAAAAGTCTTTTGTTTCTGTAGAGGAGTTAATAATTGGTTTTGCTATATAATCAGTCCCAAGATTAATTAAAATGCCTTTATCTTCTTTTAAATGGTGGACAGCCCAATTGGTGTAGTCCTCTTGATCTGGATTGGTAAAGGCACAAAGGAAAAATAAAGCCGTCACACATAGAATTACTATCAATTTTTTACTCAATCGTATACACTCTCCTTTTTTATTCAGTTTAAACGTGTTTTTTGAAAATTAAACATAAAGGGTAAAAGAGAAATTTTTGTCTAGATAAGGAGATTGATTATAAATTGTTCTTGGATTGTTTGACTTTACTGTTTTTATCAGTTATAGTTAAATTAACTATTGCGTTTGTTATATAAATAAAAAGGATATTTTTAAGTCGTAACTTTAAAAGAAGTGGAGCGATCTTATAGTCCTATACTTCTTGAAGATACGACTTTTGCTTTTGTCATTATATAAAAGAACGAATGGTAATTATTTGTACTCTCAATTGAGTACATAGGAGGAAAACACATGCAAACAGGTAAAGTAAAATGGTTTAACGCTGAAAAAGGTTTTGGATTTATCGAAGTTGAAGGTGGAGACGATGTATTCGTACACTTCTCAGCTATTCAAACTGAAGGTTTCAAAACTTTAGAAGAAGGTCAAACAGTTACTTTTGAAATCACTGAAGGTAACCGTGGACCACAAGCTGCTAACGTACAAAAAGCGTAAGTAAACGATAAAAATGATACAGCAAAATGCTGTATCATTTTTTTGAACTTAAACCATTATAAAATCAAATTCATAACCTATTCTAAATGAGAACTTTTTTCAAAAACTGTTTGCTTATTTTCCGATAATCCATTATAATTACGTAGTACATGTTTCATAAAAGTAAATTTTATACGAACTTTAACGTTTCCCTCATTTTAATTCCCCAAAGCCAAAGTTGTTCTAACCTGCATTTTTACTTTTACTATTTAAAGGATAGAAATGAAGTAAGGAAGAATTTTATTACAGCTGCTTTGGATGACATGACAAACTGTGAAGCCTTTTAATAGGGATTGAGCAGTGCGGGGAACTTTTTTGAAAAAATAGGTTTTTTTCTTATTATTTTGTGTTATAAAAATATCTAATAAGATTATGAAATCATACCATACATTCCTTACAACAAGAAAGGATGTTTTTTTTGTTAACAAACCATTTAGATTTTCGATTAGAACCAAGAATTAAAGAACTCTATGACCTCCATAAGGAGCGCTCAGAAAAAATTGACTGGGGCTATCATGATTTTCTTCCGTGGGACAAGGCGATGGACTTTCGTCGAGTACCATGGGATGAAAGCCAAGTAACGCTTCCTGAAGGTCTAATTACAGCAGTTGAAACCGCTCTATTAACTGAGGTAAATTTACCATGGTTTACGTCTCACTTAGAGCAGACATTTAAAGGCTCTATTTCTATTATTAAAGATTTTGTTCATACGTGGACTGCTGAGGAAGATCAGCATTCAAATCTTTTAGAAAATTATTTGTTAATTACAAGAAATGTAAACCCTAAAAGACTTCATGAACTTCACAAACAAACAGTCGAAAGCGGCTGGGCACCTGATTTTTCTACACCAATTGAAACAATGGCTTATACAACGCTTCAAGAGCTTGCGACAATGGTGTTTTATAATAACGTAGCAAAAGTAGCAGGACAGCATGATAAAGATTTAGCAACGCTGCTGCGCCGACTTGCCAAAGATGAAATTCTTCACTACGCATTTTACCGAGATATTATTCGTTTTCATTTAGAACTTGAACCGAACTATATCTACTATTTGGAGAAAGTGATTATGAACTTCCAAATGCCGGGAGCTGTTATGCCTGATTTTAAAAAGCGTATGAAAATTATTTCAAATGAAGCAAACTATGGACCGCTCCAATACTTTGATCAAGTACTTGATGTAATTGTTGAGTACTGGGGAATTAACGATTTACGACCAATTGCTCCAGAAGCGGAACAAGCAAGGTTAAATATTTTAAAATATCATGATCGCTTGAAAAAGCTTAGAAATCGTTATAATAAAGTGAATGTTTAAGTTTTTTGTACAATAAAATAACATACAAAAAGAGAATGGCGTAATTAGTCATTCTCTTTTTGTATAGATACATAGTAATAGAAAAAGGAGTAGAAAAGAAAAGTTCGAAAATATAGGGAAAGAAATTTAACTGGATTGTGAGGAGGGATGTTGTTTGAAACCATACACTTCAAGAGAAGAAGTAGCCATAAATGAAAAATGGGATTTAACAGATATTTATAAAGATAAAAATGATTGGGAGAAAGATTATCAAAAAATTTTAGATATAACGAAAGAACTAAAATCGTTTAACGGTAAAATTGACTGTGCAGATCGTTTATTTCATTATTTATCATTTGTTGAAGAGGTAAAGTACTTATACAGCAAATTATATGTATTTGCTAAATTGCAGCTTGATGTGGATACTCGGATTTCTTCCTCTCAAGCATTAGTAGATCAAGCGGCACATTTAGGACAAAAAATAAGTGCGGCTACTTCTTTTTTTATGCCTTTTTTATTAAGTCTTAATGAACATACTTTAAAAGATTATATAAAAGAAGTAAAAGGTCTTCAATATTTTGAAGATTATTTATTTGAAGCGTATCGATATAAACAGTATGTGTTAAGCGAAGAAAAAGAAGAAATTCTTTCCCAGATAGGAGAAGCTCTCTCATCTCCTAAAAATACATTTGATATGATTAATAACGCTGATATTAAGTTTGGAAGAGTGACGGCAGACAATGGAGAAAAAGTGGAGCTTACAAGAGGGATGTATGTAAAATTAACAGAAAGCGAAAATAGAGAAAAGCGAAAAGAAGCCTATCAAGCATATTATAAGCCATACATTCAATTAAAAAATACTATTGCATCGACATTGAGTTCAGCTATCAAAAATAATGTTCTGCTTACAAATATGCGTGGTTATCCTTCCGCTTTAGAAAAATCACTTTTTTCTGATTGCATTCCAGAGGCGGTGCATAACAATTTAATTCAATCTACTAAAAATAATATCGCAAGCCTTCATACCTATATGAAAATTAGAAAGGAACAACTTAATCTAAACGAACTGCGAGCCTATGATTTAAATGTTTCTTTAGTAAAAGGAATAAAAGAGGAGATTTCGTTTGAAGAAGCTTATGAGACGATGTTAAAAAGCTTACAGCCGCTTGGTGAAGAGTATGTTGATACATTATTAACTTTTAAAGAAAAGCGTTATATCGATGTCAGAGAAACACCGGGAAAACGTTCAGGAGCTTATAATTTAGGTTTATACGGTGTCCATCCGTTTGTATTATTAAATTACCAAGATGATTTAGATAGTTTATTTACGCTTGCACATGAAATGGGTCATGCTATGCACAGCTATTATTCTAGTAAAAACCAGCCCCGCATTTCAGCAGGTTATTCAATATTTGTTGCTGAAGTGGCTTCAACAGTAAATGAAGTATTATTAATTCGCTATTTAATAAATCATACAGAGGATAAAAAGTTAAAGCGTTATTTACTTAATCATTTTCTTGATAAGTTTAAAGGAACGTTTTTTACGCAGGTGATGTTTTCAGAGTTTGAAAAAATCACTCATGAGCGAGCGGAAAAAGGCGAGCCGCTAAACGCAGAAATATTTAATAAAATTTATGAATCGTTATTTAAACAATATAATGGAAAAGATGTTGTCTGTGATGAGGAAGTGAAATATGGATGGACTCGAATTCCTCATTTTTACCGTCCATTTTATGTGTACAAATATGCGACAGGATTTACTTCTGCGATTCACATTGCTGATCGCTTACTTGACGGTGACAAAGGAATGTTAACGTCTTATTTAACTTTTCTTAAAAGCGGAAGTTCCGATTTCCCTCTTGAACTGTTAAAGAAAACGGGAGTAGATTTAGTAAACCCTGAACCGATCCGCCATGCTTTATCGATTTTTAAGGACCTTGTAAATGAATTTTCCTCATCTTAAGTCAAATAAGAACCTGTCGAAAAGAGAATTCTTTCGACAGGCTCTTATTTGGTTGTACAGAGATTCATGGTTAATTTATTGTCACCGCTATAACAAGGTTACATAATATAAATTAACTTGCTTGGAAATTAAAATTAGTTAGGAAGTATAGTTGATAATTATTGGAGGAAGAGAGGGGACTTAGTTGAAACCACTTTATTTAAATGAACTTCTTAGAGCCGTTAAGGGCAAAGTAGTGAAAGGTGAAGGAAATCCTCTCATTAAAAATGTGATCACAAAGCCTTATAAAATAGCTTCTCATACAATGCTTTTTGATTTATATAAAAAAGTAAAAATTGATTGGGAGTTATTTGAAAAAACACAATGTGCTGTGGTTGTAACGGATAAACCAGAAGATTTCAAGCGGCTAGGTGAAAATGTTGTTCTAATAAAAGTGGATGATCTTGATCAAGCTTATTGGGATTTTATTGATTATTATCGCGGTCTCTTTAATATTCCGATTATAGGAGTGACCGGTACGTGTGGAAAAACGACGACAAAAGAAATGATTACACATATTCTCGAAAAGCGTTATGCTGTTCAATCCACTTATAAAAGTTTCAACGGAGGTCATCGCAACCACCGCTATCTTCTTGGAATTAATGAAAAAACAGGTGCAGCAGTGATTGAAATGGGAGTAGATGCACCGGGCGATATTACTTTTTATATTAACTACTTTAAGCCTCAAATTCGAATTTTATTAAATATTGATGTGTATCATTTGCTTGGCTGTAAAACTCCAGAACGCTATGTGAACGCGAAGGCAGAAATTCTTCACGACGTTGATCCCGTTAATGGCAAGTTGATCATAAATGCAGATGATAAAAATATTAAAAAAATTGATACTAGTCAATTTCAACATCTTATTACGTATATAGGATTTAGCGATCAATGTCACTTTCGAGCAGATAAGGTGAGTTATGGAAAAGGGGGTATGACCTTTACGCTTCACTATCAGAACAAACAGTATCAAGTTTTTGTGCCCGGCTATGGCGAACATAATGTTTATAATGCGCTCGCTGCAATTGCGGCTTGTTATTATGCAGGAATCGATCTAAAAGAAGCATGTGAACGGATTACTTCGTTTAGTCAAGTAATTGAACATTTAGAATTTCGAACAGGTTTAAATGGCAGTACCGTAATTGATGATACGTGGAATGTTACGCCGCTTTCCATGTCTACCGCTCTCGAGGTTATGAAAGAAGTAGCACAAACAAAAACAAAGATTGCCCTGTTAGGTTACATGCCTCAATTAGGAAATGGAGAGTATGCAAAACAGGAATATGAAAAAATCGGTGAAAAAGTAATCGCTACAAACGTTGACTTGCTTTTTGTAGTAGGCGATGAAGCGAAAGCGATTGGCGAAAAAGCGCTTCAATTAGGGATGAATCGAAGTAAAGTATTTTTTTGCAGAACGGGATTAGAGACTTATCAGCATGTTAAACCTTTCTTAACACAAGATGCAATTATGCTTCTTAAAATACCCCACCGTGTGATGATTGAGGACTCCTTTAAAGAATTTAAACAAAAAATTATTGTGTAATCAATGGAGGATTTCCCATGAAAACATTATTTCTCCAAGAAATTTTAAAACAAACAGGTGGAACAATTATTCAAGGTTCCGGTAATCCACTCATTCAATCTGTTACGTATCGTCCTAAAAAAATTAGCGATCATACTTTATTATTTCATCGCTACAAAGATATGAGCTTGAAAAAAAAGTTGTTTCAAAAATATAAGTCGGTTGTTGTTATGACTGATGTGCCGGAAATGTTTCAAAATCTTAGCAGCAGTGTGATGATTGTAAAAGTGAATGAAGTCGAAGAAGTGTATTGGAAGTTTGTAAATTATTATCGGGGAATTTTTTCGATTCCGGTAATTGGTATAACGGGTACATGTGGAAAAACAACAACAAAAGAAATGGTAAAGCATATATTAAGGAAATATCATAAAGTCCATTCAACATTTTTAAGCAATAATCAGCGTTCCCTTAATTTAAAGTATTTACTTGGTATGGACGATGAAACAGAAGCAGCAGTATTTGAAATGCCTGTCGCCTCTCCAGGCTATTTAACAAATACCATTCATTATTTTCAACCGAATATTCGCATTTTATTAAATATTGATGTATATCATCTAAGAGATTCTAAAACTCCTGAAGCCTATATGAAAGCAAAAGCAGAGATTATTAACGGTTTAAACCGTGAAACAGGCATTATTATTATTAACAATGACGATGAAAACATCCGAAAAGTTCTTGATGTAACTGAGTTTAAACAGGTGATTCGTTTTGGAATTGATAAGAAGTGCGATTTTCAAGCAAAAAAGATTCAATATGAAAAAGATGGCATGACCTTTACGCTTTTTTATAAAAACCAAAGTTATCCTGTATATGTACCGGGATATGGAAAGGGAAACGTCTACAATTCGCTTGCTGCAATTGCGGCAGCTTCAAGTACTGGAATGGAGATAAGAGAATGCTGTGAACGCCTTGCTTCGTTTCGTCAAATGAAAGAGCATTTACAATTTCATAATGGTCGAGGAGGATGCACGGTTATTGATGATACGTGGAACGCGGCCCCCCTTTCAATGGCAGCGTCCCTTGATGTATTAAAAGAAACCGCTGAAACAAAAAAGAAAGTTGCCATACTAGGGTATATGCCGCAGCTTGGAGATAGCAGCTATGCAAAAGAACAGTATGTAAAAATGGGAGAAAAAGCAGCTGCATCAAAATTAGATTTATTATTTGTCGTAGGGGAGCAGGCAAAAGAGATCGGAAACAAAGCAATTGCACTTGGTATGAATCCAAAAAATGTTCATTTTGTCAGCACAGGAACAGAAATCTATCAAATTCTTCGACCGCTGTTAACTCGTGATACAGCAATTCTTTTTAAAATTCCTCATCGTGTAATGATTCAAGATTCCTTCAAGGAACTAAAGAAAAAGCTCTTAAATACAACTTGATTTTCTATTGTGATGTTAAGAGGTGATTTTATGTCTGCGTCGTTTATTGTGATGACCACAGACGAAGCAATTGCTAGATATAACGCAAACTATAATGGCTACCTGAAACATGAAGTAGTAAAAGTGAATCAATATAGAGAAGCGTATAAACACATAAAAGGAAGTCTTGCTGATCAAATTGTAGAACGGGCGATTTGGTATATGGAACATGGTTATACCGTCTATGGGATGGGGCATAACTCTTATCATTCTGACGGTGTTCTTGATTGTTCCAATTTTACGAAGCTTGTTTATGGAGATTTCGGAATTAAATTAAGTGGGGTAGCAAAAAAGTATGATACGTTCGGTACAAGAGTAAAAGGTGTATATCCACATAAAGTCAATAGATATTGGCAGATAGAAGGAACAGAACATTTATTACCAGGAGATCTGCTAACTTGGTGGTATGATCGCTCTGATGGTTACAGAATAATCGGCCATGTTGGTATATATATGGGGAAAGTAAATGGTAAACCTACTGTCATTTGTACAGCTGGTCAAGACACACCAACTGCAATTGGCATAATAACAAGTTTTAAAAACTGGTGGGGAAAGCATTTTTATACAGCACAAAGAGTGTTGCCAGACTGTTCATGGACACCAGGATTGATTCATGTCAATTACGAAGACAAAGGACCTGTTATTCCTAAGCGGTATATACTACCTCCTCAAAAACCACTAATTATGCCAAAAAAAGACAAACAATCATAAAAAGTTTATCCGTGTTATGAATATATCATCTTAAATTGAAAAATTTACGCCTTACTTGTATTGACCTGCACCCACATAATGTCAATTTCATAAGATGGATTAATGCAAATCGTGCTCTGCTAATTGACCTGATTGGAAAAAGAGGTGAAGGTGATGCAAACTGAAACCGCTGAACTTGGTTTTATATATGATGCAAAAAAACAGCGACATATTATAAATGATGAAATGATGAAACATTTTCACTATTTATCTATTCACTATGAGGTGAAGATTGTTTTATTTACAATTGAAAATTTAGCTTTAGAAGAGCAAATGATTCATGGCACGATGATAGATAAAGATGGGGTACGACAAGAATATACTGAATTACCATCACACGTTTATAACTTTGCTCTCCATTCAACGTTAAGTAAAATTGAGAAAATGAGAAATTTAAGAAAAATGGAAAATGTAATAGTTATTAATCCGATTAATCGATTTATTCAAAGTATTGTTTTTGAGATGTTATCCTCCTTACCTGGCTCTCATCAATTTCTTTTGCCTTCTGCGCAATTAACAGATGATATTTTAATTGACTATCTTAATCATTCTGAAACATTATTTCTACTTCCAGATAAAATGTTTCAGCAGCCAAAAGCTGTAGAAATAAAAAAAACTAACCATTATACTTACAAAATTTCAGTGGGTCAAAACACCCAAATATGTCATCAAGACGATCTGCTCTCTTATGTTAAAAAGATGATAAATGCAAAAAAACATATTCTTATGAAGGGAATTGAATTGTTTAATACGCATGAAGGTCCTTTAGAAGCACGGGTTAATTTGCAAAAAAATAGAGAAGGTGAATGGTCAGTTTCTGCCATTAGTGCTAAATGTGGAATATTTTCAAGAGATTTATTTTTTGAATCAAACCTCCCTTCAAGTGTTAACAAATTTTTCCTGCATAAAAAGAAAGATAGTGAATCCATACTTGTGAACACCTCTCTACAAATTATCCGTTTTTTAGATTTTTATATCCCCTTTTTAGGGAGCTGTACACTTGATTATATATTTGATGAAGAATGCCGTCCTTATCTTGTTTATGTTGGTGGTTTTGAACAAAGTCATTCTCTATACCTTCAACTTGATACAAGATCACAATATAAGCTGATCGAGCAAGCGTTTTATTATTTGTTGTTTCTTAAAAGGGGGGGCGTCCATGAAATGGATCAAAGTTCAGAGAAATAATGAAAATAAAGAGGGAGATTCCAATAGTAGTCTTTATATTTCAAAAGATTTAGAAAAGCAATTAAAAACAAAAAAGAAATTAGTATTTGGGCAAAGAGAAATACCCATTACAGTGAGAGGAACTTCTTCACTCAGTGAAAACTCAGGAAATGATTTTCAAAGTCCACTTTCCATTCAATTATCATCACAACTATTTGATGAGCTATTAATAAAAGAATCATCAGTATATCAAATGTATGATACAGAGAGTGCGATCCATATTGGACCCGTCATCGGCTTCTTGCTGGGTGAACAGCATTATTATTATCATCATCGCAGATTACAGGAAATTACGGATGCAATGGGAGCATATGAAAGAGTAGGAGGTCTTTTTATTGCCTTTAGTCACTGCTCAATAAGCTGGAAAGAAAATTGTCTTTATGGACTTTACTATAATTATCAGGCCCAAAAGTGGCAATATGATAAACTACCGCTTCCTTCCGTTGTGTATCGGAGAGGATTTAATGAAAGAAATAATTTCATCAATGAAGCTTGTAATGATGTTAACTGGAAAGTTTTTAATGAGGTGAAAGTTGATAAATGGCAGCTTTATCATCATTTAAAGAAGCATCATGCTCTCAAGCCGTATTTACCTGAAACCGCTTTATTAACAGTTGATAATATTTTGATGTTTTTGGAAAAATATTCAAAGGTTATTTTGAAGCCAAACAAATTGTCAAGAGGTAGGGGAATTACCGTACTTAAAGTAGTGGAGGGTGATGAGATTGAAGTACATGATCACCGAAAGTTTACTGCGTTTAACTTATCTCGCTTAAGATTGGTTGAATATTTAAAAGAAGGTAATTTTTTTGAGCGCGACTATATTATTCAACCTTTTTTAGAGTTGGCTCGAATTAACGGCAGTCCATGGGATATACGGGTTGTGATGCAAAAAAGTCCGCTGAAAAAATGGGTTTGCAATGGTATTGAATGTCGACTTGCCGGGACTGGTAAACTCTTAACAAATATATGCAGAGGGGGCACAGCGCTTCATTTAGATGAAGCTTTAAAACAAGCATTTTCTGCTGAGGTTGATGCTGCTAAAATTGGTGAAGAAATTAAAGAAATTGCGATGGAGTTTTGTGGAATTATGGATAAAACAGGGATGCACTTTGCGGAATTTGGATTGGATATTGCACTTGATCAAAAGCTGCGATACTGGTTTATAGAAGCGAATGTTCGTCCTACTTTTAAAGGATTTAAAAAATTGGATAAACAAATCTATCACAAAATATGTTATGAACCAATTCTCTATTCAGCTTCTATTGCTGGTTTTGGTTGGGAGGTTTACTGATGAACCCTAACTATAAAATTATTCCAGATCTACATTATCAAAACTGTTTAACAATCCCCGCAAATACAGCCAAACAAAATAAATTATTAACTGAAAAAAAATGGTTTATTCGCTTTGGCATTCAAGCAGTCGAAATTAAGCTGAAAATATCTTCTCAACTTAATGAAAATGAAATAAAACTATCGATTCGGCTCATTGATTTATTAAGAATTCCTCTGAGCGGCCGTTATGAAATAAGGCTGGAAGATAATGAAATACGCCTCGGTCCGTATTTTGGCATTTTAGCAGCAGCAAAGAAAGAAACGTTGAATCGAATTGTCCATTATTTATCAAATCATTTATACAATTATGATTGTATTGGAGGCGCTGTAGGTGCTTTTTCGCTAGAAGGTATCAATACGAGTGAACAGACGATGGAAGGCTATGTTTATAATCCTGAAACAGGCGAATGGGAACAAGGTATTTACTCCTATCCAACGGCCCTTTTTAAAATTATTTATCTTAATAAACAATGGAGAAATCATTTTCAAACTGTGTTAGGAAAACGTATTTTTAATAGTTATGTATTTAATAAATGGGAAATGTATAAGTGGTTTAAAGAAGTCCCTCAATTAAGCAGTCATCTTCCTGAGACAATGCTTTATAAATCCCCTGAAGATCTTGAAAGCTTTTTAGAAAAACATTCTACAATGTATGTAAAGCCGGTGAATGGAAGTATGGGTATAGGGGTTTTTAAAGTATCAAAAACAACAGCAAAATTTAAAGTTGAATTTGATGAAGAAGGAACTTCACAAGTGCTTCTTCTTTCCAATATCTTTGATCTTGCTGATTTTTTTAAAAGTCAATTTAAAGATAAAAAATATATTCTTCAAGAAGCTATTAAGATGATTTCAGATAAGGGTCAAAACATTGATTTTCGAATTGCAATGGTGAAAAATGAAGCTGGTGTTTGGAAAGAAATGATTATGGTTGCTAAATATGGAAAAAGCGGCAGTGTTGTTACAAATATTAAAGCGGGAGGTTCTGCGGAACTAGCAGAGGTTACATTAAAAAAAATGTTTGGTTTATCAGACGAAGAAGTATTTCGATGGAGAAAAGACATTTCTCAGCTTGCCCTTAAAGCGGTAGAACATCTTGAGCGAGTTGGTATTCATTGTGGGAATTTAGGAATTGATCTTGCGATAGATGCTGAGACAAATATTTGGATTATTGAAATCAACAACCTTAATCCTGATCCGCTTATTGCTCTTGATGTAAATAATCGGCAAATCTTTTATCAAATTAAGCTTATGAATATGTTATATGCGAAAAAGCTTGCCGGATTTGGAGAGGATTGAAATGGTCGTCACTCTTAAACGTATAAATGAGAAAGAAGTAAATGTGATTTTTCTCCCTCAGTCAATGGTATCAAATTTTCATGGGCTGCCAAAGCGTCTTACTTTAAGGTTAGGAGGCTGGAAAAGGGAAGTGAAGGTAGAACTAAATAGTGAACTTCCTGATAAAACAGTTGGATTACCACATGCTTTACAGTTTCCATTTGAGCTTCCTCTTCATTTTCCATATGAAGCAAACATTAAGAGCAGGGAATTCCATTTAGGACCAATTCTTGCTTTTCTTGCATTTAAGAAAAAAAGTGAGATCACTGAGCAAATATTAAACAATTATAAAGCATATTTCACTCTATCTCCCCTTTTAGCTGGTCTTCTTACTATTTGTGCGGCAGATGGAATAAATGTAGACGAAAAAACGATGGAAGGTTACTATCTGGACTATTCTACAAATGGAAACAAACCAATATGGAAAGCTGGGACGTTTCCATTACCAGATGCCTTTTATAACACGACAGATCTTGAAATGTCAATTTACAATAAACTTCTTGCAGTATATGATGAAACGTTTTTTAATACGCATCCCTTTAATCGAGAAGAATGGTGCTCTTGGTTAAACTCACATTCTTCTCTTCAGCATTATATCCCGCCTGCTGAACAATTTAGTACTATTAAGCATAATGACATGCTTCATTTAAAAGTAATCATGCAAAAAGATCATTCTAAGTATTGGAATCTTTCTGGGTCAATAGCCTGTTTTACTGAAAAGAGAGAAGGTTCACATATTGATCAATTAGAAAAGGCTCTTTCCGGATATGATGGGTTAAAAGAAGTGTTTAAAATGAACGAGTGCGAAATTTTTGTGAAAGAACGTGAACTCTTTGATTTATGCACGTTAGCCTGTAAAACACTCGAACAGTACGGTGGACATTATGCAGATTTGCTTTTTGAGATTAGTTTAGATAAAGAGAGGAAGCCTTGGATAACAGAGATCTTTCCATTGTATGACCATACATTACCGCTTTCTCTTTTAAATAATAAGGAAATGTATTTAAAGGTTGTCACAACGCCATTTCAATATGCGAAATCATTAGTAGGATTTAAATAAAAAATTTAATGAAATTCCAAAAATTTTTAAAATAAGCTCATAATTTTAATTTAACGAGATAAGATAATGATGTGAGAGATCAGAAAGATCTTCGGCATCTCTTTCCCCGATTTTATTCTGTATTTCTCCACTAAAAAGGCTTGCTGATTCATTCAGTAAGCCTTTTTTGCTTGTGAGCTGTTTCAACATTAACTAAAAAGAGCATTGAACTTTCGCTAATTTATGTTTCAATGTGTAGAATGTATTTAAACGGTAAATTAAAAGGTGTATAATGAAAACAATGATGAGCAGTATCACATCAATAGGATGCATGTTAGAAAATAGAATGATAACGAAATAAAGTAGATAACAAAAAGGGTGAAATACGAGATGAGTGAATCAAACCATTTACATAACGATGCCATTAAAGTGCTGAAAGAAACGAGCCGAACATTTTTTATTCCGATCAGTCATCTTTCCTTAGACTTAAAAGATGCTGTAGCAAGCGCTTATCTTTGCATGAGAGCTATTGATGAAATAGAAGATCATCCAGAACTTAAAGCAGAAGTAAAAGATCAGTTACTTCGGTTCATTTCAATCCTGCTTGAAAGCCCGCAAGCATCTTTTAATAATGATGCGTTAAAAGCGATACTAAAGCCTTATAAGGTACACCTTCCGGAAGTAACTCTGCGCCTTGGCGATTGGATTAAGCTCTGCCCAGCCGGAGCTGCTGATAAAATGATGAATGCAACATCGATTATGGCAAAAGGAATGGCAAAATGGGCGTTAAAAGATTGGCAGATTAAAACAGAAGAAGAGTTAGATGAATATACGTATTATGTAGCGGGATTAGTAGGTGTGATGTTATCAGATATTTGGCAGTGGCATGATAACATCGAAACCGATCAAAACCTCGCGATAGGCTTTGGACGAGGTTTACAGTCTGTTAACATTCTTCGCAACCGCAGTGAGGATAAAACACGCGGCGTTAATTTTTTTCCAGAAGGTTGGGAAACAGAAGATATGTTTAACTATGCGAGGAGAAATCTAGCACAAGCTGATGAATATGTGAAATCAATCCATCACACTGAAATTCTTAACTTCTGTAAAATCCCGCTCGCTCTTGCGCATGGGACGCTTGATGTTTTAGTTAAAGGAGAAGAAAAGCTAACGAGGGCATCTGTCACTGAAATTGTAAGTGATGTAGTAGGAGAGTAGCACAACGAAAAAAGTGAATGAAGGAAGACCGCCTATGCAGTAGGTGGTTTTTTTATAAAACTAATGATTAAGAACTATAAAAAGTTGTTAAAGGAGTGAAGAAGAATGGCAGAAATAGAAGATTTTTTAAAACTTGATATTCGTATTGGGACAGTGAAACATGCTGAGCTGCTGAAAGGTGCGCGCGTCCCGGCGATTAAATTAGAAATTGATTTTGGAGAAGATATTGGAATGAAGCAATCGAGTGCTCAAATTACAAACAGATATACACACGAAGATATGATTAATAAACAAGTTGTGGCAGTTGTAAACTTTCCTCCAAGAAGAATTGCTGGATTTAAATCAGAAGTACTAGTCATCGGCGGTGTGCAAGAAAAAGGGGACGTTGTTTTATTAAGCCCTGATGAAAAGCTGCCTAATGGTACACCGATTGCGTAAGGACATAAAGATATTTAATTTTGACTTTCAAGGCATCAAGAAGTTCGTGTTTGTGAGTACTTTAGCTCTACACAGGGAATCCAAATACTCAAAACGTTATAGAGGCATTACTAGAAAGGCAGTGAAGCAAAACTCTTCACTGCTTTTCATTTACGTTCTCTTATAGATTTATGTACAATGAAAAAAGAAGAACGCAGAGGTGAACGTGATGAATAAAAAGAAAACCCTTCAAGAAATGATTGATTTTTTAAAGAATAATCATCATTATCGTGAAAATATTAAGTTGTGGAAAACGATTCCCCCAAAAAAAGCAAAAACCATCTTGTTTCCAAATTCAATTGATGAAAGAATTAAGACGGCTTTAAAGAATCGAGGCGTAAAAGAACTTTATACGCATCAAGCTTCTGCTTATGAATACGTTAGAAACAAAGAAAATATTACTGCGGTTACTCCGACCGCTTCAGGGAAAACACTTTGTTATAATTTACCTGTCCTGCAGCAAGTAATTGATGACGATCAAAGCCGTGCCCTTTATTTATTTCCTACAAAAGCACTTGCACAGGATCAAAAGAGCGAAATGAATGAGTTCATTGATGAAATTGGTGTGGAGGTAAAAAGCTATACGTATGACGGAGATACACCGGCAAATATAAGGCAGGTTATTCGAAAAGCCGGTCATGTTGTGATGACGAATCCAGATATGCTTCATTCGGCAATCTTACCGCATCATACAAAATGGATTTCATTATTTGAAAATTTAAAAGTGATTGTGATTGATGAGCTTCATACATACCGCGGGGTGTTTGGCAGTCATGTTGCAAATGTGATACGCCGTTTAAAACGGATTTGCCGCTACTATGGCAGTAATCCTGTTTTTATTTGTACGTCTGCTACAATTGCAAATCCAAAGCAGTTAGCAGAGCATCTTATTGGAGAGCCTGTTACGTTAATTCATAATAATGGAGCACCAACTGGGAAAAAGCATTTTGTGCTGTATAATCCTCCTGTTATAAATAAACCGTTAAATATTCGAAAAAGCGCTGTTCTTGAAGCGCGTAAAATTGCCAGTGAATTTTTAACGAGCGGCATTCAAACGATTGTGTTTGCGAGAAGCCGTGTTCGTGTTGAAATATTATTAAGTTACTTACAAGAGTTAATTAAAAAGAAAATCGGCAATCAATCGATTCAAGGCTACCGAGGCGGTTATTTGCCAACACAGCGAAGAAAAATAGAGCAGGGCCTTCGAAGCGGTGATATTTTAGGGGTTGTCAGTACAAACGCCTTAGAGCTTGGCGTTGATATCGGCCAGCTCCAAGTATGTGTATTAACAGGATATCCTGGTTCAATTGCAAGTACGTGGCAGCAGGCAGGCCGAGCAGGAAGAAGGCAGGATGAATCACTTGTTGTGATGATTGCAAGTTCGAATCCGCTCGATCAATATATTATTGATCATCCAGAATTTTTGTTTGAAAGAAACCCTGAATCAGCAAGAATTAATCCTGATAACCTTATTATTCTTGTTGATCATATTAAATGTGCCGCCTATGAGCTTCCTTTTAAAGAAGGAGAAACGTTTGACGGCGTTGAAATTGAAGAAATTTTATCATTTTTAGCAGAAGAAGATGTGCTTCATTATCAAGGAAAGAAATGGTTTTGGATGAATCGGTCGTTTCCTGCTCATAACATCAGCCTTCGCTCTGCTTCTCAAGAAAATGTTGTAATTATTGATATAACGGAAACTGCAAATGTAAAGGTGATTGGCGAAATGGACCGTTTTAGTGCGATGACACTTTTACATGAAGAAGCGATCTATATTCATCAAGGCGTTCAGTATCAAGTAGAAAAACTTGATTATGAGGAGAAAAAAGCGTTTATTCGTCAAGTTGATGTTGATTACTATACAGACGCAAATCTTGCCGTTGAATTAAAAGTGCTGGAAGTTGATCAGGAAAAAAGTCTTTCAGGAAATAGTTATCTTTCATACGGCGAAGTGATGGTAAACGCAATGACCACAATTTTTAAGAAAATAAAGTTTGAAACACATGAAAATATCGGCTCTGGTCCGATTTATTTACCTGAAGAAGAGCTTCATACAAATGCTGCTTGGATCAGTATAACAGAAAATCTTCTTGAAAAACTTGGTGAAAACAAACTAGAGGAAGGACTTGTCGGCATTGCGAATGTACTCCGCCATGTGGCGCCGCTCTATGTAATGTGCGATGTCATGGATTTACACGTTGTCCCACAAGTAAAGGCACTCCATTCAGAAAAGCCAACGATTTTTCTTTATGACCGCTACCCTGGCGGAGTGGGCCTTAGTGAACAAGTATATAAATATATGAATGAAATTCTTCAGGAAGTAAACTGGATTTTAAGAAGCTGTCCGTGTGAAGCCGGATGTCCTTCTTGTGTTGGTGTAGACGGTGGAGGATCTAGTAAAAAGGTAGCTCTTCTTATTTTAGAAGCTATCCAAGGGGAGTAAAAGATGTCATTACAATCCAAGTTAAATCGCTATAAATCACATTTAACAGTTAATAACGATAAAAATGCGCAAATCGAGAAAGTGAAAACGTTAAGTGAAACGATTCAGCATTATGACACATGGGTGTCACTTGGTGCGAAACCTTTTGAATTTGAAAATCAAGTTGTTTTTATTAGAAAAAAACAGTATCCGTTCGAATACAAGCACGGCATTTATGAATTAGGAAAACTGAAAGAGGCTGTGGAGCGTTGGAATAATTACAAGATCGCTCATCCATTATCAGGGGTCGACAAAAAAGCTGAAGATTTTCTTTTTTTCGACACAGAAACAACCGGTTTAGGAAGCGGGGCGGGAAACACGATCTTTTTAATTGGATACAGCCGCTTTTTAGAAAACAGTGTAGAGGTTACTCAAGTTTTTCTGCCGAATCCAGCCGCCGAACCCGCCTTTTATTATGGCTTTTTAAACGATATAAGCGAGTTGGAAAATATTGTAACTTATAATGGGAAGTCCTTTGATTGGCCAAATGTGAAGTCACGTCATACGTTCGTGCGTGATATTGTCCCTGAGCTTCCTGTGTTTGGTCATTTTGACTTACTGCACGGATCAAGAAGAGTATGGAAGCATCGTCTCGAGTCGCATCGCCTTGCTGTTGTAGAAAAGGAAATTCTTCAAATAAAACGTGAAAGTGATGTACCAGGCTATTTAGCGCCAATGCTCTATTTTGAGTATTTAAAAGAACAGAATCCGGAAATTATTGCAGGCGTATTAAAACATAATGAGAGCGATGTAATCACGTTAATTTCATTGTATACTCACCTTTCTCTCATGCTGTTAAACGAGCCGTTTGAAAGTCATCTCAGCAGTGAAAAATATGAAATTGGCAGATGGTATGAAGCATTAGGCGATGTAGAGCGCGCAATGAGTTATTTTCAGAAATTAAGCGAAAGCGAATCATCTTTCACACTCAAAGCGAAAAAATCACTTTCAATGCTTTACAAAAAACAAAACCAATTTGAAGAAGCAGTTGCGCTTTGGACGGAGTTATCAGAACAGACTGAAATGGGTTTAGAAGAAGTTGATATCGAACTTTCTAAAGTTTATGAACATCGTTATAAAGACTTCGAAAAAGCATTATATTATGCAGAATCTGCCTATCAAAGATGGAAATCATCTTTGCGTTTATTAAAATCAAAAGAAGAAAATGAAAGAAAAGCGTTTGTAAAGCGGATCGAGCGGTTAAAAGAAAAGATAGAAAGGAGAAGTAATAGTGGATCAAGCTGATTTTTTAACATTAATTGAAAAAAAAGAACCTTTTCATCTTTTAACGAGTCAACAGTTAAAGCGAATGACAGAGGGCGCTGTGATTGAAACGTATACGAAAAAACAATTTCTTTTTCATGAACGGGATAAAGAAGTGGAAATTTCGTTTCTTCTTTCAGGCATTACAAAAAATATCCTTCATAAAGCGAATGGAAAGCAAGTCTCTGTTCGTTATTATTACCCGGGAGATATTATTGGACTAATGATTATGTTTACGAGCGGAGATATGAATTTTTCTGTGCAGGCCATTGAAGATTGTGAAGTAATACGTTTAAAAAAATCTGCTTTTTTAGAAATGATGTCTGAAAACAAAAAATTCTCTGAAGTTATATTAGAAAGTATCGGAGAACGAATGAAAACATTGTATGATGAAATTAAAGCAGAACGTGATCGTGAAGACGATCATGAAAATATCCCCCTTTTTCGTACGAGAGTTTCTTCGATTATGGAGCAGGTAAAGTGGGTCTCACCGTCACAAACCTTATTGGAAGCTTCACATAAAATTCAGGCGAGCCGCTTTCCAGGTTTTATTGTAAGTGAAGATGGTCAAAGTTTATTAGGTGTGATCACTCATCATGAAGTGATTGAGGGGCTTATTCAAGGGAAAAGCTCTGATGCTGTGAAAGAATGGATGAAGCAGAAGCCATATACAGTAGAGTTTGATGCTTTTAGTTATGAAGCCCTTACCTTTTTTAAACATCATGAAGTTTCGTTGGTACCTGTCATGAGAAAAAGTAAGCTCGTTGGGATGGTAACAGCTGAATCATTTTTGCATTTGCAGGATTCCGAATATTTAAGTTTATCCTATCAGCTTCAAGCTGTTCAGGAATTAGAACAGCTTACTTATTTGTCACCAACGAGCAATGACAATTTTCAAGCTTTTGTAGGAGAGCTGCTTGATAGTGGGACGTTATCTTATGAAATTTGTGAAATTATTTCAAACTATAATGATAAAATTCACCGCCAAATTATTAAGATTGCCGAAAAGCAAATGAAAGAAGAAGGCTATGGACCGCCTCCTGTTAATTACTGCTTTATCGTAATGGGAAGTGAAGGGAGAAAAGAACAAGCTTTTTCAACAGATCAGGATAATGGGCTAATTATTGATGATTATAACCATTTGACGAACGCAGCTGAAGTTAAAGCTTATTTTCAGCGTTTAGGAGAAATAATTAATAAAGCGCTCGCGTACTGCGGTTTTCCGGAATGTAAAGGTGGAATTATGGCAAAAGAAGAAAATTGGGCACACACTATTAGTTCATGGAAAGATGAAATACAGCGGTGGATTAAAGAGTCAGATGCGGAAGAAATTCGTAACTTTACGATCTTTATGGATTTTAGACCGATATATGGTGATTTTCAACTTGCCCGAACGCTACGTAGCATATTAACCGAAAAAGTGAGGCGAGCCCAAACGCTGCATCATTTATTAATTAAAGATACGATTCGTTTTCGAGTGCCTCTTAATGCATTTGGTCGGTTAAATGTACAAGGAAAGAAAAAGCAGCTTAATTTAAAAAAATCCGCGATTATGCAAATTGTAAATGGGATACGAATTTTTGCGATTAAGTATGGAATTGAAGAAGTAAATACATTACGAAGACTAAGGGTGTTAAAAGAAAAGGAAATTTTCCATCCTCGTGATGTGCAAAATATTGAAACAGCTCTTCACTATTTACTTCGATTCCGGCTGCAAAACAATTTAAAACAATTACAAAAAAATGAGTCTCTAACAAATCATATTATTGTACCGAATTTATTAAAAGAGGAAAAAAGGCAGCTTAAAGAAGCGCTTGCAGTTGCAAAAAGAATGCAGCAGGTAAGTGAATTAAGTTTTGGTCGAAACAGGGGACTGTAAAGATGAAAGATATTGGATTTCGCTTATTTAAATATTATCTCTTTGATCAATTTTTATGGAAACATAAAATTAAAGAGTACAAAAAAGAAGAAAACTACTTTCGTATGATGGAAAAGCTGCTTTTTGATGAAAAATTTTTAAGCTGGCAAGAAAAGAAATTGGCTGATGCGGTGTTTACAGTTTTTGATTTAGAGACAACAGGATTTTTACCAACCTTAGGTGATGAAATTGTTTCAATGGGTGCTGTGAAAGTCAACTGCCGAAATGAACAGATCGAAAAGCCGTTTTATCAAATTGTAAAACCTTTTCGGCGTATTCCGAATGAGGTATACAGCATTACTGGCTTTTCAAAAAATGATATTGCCAATGGGGTTGATTTTTTAAAAGCATTTGACCGTTTTTATGAATATAGTAAAAACACGATTTTAGTAGCACATCCAGCTAGTTTTGATGTAATGTTTTTGCAAAAAATGGTTAAAAGGTGGGGTCTTCCTTCTTATAATCCGCCATTTTTAGATTCCTATTCATTAGCAAAGTATTTATACCCTAATCGCAATATTCATCTTGATTCCTTGATATTACGCCATAATATTCCGATAAAAGAAAGGCACCATGCATTAAATGATGCCTTAATGACGGCTCAGTTATTTTTTGCTATGATGGATGAGTTGAATTTTAGTAAAGAAGACTCTGTTCAAAAGCTATGTGAAGCTTTTAAAACAGGATAATACAAAATATAAAAGAAATTTGAGGAATTTCGACATTTTTTAAAAGTTGGGATTGCTTTCTTTTTTTATTTTTTGTAATGTATTGATGTAATATGTTTTAAAAGTCGTTGTTTTAGAATGACATTTTTTTAATGGAGAGATTGAAGTGAGAAAATTTATTGTTTTTTTGTATTTTGTAGTCATTGTTCTAACTGCGTTTTTAATGAATGACATTAGTCATGCAAATGATTATTTAATTCGATAAGAAAATAGGTGCTTGACTTATGACGAGTTATCAATTGCCATCATAGGCTATTAGGGAAATATCTTTTCTTAAGGAGGAGAAACCCTATGCCAATGTGGCCTCGTCCAATGAGACCAATTGTTCATCCGACAAGATACTGTACACAGCACCATTATCAACATCATGTTGTTCCGCACATGCATCCAACTCATATTCAACATCAGTACCATAATATTTATCATCATAAGCACTATTATCCTGTAACACAATCATGTTGTTCTGATGCTGTGCATCAACATGAACAATGTGGAAGACCCCCTTGCTGTTAACTGGTTTCAAAGAGAACGAACTGATGAATTCATCAGTTCGTTCATTTATTACTATATAAAAAAGGCTGCTTTTTTATAAAAGACGCTGCAAAAAGAAAGGAGTCCAATAATGGGGAAAGTTCTAACTGTAACAGGTTACAAGAGTCATGAATTAGGTATATTTAACGATAAACATCCTGGACTTCCGTACATAAAAAAAGCATTAAAACGAAATTTAGAGCGCCTTATTGACGAGTTTGATTTAGAATGGGTATTAATTAGCGGTCAATTAGGTGTAGAGCTTTGGACGGCAGAAATTGTTTTTGAGCTTCAAGAAACATATCCGCATTTAAAGCTTGCTGTATTAACCCCTTTTTTAGGACAAGAAGAGCGTTGGAATGAAGAGCGGCAAGAGTATTATGAAATGATTACAGCGCAGGCTGACTTTTATGAGAGTATTTCAAAAAAGCCTTATGAAAGTCCATTACAGTTAAAAGTAAAAAACCAATTTCTTATTGAGAAAAGCAGTGGCTTATTAATTTTATATGATGAAGAACAGCCGGGCTCACCAAAATATTATTTAGAGGAAGCGCTTAAAAAGAGACAAAGTCATCCAAACTTTGAAATATTCACAATTACACCATTTGATATTAATGAACTCATTCAAGATGAACAAAATAGCTGGTAAAAAGGATACAAGGCTCAAACAGAGGAAAAAAGCGTTGTATTTAGCTCTTTAATCCTTATGTGCACTAAATGAGTTAAAATCAACACAATATCCAAGGATTAGATGAGAATGATTGTTAAGAATAATATTTTTATATTGAAATTTATTGAAAAACAATAGATAATAACTTATTATCACTATTACATACATGAGATAAAAACACAAATTGACAATTCTCAAGAATTTTGAAAAAATAAATAATAACAATTATTGTTTGGATGTTGAGGTGACAAAAGTGGGAACGGAACATTCGATTCATTTATCGGCAAAACAAATACTAGAAAAAGATTTTAAGACGGGATTACGCGGTTATCAGCAAGATGAGGTTGATAAATTTTTGGATCTTGTTATTAAAGACTATGAGGCTTTTCAAAAACAAGTTGAGCAGCTGCAAAATGAAAATGCTCATCTTAAGAAAGAACTAGAAAAAGCTGCTGAACAACCAAAACGCTCACAATCTACATTAGGAAATACAAACTATGATATTTTAAAACGGTTATCTAATCTTGAAAAACATGTATTTGGCAGTAAATTATATGAGTAAGATGAGCTGATCTTGCATTTTGAAAGCAGTTGTTATATAATGATCTTTGCGCATTAATAAGGCTAATAACGTTCGGGTAATCGCTGCATTCATTTGAATGTAGAGGAAAGTCCATGCTCGCACGGTCTGAAATGTCCGTAGTGTTCGTGCCTAGCGAAGTCATAAGCTAGGGTATTCTGGTTTCGACTGGGTTAACGGCAGGGAAAGCACCTAAGTCTTTTGATATGGTGTGAATATCTTGAAAGTGCCACAGTGACGTAGTTCTTTCGGAAACGAAAGAAGTGGAACGAGGTAAACCCCACGAGCGAGAAACCCAAATAATGGTAGGGGAGTCTTCTCAAAGGAATTAAACGGAGAGAAGGCCGGATACTCATGTATCTGGAGATAGATGATTGCCGCCTGAGTACGAGGTGAACAGCCGTTAGCAGTACGAAGGGACAAAACATGGCTTACAGGACGTTATTAGCATACTTACAATGTAAGCCCGCTTTTAGGGCTTTTTTTATTTGGTTTTGTTACAACATAATGAAAAAGATCGTAAAAATAAATATAAATACTGGGAGTCGTTACATATGAGTAAATTTACACTAATTGCAACAGCAGCAATGGGAATGGAAGCGCTTGTCGCAAAAGAAGTGCGTAATTTAGGCTATGAAGACGTCACGGTTGAAAACGGGAAAATTACTTATAAAACAGATGCGTCGGGGATTTGTCGTTCAAACCTTTGGCTCCGAACAGCAGATCGGGTAAAACTTAAAGTAGGCGAATTTAAAGCAACTACTTTTGATGAACTGTTTGAAGCAACAAAAGCACTGCCTTGGGGTGAGATTTTACCTTTAAATGCTGAATTTCCTGTGATTGGAAAATCAGTTAAATCTAAATTATTCAGTGTGTCTGATTGCCAAGCGATTGTAAAAAAAGCGGTTGTAGAAAGTATGAAAGAAACATACGGTATTTCTTGGTTTGATGAAGATGGTCCTCTTTATCGTATTGAAATTGCGATTACAAAAGATGTTGCAACATTAACAATTGATACGAGCGGTACAGGTCTTCATAAACGCGGATATCGTTATTTACACAGCGCAGCACCATTAAAGGAAACAATGGCAGCAGCAATCATTATGCTGACAAATTGGCATCCTGACCGTCCTTTTTATGATCCGTTTTGCGGGTCGGGAACACTTCCAATTGAAGCAGCGATGATCGGTCAAAATATTGCCCCGGGTTTTAACCGCAATTTTGCTTCTGAAGAGTGGGGCATTGTTGGAAAGAAATATTGGGAACAAGCGATAACAGAGGCAGATGATCTTGCAAATTATGATCAGCCCCTTACGATTCTTGGAGCGGATATTGATCATAAAATGGTCGAGCTCTCAAAAAACAATGCAATGGAAGCCGGATTTGCTGATTTAATTGATTTTAAACAAATGCAGGTTACTGATTTTCGTACAAAAGATGAATATGGTGTTATTGTCGGCAACCCTCCATATGGAGAGCGCTTAGGGGAAAAAGACGAAGTAGAAGAAATGTATCGTCAGATGGGTAAAACATTTCAATCGTTAGACACATGGTCTGTTTACATGTTAACGTCAAATGAAAATTTTGAACGTTTATACTGTAAAAAAGCAACGAAAAAGCGTAAATTGTATAACGGTGATATTAAAACAGATCTTTATCAATATTGGGGACCAAGACCGCCGAAAGAATCTTGATATACCAAGGGTTTAGGGGAATTTTTATACTGAGTTTTTAACAGTCTAAAAGTATTATCATTGAAAACCACTGTCTTTTTTCTTCTTATTGAAGATGAAAGGGGTGGTTTTTTTGTTGTTGAAATATGCGATAAAGGATTTCATAGACAATGCCAAATACAACAACTTGAGTTTGTTCACAATTGATTCATACGGCATAGTGTTAAAAGAATTTTATCAATTTTGTATTGAAAACGGGGTCACTGATGTAACAAAACTTAATTATTCTCATGTTAAAAATTATCTTATGCACTGCAAGATGGAGAGGAGTAATAAACCTTCCACTATTAATAGTAAGTTGCGAATTACTAAAACTTTTTTTAATTATCTAATTGACATTGAAATTATTGAAAAAAATCCGACTCAGAAAATTAAACGAATCAAAGAAGAAAAAAGAATTGATATTTTAACTGATGCTGAGATAAAGATGGTACTTAAATATTTTGAACGTATTAAAATTCGTGAAAATACAATCATATCTCATCGAAATCGCTTAATTGTGCTTACGTTCTTATCAACTGGAATTAGGAGAGGCGAACTTTGTAATTTACGTTGGAGAGATGTGGATTTTACCCAGCAAACAATAAGTGTATTTGGTAAAAAAAGATCTATGAGGACAATTCCCCTCATTGAAAAACTTCGAAAAGAGCTTGCTGAGTGGAAAATCATTAGTAGAGATCTTTATGGACAAGAAACAGAATTTGTATTCCCGAATCAACAAGGCAAACAGCTTACTATCGATGGAGTAAGTTCGATGTTTAAGAAGGTTAGGAAAAAATTAAATATCCCTAAATTGAATTGTCAAATTTTCCGTCATACGTTTACCTCAAAGGCAGCTCAGCGAGGAATGACAACAGACACTCTGAGGGCTATTCTCGGCCATGAGAGCATCTTGTTAACCCAACATTATATAAATCTGTTTGGGGTGGATTTAAAAGAGCAAAATGAGCGTTTTAACCCGTTAAATGACATTGATATTTAAATGATTTATGTAGGTCGCCTTAGAAAGACAGGAAAACAAGCGTTTGAGGTAGTTCGGAAAAATTTTATCAATAAAAAGGAAAAGCCCGGTGAGCCAACACCGGACAGACTTAAAAAGGCTGCGGCACTAGTCCGCAAATTTATTAAGGTTAATTAAATAATACTTCAACTTTCGAAAAAATTCAAGGTTTCGAAGGCTTGTTAAGTATTGCCTTTTTTAAACGAAGTCTGTTTGCTTTTCCTTCCAGAATAGGAGGGGAAAACAATGTCAAAAAAAGCAATTGTAATTATTGCATCTGAAGAAACGTTTCAAAATTTATCTCCATTCAAATCTATTGATGGATTAAATAAAGATGTTCGAAAGCACAAAGAACTCCATCACAATAAATTCACTAAAAATATGTTTCGTATTCTAGATCATCTTCATCGTTACTCTGCTAAATATACAGGTGTCTCATTTCTTTCCAAAAATAACATTGCTGAAACGTTAGAAATTTCACGTAGAACCGTTATTCGTGCATGTAAAGCATTAGAAGACCTAGGAGTCATTAAACAGTACGAAATGAAGCGAAAAAGCGACATGCAACAAACGGCTAATGCGATTGTAATTCAACCTATTGAAGAGACTGTCACACAAGAATCTACCCAAAACACTGTAAATTGTCACGCCAGTAAAACAACTACATTTTCTTTAAAACAAAAGATTAAAAACATAAATAAACGTAATAATGACGTGCTTGATTTTGATCACACGTACACAAGTGATTCTGTTCCAAGTAATTTCAAAAACATTGTAAAAAAATTCTTTCCACAAGCAAAGAGAATTGAAGAGTATCACCGTATGACTAAAATTGCAGCATATCGATTTAATCAAGAAGATGTGACTGATATTGCTATTCATGTCATGCTTTTAAGCAGATGATTAATAAGCTTAAATCTGGACGTGTAAGCAATCCAATAGCTTATTATTACCGAATTCTTGAGAATAAACTTGAGCAGCAATACTTTGAACAGTTGTACATTGCCGGCTTTCAAGCTGAACAGGACGAGAATTTTCATTTCTTTGCGTATGACTGGACTGGCTAGGAGCATAACCTACCTAACACGTCACCAGACTTACGAGGACTTCCATAGAGTCGTCTTTTGTGTTATTGAAGGCAAAGGCTTGTACCTGAGCTAAATCACGTCATCTAAACAATAAATATCTTCATTTTAGTTTCAAATGACCATGTTAAAAAGAAATAATATAGAAACGTATGTTCTGTTGTGGTACGCTAATATTGTCATACCGAATATATTCCAAATTTGATTTTGCGGTATTTTATAGCGTGGTATCGTTAAGGTCAACAAAGGTCAAACGACCACAGAATTCTGAAAAAAGGGGAAATGAAAAATGACAGTATTTAACGAAATGATTAAAGATGAAGCAATTAAGAAACAGGTATTAATCGAATTCGGATTCGGCAATGTCCAAGTAAAACAAGTTGAAAAGTGGTTGAAAGATACATATCCATCCAAATACGCAGAGCTAAAAAAGAAGGTTAAAAATGGCAATGTTGTTGGTTTCAATCCAAAATCAGTAGAAGTGACTACAAGAGAAGAACGTGATGCTATTCTGGATAAAGTTGAACAAGTGAATCAAGAAAGAGAAATTGTGAGGGTTTATAAAGATGAACTAGAAGATTTTGTTGAAAAGTATGAACTTTTACAAATCGAAAATGACGGCTATTTCAATTTAATTGAGGGATTTTTAATAACGAGAAACTTACGTGATGAATTTATGAAGTATCTGTATGAGGAAAAAGAAAGAGTAGATGCCAGCTTTGAAAGTTGGATAGGAGATATCGATCAACATATCCTTAATTTTGAGTATAACGAATAATACATTTGTGACTCCCATTTAAGGGGAGTCCTCTACGATACAAACCAATAAAAGGAGAGTTTTATTTGAAAGGAGGGATGCAGAGGTATTAAATTAAGAAACTGATATATTTTCCCAAACACCTCATTGTAAGTGAGAGGGGTACTAAAAATTTAAGAAAGGGTGATTGAATGGAAATTGATAAATTAAAAGAAGGTCAAGTATTTAAGAATTATAAAGAGCTTTGCAAAGAATTAGGAGTGGAAATTAAAAATGGAAAAAGCAAAAAATATCAGCTTGTAGAATTGTCTAGATACTGTAATTATCGTAAAGATGGTCATAAATTTAATATTGAAGAAGTATATAAAAACCCATTGCCAAAAGTAGAAAATAAACGTAATGCTAAATACAAAAACCTTATCGAACTACTCGTATTAGATCTCCTTGCACAATGTAACGATAAATCAATAACAATAAGTAGAAGCAAGCTATTAAGGATCATAAATATGACAAATATTTATTATGGATATTGCAGCGAAAATGTACCTGAATTATCAGATTATACAAAAATACGAGAAGCAATTATTTACGATTTCTACAATACAAGCAATAGCAATTTTAAAAGCACCGTAGAAACAGCTTTAAAAGGATTGAGAGATAGAAGTGTTATCATTTACAATACGGTTACAAAAGTATCTAAAGATAACAAAACAGTAAACGAAACAGCAACAGAAGAAGAGTTGGAAATAATACTGGAATGTGAAAATAAAGTTTTAGAAGAACTAGGATTTGAAAAAATATCAGAAGTAAGATGTTCAAGGTATTGGAAGAAATTTAAAAAATCTGTAAAAGAGAAGCTGAATGAAAGAAGCAATATTGATTTTTATTATATCGCTTATGACATTACAATTAGCAAAAAATATATCGATAAGAAATTAAACAACTTGGCTGATTTAGTGCTGGAAGACGCTAAAAGAGAAGAGTACAAAAGTGAACTTAATGCAGATGTTTGTACTAATTTATTAAAAAACGCACAGAAAAGGCACGGAGCAAATAAGGATAATAAAATGAAAATACATAGAGAAAAAAATGATTATGTTGCAAAAATTGATAAATTAATTAACTTACTTGTCAATGACGAAAATAATAAAAGAGTAAACTTAAAAGATGTAAAACTGGAAGCGAGTCCTTTTGAAGATGTAGAAGATAAATTTCTTACAGAGACATTAGATAATGATGTATTTAGAGGCATTTCTTTTTAGATGATATAAAAATGGCACCTAAAATACCTATAGTAATAGTTGTCGATGAAGGGAGAGTGAAGAAAATGTATCTATATTTGTATGTAGGAAATGAAAAGGTAGGAGTAATTAATCAAGATTATTTATTAAAAGAAGATGCAGAAGGATTTCAATCTGTAGGAGTTGGTAGTGTTATTACATTAAACGACTATCAATATAAAGTTCTTGCGTTAAAACCTGCTGAAAATGAACAGCTAGAAGGAAGAAATTTATTATTAGAACAAATTAAATAATATTAGTGAAAAGTACCTTAACCGGTGCTTTTTATTTTTGTTTAATATATTAGCATATGGTCATTTATTCATAATTAATATTGCAGAGAAACGTCTTCACGTGTAATTAAGTTTGATAAGTAATGTAATTATACATCTCGTCGCAAAAGAAATGAGGTGAGTGTTGTGCCACGTAAAGCATTGAAGAAATGCAATGTGATGTCGTGTCCTGAGTTAACAAGCGATACATACTGCGAGCAGCATAGGGAAGAAAAGGATCTGGAACGTAAGGAGAATCACAGAGAGTATAAGCGTGAGCGTAAGGATAAGAAGGAGCAAGCCTTTTATAATTCATCTGAATGGATTAGGTTAAGGGATTGGAAGAGAAGTAAGTCGCCTTTGTGTGAACATTGTTTGAAGCAAGGTAAGTTAACACCAGTTGATGTAGTCGATCACATTGAGGAAATTAAAGATAATCCATCGAGAAGTCTTGATCCAAGCAATCTTATGAGCTTGTGTCATAGGCATCACAATAAGAAGACTGCAAGAGTTAAAAAGGAAAGAGAACAAAATAAAAAGTAAAAAATTTTTTTTAGGTACGGGGCTATTCAAGAAACTGTTATTACAGCTTTATAGGTCGAAGCGGAAATCAAATTCTTACAAACTTCGGTTTTTAAATCTATTCGGGGTTCCCAACACATCAAATTTAGAAGGGAGTGGTAAACGTGGCAGGGAGAAAAGCTAAACCAGTAAATTTACATCTATTAGAAGGCAATAAAAGTCATCTCACAAAAGAAGAAATTGAAAAACGGCAAAAAGCTGAAGAAAGCTTAACACTTAAATCAGACAATATTAAACCTCCGACTTGGCTTGATTCAGAAGGAAAGAAAACCTTCAGAAAATTGATAAAAGAATTTGAAGAAATTGATTTGCTTGTCAATGTTGATGTGTATATGATTGCTATGTTTTGCGATGCTTATAGTGATTACATAGAATGTACAAAGATTATCCAAGATGAAGGAAAATTGATTGAACATACAAACAAAGCCGGTGAAACAAATAGAATCCCTCACCCACTCCTAACTAAAAAGAGTCATGCATTCAATCAAATGAAAGCAATGGCTTCTGAATTTGGTTTAACACCATCGGCTAGAACTAAATTAATTCAAAATATGCAAGTGGAAGGAGATAACGAAGATAATTCGTTTAGTGGAAGAGTATGACGTTAGCAAAAAGATTACTTTATTACACTCTTGACGTTGTTAATGGGAAAATTGTTGCTTGTAAAAAACATAAACAAGCGTGTCAAAGATTTTTAAA
Organism: Bacillus taeanensis; assembly: GCF_003318295.1. GTDB lineage: Bacteria > Bacillota > Bacilli > Bacillales > UBA6769 > Maribacillus > Maribacillus taeanensis. The sequence goes on from NZ_QOCW01000010.1 coordinate 69,656, forward strand.
TGACTTAGATAAATTACAAAACGATAAAGATTATCCTTATTATTTTGATGGACATGTATTAGAAGATTTTTATGAATGGAGTAAACTCTTTAAGCATACAAAGGGGATTTTAGCAGGACAGAACATTGAATTAACTGATTTCCAGTTGTTTTTGGTGGCTAATATCTTCTGTTGGAAAGATAAGAAGACATTAAACAGGAGATTTCGTTATATATACGTACAGTTGGGCAGGAAAAACGCTAAATCACAGTTATTAGCATTAATTGCTTCTTACGTTGCTTTTTTAAGTGATGAGCAGCAAGAAGTTTATATTGGTGCTACAAATCGTGAACAATCTGAGATCGTTTACAATGAAATCCTCTCTCAAATCAATGGTGTCGATGTATTAAAAGGAAAATATTCTGATTCGTATAAGAAAATTACACATAAACGTAGTGGATCAATCATTCAAGCACTGTCAAAAGAAGCACGAAAAACAGGTGATGGTAAGAATCCTAGCTTGGCTATAATCGATGAATACCATGCCCATCCAACAGATGAAATTTATGAGGTTATGAAATCTGGTATGGTGGCAAGAATGGAACCTTTAATGGTTATTATCACCACAGCAGGATTTGATTTAGCTGCACCTTGTTATAAAGAATATCAATACGTGTCAAAGATACTTGATCCTGAAGATGTCACAGAAAATGATGAATACTTTGCTGTGATTTGTGAGTTAGATAAAGAGGATAATATTAAAGATGAGAACAATTGGATTAAAGCAAATCCAATATTAGCAACCTATGAAGCAGGCATGAAGTCAATTAGAAGTGATTTAAGAATTGCTCTTGAAGTCCCTGAAAAAATGACGGCTTTTATGACAAAAAACATGAATATTTGGGTACAGCACAAGCAAGGTGGATATATGGATTTATCCAAGTGGAATGCCTGTATTTCGGATAATGGCAGTTTATTTTTATATTGGAAATGAAGGATTATCAATTTTGGAAAATTTACACGCACTTAATGTTCCCATTCCGAAAGGTATTGCAAAGTATATTGAACAGTTAAGCAAAGAAGAAGATGTACAAAACTATTCACAGTCAAGTAATGAAAAATAAATAATGAATGAAAGGATTTAAATATTATGAGTGAATTAATTCTTATTGATCCGGGACACGGAGGTAAAGATCCGGGTGGTGGGTCTAATCAATATTGGAAAGAAAAAGATCTTGTATTAAAAATTTCACTTTATCAATACAAACGTTTTAAAGAGTTAGGGTATCCTGTTAAATTAACAAGGGATAAAGACGTTTATTTGTCTCCTGCAGTCAGAACTAGTATTGTGAAAAACAGTGGTGCAAAATATTGCATTAGTAATCATATCAATGCAGGTGGGGGAGATGGTGTCGAAACTATTCATTCAATTTACGCTGATGATAAATTAGCTAAAATGTTGGCTGATGCAATTGTGTCTGAAGGTCAGAACTTGAGACGAGTATTCACACGTACACTTCCGTATAACAGTAAACAAGACTATTATTATATGCATCGTGATACTGGTGCGGTTAATACAACAATAATCGAGTATGGATTCGCAGACAGTAAGAGGGATGATGTTGAACAACTTTTAAAACAATGGGAAAATTATGCGGAAGCTGTTGTTAAGGCGTTTTGTAAACACGTTGGACATCCATACAAGTCTCCTAAAAAAGAAGAGAAGAAAGTAAAAATTCAATCTCAATCAAAAATCGATACAAACCAGATTCTTTACCTTGCACAGATTCTTCATCAAGAAGGAGAAGGAACAGGTAAAGGTAAATGGGCGTTGCAGCAGTTGAAAAAGGAATTGACATAAAAGCAGCCTCACTCGTTTGAGTGGGGCTTTTTATAAATCGTAGAAGGGTTTTTAACATTTATAATGAATATCTTAATATAAAAATTATTTTTGAGGAGGTAAATAATGAAAAAATTATTGGTTTCATTAGGAACTTCGGCGCTTATATCAATTATGATTGCAGGTGTAGCAGGTGCTCATACAGCACCACCATGTAATGATTCAGATGGTGACGGTCTGCCTTCGGGACAGGAATATGCTCAGCATCATATTGTATCAATGGCACATGATGGTATGTTGGGGAATGACGGACATAAACCAGGGGTACATCATGGATTTAGTGTTTGTAATTAATTTATTTTAAGATAGAAAATATTTATTTGATAGGAAGTTAAGCCCTACTCATTCGAGTGGGGCTGTTTGTTTTATTCTTCTTCATCTATGATCCATTTATAAGCAGCGTTAACTTTTGAGGTAATGTAATCATATCTTCCGTTTTGTATATTTTTATCTTCTATTGCTATTTTGATTGATCGAGCAAGAAGATCAACTGCATAATGAAGATTCTCTCTAGGGACATCAGATTCACCAAAGTAAACTTTATCCATTATTTCTTCCAAGATATTTATTAATTCGGTATCTTTTTCTGGTAAATTCATAACTTACACCTCCTAAATAAATGTTACTTAGGTAAGTGGAAAAATATGTTCAATAGTTAAGCCTTACGTTCTTTATCATCCTTTTCATACAAATCATCTACTGTACAATCCAACAATTCAGCAAGTTCAAATAATTTTACAGCAGTTGGATATGATTTTCCAGTTACCCAATTAGATAATTGATTCTGAGAAATTCCCATCATTTCTGCTATATATCTTTTCTTATAACCTCTTTGATCAATTATTTCCCCAATTCTACTTTTCATTTACATCACCTTTATTAATCATTCTCTAATCTTATTAATAGTCCTTTACAAAAAATATTGTGTTATTTATCAAAAAAATATTTGTATAGACAAGCAAATGACGAGCCTATGCTACATAAGTTGAAACAAATGTATCTAATGCAGTAACTAATCGAGTAGCTTTCAATGTATTTACTTATGTTCTGTTACTCAAGTTTTGATTGAAAAAGGAGTGATTTAAAAGGATTTTAAATTCTGTTTAAAGAGAAGCGAGGAGGGAAGTAAGCGAGCGAAGAACAATGCCCAATTTGAAAAATTTTATACCTTAAAAATAAAAAAATTTAAAAAAACTTTTTGGAAGGAATGATTTGAGTGGCTAAAATGCAAGCTATTAGGTTTAATGATTTTATGGATGGAAACTACAAGCAAAAAGAATCTGTTTATGTGAAAAAGAACTTTGATGTGAAGGCTTGTACAGTTTATATAAATCCATTGTTATTTTTAGATCCCGCTATATGTCTAATAGGTGGTGGAATTTTAGCATTAGCCACTTACGAAAAGTATTTGGAAAGAACAGGTAATATTGATATAGTAATCAAAATCCAAAAAGTAACAAGAGTCATCCTTCCTGCAATTGTATGGGGTTATCTTATTTACGCTTTAATCACATTACCGATAATGGGGTGGATCGTGTGAACAAGATAAAGTTACATTTTGCTAAAATGAAGCTACGTGGTACATTGATAAAGGCATTTAAAGACGGAGAGATACAAAAAGAAATTAAAGTAGGTGAAAAGACGCATGTTCAATTCCCGACAATCCATGATGTTCACATTGACCAAGATAAAGAAGCTGTACGGTTTGTATTTACACTTCAAAATGGGATCAATCCTAAGTTAATACATGAACAAGAATGGATTTTTAAACAACATTTTGGAGAAAACATTGAAATAAGTGGGAAATACAAAAAATTTGTTTTGTGGGTTTACTCAAAAGGAATGCCTAAAAAAATCACTTACAAATTTGAAAATGTTGAGCCACACATGAAGGGTAAATATATACCTATTGTTGTTGGTGTAGACAGACGAAATGTATTAAATATATTGGACTTAAAAGAATTGCATCACATCCTTCTGACAGGTTCGACAGGATCAGGTAAATCAAGTTTATTCCGTACAATGCTTGTATCTTTAATACTGCATAAGTCAGCAAAGGATATTCAATTTGTTTTAGGTGATTTAAAACAATCTGAGTTTGGCATATACAGAAACTTGCCACATGTAAAAAGTCTGCATATGAGAAAAGAAACACTTTATATTGAGTTAATTAAAATTGAGCGTGAAATGAAGCGAAGAGGGGAATTACTTGATAAATATGATGTTGAACATGTTTCAGAGCTGAAACAGAAATTGCCTATTATAATGATTATAATCGATGAGATTATTACCCTTACAGATGACCAAAGGATAATGAAGATTCTTACAGACATCTCTTGTCTTGGTCGTAGTGCTTCTATCCATATCATAGGTGCAATGCAGCGTGGAGATGCAAAGAATTTGGGTGGTCAATTTCTAAACAACATGAATTGTCGTATAAGTGGAAAACAAGCAGATGCAACAAATGCAAAGGTTGCAGGATTAAAAACAACGACTGATATTACAGTAGCAGGTAGAATGGCTTTATCAATTAATAATGAGGAAAAGCATGTTCAAGTGCCATTTATGGATAAACAAAAAGCAAAAAGATTGCTTGAACCTTATAAATTGAATGTTATTCAAGAAGATAATCAAGTGTCATGTATGAGTGATGAGAATATTCAAGAATCAACAGGTGTTAAAGAAATTAAACCAATGCCTATATTTGGTCTATTAAAGGGTGATAAATAATGAGAAAACGTGATAAGGCTATTTTAGATGATTTGCAACGTTTTCGAGTAATGTCACGTGATGATATAGCAGCGATTCACTTTACTAATGTGAAAAATCCAGTAACAGCTTGCAATATTGTATTGAAAAGGCTTAGACGTGATGGATATGTTGAAGCGAATACATCACAACAACCATATAATTATTTCCTTTCACCAAATCCAATGAAAAAGAATTCGCAAAAGATACCTCATTTCCTAGCTATTGTTGATGCATATCGTCAACTATGTAAGCATAATAAGCCCGAACAATTTATTGTTGAACCGAAATACGGAAAAGACTATATGGAGCCTGATGCTTTTATGATTTTTAATGATTCGCCTTTCTTTGTTGAGATACAGCGAAATGTTTATTCAAAAAAGGTTATGAAAGAGAAGATACAAAGGTATGAAGCGTATTATTATAGTAATCAATGGCAGTCAGAAGCTTGGCAAACTGTTGATAATAAAGTATTTCCGTACGTACTAATGTTGACTGACACTCGGTATGCTATTGAAAGTGATGAGATAGAGGTGTTTCAGGTGAAGAATATAGATGAGTTGATGTTGACTGTAAATAATAATGAAAATGAGAGTAAAGAGAGAGTAAATGAAACTAAGGTTAATATTAATACCGTAAATAAAAAGCCATCATATTATCAGCGACCAAAACAAACGCCAAAACCACCAATGTATAAGGGTACTAGTGGAATACGTATCAATCTTTCATAAATTTAACCACTTCAAATTACGAAGTGGTCTTTTCTTGGTCAAAATCAATAATTTCTCGGATATCTTCAATTTTAAAAGCTTCTTCAATCTTTTCGATATGACCAAAATCAATTCTTTGACGCTTTCCATTTGCTAATTCACTTAATGCAGCTCTGCGAATTCCTGTTTTTTCAGATAGTTCACTAATTGATTTAATACCATACTTCTCCATTAATTCTTCAATTTTAACTTTAACTTTTTTAGCCACTTTAATTACCTCCTAAAAAATTTTTATTAAAGGGTTTACTGTACGCATAAGAGTACATTATAATATAATCAAATAGTCGTACTTATATACGTACAATTATAACAAAATGTTTCAAAAATATTTAAATTGGGGGGAATGTTGAATGAATATCAATCAAATGCTACGAGAAGAAATGAAGGTAAGTGGATATACTTTTAAAATGTTAAACTTCCTTATTCAAGACGAGAATGACTTTGAAAATTTCTTTTACAATTACTATACAGATCATGGCAGAGCCTTCTTTGAAATGGCAGCTTATCGCCAAGATAAGATTGAACAAATGAATGTACAGCAATCGGAATTTGAAGCAATGTTTCAAGAGAATAAGAAAGAAGCTCTTGAGCAGTTATTCCAACATCCTGTTGAGAGTAGTGATGTTGAATTTTTAAATAAAAAGATCGAAGAGAACAAAATAACTGTTGAAGAGCTTTTTAAGCTTCATAAGGGAAACCCTGAGTACAGATTAATGAGTCATTTATTACAATAGAAGGAGTGGTTTAAATGAATGCTAATGATTTTTGGGAGGCAATCATGACTGAAGAGGAGATGGAGTATCTGAATGAGAAGTATGAAGAAGTGTTAAATAATGAGGATAATTAGAAACTGTTTACTTTCTAATTAGACCCCTTTATAATAATATTAAATAAGAAGAAAATAGTACGGTTTTCAATGTTAAATAGTATTAAAATTCCCCTTGGTAGCAACGAAAAAGCGTAAATTGTATAACGGTGATATTAAAACAGATCTTTATCAATATTGGGGACCAAAGCCTCCAAAAAATGAATAGTTTTTTAAAAAAAGGACAGCATGAGGAGAGCTGTTCTTTTTTTGTTTAGCTGTGCAAATACTTTACATACAGATCGTGTGAAAAGGAGGGTTATTCAGATATTTTTAATGAAATTTTTCTGAATAGGTTGAAATATGTGATAAAGTATCGTAAGGTGTATGATAAATCATTCAAGAAGTTAATAAAATAAAACTTCGGAAGGGAAGATGGAAAATGTCAAACAATACATCAGAATCACAAGATTTAAGAATCCGAAGTAAGGTAATTAGCGAGGGAACGAATCGAACGGCAAATCGGGCGATGCTGCGTGCTGTTGGATTTGCCGATGAGGATTTTAAAAAGCCAATGATTGGAGTTGCGAGCACGTGGAGTGAAGTAACACCGTGTAACATACATATTGATAAGCTGGCAATTGCAGCGAAAACTGGAGCGAAAGAAGGCGGCGGCGCTCCGATGATTTTTAATACGATTACGGTTTCTGACGGCATTTCGATGGGAACACCTGGTATGCGCTACTCTCTGCCAAGTCGGGAAGTTATTGCTGATTCGATTGAAACCGTAGTAGGCGGCGAAAATTTAGATGGATTTGTAGCAATTGGCGGCTGTGATAAAAATATGCCCGGATGTATGATTGCAATCGGACGTGCAGAAGTGCCGGCGGTGTTTGTTTACGGAGGGACGATTAATCCGGGAAAATTACATGGGAAAGATATTGATATTGTCTCTGCGTTTGAAGGTGTTGGACAGTATAATAAAGGGTTAATTGATAAAGAAGAGCTTCATGAAATTGAATGTCACGCATGTCCCGGAGCCGGATCCTGCGGCGGCATGTATACAGCTAACACAATGGCATCTGCGATTGAAGCGATGGGCATGAGCTTACCTGGAAGTTCTTCAAATCCTGCAGAAAGCTCTTATAAAGAAGAAGATTGCTTTAAAGCAGGTGATGCGGTTTTGAATTTACTGCGTCAAGACATTTATCCAAAAGATATTATGACGAAAAAAGCGTTCGAAAATGCAATTACAGTTGTGATGGCACTTGGCGGTTCCACTAATGCTGTTCTTCACTTATTAGCGATTGCAAATGCTGTAGAGGTAGAATTAAGTTTAGACGATTTTGATCGCATTCGCAAAAAAGTACCGCACATTGCCGACCTTAAGCCGAGCGGCAAATATGTAATGAAAGATTTACACGATGTTGGCGGTGTGCCTGCGGTCATGAAGGAGCTTCTTAAAGCAGGCTTACTGCACGGCGACTGTCTCACTGTAACAGGTAAAACGCTTGCCGAAAACTTAGAAGAAATGCCTGGGTTAGCAAAAGATCAAGATGTAATTAAACCTCTTGATAAGCCTTTAAAAGAAGAAGGTCCACTCGTTATATTAAAAGGGAATTTAGCGCCAGAGGGTGCGGTTGCGAAGATGTCTGGTTTAAAAGTGAAAACACATACAGGACCAGCGCGTGTGTTTGATTCAGAAGAGGAAGCGACAAATGCGCTATTAAATGATGAGATTCAACCTGGTGACGTTCTTGTTATCCGCTATGTTGGACCAAAAGGCGGTCCTGGTATGGCTGAAATGCTTTCAATTACAGCAATACTAATCGGAAAAGGATTAGGAGAAGAAGTTGGTTTATTAACAGACGGCCGCTTCTCAGGAGGAAGCCATGGATTAGTTGTTGGGCATATTGCTCCTGAAGCACAAGTTGGCGGTCCAATTGCGTTTTTACAAGATGGTGATGCTGTAACAATTGACAGTATAAAACAAGAATTATCATTTAAAATTACAGAAGAAGAATATGAGAGACGCAAAAAAGAATGGGTACAGCCGCCGCTAAAAGTAACGAAGGGTATTCTCGGTAAATATGCAAAGCTTGCTTCTTCTGCTTCAAAAGGAGCCGTTACAGATTTAACAGAATAACAGATAAGAGGTGAACAAAATTTGTTCGCCTCTTTCTTATTTATAAGGAAGTTTATTCACTCTTAAAGAAGTTTTTCATATAAAATAATTATATGATAAGAAAAGTGAGTGAAATCGATGAAACGAAACTATAAATTATGGTCAACTCTGCCGTATGCAGGTGAAAAAACGCCGCCAGAAAATCCTGAAGAACGATACGCAGGGCGGTGGCCGTTATGTTTTTTAAAGCGGAATGAAAAAGGAATGATAACAGATGCTGATGGGTGTCCGATTCAATTAATTCGTCATCCTAATAAAATAAGCTGGGAAAAAGAGCTTGAATATGTAAAAGCGGCACTTAAAAAGAAAAATGATAAAGAAATCAACATCGCAAAATATTGGGGAACAGGGGTTGCTACAAAACAATGGACGCCTATTATGGATCGTTTAATCGATACGTACAGCGGTGATGAACAGCCGATGACAGCAGCGAGAGCAGGACGCATATTAGCTGCTGTTCATTCAGCAATAAACGATGCATTTGTTGTCACATGGTTATTGAAATATAACTTAAATGTCGCGCGCCAAATCAGCTTGATCCTTCTTTAGCCACAGTTGTTTGTACACCAAGACATCCAACTTATCCATCTGGTCATGCCGCTGTTTCCGGCTGTACTGCCGAGGTGCTTAGTTACTTTTTTCCTGGTGAAGCGAAACGGTTAAGAGAATTGGCAGAGGAGTGTACAGATGCACGTTTATTTGGAGGTGTTCATTTTCCAATCGATAATTCTGAGGGATTAAGACTTGGAAGAGAGGTTGCCCGCGCTGCTATAAACGTACTAGAAAATCAGAAACGGGGAAATGAAAAGCCTATTGATTTTCCGTATCACCGCACACTACATGCTGAGCTGCCGCCGCCTTCCTATAAGCAGGTGATTGATTTTGATTTTAAAACTCAATGTACTTCAAAACTGAAACGAAAAAAATCTAAATAAAGAGAGGGGGTCACCCTCTCTTTATTTAATTGCTTTATATAATGCTTCTTTATTAAATACCCATTCATGGATTTCGAAATCTCGTGCTTTTAATTGTACGTATGGATCTTCTTTGGCATAAGCTGTTGCCTCTTCTAATGAATCAGCTTGGTAAATAATGAGTCCGCCTGCACCATCTGCAAAGCGTCCATATGTAAAGACTTTTCCTTCTTCTGTTAGTTTTTCTAAGTAAGCTAAATGTTCCGGGCGGTATTTTTGACTTAATTCTTCATCGCGCATTGAAAGAAAAACGGCATAATAATTCATTCATACTCCTCCTTATAAATAATTCTATTTCTCTTAAACTATATCAAAAAAACACAATTTTATATAGTAAAACTCTTTTAGATGATGGTTTTTTCGAAAAAGAATGGAAAGCAGCTATTGACAGCATAAATGTCTCTGTAAGATAATATAAAAAATTAATGTAACGATTGCAATGAAAGGGACTAGTAGATCTATGAATGATAATGAAAGAGAGTGGAGCTCACCAGGCTGAAAGGCTCCATCATTATGTAAGATCGAACCTGCTCTTGAGCTGTTGAGGCTGTAAACCTCAACCGTTTACCGGCGTTATCGGTGCAAAGAGGGCTGTTTTTATGAACAGTCAAGTAAAGGTGGTACCGCGGAGTAACCCTTCCGTCCTTTTTATGAAGGATTGGAAGGGTTTTTTATTTCAAAGCAAGCCATTTTTATGTGAATAAATAGGAAGCCATCGATAAGAATGATTGATAAATTGATCATGGCGATTAGTGAATCCCAATGGTAAAGGATGAAGAGTGATGAAAAAACAGCGGATTGTTGTAAAAATAGGAAGCAGCTCACTAACAAATGCAAATGGAGGGCTTTCAGATGAAAAAATGCGCGAACATTCAAGTGCGATTGCAAAGCTTAAATCACTTGGACATGAAGTTGTATTGATTTCATCAGGTGCGGTTGCAGCTGGATTTACGGATTTAGGATATCCAACAAGACCTGTGACAATTGCCGGAAAACAATCAGCGGCTGCGGTTGGACAAGGCTTACTAATGCAGGCGTATGGTGAATTATTTAAGAGGTACAGCATTGTAACCGCCCAGCTGCTGTTAACAAGAAATAATTTTTTAAATAAAGATCAATATAAAAATATTTTTCAAACCTTTTCTGAACTGCTGCAGCGCGGTGTTCTGCCAATTGTAAATGAAAATGATTCCGTTGCAGTGGAAGAATTAACGTTCGGGGACAACGACATGCTGTCTGCGCTTGTAAGCGGAATTGTTAACGCTGATTTATTAATTATTTTAACGGATATTAATGGATTATTTGATAAAAATCCAAAAACCTCGCCTGATGCCAAAAAATATCATTACCTGCCGGAGATTTCAGAAGGTATTTTAAAAAGTACAGGTGCGGAAGGTTCAAAATTTGGTACCGGCGGTATGAAATCAAAAGTTGAAGCTGCTCAAACCGCGTTATCTCTTGGTATCAATAGCTTTATTGGAACAGGTCAAGGCGAGGATAAACTTCTTGATATTTTGGAAGGAAAAGGGGACGGTACTTATATTGGATTTTCGAATGCGCAAAGCATGAAAAATACAAAACAGTGGATTGCCGTTCATTCAGAAGTGGCAGGGGAAATAATGGTTGATGAAGGAGCAGAAGAAGCATTATTAAAGCGCGGAAAAAGTCTACTGCCGGCAGGAATTGTAAGCGTAAAAGGAAGTTTTAAAGCTTCTGATGTAGTGAATGTGTTAAATGAAAAAGGTAAAATTATTGGTAGAGGTCAGGTAAATTATCCAGCAGACGAGCTTCATGAAATAAAGGGAAAGCCTAGTAATGAAGCGCAAAAACATACAAGCCGCACGTCTGCCGAGGTAATCCATCGCAATAATTGGGTGACAGTAATGAAAGAGCAGTTTAATTAATTTTAATGAGGAATGGGAGCGTTCGTATGAATAAAGAACAAGTTATAGCCGCACTTGAAGAAAGAAAGTTAAAAGATATTATTGAATTAATTGAAGATGCAGAAGAAGGATATCTAGAGGAGTTAGAATTAGTGGAATCTGTCGGTCTTGTTTACGGAGATGAGTTGAATAAAGCAGTTTTAGACCTTCTCCAGTCATTAGGTGTAACATTAATTTATGTAACAGATGATGAATAATAAACAGTAGAAAAGAGTTTTGGATATGCTTGTAACAACTGCTGGAAGAACAACTGAACAGCTTATTACTAGGGCGAAACGAGTAGCTGATGAGTTAGAAATATTATATCGAGATCGGCATGATGCGTCGATCAATCGCATGCAGCAGCAATATAAAGAGGATGTTTTCGTGGTCGGTAAAGATCGATATGTCATTTATCCACTTAACAGCAGTGAGCCAATTTTTTTTCATCCCAATTCAGCAATGTTCCGAATAAAGAGGCTGATGAAAGGGGAACATGATCCTTTTATTCAATCTGCAGGTTTAAAACACGGCATGACCATATTAGATTGTACACTGGGACTTGGCTCGGATAGTATTACTGCAAGCTATGTTGTTGGAAAAAAGGGTAGAGTGATCAGTCTTGAAGGGAATTGTTATTTAGCTTATCTTGTTAAAAACGGTTTGCAAAGCTGGGATAGCGGAAGCGATGAAATTAATAAAGCGATGCGGGCGATTGAAGTAAAACATGTACAACTTGAAAATTATTTAGCGAAACTTGAGGAAAATAGCGTGGATATCGTTTATTTTGATCCAATGTTTGAAGAAGCTGTATCGTCTTCAGATGGTATTAAAGGACTTAGACATTACGCCATTTATTCTGAGCTTACCGAACAAACATTACATGAGGCAAAACGAGCTGCCAAGAAACGTATTGTTTTAAAAGACCACTGGAAAAGTACTCGTTTTAAGCAGTTTGGTTTTGATGTGCATATTCGTCCCACGTCTAAATTTCACTTTGGTGTAATCGAGCTTTAAACAAAAGGATTGAAGCCTATACGAGTTGCTGCTATTGTAGCCGGAATCTGATTTTTCTTCTATGATAGCAGCAATTAATAAATAAAAGTTAACAAAATTTCACGTACTATATTAAAAGTAAAATTGGATAAATATCGATATAATGAAAAAAATTTATAAGGCTAAGGATGATGATTTGTCAAATACTATTGTTACACTCCTCCAAAGGGGGAATGGGAGTGGACATTACAGATTACGATAAAACACTGTATTATTTACACCGCTTAGATTGTTATGAGCTTTTAAATTTAATGAGCCGTACAGATGATGATTTATTATCAAAAAAAATTGAAAAATTTGTACAGTCATATATGCACGAGCCGCAATTTTTTAAAGTGAAAAAAACACAAGAATCTTTATTAGTATATTTAGATCATTGCTTTTCAACAACTCCAGTTTTTTTAGAACAAGAATTATAAGTGATAAAAGCAAAGTCATGTTAAATGGCTTTGCTTTTTAAAAATCAATTTTAAATTATTGTTCCACTAACTTATCTAAAGGAATAACATGTTCGTCATCTGGTTTGTCTCTCGTATATATTCTAGCTGTTTTTGCATCTTTATCTATCGTTTGAATCCAGACAGGTACCCCGTTATAATGGACAACAATTTCTTCTCCAGCATTAAGGATTTGTTCAGCTCGGTTTACGTTCATGTTTGTTTTTGAACTCCCTTCAAAAAATTACTTTTATAGTATGTTCAATCCCTGATTAACTATGTGTAAAAAAGTAATAACTCTTCTCTTGATATGGTACTATTGGAGTTGAAATAATAACTGTTTTTTCTTGAAAGGAGCTTCTTATGACTATTCAAACATCCTTGCTTTTAAATCGTTTTCAAACAAGTGTATTTACGGAGTTATCAACATATAAGAATCAAAAAAAAAATCAAGGTATAGAAATGATTGATTTAAGCATCGGCAGTCCTGACCAAGCACCACCATTCTTTATAATGGAAAAATTAGTAGAAATGATTCAGAATACTGCGCAGTATGGTTATACGTTATCAGGAATTAAAGATTTCCATGAAGCGGTTCAAGCTTATTATCAAAAAAAGTTTCATGTTCCTTTACATACAAACGAGGAAATCCTTTTATTAATGGGTTCACAAGACGGTCTTGTTCATTTACCGATGGCATTATGTAATTATGATGATGTTATTTTAGTACCAGACCCGGGTTATACTGCTTATCAAGCAGGAGTTTATATGGCAGGCGCCAATATTTATCCAATGCCGTTAAAAGAAGAAGAAGGTTTCCTGCCAAATTTAAAAGAAATTCCAAATGCAGTGGCGGAAAAAGCAAAACTAATGATTTTGAATTTTCCAGGTAATCCAGTGCCGGCCCTTGCAGATCGAGCTTTCTTTGAAGAAGTTGTTGCTTTTGCAAAAAAGCATCATATTGTTGTTCTTCATGATTTTGCCTATTCAGACCTCGTATTTGATGGCAAAAAGCCAATTAGCTTTCTTGAAATTGAAGGAGCGAAAGACATTGGAGTAGAATTTCATTCATTGTCAAAGAGCTATAATATGGCAGGTTGCCGGATCGGATATGGTGTTGGCAATGCTGAAGTGTTAGCAGCGCTTGCTAAATTAAAGTCTAATTTAGATTACGGGGTGTTTGAGCCGGTTCAGCATGCTGCCGCACACGCATTATTATATGGTGAAGACTTTTTAAAGGAAAATGCTGCACTTTATCAGGAAAGAAGAGATGTACTTGTTGATGGTCTTAGATCGATTGGCTGGAAAGTGAAAAAACCTGGTGCAACGATGTTTGTTTGGGCAGCTGTTCCGACAGGCTATCGTTCAACAGAGTTTGCTTACGAGTTAATTGATCGTGCTGGTGTTGTTGTTGTACCGGGAAACGCTTTTGGGGAGCATGGAGAAGGCTATGTGCGAATTGCCTTAGTTCAGCCTGTTGAAACTTTAAAAAAAGCTGTCCAGCGCATTGCAGAAGCTAATATTTTTTAAAAAACTTCAGATTCTCTTTTAAAAATAAACATTTTCTGTTATAATAATTTGTCGTTAAGTATATTTTCACTATATTGAGGAAGAACATTAGAAAATTCCTTAACTATTTTGCAGATAGGTGGAGGATACACATGAGTAATGAAACGAATTACAGAGTACTTTTATATTATCAATATGTAAAAATTGAAAATCCTGAGCAGTTTGCTGCAGATCATTTAAGTTTTTGTAAAGAACTTGGCTTAAAAGGACGCATTTTAGTCGCTGAAGAAGGAATTAATGGAACGGTTTCAGGTACAATTGAACAAACAGATGCTTACATGCAGCATATGCATGAAGATCCTCGTTTTAAAGATACATGGTTTAAAATAGATGAAGCAGAAGGACATGCGTTTAAGAAAATGCATGTACGGGCACGTCCTGAATTAGTAACACTTCGTTTAGAAGACGATCATGATCCAAATGAAATTGGCGGCAAACATTTGTCCCCAAGAGAATGGAATGAATTATTAAAGCAAGCAATGGAAGATGACGATATTATTATTCTTGATACGCGAAATGACTATGAGTATGAAGTAGGTCATTTCCGCGGCGCAATTCGCCCGGATATTAAATCATTCCGCGATTTACCTGAGTGGATTGAAGAAAATCTTGCTGATAAAAAAGATAAGAAAATTTTAACATACTGTACAGGCGGTATTCGCTGTGAGAAGTTTACTGGTTATATGATGAAAAAAGGGTTTAAAGACGTAAACCAGCTTCACGGCGGTATCGTCTCTTACGGAAAAGATCCGGAAGTACAAGGTGAACTTTGGGATGGACAGTGTTACGTGTTTGACGGTCGTATTGCTGTGCCAATTAACCGTAAGGACCATGTTGTCGTTGGAAAAGACTACTTTACAGGAGAGCCTTGTGAGCGTTACGTTAATTGTGCAAACCCTGAATGTAACAAACAAATTTTAAGTTCAGAAGAAAATGAACACAAATATTTGCGTTCATGTTCACATGAATGCCGCGTTCACCCTCGTAATCGTTATGTAGAGGAACACGGGTTAACACCTGAAGAAACAGCAGAAAGAATTAGTAAGCTTCAAACTGAAAGTGCAGCACAGGAAGCTTAAATAAAAAGAGGGTCGAATGCCGCGGCCCTCTTTTTAGTGCATATTAAATGGAACCTTATTCACTCTTATTATTTTGTTTTCATGGTACAATATGAGCAAATAGCTGTGTTTATTGCTTTATCAATCATTGAAGATTGGAGTGAAAACATATGAAGAGTAAAGATTTTGTTTTAATGGAGCTTCATCATCAATTAATTTTATTAGCAGATGAATACAGCTCAGACATGCATCGCTCCTTGAAGGAATTTAATGATCTATTAAAAGCAAGATATGAAACAATGATGCTGAAAATTGAAGGCGATTATGAGTTGGATGAAACAGAAGCTAATGAACTGTATCATCTTTTGCATGCAGCTTATGAACGTAATCTAGAACAACAAGACATTTGTTTTCAAGCAAGTTTTGAATATTGCTATCCTGTGTTAAAAGAGAAACTTTTAGAACGAGAGCTAAGAAAAAATTATCGTCAGCATACAAATGATCATTAATTTTAATAATCACTAACATGGCATAATAATGTGCAGATAGGATGAATAAGAATGACGAATAACAAACAATATCGTGTACTGCTTTTTTATAAATATGTTCAAATTGAAGATCATGAATATTTTGCAAAGAAGCATTTGAAGTTTTGTAAGGAGCTTGGTTTAAAAGGTCGTATTTTAGTCGCTGAAGAAGGTATTAATGGTACAGTATCAGGGACAATTGAGCAAACAGAGGCGTATATGAAACATATGCACGAAGACGTCCGCTTTCACGATATATGGTTTAAAATAGATGAAGCAGAAGGTCACACGTTTAAAAAAATGCATGTGCGTCCGCGCTCAGAACTTGTAACACTTAAATTAGAAGACGATCATAACCCAAATGAAGTTGGCGGTAAGCATTTATCAGCGAAAGAGTGGAATGAATTATTAAAACAAGCGATGGAAGATGAGGATATTATTATTCTTGATACTCGCAATGATTATGAGTATGAACTAGGTCACTTCCGCGGCGCGATTCGTCCTGACATTAAATCCTTCCGTGAACTGCCGGAATGGATTGAAGAAAACTTAGGTGATAAAAAAGATAAGAAAATTTTAACATACTGTACAGGCGGCATTCGCTGTGAGAAGTTTACGGGTTATATGGTGAACCAAGGCTATAAAGATGTGAATCAACTTCATGGTGGTATCGTTTCTTATGGGAAAGATTCAGAAGCACAAGGTGAATTTTGGGATGGGAAGTGCTTTGTATTTGATGACCGCTTAGCAGTCGATATTAACCGTACTAGTGGTGCAACTATTTTAACGAACTGTCATTACTGCGGCAAACCAGAATATCGTTATGTAAACTGCGCGAATCCGGAATGCGATTATCTTCACATTAGCTGTAAAGAATGTGAAGAACGTAATCACCGTTCTTGTTCTGCAAAGTGTAAAGAACACCCTGAAAATTTATATCGAAAAGAAAATATGAAGCAGGAAGTTTAAAGAAAAGGTGTTGAGTGCAATGAACAGCCAACTGCAAGCTGGAACGATTGTAACAGTCTTATACAAAACAGGAAAGTATGTCGGTGAGTTAATTGAAATACGGGAACGGCATGGAAAAGGAATTGTAAAAGTGTTAGCTGTATTAAAGCACCCGACACAAGGAGATTTGCATAATCCATTTCAAACGGAAAACGTCTTTTTTCATCAGCGAAAAGCGCTCGCATTTAATGAGAAAGCAGCCATTCCTTTTTCGGCAATTAAACCGTATAACGAGGAAGAAATTCCAGAATATAAAGCATCTCTACAGCAATCTATAACATTACAACAAAACGAACTGCGTGCTAAAAATGATCAATGGTCTGCTATGTCATTAAAGCAATTAGAAGAATTAAAAAACGAATATTTTAAACAATAAAGCAGCGGAGCTTTCCGCTGCTTTATTGTTTATTCATGACTTTTCATTTTTTTTGCTTCTACTTCTGCATAGGAAGCAAATTCAGTATCCTGCGAACGCTTTTGCATTTCTTTTGCATTGTTATTGCGCTGTGCATTGGCATTTCCTTTCTTTTGACGGCCCATTTTGTCAACTCCTTTACTATGTATGATCCCTACATATTTTGCCGCTTTTAAACTAAATTATGTGCGCTTATTTACTAGAAGTGGATATAAACCCCTGTGCCGATTGGAACAATGCTTGCCATCTCCTCAACATCGCGATTATACATTCTTATACAGCCTCGTGAAACCGCTTTTCCAATAGAAGCAGGATCATTTGTACCATGAATGCCGTAATGCTGCTTTGATAAACTCATCCACATCGTTCCAAATGGACCACCTGGATTTGGCGCTTTATTTATAATAATAAATTGTCCAACTGGGGTTTGATGAAGTACTCTTCCAACAGCAATTGGATACGTTTTTATAACTTTTCCATTATTTTTTAATGTTAAAATACGCTGTGAAGTTGAGATGTCAATTGAATAAGAAATCGTATCAGGAGAAGGGTAGCCAGGGATGATGAGCATTTGACCAACAACAATTATATTAGGATCTTGAATATGGTTTGCTTTAATGATTTCCTGCATATTCTTTCGATAATCTACGGCAATTGAATAAAGTGTTTCGCCCCGCTTTACGATATGTTTCATAGTAAAGCTCCTCTCTTATGAGATAAGAAACAATTGGAAAAATTTTTAATGCTACTATAAACATATTTGCTTCTTCATGGTATAATAATCATTATTTTCGGAATCATTTTCTGTGGGGTGCGTGTAAATGGATGCATTGGACATCATTTCAAATATTGAACAAACAAAGCCATATTTTCAACCAATTATTAGTGCTGAAGAACAAGCGGTCATTGGATATGAAGTGTTAGGGAGAATTGAAACGAAGAAAGGTGTAGAAAGTTTAGGTTTTTTCTTTCATGATGAAACGGTTCCTGATGAATATCGCTTAGAAGTTGATGATTATATACGAGAAAAAGCAATTCAGTATATATTAAAAGATGCAAAAGATCATCTGCTTCTCTTTTTAAATTTTAATGTAAACTTATTAATGCTCGATCGCGGCGAGGCATTTTTAACTCAGTTAAATCGTTATAAAGATCATGGTTTAGATTTTAGTCGTATTGTCGTAGAAATTACTGAACATGATTACAGCGGGGATATTCATCAGTTATGTCATCTTATTAATTATTTTAAAGCACTCGGTATAAAGGTCGCGGTTGATGACATCGGCAAAGGAGCAAGTAATTTAGATCGAATTGGTTTGCTGAAGCCGGATATTTTAAAAGTAGATCTCGAGGTTTTAAACAACCCATCTGAGTCGCATCGTGATATTTTATATTCATTGGCGATGCTTGCTAGAAAAATTGGCGCAAGCTTACTTTACGAAGGTGTAGAAGATATTCTTCATTTAAATTATGCGTGGAGAAATGGCGGGCGCTATTATCAAGGCTATTATCTTGCACGACCAAAAGAAAATTTTGTGGATATTGATTTTTGTAAACAAACACTAGGAGCAGAATTTCATCAGTTTATTCTTCATGAAAAAACGAAAATTGAAGCCCAGTATAAATTATCAGAGAATTTAAACACCCGCTTAGTAACAACGTTGAAAAAAGTCAAACATATTACAGAGCTTGATCAAACATTGGTTCATATTGCCGAAGAATTATCTGATTTGTCATTTAGGCTGTATATATGTAATGAAGATGGTTTTCAAGAGTCGGCCAATGTGGTGAAACAGAGTGATCAAACATGGGCGCTGCAGCCAAATTATAAAAATAAAAACTGGAGCTGGCGCCCTTACTTTTTAGAGAACATTGCTCGAATGAACTATGAGAAAAAGGGAATTTTATCAGACCTTTACAGTGATATTGAGACAGATGAAATTATTCGCACCTACTCGTTCCCGATGGACAATGGCTTATACTTATTTATTGATATTTCCTATGCTTTTTTATATGAACAAGATGGGCTGCTGGAATAGCCATGCATAAAAAGGTTGACTCTATGGAGTTAACCTTTTTTTATCAATAATTTTATTGGTGATCTTTTATTTGTGACGTTATAATAATGTTAAAGAATGGTACAGGAGATGAAGAAGAGATGTTAACACCAGAAAGACACCGAATTATTTTAGAAATCCTTGAAGAAAAACAAATTGTAAAACTGCATGATTTAGTTGAAGCAACCTCATCTTCTGAATCAACAATTCGCAGAGATTTAGTTCAGTTAGAAAGTCAACGACTATTAAAACGGGTTCATGGAGGGGCTTCACTGCTTCAAAAAAATCGCATTGAGCCGAGTATAAGTGAAAAATCAACAAAACATTTAAATGAAAAACAACTTATTGCAAAATATGCTGCAAAGCTGGTAAGAGACGGCGATTCGATTTTTTTAGATGCGGGTACAACAACAATGCAAATGATTGAATCTTTAAATCAACGAGATATTACGGTAGTAACAAACGGTCTTACATTAATTGAACCTTTATTAGAAAAAAATATTGAAACGTATTTAATAGGTGGATCCATTAAAGGAAAAACACGCGCACTTATCGGTCACAGTGCCCTTAAAACATTGGAAAATTATCGATTCGATAAAGCGTTTATGGGAATGAACAGTGTTCATTCGGAATACGGATATACAACGCCAGATCCAGAAGAAGCGCTTATAAAAAATACAGCAATGTCGCTTGCTAAAAAAGCATATGTTCTTATTGATCAATCAAAGTTTGGTGAAGTTTCTTTTGCAAAAGTAGCCGATCTTAATCAAGCAGTAATCATTACGACTGAACCGCATGAAGATCTTATTGAATATAAGCGGAAAGCAGAAGTCATTATCGTTAATGAATAAAGTCAGCTTATGAGTAAGCTGACTTAAACAGTAATAAGGGACATTACCTTTTCGTGTTTGATTTTTTTGCACGCGCAGCGTCTTGGCTGTACACTTCTCCCGCAAATTCAGTATCAGGTGAGTTTCCTAACGGATTAACACTTGATTGTGGGCGTCTACCCGCATCATTAATTTTTTGTGGATTTGTTTTAGTTTTAGCCATCATTGTTCACCTCCATTTTATAATCTCTCCTGAAAATAAAAATGTATGTTAAAATAGTAAGGTTGATTTTAATTGAGAGGATGGTTACTCATGAAACAATATCTCGATTTATGTGAGCATATTTTAGAAAACGGAGTAAAAAAAGAAGATCGGACAGGCACAGGCACCATTAGTGTTTTTGGTTATCAAATGCGCTTTAATTTACAAAAAGGCTTTCCGGTTTTAACAACGAAAAAGCTTCATTTACGTTCCATAATTCATGAATTGTTATGGTTTTTACAAGGGGATACAAACATTAAGTATTTAAAAGATAACAACGTAAGAATTTGGGACGAGTGGGCAGATGAAAACGGCAATTTAGGTCCGGTTTACGGCTATCAATGGCGTTCATGGCCAACACCAAATGGAGAGTCGATTGATCAAATTTCAAAGCTGATCGAGCAAATTAAAACAAATCCTGATTCAAGAAGGCTGATTGTTAGTGCTTGGAATGTTGCCGATGTAGATAATATGGCGCTGCCGCCGTGTCATACGATGTTTCAGTTTTATGTAGCGGAAGGAAAATTATCATGTCAGCTTTATCAGAGATCGGCCGATGTTTTTTTAGGAGTGCCATTCAATATCGCCTCCTACGCACTGCTTACAATGATGGTTGCGCAGGTGTGTGACTTGGAGCCGGGTGAGTTTATTCACACATTTGGTGACACACATATTTACTTAAATCATATTGAACAGGTGAAATTACAGTTAACACGCGAACCAAAGCCGCTTCCGGAGATGAAAATTAACCCGAAAGTAAAAAATATCTTTGATTTTAAATTTGAAGATTTTGAGCTTGTCGGTTATGACGCACATCCTCATATTAAAGGAGAAGTATCTGTATGATTTCATTAATTTGGGCAATGGGGCAAAATCAAACAATCGGTAAAGATAATGACATGCCGTGGCATCTGCCGGCAGATCTTGCTTATTTTAAAAAAGTAACGTCAGGTCATACCGTTTTAATGGGCAGAAAAACGCATGAATCAATTGGTAGACCGCTTCCAAACCGCAAAAATATTATTATTACAAATAATAAAGCTTATAAAGCGGAAGGATGCATCGTTGTTCATTCAGTTAAAGAAGCGTTAACACATACAAAAGAAGATGAAGTGTTTGTAATCGGCGGCGCACAAATTTACGAAGTGTTTTTGCCATTTGCTGATCGCCTTTACGTCACACACATTAAACAGGATTTTGATGGAGATGCTTTTTTTCCTCTATTTGATTTAAATGAATGGATGCTTGTTTCAGAAGAACAAGGAATCAAAAGCGAAAAAAATCCCTATCATTATAAATTTCTTGTATATGAGAAAAACTTGAATTAGCTATTAAAAGTAAGTAAGGATCCTAATACCTTGCTTGCTTTTTCTTTATCGCTCACTAAAATGTAAAGTATAAGTGAAAAAGACGTAAAAAATACATCTATATTAATGAAGGAAAAAACGTTTTCACGATGTTTTATAAAAATATAAAAGTAAAAAGACGTTCAAGAAATTAAAAACGTTTCTGTCCTGCAGCAGAAGAAGTGTTAAAAACAATACCAGGGGATAAACATTTCTGTTAAGATAGAAGAAAAAGTGAAGGAGAGGATCGTATGAAACCATTGCAGCTTTCTCCGGAAACCGCCGTTAAGCTTGCAGAAAAGCTTAACGTACCGCTTGAACAATTAATGCACATGCCTCAGCATATATTAGTGCAAAAATTAATGGAACTGGAAAAAGAAGCGGAAAATAAATAATAAGAAGAGGATGACTCCAAAGGATAAGGTTTATCCCTCATGCGTCATCCTCTTCCATCATGTGAGCAGTTAGCGACCAAAGCGATTAAGCACATCATAAAAGTCTTTTAGAAACTCAAAAAATAATTTTTCTGATGGAGCTAAGTCACGGTTTTTAGGGGTTATCACTCCGACTGTGCGGGTTACATTTGGTTCACTAATTGGTATTTTTACCGTTTCTCGTGGGACGTTATCAATTAAAGTAACCTCTGGAAGCAGGCTAACGCCAAGTCCTGCTGATATTAAGCCTTTAATAGATTCAGTATCTTCACCTTCAAAAGCAACATGAGGCCTGAAGCCAACTTGTTTGCAGGCATTTACGACAATTTCACGTAAGGCTAAATCTTCGCGAAACAAAACAAATGGATCATTACGTAATTGTTCTAAACGAATGCTGGGTAATTCAGCAAGATGATGATCCATTGGTAATAAAGCCATTAATCGCTCCGTAAAGAAAATATTTCCTTTTACTTCCTTATGAGTTGGAACTGGGGCAATAAAGGATAAATCAATGTCTCCTTTGATAACAGCTTTTATAAGCTGTTTTACAGTAGCCTGCCTCAATTGAAAGCCGATTTTAGGGTGCTGTTCACGAAATGCAGAAATAACAGTAGGTAATGTATTGGATGCTAAACTATTTGGAAAACCAATTCTGATTGTTCCAGATTCAGGATCGAGAAATTCATCTACTTTTTGTTTTGCTCGTTCGATTTCATTTAATCCAATTTCTACATGTTCAAGAAAAATTCTTCCGACAGTCGTTAATTTTACGTTTCGTCCTTCTCTCATAAATAACTCTACGCCTAATTCGTCCTCTAGGTTTGCGATTTGTCTGCTGACAGCTGATTGCGCTACATGAAGTGCATCGGCAGCTTCGGTTACATGCTCTCTTGTAGCCACTTCAATAAAATATTTAATCTGTCTTAATTCCATAATATCCCTCCAAAAAACGAATTCATCTCAATTTGAGATCAATTATATCTAAATTATATATTGAAAGTATCAATTAATAAATATAGAATTAAAGATACAGAAAATTATTATTATTATTTCGCTATTATAAAACATAAATAAGTCGAAATTTTTTTTGACTTAATATAAAGCAAGAGGGAAATCCCAGAGGAGGGGTGGAGTCCATGAAACAAACAGAATTCCAAAAAACAGGATTACCAAACAAACAAGGTCTTTATGACCCAAATTTTGAACATGATGCATGCGGAATCGGGCTTATTGCAAATTTAAAAGGAAAGCCAGCCCACGATATCGTAACACAAGGTGTAAATATGCTTACTAAGCTTGAGCACCGCGGTGGACAAGGAAGTGATCCAGCAACTGGTGATGGTGCTGGTATTATGCTTCAAATTCCACACGATTTCTTTGTGAAAGAATGCGAGAAAGTAAACATTAACCTACCAGAAAGAGATAAATATGGTGTAGGTATGGTGTTCTTCCCAATGGATGGGGAAAAACGCATGGCTTATGAAAAGAAATTTGAAACAATTATTGAAGAAGAAGGTCAACAATTTCTTGGCTGGAGAACTGTTCCAGTAAATAATGTAACACTTGGAAAAGGCGCGAAAGCATCACAGCCTTTCGTACGTCAAGTCTTTATTGGTGCAGCTGAAGAATTAAACGATCAGCTCGCGTTTGAAAGAAAATTATATGTGATTCGTAAACGAGTTGAAAAAGCAGTTGTAGAATTAAACAAGCATGAAGCAGACTTCTATGTTGCAAGTCTTTCAAGCCGTACAATCGTTTATAAAGGGATGTTAACTCCTGAACAGCTTGATACATTCTATATGGACCTTCAAGATGAAGGTTTTGAATCTGCGTTCTCGCTTGTACACTCTCGTTTTAGTACAAATACATTCCCAAGCTGGAAACGTGCGCACCCGAACCGTTATTTAATTCATAATGGGGAAATTAACACATTAACAGGTAATGTAAACTGGATGTATGCTCGTGAACAAGTTGCAAAATCAGATGTATTTGGTGAAGATATGGAGAAAATCTTCCCGATTATTGACACGGATGGCAGTGACTCATCTATGCTTGATAATGCACTTGAATTTTTATCACTAGCAGGTCGCTCATTACCGCATGCGGCAATGATGATGATTCCTGAGCCTTGGGATAAAGATGAAAACATGACAGATCCGAAAAAAGCATTCTATGAGTACCACAGCAATTTAATGGAGCCATGGGATGGCCCAACGGCGATTTCATTTACAGATGGCCGTCAAATCGGAGCGATTCTTGACCGTAATGGTCTTCGTCCGGCTCGTTATTATGTAACGACTGATGATACAATTATTTTCTCATCTGAAGTTGGTGTTATTGATGTTGAGCCAGAAAGAGTTGTACGTAAGGAGCGCTTAAGTCCAGGGAAAATGCTTCTTATTGATTTAGAAGAAGGCCGCATCATTGCAGATGAAGAGCTTAAACATACGATTACGAGCGAGCAGCCTTACCGTGAGTGGTTAGATAACAACCTTCTTCACGTTAATGAACTACCAAAAGCAAATGCTGAGATTGAATACAGCAGTGATGAGCTGTTAACGCGTCATAAAGCATTTGGCTACACATATGAAGAACTATCTAAAAATATTGCACCAATGGTTTCAGAAGGTAAAGATCCGATCGGTGCGATGGGAGCAGATACACCGCTTGCTGTATTATCTGATCGCCCGCAGTTATTATATAACTATTTCAAACAATTATTCGCGCAAGTAACAAACCCACCAATTGATGCGATTCGTGAAGAGTCAGTTACATCAACAATGACAACAATTGGTGCAGAAGGAAATCTTCTTGATCCAACACCAGAAAGCTGTAGAAGAATCCGATTAGAAACACCAATTATTACTGATGCAGCATTAGCTTCGTTACGTGCGCTAAAAGAAGCAGAGTTTAAATCTACTACACTACCAATTCTCTTTAATGCGGTTAAAGGTGAAGAAGGTTTAGAGACTGCGCTTAATGAACTTTTCGCAGCAGCTGATGCAGCGATTGAAAAAGGAAATACATTACTTGTGTTATCTGATCGCGCGATGAATGATGTGAATGCACCAATTCCAGCATTACTTGCTGTCAGCGGACTTCATCACCACCTTGTAAATGCAGGTACACGTACAAAAGTAAGTTTGATCGTTGAATCTGGTGAACCACGTGATGTTCATCATCTAGCAATGCTCGTTGGTTATGGTGCTGATTTAATCAACCCGTACGTGGCAATGGCATCAATTAAAGAAATGATTAAAGAAGATATCCTAAAAGATATCTCCTATGAAGCTGCCCTTGAAAAATATATTAAAGCAGCAACAAGTGGTATCGTTAAAGTAATGGGTAAAATGGGGATTTCAACGGTTCAAAGTTACCGTGGTGCTCAAATCTTTGAAGCAATTGGTGTTTCATCTGAGGTGATTAACCGTTACTTTACGCGAACAGCATCTCAAATTGACGGTATTGATTTAGCGATTATTGCCAAAGAGGCGCTTCTTCGTCATGAACAAGCATTTAACAATCATGAATATAACGATAAAGTGTTAGATGCGGGAAGTGAACTGCAGTGGCGTCATGATGGCGAATACCATGCGTTTAATCCAAAAACAATTCATACGCTTCAGCATTCAACTCGTACTGGAAACTATGAATTATTTAAAGAATACACAAAAATGGCAGACGAAGAGCAAGTGGCGTTTTTACGCGGAGCATTTGACTTTAAGACTGATAATTCAATTCCTCTTGACGAAGTTGAGTCAATTGAATCGATTATGTGCCGCTTTAAAACAGGTGCAATGTCTTATGGTGCCTTAAGTAAAGAAGCGCACGAAGCGTTAGCGATTGCGATGAACCGTATTGGTGGTAAAAGTAACAGCGGTGAAGGTGGAGAAGATTATGACCGCTTTACGCCAGATGAAAACGGAGATTTACGCCGCAGTGCGATCAAGCAGGTTGCGTCAGGTCGTTTTGGTGTAACGAGCAACTATTTAGTAAATGCCGATGAAATTCAAATTAAAATGGCACAAGGTGCAAAACCAGGTGAAGGTGGTCAATTACCATCAAAGAAAGTATATCCATGGGTTGCTGAAGTTCGTGGCTCAACCCCAGGTGTAGGCTTAATTTCACCACCGCCGCACCATGATATTTATTCAATTGAAGATTTAGCACAGCTAATTCATGACTTAAAGAACGCCAATCCGAAAGCACGTATTAACGTTAAGCTTGTTGCGAAAGCTGGTGTTGGTACAATCGCAGCCGGTGTTGCGAAAGGCCTTGCAGACGTGATCTTAATTAGCGGCTATGAAGGTGGAACAGGTGCATCACCGCGTACAAGTATTAAACACGCTGGTTTACCGTGGGAGTTAGGTTTAGCAGAAGCGCATCAAACACTTATTTTAAATGATTTACGTGATCGTGTTGTATTAGAAACTGACGGTAAAATGATGACTGGTCGTGACGTAGTTGTTGCAGCATTACTAGGTGCTGAAGAGTATGGATTTGCGACTGCACCGCTTGTTATTCTTGGCTGTATTATGATGCGCGTATGTCATATGGATACATGTCCAGTAGGTGTAGCAACACAAGATCCGGAACTTCGTAAAAAGTTTACGGGTACAGCCGATCATGTTGTAAACTATATGAAGTTTATTGCACAAGAAGTGCGTGAATTAATGGCACAGCTTGGCTTTAGAACAATTGATGAAATGATTGGACGCACAGATGTTTTAACAGTAAAAGAACGCGTAAAATCACACTGGAAAGCAAAATCACTTGATTTAACAACATTGTTATACCAACCTAAAGTAAATGAAGGCTTTGAGCGTTACAACGTTCGTGCGCAAAATCATGGTCTTGAAAAATCACTTGATATGCGTGAAATCTTACCGGCAGTTAAGTCTGCTTTAGAAACAGGGCAGCCTGTTGAAGCAGATTTCACAATTACGAACATTGACCGTGTTGCTGGAACAATTTTAGGAAGTGAAATTACGACTAAATATGGTGAACATGGTTTACCTGAAGATACAATTCGTCTTAACTTTAAAGGTTCTGCTGGACAAAGTTTTGGTGCCTTCGTTCCAAAAGGTGTTACAATGACACTGGAAGGCGACAGCAATGACTATATCGGTAAAGGTTTATCAGGCGGTAAAATTATCGTTCGTCCTTCTGAAAAGTCAACATTTAAAGCAGAAGACAATATTATTATCGGTAACGTAGCATTCTTTGGGGCAACTTCTGGTGAAGCGTATGTTCGTGGTATTGCGGGTGAGCGTTTCTGTGTAAGAAACAGCGGTGTTCATGCAGTTGTTGAAGGTGTTGGTGACCATGGCTGTGAATATATGACAGGCGGCCGTGCGGTTATCTTAGGTGAAGTAGGGAAAAACTTTGCTTCAGGTATGTCAGGCGGTATTGCATATGTACTTGCTGACGATTTCGAAGAGTTTAAACAGCGCTGCAACCAAGAGCTTGTTTCATTAGATGCACTTGATAATTTTGAAGAGATTAATCGTGTGAAAGAAATGATTCAAAAGCACGTGAATTATACAGGCAGCACACGCGGTCAAGAAGTGTTAGATAACTGGAGTGACATGGTACCGAAATTCGTAAAAGTAATTCCGAACGAATTTAAAGTGATGTTAGAATCAATTGAACAGTTTAAAAAGTCTGGATTACAAGAGAAAGACGCTATAATGGCTGCATTTGAAGAGAATAAAAAGAAAAGTGCACAAAAAACAGAGAAGAAAGATGTACTTCAACCTGTTCAGAACTAAAGGTTGTATTTAAGGAGGGGAGTTCATGGGGAAACCAACAGGATTTATGGAATATAAACGCGAGGTCGCCGAAGAGCGCGACCCGCTTCAAAGATTGTCAGATTGGAAAGAAGCTTATCTTCCGATGCCGGAAGATAAGTTAAAAAGACAAGGGGCTCGCTGTATGGATTGCGGTACACCGTTTTGTCATACAGGTATTATGCTGAATTATTCAGCTTCAGGTTGTCCGCTTCACAATTTAATTCCTGAGTGGAATGATCTTGTATATCGTGGACGTTGGAAAGAGGCACTTGATCGTTTATTAAAAACGAATAACTTCCCGGAGTTTACAGGTCGAGTTTGTCCTGCACCATGTGAAGGCTCCTGTACAGTAGCAATCAGTGATCCAGCGGTTGCCATTAAGAGCATTGAACGTGAAATCATTGATCGTGGATTTAACGAAGGATGGATGACACCAAATCCACCAAAAAAACGTACAGGCAAAAAAGTAGCGATTGTCGGGTCAGGTCCAGCAGGTCTTGCTGCGGCTGACCAATTAAATAAAGCGGGACACACTGTAACAGTTTTTGAACGTGATGATCGTATTGGCGGTTTATTAATGTACGGTATTCCTAATATGAAGCTTGAAAAAGAATTAATTGAGCGTCGTGTTAAACTGTTAGAAGCAGAAGGTGTGAACTTTGTAACGAATACTGAAGTTGGTAAAGATATTACAGCAGAAGAGCTTCGTAACGAGTATGATTCAACAATTCTTTGTACAGGTGCTCAAAAACAGCGTGACCTTCCAATTGAAGGTCGTCAGTTAAATGGTATTCATTATGCGATGGACTATTTAACATTAAGCACAAAGAACTTATTAAACAATAAATTAGACGATAAATCTGGCATTCATGCTGAAGGTAAAGACGTGATCGTAATTGGTGGCGGAGATACTGGAGCAGACTGTGTGGCAACGGCTTTACGTCAAAAATGTAAAAGTGTTGTTCAGTTTGGTAAGCACCCACAGCTTCCTGAAGAAAGAAGCTATGATAATCCATGGCCGGAATATCCGAAAGTCTTTACTGTAGAATATGCTTATGATGAAGCAGAAGCAAAATTTGGACGTGATCCTCGTGAGTATTCCATTATGACAACAAAATTTGTTGGTGATGAAAATGGGAATTTAAAAGAGCTTCACACAATCCAAATTGAAAAAGTAAAAGACGAAAATGGTAAAATTTCATTACGAGAAGTTCCAGGCAGTGAAAAAGTTTGGCCTGCAGATCTTGTCTTCATTGCAATTGGTTTTACAGGTCCTGATCAAGGCGTTATTCAACAATTTGCACTTGAAACAGATCAAAGAAGCAACGTTAAAGCTGAATACGGCAAATATACAACAAATGTTGAAGGTGTATTTGCTGCAGGAGACGTACGCAGAGGTCAAAGTTTAATTGTATGGGCAATTAATGAAGGCCGTGAAGCAGCTAGAGAATGTGATAAGTATTTAATGGGAGCAACAGTTCTTCCATAAAGAATAAAAAAGCCTGAATCACTTATTAAGTGATTCAGGCTTTTTTGAAAAGATAAGAATGGCTATGTAAAAAATATTTTACTCTGCCGGACGAGGTCCTGCATCTAAGCCGGAGCTTTCAACAGTCATTTTAGGTAAGACGGTTACATCTTCATTAACACGGCATTGACAGGATAAACGTAAGTCTTCTTCAACGCCTTTATTTGTGAATGCTTCTTTTTCAATATCTGCTAAAGGACCAAAATTTCCTTCAATTACTTCAACACGGCATGTTGTACATTTCGCTTTTCCACCGCAGCGATGTAAGATATTGATGCCGTTATCTTCTAAAGCAAGCGCTAACTTTGTACCTGCTTCCACTTCAAATGAGCCATGATCTGGCACTGTTACTTTTGGCATGTTATTTTACCTCCTAAAATAATAGATTGTTTATATTGAGTCTTTATATAGTTTATACCATTTTTAAGCAACTTTAAAACAATTCTCTTTTTAAAAATAATAATCTATTCTCAATCTTCATTTATTCATGGTATGATAAGAGACGGAAATAATTATAAAATGGGGGAAATGAATTATGCCTTATGCAGCATTTTTACATTCACACGTTTCATCGTGGGCGATTACACTGCTTTTATTTATTATAAGCTTTGCATTATTAAAAGCAGGTAAACAAAAGGGTCAAAAAATTACACATATGATTTTACGTCTTTTTTACATATTGACGGTCGTAACAGGCGCTGGTCTTTTATTTCAGTGGAAGTTTGATCCGATGGCATTATTAAAAGCTGTCCTTGCAATATGGGTTATTTCTGCCATGGAACTTATTTTAGTGCGTACAGCGAAAGGACAGGCAAAAGCGAGCTATTGGATTCAATTAGCTGTTTCATTAGTACTTGTGTTTATTTTAGGATACGGGGTATTAGGTTAAGAAAAAACACTGCTATCAAAGTGATAGCAGTGTTTTTTTATTGATTAATTTTGTTTTGAATATACATAATAGCAAGGGCGCCTACTAAGATTACGCCTTTAATAATGTCCTGAGCATAGTAGGGGACGTTCATCATTGTTAAACCATTTAAAAGGACACCGATTAACACAGCGCCAAAAAATGTGCCAATTACATTTGGCTTTCCTGCACCAAATACAGAAAATCCAATAAAAGCTGCAGCAACACCGTCCATTAAGAGCGGAGCACCCGCAGAAACTTGTCCTGTACCAATTCGTGCTGCAAGAACAATACCGGCAACAGCAGCGAAGAATGCACTGAATAAATAAGCGTACAAACGATAACGGTTTACTGGAACACCAGAAAGACGCGCTGCTTCAATATTCCCACCTGTTACGTATAGAAGTCTTCCTGTTTTTGTGTACGTTAAAAATAAATGGACAATGATTACTGATACAATCATTAAAATGGCTGGAAACGGAATAGAAAAAAGTTCTCCTTGTCCAATAAATAAGAAAGAAGGAATAAATTTTCCCGAAGCAATTGATCCGTCCTGCATCGGCATGTTGTTATAAATGGAATAGCCTTTTGTGTAGGTTAAATGAATGCCATTTATAATATACATAACAGCAAGTGTTGCCAGTAGATCCGGTATTTTTACTTTAATAACTAAAAAGGAATTGATTAACCCAATTAATAAGCTTATCACAATAGGAATAAGAAGGACGACTAACAATTCTTGGCGATACCATACAAGTGCTGCTGCACTTGTAACAGTTGCGATACTTGCTGTTGATCCAACCGATAAATCAAATCCTCCGACAATGAGTGAAAATGTTACCCCAATCGCGAGTAATGTGACAATTGAAATGGAACGTAAAATATCGGTAAAATTGCTGTAAGTTAAAAATCCCTCATTGATGATACTGAAAAAAACAATGGTAAATAAAATCACGAGCAATGTCCCGTATTTAAATAGAAAATCTGTAAATGAAATAGCTGGCTTTTGTATTTTACTCTGTTTAACGATTTGCTCCATTTTCTACACCTCCTGTTGCAGCGTGCATCATTTTTTCGTATGTAGCTTCATCTCTTGTAAATTCTTTTACAATTTCCCCATCATACATCACTAAAATGCGATCTGCGATATTTAGAATTTCATCAAATTCCCCAGAAAAGTAAAGGATCCCTTTCTTTTCCTCTGCAAGTCCTCGAATAAGTGCAAACACTTCTTCCTTTGCGCCAATGTCAATACCCTTTGTCGGTTCATCGAAAATAAACAAATCACTATTTATGTTTAACCATTTCCCAATCGCGACTTTTTGCTGATTTCCGCCGCTTAAGTGGCGGACCTTCGTAAAAGGAGAAGCAGTTTTTACAGAAAGCTTTTCAATTATTTTAACTTCTTCTTTTTGTTTATTTATGTTTACAAACCATTTTGAAAAGTTTGCAAGGGAAGGAAGCGCTAAGTTTTCAATCACTGAGAAGTCGACGAGCACACCTTCTTTTCGTCGTTCTTCAGGGACAAGTGAAATGCCTGCTACGACGGCTTGCTGTGGAGAAGAGACGTTTACCGCTTTATTGTGAAGAATTCTTGTTCCGACAGCTGGATCAGCTCCGAATAACGCTCGTGCTGTTTCTGTTTTTCCAGCTCCTACAAGGCCTGCAATGCCGATAATTTCACCTTTATGAACGGTTAAGTTAATTTGTTGTTTTGTCTTGAAAACACGCAAATTTTCAATTCTCAGCAGTTCTTCTGACGTCTTATAAGAACGATGATCGCTCGTTTTTGTCAGCGTTTTTCCGAGCATTGTTTGAATAATATCTTCAATTGTTAACTCTTTTGTTTCCGCCACTTCTACAACTTGACCGTCCCGCATAATTGTCAGGCGATCTGTAATTTCTTTAATTTCCGGCATGCGGTGAGAAATATAAATAATGCCAACATCTGCAGCTTTTAATTTCTTTATTACTTCAAAAAGCACTTTTGTTTCTTTATTGCTAAGCGGTGCTGTCGGTTCATCTAATATTAAATATTTTACATTTTGAGCGACAGCACGGGCGATTAAAATCAGCTGTTTTTCCTGTAACGAACATTGAGAAACAAGTTGATTGACATCCACATCGCAATGCACTTGAGCGAGAAGTTCACGAGCTTTTTGTTTTCGTTTTTTCCAAGAAATAAAAGCAGGACCGTCTTTTAGAAGGTGAAGGGTCACATTTTCAGCAACGGAAAGGGAGGGGATTAATGCCGTATCCACTTCCTGTACGACTATGCCAATGCCGTGCTTTAAAGCATCATCTGGTGAATTTATGTTGATTTCTACTCCGCTTAAAAGAATTTTGCCGGCATCTTTCTCATAGTCGCCGGCAAGAATTTTCATAAGTGTACTTTTTCCTGCACCATTCACACCTAAAAGGGCATGAACTTCACCAGGGGTTACAGAAAAAGAAACACGTTTTAAAACAGAAACGGAAGAGAATGATTTTTCAATGTCAACCATTTCTAATCGATTCATTATTTTTCACGTCCTTCAAGCGTATCCATCCAAGGTGAAACAGCTGCTTCAGAAGACCCCCATCCATTTACATAGTTACCAATTTCATTCATTGAAACAGGAGTATCTGGAAGCTGACTGCCTTTTACAAGGTAAGGATCAACAGAGTAAATTTCAGGTGTTTGTTCACCCGCTATTTTTTGGTAAGCAAAGCGAACTTGAATGCGTCCAATTTCAGATGGATCTGTTGCGGCTGTAGCAGTCCATGGGCTGTTTTTTTCCTGCATAAGCTGAAGATCTTCATCACTTAAATCAATTCCATATACTTTAATCTCATCTCGACCTGCTTGTTGAATTGCTTTTGTTGCCCCTTTTGCAAACTCATCCCATGTCGCAAAAACGGCATCAATGTCACCTTTATTTGGGTAACGCTGTAAAATAGCTTCCATTTGTGTTTGTGTATCAAGCGCCGTATTCGCTGAAGCTGTTCCGAAGCGAGCTGCTTCTTTAATGTTCGGATAGCGCTGCTTAAATGCTTCATAAATCACATTACGACGTTCCATTGGTGTAAAACCGCCAACCCAAACATAAACAATATTACCTTGACCGTTTAAATCTTGAGCAAGTGTTTTTAGAGAATTCCATGCAAGGTTGTAATCGTCTTGGTCAATAACGGTAACACCTGGTAAGTTTAAGTCATTATCAAAAGCAACGACTGGTATCCCTTTTTCAAGCGCCTTTTTTACACCAACTTCGAGGGCATCAGCACGCCCGTGATCAATTAAAATCGCGTCAACATCTTGATTAACTGCCGTATCTAATAATGAAGCCATTTTCGTTAAGTCATTGTCAGCATTATAAATTTGAACTTCGCCGCCAAATGCTTCTACTTGTTCCTTTACACCTTGAATATATTGAGAAGAAAATGTTCCGATTGATAACTGCATAATTGCAGCAATTTTAATTGGTTTGTTAAAAGCTTGGGGTACTTCTATTAAAGAAGAATCGTTTACAACTTCATCAGCTATGGTTTCTGTTTTTGTGTTTTCTTTTTGTGCTGCTTCTTCTGTATTTTCTGTGCTGCTTACTGCATCTTGTTCATTTGTGCATCCTGTAACAAATAGAAGTACTGCAAGGACCACTGTGAGTAATGGTTTCAATGCTGTCATGAGTCTTTCCACTCCTTAAATTCTTTTATCTATTTTTTATTTTTTGAAGCTCTTCTCCATAATTTCCTTTAATAATACCTTTTTCAGTAATAATCGCTGTTACATAGTCAGCAGGGGTGACATCAAAAGCAGGGTTAAACACGTTAATACCCTCAGGGGCAACGCGGGTTTCACCGATATATGTAACTTCTTCATGCGGGCGCTCCTCAATTGGAATGTCATCGCCTGTTTTTGTATCTAAGTCAATTGTTGAAAGCGGGGCTGCTACGTAAAATGGAATGCCGAGTGCTTTTGCTTGAAGTGCTAAGCCGAATGTTCCAATCTTATTCGCAACATCACCATTTGCTGCCACGCGGTCAGTGCCGACAATAACAGCGGCAATGTTTTTTGTTTTCATCACATGTGCGGACATGTTATCCGTAATAAGGGTAACATCTACACCAGCCTGCTGCAGTTCCCAGGCGGTTAACCGGGCTCCTTGTAAAACAGGACGTGTTTCATCCGCGTAAACGGACAATTGAATTCCTTGTTCTTTTGCTAAATAAAAAGGTGCAAGAGCTGTGCCGTATCTTGCTGTCGCAATTCCACCGGCATTGCAGTGGGTTAAAAGGATATCGCCATCTTTAAAGAGAGATAAGCCATATTCACCAATTTTGCGGCAGACGAGTTCATCTTCAGCTTGAATTTCTTTTGCTTCTTGTAAAAGAATCGTTTGTGCTTCTTCAACTGAACCCGCATCTTTACTTACTTCAAGAAGGCGGTCAAGCGCCCACATTAAATTAACAGCAGTAGGCCGTGAGTTTGCTAAGTAATCACGCTTAGTTTTTAATTCCTTTAAGAACGTTTCAACATTTGTTTCCTTAGAAGAAAGTGCCCAAAGAGCTAAACCGTAAGCTGCTGCAATTCCAATAGCGGGAGCGCCGCGGACTTGTAATTTATTAATGCTCTCCCATACGTCTTCAATTGTTGAAGCCGGATTAAATACACGTTGATGAGGGAGGAGCTGCTGATCAAGGATTAAAAGATGATCCCCTTTCCAACGCACGGATCGAATGAATGATTCTGTTATAGTCATGAATTTGCACTCCTTACTAATTCAACTAATTCTTTAACATTGGTAATATTTTGACGATTGAGAATAAGGCTGCGTCCAGTTTTTAAGGCTGCTCGCTTTGCTTCAAGTTGTGCATCTAGATTGGCAATGCCATCTAAATCTTCCACATGGGCAAGTCCAATTGTACGGCGAATAACTTTACATCCAGCAAATCCAATCGTATCTTCAAAAGTTACGGCTAAGACGTAATTGACGTAACCTTCCACATCAGCGAATTTTTCTACAGCAGATTCCTGCCAAAGAGCTGTAAACGTATTTTTAAATACTTGCCAAGTTTCTTCAATAACTTCGAGTAAATAAGCTTGAAACTCCTCACGTTTTCCAAGGTCTGCAATCCGCTTTTCTTGCGCAATGTAATTTAAAATAATGTTTGCAAAAAATGCCCCAATATCAAAACCACGAGGACCATAAAAAGCAAACTCTGGATCAATTACTTTCGTTGAATCTTCTTTTACAAACACACTGCCTGTATGAAGATCACCATGGAGAAGAGCTTC
Source organism: Bacillus taeanensis (assembly GCF_003318295.1). Taxonomy (GTDB): domain Bacteria; phylum Bacillota; class Bacilli; order Bacillales; family UBA6769; genus Maribacillus; species Maribacillus taeanensis. Next base: position 105,443 of record NZ_QOCW01000010.1, read on the forward strand.
TGCATTTGTTAAAAACTTTTGTTTTAGTTTAGCTACTTCTAATTTAAGAGCTGAATCTTCCCAAAGTTCTGATACTTCAGGCTGCAGTTCTTGCGGATAATTATTTGTCTCACTTTTAAAGAAAGGATCCGTAAACACGAGATCTTCAGTAATTTGACATAACTCAGGATTTGTAAACTGAACAACACGTTTCTTTTTCTCCTGCGGCGAAAGAGCTGCATCAGATGTGGAAAATAACGTATATGCTAAGTAAGTGCCAATGTCATTTGCCAGATGAGGATATTGCTTTCCTTCAATTAGTCCTTTACGTAAAATAACATGATCAGATAAATCTTCAAGTACAGTTGCAGCAAATGTGTAGTCAATATCATAAACCTTTGGCACAAGATTAGGCACAAGCTTTTCTGCTTCCTGTAATGCTTCACTTTCAATACGAGCGCGATCCAGCGTTAGCGGCCAGCTTTCACCAACAACTTTTGCATAGGGAAGAGCCTGCTTAACAATTAATGTTTGATTAGTAGATTGGTCAACTAAACGAAAAACTAAATTTAAATTGCCATCGCCGATTTCCTCGCAGTGGACGCGGCTTTCTTTTGGAATCAAGCCTTTTTCTTTTACGAATGAAACAACGCTTAATAGTGTTAATGGTTCATAAGCTTCTATTTGACGAATTGACATGATCTATACCTCCTAAAATATTAAAAAGCCTCTTTCAAAAAGAAAGAGGCTTGAAGATTTTTAGCTTCACACCTCTTATCTTTCAGAAGAAACGATGTTCTCCTGTTGGACGTAGCACCGTGCCTTGAATAATCCAATAAATGGATGATTCCCGCTGATAAAGCGGCTTTTGGTCGGTTGCTGGGCTTCATAGGGCCAATTCCCTCAGCCTGCTCTTGATAAGAGTTTTAATTATTCAACTTTTTTGTAATGAATCGCTTGATGAAGATAATACATTGTTAGTGAATTGTTTGTCAATAGTTTTTTTGGGAAAATAATTTAACAGTATGACTAGCTAAAACAATCAGACTTTTTATATAGGAGTATCTTTACAATACTTTCATATCCATATATTATGAATTACGATGTACAATGAACAAATCGAGGATGATCTTTCTAATCGTTATCGTGAATTTACATAGAACATTTAAAAAATAATAGGTAGGTGTAAATACAATGAAGTCATTTAAAAGATCAGAGGCCCTTGAAAGGCTTCCTCAACAATTTTTTGCACAGTTAGCGGGAAGAGTAGAGCGATTCAAACAAGAGGGCCACGATGTGATTAATCTTGGACAGGGAAATCCTGATCAGCCAACACCGAGTCATATTGTCGAAACATTACGTGAAGCGGCGGCAAATCCTAATTACCATAAATACTCGCCATTTCAGGGTTATCAATTTTTAAAAGAAGCAGCGGCTGCCTTCTATAAGAGAGAATATGATGTTGAAATTGATCCAGAGACTGAAGTTGCGATTCTTTTTGGAGGAAAAGTAGGGCTTGTTGAAGTGAGTCAATGTTTATTAAATCCTGGCGATACCGCACTCGTTCCAGATCCTGGTTATCCTGACTATATGTCCGGCGTTGCAATGACAAATGCGAAGATGGAAATGATGCCTCTATTACAAGAAAATGATTTTTTGCCAAATTATACTAATATATCAAATGAAGTATTAGCTGCTGCTAAGTTGATGTTTTTAAACTATCCGAACAATCCTACTGCCGGTATTGCAACGAAAGGCTTTTTTGAAGAAACAATTGAACTTGCAAATCAGCATAATATTTGTGTTGTGCATGACTTTGCTTATGGAGCAATTGGCTTTGACGGAAAAAAGCCGGTTAGTTTCCTGCAGTTAGACGGGGCAAAAGAAGTTGGTATTGAGATTTATACAATGTCAAAAACGTACAACATGGCCGGCTGGCGTATTGGCTTTGCAGTTGGCAATCGGAGTGTAATTGAAAGCATTAATTTAATTCAAGATCATTTTTATGTAAGCCTGTTTGGCGGTATTCAAGAAGCAGCAGCAGAAGCACTGCTTGGTCCGCAAGATTGTGTCGAAGAACTTGTAGAGCTGTATGAAAAGCGCCGCAATGTCTTTATTTCAGGCTTAAAAGAAATTGGCTGGGAAGTAGAAGCCCCTAAAGGCTCATTTTTTGCATGGCTTCCTGTTCCCAAAGGATTTACCTCTACTGAATTTGCAGATTTATTATTAGAAAAAGCCCATATTGTTGTTGCTCCTGGGATTGGATTTGGCGAGCAGGGAGAAGGATATGTGCGCGTTGGACTGTTAAGTGATGAAGAGCGTCTGCTTGAAGCTGTCAACCGTTTAGATGGTTTAAAATTATTTTCAAAAAGCAGTTGACATCTTTTCTTATTACTGGCATAATCACAATTAATTTGAACAATAAAATAAAAAATTCGAAAAGTTACTCTTATCGAGAGCAGGCGGAGGGACTAGCCCTATGAAGCCCGGCAACCGGCTGTAAAAGTACGGTGCTAATTCTAACAGCAGTAAGCTGAAAGATGAGAGGAAGTGTGAATAGAAAGCTCCTTCCTCACAGGTAGGGGCTTTTTTAATAGGAATTATATATTGAGGAAGGATGATCTTTTTTGGTAACTGCAACATATTTAATTCATGATGTGAAAAATGATTTACACAAAAAAGCTGAAGCGATTGCCCTTGGATTAACGATTGGTTCGTGGACAGATTTACCTGAACTAGATAAAAAGCAGCTTGAGAAGCATAAAGGAGACGTTCTTGAAGTAAAAGTTCTTGATGAAGACTCCCGTACAAATCAATTTTTAAATAAGAAGCTTACAAAAGGAATTGTGAAAATTGCTTATCCTTCTGCCAATTTTTCTGCTGATTTACCAGCAATCCTTACCACCGTGTTTGGGAAGCTGTCACTTGATGGAGAAGTAAAATTAATTGATTTAGAGTTTGATGAGAAATTAAAGAAACATTTTCCTGGCCCTAAGTTTGGGGTAGAGGGAATTAGAGCAAAACTAAATGTATATGAGCGACCACTCTTAATGAGTATTTTTAAAGGTGCAATCGGAAGAGATCTTAGTTATCTTAAAAAACAGATGCGAAACCAGTTATTAGGCGGGATTGACCTTGTAAAAGATGATGAAATCTTATTTGAAAACCCGCTGACTCCATTTGAAGAACGCTTAAAAGTGAATCTTGAAGCCGTACAGGAAGTGTATCAGGAAACAGGACATAAATCACTTTATGCGATTAATTTAACCGGACGTACGTCTGAGTTAAGAGACAGAGCAAGAAGAGCGGCCGAACTTGGCGCAAATGCGCTATTGTTTAACGTATTTGCATATGGTCTTGATGTCCTGCAGGAACTTGCAGAGGATAAGCAAATTAACATTCCGATTATGGCGCATCCAGCGGTTTCAGGTGCTTTAACGACTTCACCGTTTTATGGGTTTTCTCATCAGCTTCTTTTAGGTAAACTATTACGTTTTACGGGTGCTGATTTTGTCTTGTTTCCATCTCCATACGGATCGGTAGCATTAGAGCGAAACGCAGCTCTTGGTATAAAGGAAGAATTATTAAAAGAAGACGGTTCTCTAAAAAGAGCGATACCTGTACCGTCAGCAGGCATTCATCCTGGACTGACCGAACATCTCTTTCATGATTTTGGTGTTGATTCGATTATTAATGCAGGCGGCGGTGTTCACGGTCATCCAAACGGGGCAGCTGCGGGCGGAGAAGCGTTTCGAGCAGCAATTGATGCGGTAGTTGCCGGTAAATCGCTTGATGAAAGTGACAATGAACAGCTTCAAATTGCTTTAAAACTATGGGGTTACAAGAAGGTGACGGTAGGATGAAAAAACCAGTTATTTTTTGTGACTTTGACGGAACGATTACGAAAAAAGATAATATTGTCATGCTGATGAAACAGTTTGCTCCTCCAGAATGGGACGAGCTAAAAGATAAAGTGCTTTCCCAAGAAATTTCAATTCAACAAGGAGTTGGAAAAATGTTTTCGCTGCTTCCAACTTCTAAAAAACAAGAAATTACAAATTATGTATTAGAACATGCTGAAATACGGGAAGGATTTGAAGAGTTTGTAGCTTATACAAATAAACAAAGCATTCCTCTTTATATTGTTAGCGGAGGCATCGATTTTTTCGTTAAACCAATGCTTGAGTCATTTGAGATTAATGGAAATATTTATTGCAATGAAAGTGACTTTACAGGGGAAAAAATAAAAATTATTTGGCCGCATTCTTGTGATGAACATTGTGATAATGATTGCGGCTGCTGTAAGCCAAGTATTATTCGTCAGTTTGATTCAGAAAACTATGAACGAATTGTAATTGGTGATTCTATTACCGATTTAGCTGGAGCAAAATTAGCTGACCATGTACTAGCAAGAGAATTTTTATTAGAAAAATGTCAGTCACTCAATTTACCTCACACTTCTTTTGAAACATTTTTTGATGTCATTGCGTACTTGGAAAAGCGGAAAGCAGGTGTGTTATAGGATGATGATTAAAGAAAGATGGAATGAATTAGCGGATATTAAAGATGAGCTTGCTGCTCGTGACTGGTTTCCGGGTACAAGCGGTAACTTATCAATTAAAGTAAATGATGATCCGCTTCAGTTTTTAGTAACAGCAAGCGGTAAAGATAAACGAAAACGTACAGAAGAAGACTTTCTACTTGTTGATGAACAGGGCAGTCCAGTTGAAACGACTCATTTAAAACCGTCAGCTGAAACATTAATTCATACAGAAGTTTATAAACGAAGTGACGCAGGCTGTTCGCTGCATGTGCACACTGTTGATAACAATGTGATTTCAGAGCTGTATGCAGAAGAAGGGGCGATTACATTTCGTAAGCTTGAATTAATTAAAGCATTTGGTATTTGGGAAGAAGATGCAGAAATTACTATTCCAATTGTCGAAAACTATGCCGATATTCCAAAGCTTGCAAAAGAAATTGGAAAATATGTAAATGAAAAAACGTTTGCTGTTCTTATTCGCAATCATGGGATCACTGTTTGGGGGAAAAACGGTTTTGACGCAAAAAAGCATTTAGAAGCATGTGAATTTTTATTTGGTTATCATTTGAAATTAAAAGCACATCAAGCATTTTTACAAACAAAGGCAGCACAAACAATTTAAAAGGTATTTTTGCTATGTTAAGAGAGGAACTGATGAATAGTTCTTCTCTTTTTCTTTTTTTATATGCTCATAAAAGTTTAAGAAATGAACGCGGGGGAAAAGCAACTAAGAAATCAAGGAGGTGAACACGATGTATGATGTGATGATTATCGGAGGGGGAGTTGCTGGGTTAATGCTTGCAGCAAAGTTAGCCCATTTTGAAATAAAGGTGCTGGTAATTGAAAAAGAGGAAAACAGCAGCAGCCTTTATAAAGGGGAGCTTCTCCAGCCTAAAAGCCTAGAAATATTTGATAAAGAAAAGCTGTTAGAAAAAGTGCTTCGTAACGGAAAAGAGCTTCCGACTGTTAATCTTGTGGAATTGCGCAGAAATAGTGATCATTCGTTCACGAAACTATCTGAAAATCAGTTTCAATATGATATTCTACCTTCTCTTTACCATTCAGCTGTCATGATTCCTCATGAAGTATTAAAAACACTTTTATTAGAGGCTGCTAAATCTTCTTCATACTTTCATTATCTTAGACCTGCAAAATTTCTAGGGTTTTCTCATGAAGATGAAGAGCAAGAAAAAAAAGCCCGCATAAGAATAGCAAATGAGGAAAAGCTGATATCCGCACGCTTTTATGTAGGAGCAGAAGGAAGGGCCTCAGTGATGCGAAAAGAAATGAATGTGAAAAAGAAAGAGCATACATATAATCATCATTTTTTAACGGTTTCCTTTCCGAGACCGCCGAATCTTCAAGAGTCGATGCTGATTTCAACACAGCATCGCTTTCTCGGGTTATTTCCTCTTCCAAATAACGAGGTGCGGACCGTGCTGTTAATTAAACCTGAGGAATATAAGCAGATGAGAAGAGAGGGACTGGAGAGCTTTTATAAAATCTTTCATGAACTAATGCCGGAGATGAAAGGTTATGTTGATCAAATACGTTCTTGGAAAAAAATACAGCTGATGATTCCGGTAAGGCACAATGTATCAAAGTATGTGAAAGACAATTGTCTGCTTATGGGTGATGCCGCCCATAGTGTTCACCCAATGGCAGGGGAAGGGATGAATCTTGCTATTCAAGATGCAGACGTATTAGGAGAACTGTTTAAATGGATGTTTAAAACGAAGCGTCTTACAAACAATCAGCTGCTTTGGTATGAAAACGTAAGAAAACCAAGAGTCGAATTCTTATCGCTTTTAAGTCATCAAGCTGCACTTCTCTATTCATTTCCTTATAAGTGGTGGCAGAAGGTAAGAATTAGAGGTATTCAGGCGACCGAAAATAATTCGCTCCTCCATTTTAAGCAGATGCTAAATACATCTGGCTTAGGAATATGGTACTTTTCTCTAAAGGACCGTCTCAAACAACTAAATATAATTCCGTATTTTGTAAATAAAGAGATCAAAAATCAGAAGTCTTATTTTTTTACAGAGGAAGATGATTATCCATGGCTTTATTATAGATAAAGGAGGAACAGAGATGCTTCAAGAGTGGCTGCGTTTATGGCAGGCAAGAAAGTGGATGAAAAGCAACGAGAAGTTTCTTTATACATGGCATGCTTATGTTGGATATTCTATGCATTTATTTGATTTATTTTTAAAGGGAAGAACCGTTCAAGACGCTGTATCTAGTCAGCATTTAGATGAAAGTTTATTAAAAAGATGGGTTGATGTTGGCGTTGCAATTGGACATCTAAAAAGAAAGAGAAATGGAAAAATAAAAACGAGAAAAAAAATGAGACAATCTTTATCCAAAAGCAGTCATCATTCTGTAGGGGCGCTTTTAAAAGAAATGATGGAGCTTCATATTCCTAGTTTATTATCTTATCCAGAATTATTACAAGGAGAGAAGAAAAATCGTTTCTCAGAAGGTCATTTTGCTTCTACAGTGGCCGAAACATCAACAATACTTGAACGGTTAGTTTTTCCAAAAGTATATCGCTGGATCAAAAAAAACAACATACAAACTGTTATTGATTTAGGGTGTGGCTATGCTGGTTATTTAATGCGTCTAAGCGAAAAACGTTCAAACATGGAGCTTGTTGGAGTAGAAGTAAATGAAGAAGTATGTAAAGAAGCGAAAAACCGTATCAATAGTAACAAATTTAACAATATTTTCTTATATCAAAGTGATTTAAGAGATTGGCAGTATAATAAAAAGGTAGACATGGTAATGTTAAATAATCTTCTTTATTATTTTCCCCAAAGCGAAAGAGAATGCTTATTTGAAAAAGCTTATAAATTGACAGGAGAAAACGGAACAATTGGCATTATTACCCCGTTAGATGCTCCTAACCACGGTCAAGCATTTTCAGCAGCATTTAACAGCTTTATGAACGCTCATGAAAATTTATATCCACTTCCAACTATAGAGTCAATGAAAGCTGATGCAAAAAAACACGGATTTAAAATAAAAAAAATTCAGCCAGTTATTAAAGAGGGTGGTTGGTATTTTATTTGTTTCGCAAAAAATAGGTGAATGATTAAGGTTTTCTTTACATGAAACGCTTTTATATTCGCCTTCTTTGAAGCTTGTCTATACATGTGCTCGTTATCACCTGCATACAATAAATTATTAATTAGAGTTTGTGAGAGGGTGAATACTTATGTGCGGTATAACAGGCTGGATCGATTATCAGCGGGATTTAACAAAGGAAACAAAAACAATAGAAAATATGGCTAAGACACTTACAAAGCGTGGTCCTGATGCATCAAATATTTGGTCATCAACACATTGTTTATTTGGTCACAAAAGATTAGTTGTTGTAGATCCTTCAGGTGGAAAGCAGCCGATGACGAGAGCAAAACAAGAAAAAAAATATACAATTTGTTATAATGGAGAACTTTATAACACAGAAGATATTCGCAGTGAATTATTAAAGAGAGGATATCGCTTTCAGTCACATTCTGATACCGAAGTTTTGCTAACTTCTTATATTGAGTGGCAGGAAAATTGTGTGAATTATTTAAATGGTATTTTTGCTTTTACAATTTGGGATCATCAATATAATAAGCTGTTTGCAGCACGTGATCGTCTTGGTGTTAAACCATTTTTTTATAAAGAACAAGGCAGCAGCTTTTTATTTGGTTCAGAAATTAAAGCGATATTAAAACATCCTGACGTAAAAACAGAACTTGATCGAGAAGGTTTGCAGGAAGTATTCGGATTAGCACCTTCAAGAACACCAGGTCACGGAGTATTTAGAGGGATGAAGGAACTGAGGCCTGCTCACGCATTAACTTTATCTAGAGAAACTGGCTTAAAGATTTGGCGCTATTGGAATGTGAAAAGCGTCGAACATCGTGAGTCATTAGATGATACTGCTTCACATGTTCGTTCACTATTTACTGATGCAGTTGAGAGACAGCTAGTTTCCGATGTTCCAGTTTGTACGTTTTTATCAGGTGGAGTAGACTCTAGTGCAATCAGTGCTATTGCAGCAAAATACTATAAAGAAAAAAGAAATGAAACGCTTCATACATTTTCAATTGATTATGTAGATAATGATAAATACTTCAAAAAAAGTGATTTTCAGCCAAATGCTGATGGTCCCTATATAAAGAAAATGACAGATAGTCTTGGAACGATTCATCACTCTTTAATTATTAATACAGAGCAGTTAGTAGATCATCTAAAAGAGTCGGTTTATGTGAGGGACTTACCCGGGATGGCAGATGTTGATTCCTCACTGCTTTGGTTTTGTAAAGAAATTAAAAAACATGCGACAGTAGGATTATCAGGAGAATGTGCAGACGAAATATTTGGCGGTTATCCATGGTTCCATAAGCAGGAACTTTTTTATTATGACGGATTTCCTTGGATGCGTTCTTTAAAAGCACGTGAAGAACTTTTAAAGCCTGAGTGGCAGCGTACGTTAATGCTTGAACAATATGTAAATAGGCGCTATCAAGAAACTGTGAAAGAGACACCAAAATTAGATGGCGAAGAAAAAGTAGAAGCGCGAAGAAGAGAATTATTTTATTTAAACTTACTATGGTTTATGACGACATTATTAGACCGGAAAGATCGAATGAGTATGGGAGCTAGTTTAGAAGTACGTGTTCCATTTTCTGATCATCGTATTGTCGAGTATGTGTGGAATATTCCGTGGAAAATGAAAATGATTGATGATCGGGAGAAAGGTATTTTACGTAGAGCTTTGCAAGGTGTACTGCCTCATGAGGTGCTTTATCGTAAAAAAAGTCCTTATCCAAAAACACATAATCCTCATTATACGAAAGCAGTTAGAACATGGCTGCTTGATATTCTCAAACAAAATAATAGTCCACTTTTAGAATTCTTTGACAGAAGCAAATTAGAGCAAATTGCATTAACAGACGGACAATCGTTTAAAGTTCCTTGGTTTGGGCAGCTTATGACAGGTCCGCAATTAATTGCATTTTTAGCGCAGCTTCATTTTTGGTTAGTTGAATATAATATAAATGTAATAGACCGGCCTGTATAAAGGTTGGTCTATTACATTTGGAACTATGTAGTAATTTCGATATTCGTTTTTTTCTTATTAATAAAGGACATTTGAATCCAAACTTTTGAACGCCAGCGCCATAACATTAATAGACCGCGAAGCCATTCATCGGCAATAAAGGAAATCCAAATACCAATCAGTCCTAAGTCACAAGGGATGGCAAGAAAGTAAGCAATGGGTACACCGATAAACCACATGGATAATATCCCGATATACATTGGAAACTTTACATCTCCAGCAGCACGCAGTGAATTAATGACAACAAGATTAAATGCTCGGCCTGGTTCCAAAACAATAGTTAAAATCATCAAGATAATACCCATTTCAATAATTGTTGAGTTATTCGTAAAAATAGACAGAAGCGGCTTTGAAAAGACTGCAAAGATTAAAGCAAGTGTAAATGACATAACCATTGCAATTTTTAAACTTTTTAAACATCGTTCATAGGCTTCTTCATGTTTACCGGCACCAACTTGGTGACCGACCATAATTTGAGTTCCTTGTCCGACAGCAATCGCAAATAGAAAAATAAACATCATAATATTTTGCGTATAAATTTTTGTTGTAATGGCAGCAGTACCAAGAAATGTAATAAAGAACATAATAAGCATTTGAGAAGTATGATAAGATAATTGCTCTCCAGCTGAAGGAAGCCCAATTTTGAGTAATTTTTTTACATGCTCTATTTTCAGTTCAATTAGTAATTTAAATGGAAGAGGTTCAGAAATTCGAATAACTAATAAAAAGACGATAGCAATTAAGCCAATACAGCGACTTACAACTGTTGAAATTGCTACTCCTGTTACTCCTAGTTCTGGAAATCCAAATGCTCCAAAGATTAATAAATAATTTCCAATAATGTTTAATACATTCATACCGACTGTTACAAACATGGCGTCCTTAGTAAAACTATAGCTTCTTAAACTAGCACCAATCGTCATAAAGATCCCTTGAATAAATGTAAAGCCTCCAACGATTTGTAAATAAATAATCCCTTGATCAAATAATTCATTTGGTAAATTCATTACGCGGAGAAAAACATCCCCAAAAAAGATAAAACAAACGCTTAACAGCAGGCCAAGGAGAAAGTTTACTCCAAGGGAGACAATGGTAATTTCACCGGCTGCTTTTTCATTATTTGCGCCTAAATTTTGTGCCACAAGAATTGAAGTGCCTGTTGCTACAAATCCAAAGATGACAATCATAATAAACAACAGCTGATTGGCAACTCCAACTGCCGCAACAGCATTATCATCATATTGACTTAACATAAGGGTATCTGCATTCCCCATTATCATATGAAGAAATATTTCAATAAAAATCGGCCAAGTTAATGTAAAAAGAGTGAGGTTTTTGTCAGTTTTTTTGTTTTTCATTTGATCAACCTTTCTACTTTTGAATCAATATAGTCACTAGTTTACTTAGATTTTGGTATGATAAAAAGAGATAGAAACGATATGAATTGTAAAATCCCGACATAGCAAAAGGAGTGTTTATAATGATTAGCTTTCATATCCCGCCATTCCCAACATTTATAAAAGGAGCTGAAGGTGTATTTCGAAAAGGGGATAAACACTTTAAACGTACATTCAGCGTATTTGACTTTATATATGTAAAGTCTGGGACGTTACACATGACCGAAGATAAACAAGCGTATTCCATTTCAGAAGGAGAGTATATTATTCTTTTGCCAGGATTAGAGCATTTTGGTCATCAAGTTTGTGCAGAAGATACATCCATTTATTGGCTTCATTTTTCAATGGATGACTATCAAATTGTAAATAAACAAAGCATAGATTGGTCTGATATTATTAAGCGTGAAAGTTCCTTTACAGAGTCAGATTATTTTAATTTCTATCTTCCTCGTTATGGAAAATTTCAATCAAAAATGGCGCTCGAACAGCAGTTAAAAAGTTTAATTGCTTTAAATAAAGTGGCAAGTCCTGAAGAAAGACTGAAACAACAAACATTGTTTTATGATTTTATTATTCAATTACAAAAGGATGCCATTCATATCCCGTCTGCTGCTGAACAAGTAACGAGTAAGGTAATTGAATATCTGCAAAAAAATTATCATCAATCCATTAAAATGGACGATTTATCAAAGGCACTGCTTTACCATCCCGATTATATTGTACGTTCAATGAAAAAAACAATCGGCATTTCACCGATGCAGTATTTAACTCAATATCGTCTATTTATCGCGAAACAGGAATTAGTGAATTCCAGCAATAAAATTAGTGCCATTGCTAACAAAATTGGTATTGATGATTCTGCTTATTTTTCGAAGCTGTTTAAAAAAGAAGTGGGCGTGAGTGCGACACAATATCAGCGTCTTTCAAAAAGAAAAAATAGCCTAGAAAAACAAAACTAGGTTGTTTTTAACATTATTTGCTGTGTTAACAAAAACATGCAAGCGATTGTTCTGATTTGTTGTGTAATATTTAGTCTGTATAGGAAGTTTTACAGCGATTTGTTTTGTAATGGTTTAACAGGACTGCTAATGACAGCAAAAGATAAGGTTTTCTGTTTTTTATAATAATTATGTTATATTAATTAACTGCTAAAATTAGATACATAGTGTAACATTTTTAAAATTATTCATCTTTTATTTTTCAAAAAACTGTATTTTATCAGCGGAATCGTTTACAATTGCAGTTGAAGCAAAGGGTTAAGCGTTTAATTTCATTTAGAGATACTTTCGAAAAAATATAAAAAACTTTTTATTGGAGTGTGTGGAGGAGGGCCCGGCATGGCAGTAACGATAAAAGATGTAGCAAAAATGGCAAATGTTTCACCATCTACTGTTTCAAGAGTAATTGCGAACAACCCGCGCATAAGTGAAAAAACAAAAAGACGTGTACGCGAAACGATGAAACAGTTAGGTTATCATCCGAATTTTCATGCAAGAAGTTTAGCAAATAAAAGTACAGATACAGTGGGTGTAGTTATGCCTAGTGCTGCCCATAATGTTCTGCAAAATCCTTTTTTTCCTGAGGTTTTAAGAGGGATTAGTACAAAGGCATATGAAAATCGTTATGGATTATATTTATCAACTGGAACAACAGAAGAGGAAATTTTTGAGGAAGTGGTTACAATGGTGCAAGGGCGGCGTGTCGATGGAATTATTCTATTGTATTCCCGTGTCGATGATCAAATAATGAATTATCTAGAAGAGGAACAGTTTCCTTTTACAGTGATTGGTAAACCATATATTCATGCTGAACGCATAACACATGTGGACAATGATAATTATTACATTGCAAAGGAAGTAACCGATTATTTAATTCAGCTTGGTCATGAGCGAATTGCCTTTGTAGGGGGAAATTTAGATTTAGTTGTCACACGTGATCGGATGCGTGGTTATCAACAAGCATTAATTGAGGCAGAAATCCCTTTTCATGATGAATATACAATCCATGAAAAGTTTCTTAAGGAAGGTGGAAGGGATGCGATTGCTGAGCTGTTATCTTTAGATCAGCCGCCAACAGCACTTGTCGTTTCAGATGATTTAATGGCTTTTGGTATGCTGAGTCACCTTGATAATATGAATGTAAGAGTTCCAGAGGATATTTCAATTATTAGCTTTAATAATATTATGTTATCGGATTATTCAAGGCCTCCATTAACATCTGTTGATATTAATATTTTTCAGCTTGGATTTGAAGCAGCAAATTGTTTAATTGAAAAAATTAAACATCCTAATGCGCTGCCAAAGCGGATTACAATTCCAGCAAAAATGATCAAAAGACAATCTTGTTATCTATTAAAAAGTTAAAGAAACTATTCATTTTAACAAACAAGTTTGCATAGAGATAAGATAACACTGCATGAAGAAAAATCCATCTTGAGCAAATTCTCCCCTAAATCATATACTAAATAGGATTTCAACCATTTGTTTGCATAATGAGGTATGGATCGTCCAAAAAAACCTCAAACTAGTTCGTGTGGTAAAAATATACAAACAAAAAGGGCGGTTGAATAATGTTTGTCTATGATGATATTGGAAAAGGGGAGCCTTTAGTGTTCATTCATGGTTTAGGTTCACGAAAAGAGGCTTGGAAGTCACAGCATGAACTTGCAAGCAGATTTCGATTAATTATTCCAGATTTAAGAGGACATGGCCAGTCACCAATCAAAAAAGAATTAACAGTTAAAAATTTTGCAAACGATATCATAGCATTATTAAACCATTTAAACATTCGCTCAGCACATATTTGCGGCCTTTCGCTTGGGGGAATTGTTGCCCAGCAAATATACCGAAATAGTGCTGACAGAGTAAAGTCTTTGATTCTTTGTAATACGGTTTCTTATATTCCTCCAGCCTTAGGGAAACTAGCAGTTCGAAAGCGATTAGACTCAATTTCCAGACTTTCAGAAGAAGAATATATAAATTTAACTGTTTATAACTGTTTATACAATAAAGTAAATCCAAAAATGATAGCGGATACAAAGAAAGCTTTTTTAATTCATAAAGAAACCTATATTAAATCAGCAGAAGCCGCTGTTGGAAAAAATTTCATTCCAATGCTGCCGTTTATTTCAATTCCTGTTTTAGTTATAGGAAGTGCAGAAGATCATGTGACACCTGCGATGAATGCCATGCAAACTCATTTATTAGTACCCCATTCGAAGTTAGTTATCTTTGACAAAACAGGACATATTTCTAATATTGAAAAAAAAGAAAAATTTAATCAAATTGTAGATGAATTTTTAGGCGGAATTAAAAAAGAAGAAATTTGTTAGCACATAAAGGGGAGAGGAATTATTTTAAGAAGTATGACGCTCTGGCATACTTCTTTTTTAACTATTTTAATTAAAATAACGCAGCTTTAAAAACTAACCATTTACGATTCTCCCTCCGTTTACATGAAGAACTTGACCTGTCATGTAGGAAGAATCATCAGAAGCAAGGAATACATAACTAGGAGCCACTTCTTCAGGCTGACCTGCACGCTTCATCGGTGTATTTCTTCCAAAAGAAGCAACTTTTTCTTTACTAAATGTGGAAGGGATTAATGGTGTCCATATCGGACCAGGTGCTACCCCGTTTACACGAATCCCTTTTTGAACAAGTGACTGTGATAAAGAACGAGTAAATGTAGTAATGGCTCCTTTTGTAGCGGAATAGTCAATTAATTGATCATGACCAAGATATGCTGTAATTGAAGTAGTGTTAATAATCGTACTTCCTTGTTTTAAATGTTTTAAAGCAGCTTTGGTTAAGTAAAACATTGAAAATATATTGGTTCGAAATGTATTTTCAAGCTGTGTTGATGTAATAAATTCAATCCCATATTGAGGATGCTGTTCAGCAGCGTTGTTAACTAAAATATCAAGTTTGCCAAATTTATAAATTGTTTTTTCAACTACTTGATTGCAAAACGTTTCATCTCCAATATCACCAGAGAGAAGAATACATGTTTTTCTTTCCTCCTCAACCTGCCGTTTTGTTTCCTCTGCATCTTCATGTTCATTTAAATAAACAACTACTACATTGGCTCCCTCTTTTGCATAGGCAATTGCGACAGCGCGTCCAATGCCGCTGTCTCCACCTGTAATAATTGCAACTTTCTCTTTCAATTTACCGCTTCCAACATAGGCTGTATCTTCTGAGATTGGCAGGGGAGTCATTTCCGATTCTATTCCAGGCTGATGGTTTTGATGCTGGGCTGGTTGACCTGCAGGATAATATTCATTACTCATTTCTATCATACTCCTTAAACTTCAGCATAATAATCTGTTTCATTTCCATATCATAATCGAATTGCAGGAAATTATGCGCTTTTTGATAATTTAAGCTGTAGAGAACAGATGCAGAAACAAATGATAAAACAAATGCAAAATGAGCCCGATCAGGCTCATTTTGCATTTAAATATGATCTGTTTTTTTAGAGTATTGGCGCTCTCCACGCTCTTCTGCATTTCGTTCCCGCAAGTTGTTTTTTTGTTGGCGTACAGCATTACCGTCAACCGGTTTTTTGTTATTGTCTTTTGTAGTAGACATAAAATACCTCCAGCATAAAATGTTTGGTTCATTTCTTAACATGAACAAATGATGGAGCGTTTATTCTATAGATAATTGATTAAAAAAGAAAACTCCAAGTGCTCCTGGTCCTACATGAGCGCCAACGGCACTGCCGATGGTGTGAATAATAAAAGAATGACAGTTTGTTTTTTCTTCAATCAATTTTTTTAAATGATCTGCTCCTTCAGAATTATCTGCATGGACAATAATAATAGTTTGTTCTTCCAAGTTTTCCCCACGTTCAGTCATCAATTCTAAAATTTTGGTGTAGAGTTTTTTTTGACCTCTTACTTTACCCACGGGGTGGATTTTACCTTGAGGAAGCGTTAAAATCGGCTTTATATTAAGCAATCCTCCGATCACTGCTGAAGCTTTACTTAAACGACCGCCGCGGTATAAATATTCCACATTATCAACGGTAAAAATGTGTTCAATATGATTACGGACATGATTTAATTTTCTTTCCATATCTTCTAGGTTGTTATTAGCATGCGCGAGTTCTGCTGCATATTTAACAAGAAGTCCATGTCCTCCTGAACCTGCATAAGAATCAATAACGGCAATAGAAGCGTTCGGAAATTTTTCGAGAACTTCTTCTTTCATTAACACAGCCGTTTGGTATGTACCGGATAATTTTGAGGACATGGCAATAAAAATAATAGGATGCTGTTTTTCAGCATAAGAAGTAAAGGTTTCTTGAAGTCTGTATGCGGGTGCTTGTGCTGTTTTAGGTACTTTTTCATTACGCATGGCATCATATACGTCATTTGATTGAATCGTTTCTTTGTCAAAATACTCTTCATTTTCTAAATTTACGACTAATGGCACCATGTCGATTTCATACTTTTCCAAAAATTCTACAGGAAGATCACAGCTGGAGTCTGTAATAATTTTGACCTGCATTTCTTCACCTACTTTTTAAGTTTTAGTACAAGCTTTTATTTAAAGTGTAATCGTAACTTATCATGAAATCAATGAGGATTTATGCAAAAGTGAAACTATTATTGATTTTAGGCAGTTATATATCATATAGTGAAAAAATAAAAGGTAGGTGATTTCATGCGTTTTTTCTTTTTAGTAATCATAAGTGGGCTGATTTTAATAAGCGGATGTGGAACAAATTCCAGCCAAAACACTAACAATGGAGAAGTAGAAGAACATGCAAGTTTAGAGGAAGTGCAAACATTCGTTGAAGCAAAACAAGAAAAACAAGCGCTCCACATTACACTTCTTCTTCAAAATAATAGTTCAGAAGATGTAAAATTAACTTTTTCGAGTGGACAGCAATTTGAAATTATCGTTTTAAATGACAAGAATGAAGAAGTTTATCGCTTTTCAAAGGATAAAACATTTACTCAAGCCATTGAAACGAAGGTCCTTAAAGAGGGTAGTCAAATGAAATGGCATGATGTTTGGAAAACCTCAAATGTGCAGACTGGCCCTTATCAAATAAAAGGACAGATTACAATAAGTGAATCCTCTCCGAAAATAAGCGCGGACAAATTATCCGATGAAATTTCCATACAAGTAGAAGAGAATGAAGTAAATTAATACTTGAACTATTTGAACAAAGTGCAAACGATGGCAGCCATACAAATCAGCTGTTTATTTCCTTAGAGTTACTTTAATCATAAAAAGCCAATTTTAGTGCTAGCACTAAAATTGGCTTTTTATTTATGGGTTTTATTGAAGCAGCTGCTTTTCAATTTAAAAAATGATGTTTATTAAAAAGTGAAACCATACCGTTTAGAAATAATGTCATGAAATCCTAAAGAATTATATAAGTGCTTTGTAACAGAGTTGTTAATTCCTGTTTCAAGTTCAATTCCTTTTAATCCTTCTTTTTCAGCCCAGTGAATAACATGAAGGAGAATTTTTTTTGCAATCCCGCGATTACGATGCTCATTATGAACAAAAAGGTCGTTCAACCAAATATATTTTCCGCCTTTTTTTAAGCTAATGCCAATATTAAAAAAAGCTAGTCCTAAAATTGATCCTTGCTCCTCTGCTACAACAATTTTTGATAAGGAACCTTCCTGTAGTGATTGTTGAATCCCATTTAATAATGTGTGATAAGTTTCTTCTGTGTGAGTACGAGTCATTTGCTGCATTAATAAATCAGCAATCTTTTTTTGCAGTTCATCATCTGCTTGTGCTGGAACCTCATAAATCTTCATGTTTGGCCCTCCTGTTTCTCCCAAAAAATAATAAATCACTCTATAGCACATTTTAACTGATAGAGAGTAAAAATTTAATACAAAAATAATTTTTTATAGAAAAAATGAAACTTTTTCGATTATTGTTCGTCTAATAATAAAGAAGATCTATATAAAGTTAAAATCAATCCTTAAGTTGAAGCTGTATAAATTTAAACAAAGCAAGTTAATATTATCTGTACATAATTTATTAATAAGCATCGAAATTATGTAATAACCACTAAAGTCACAGAAAGAAGGGAGAGGAACAAGATGCCTACATTGGTTTGTTTTGGAGATAGTATGACTGCAAAAGAAGTAGATACGAATGGTACATTACGGTTTACGTCAAGAGTTCGGGAAGAATTAGAAGAGTGGACAGTTATTAATGCAGGTGTCCCGTGTGAAACGACAAGAACAGGTCTTGCTCGGTTTCAAGAAGATGTGTTAAGTTATAAGCCTGATCTTGTTACGATTTTATTCGGAACATTTGATAGTCATGGAAACAAAAGAGTGGATGTTTATGAATTTTAAAAAAATTTAACTTACATGGTTAAAAAACTTTCACCTAAAAAGGTCATATTAATTAGCCCCTCTCCTGTAAACGAATACGCCGTCAATACTCCTAGAAAAAATGCTGCATTATATCAATATGCCCATGCTGTTGAACAAGTCTCTTTAGAAACAGGCAGTTATTTTATTAATCTTTGGACAATAATGGCAGCAAAGGAGCAATCAAAAGTATTAAAGCATGATGGCGTTCATTTTAATGAAAAAGGTTATCGTATATTATCAGAGGCGGTAATTACAAAAATAAACAACATTTCTAGTACTAAAGGGCGAAAAAAAATTGCGAAATAAGTTTTCGCAATTTTAAGATATCTATTAACTATGCTGTATGCGGGTTTATATAATTAAAAGAATAATTTGTCAACCGAGGTTTGGATGAATGTTTTCTAAGAGAAAAATTCTCTATTACTTAAAGTTTTCTTCTATTATAGGCGCTCCAGATTTCATTGGTGTACGATCATGTTTATCGTCATCGCGCACGGCTTTGTCCGCACCTTGTTGATTGCTGCGCTGTTTTGCTTTGCTTTGTTTTCCCATTGAAATTCCTCCTTCATTTTATTCATCTTATAGTGTGTTCTTGAAAGGAGAAATTTATGTGTATTCTGACAAGGCATCTACATGGGAAGCGAATGTTCAAGGTAGTGGGCAATTCCGTCATCTTCATTGCTTTTAGTAATAAAATTTGCAATATTTTTTAATTCATCAATGGCATTTTCCATCGCAATTCCTTGACCTGCATACTCAATCATTTCGAGATCGTTGCTTTCATCGCCAAATGCAATTACACGTTCTTTGGGAATGTTATAATATTCTGCTATATGTTTTAACCCAACCGCTTTATTAAGACCGCTTTTTACAATTTCGATAATTTTCCAAGGTGCATTCCAAACCCGATGTTCAATTACTTCAGCATGAGCTAAATGAATGCTTTCTCTTAGTTCATCAAGGTGATGCTCATGAGGATGAACTAAAATCGAAGTAGGATGATCTTTTAAAATACTGTGAAGGTTTCCCGTTCGTATAGGAAAATCAGGCATGGTGAAACTGTTAACCATCACTTTGTCATGTTTGTTTAAATATACATCATCAACAACTTCAGCCATAATATTTTTTACTTTAAAATCATAACATGTTTGAAAAATATTTTTTGCAACCTTTAAATCTACTGGTAAATGGTATCCTTTCCAACTTTGATCAATTGGGTGGTGCACATAGGCGCCGTTAAAATTAACCATCGGTGTATTCAGTTTTAGCTCGCGATAATATAATGCGCTGGCCCGGTGAGGACGTCCTGTTGAAATTACAATTTTATGACCAGCTTCCATGGCTTTTTTTAATGCTTGCTTTGTTTTTGGTAAGATTTTTTTATCGTCGCTTAAAAGTGTACCATCTAGGTCTAAGGCGATTAAATAAGATTTTTTCATAAAAATAATCCCTCTTTATCATAATTTTTGTGGGTAAAATGGTTTCTATTGTTTTTCATCTATATTGTCATAAAAGCTGTAACATGACATATTTTAAGAATTCGTCTACTTTAATTCCTGCAATGAATACCTTTATAAAGATAAAAATATTATTTGTTTTCGTGTAATTTAGTCATTTTACCATACAAATGTAAAAGATGAGTAATATGTTTACTATCATCATAATCGGGAATACACATAGTAAACAATAATTATATTGAGGTGAAAGAAATGAGAAAGCGGGATGTATTATTATCTACGTCAGTTGCTGTCGGAGCAGTTGGGGCATCAGTACTTTTAAAGGATAAAGATAAACGTGCAAAAGTAAAAGAAACCATTATGAAGGGCAAAGACAAATTGATGGATTTTAGAAACCAAAATGAAAAGTCATTGCCAATTGAAAAGGCTGGAAAACCTGATCCGCAAAATATAAGAGATAATAAGATGGTATCAGAGGGATCGGTGTATCCTGTTCAATATTATAATGAACATAAACAGCAATAGTCTGCGTAGTGCAGGCTATTTTCTTTTTGTTTAGAGGGGATTAATGGTAAACTGAAAAAAATGTTCTGTTTTCTTATCTAGAAAGGAGGAAGAAAATGATCGTAATTAATAAAGAAAGCATAGCTGACGTCCCTGTTTTACACATTGCTTTACAAAAATCTTTTAGTAAGCCGCTTCCGCTTATTATTTTTCAGCATGGATTTACAAGTATAAAAGAAAGAAATCTTCATTATGCTTATTTACTTGCTGAAAAAGGCTTTCGTGTTATTTTACCAGAAGCTAATTATCATGGAGAGCGCAGCAAAGAGGTAACAGAAGAATTTCGTAATCGCTCTTTTTGGAACATCGTTATTCAAAGTATTGAAGAGATTGGGGCTATTATAAATGAATATCAGCAAAAAAAATTAATTCAAGATGATCGAATTGGGGTTGCTGGTACTTCAATGGGAGGAATGATTACCTTTGGTGCTTTAACAAAATATCCATATATTAAAGTCGGTGTTTCGCTAATGGGATGTCCAAGTTTTTTAGAACTAACCAAAGCACAAATCGACTATATGGAAAAAGAAAAGAAAATGACGTTTTCCAAAGAAGATATTAAAAAAACATTCGAACTGTTAAAACCTTATGATCTTACTCTTCAAAAAGAAAAACTTCATCATCGTCCCCTCTTATTTTGGCATAGTACAGCGGATAAAGTGGTACCATATTCTTATACATATCGCTTTTATGAGAACATTAAAAACATGTATATAAACCCCAGTGAGAATCTGAAATTTATAACAGATGAAAAAGCTGGTCATGCGGTTACACAGGAAGGGGTAGAGGCTTCTGCTGCTTGGTTTTATAAACATTTATAGAAGGGACGTTCTATTTACAGAAACAGATCGTTTTATGTAGAAGATAAGAAAGGTTATAATGATGGAAGAATAGAAGCAAGGAAAGGAGCAGTGAAAAATGGATGAAAAATTAAAAGAAAACATCATGGGAGCACTTGAAATGGTCATTGATCCTGAATTAGGCGTTGATATTGTAAATTTAGGACTTGTATATGATGTTGAAATGGATGAAGAAGGTGTTGTCACAGTTACAATGACCTTAACATCAATGGGATGTCCATTAGCAGGTCAAATTGCTCATGAGGTAAAACAGGCATTGTCTGATATTGAAGAAGTGAAGGAAGCAGAAGTTAACATTGTTTGGAATCCGCCGTGGACAAAAGATAAAATGTCTCGTCTTGCGAAAATTGCATTAGGTGTTCAATAAAAGAGGGAGACCCCTCTTTTTTTATTTCTAGATTTCGCAATATTTGCTACACTTATAACCATACATATATGAAAAAATTACTTTTAGGAGGTGGTGGAATGGTTGAGAGAAGAAAACCTATTCCAGTTTCAGAGGCTGTTAAACGAGTCATGAATTATCCAAAACAAGGTGAAGTGGAGTTTGTTTCATTGCAAGACAGCGATAATCGTTATTTAGGTCATGATCTTGCTGCAGCTCATGATGTTCCCCCTTTTGATCGTTCCCCGTATGATGGATTTGCTGTTAGAGCAGAGGATACGAGTGAAGCATCAGCAAATTCACCTATTGCACTCGAAGTTATTGAGGAAATAGGGGCAGGAGCTGTGCCAAAATATGAGGTAAAGAAAGGACAAGCAACTCGTATTATGACAGGAGCTATTTTGCCAAAAGGGGCAGACGCAGTTGTGATGCTCGAATTAGTAAAGGAAGTAAACCGTGATAAAAAAGATTTTATTCAACTAAAGCGCTCGTTTCAATCAGGTGATAACATTTCTTTTCAGGGTGAAGATGTAAAAAAAGGAACCCCCCTTGTAAAAAAAGGAACAAAAATTACTCCTGGAGTAAAGGCACTTTTGGCAACATTTGGTTATGCGAAAGTACCTGTTGTAAAAAAGCCGGTTATAGGAATTTATGCGACAGGGACGGAATTATTAGATGTGAACGAACCTCTTCAATCTGGGAAAATTCGTAACAGCAACTCATTTATGATTGAAGCACAAATTAAGCGTGCTGGAGCCATTCCGAAATATTTTGGAAAGCTTGCAGATGATTTTGAACCATGCTATGAGGCGATCAAAGAGGCTCTTGAAGAAGTGGATTTTTTAATTACAACAGGCGGTGTTTCGGTCGGAGATTTTGATTATTTGCCCGCCATTTATAAAAAACTCCATGCCGAGGTTCTGTTTAATAAAGTGGCGATGCGACCTGGTAGTGTAACAACAGTGGCTGTTTTAGGTGAAAAAGTATTATTTGGTCTTTCAGGAAACCCTTCTGCTTGTTATGTTGGGTTTGAACTGTTTGTACGTCCGCTTATCAAATCCTATTTATTATCAGAAAAAGCACATCTTCTGAAAGCAAATGCTGTTTTAAAAAGTGATTTTCTAAAACCTAATCCTTTTACACGTTTTGTTCGAAGTGCTGTGCTAATCGAGGAAGGAAAATTAGTCGTAAATCCAACCGGACTTGATAAATCCAATGTTGTAACATCATTAGCCGAGGCAAATTCGCTTATAATGCTTCCAGGAGGAACGCGAGGGTTTGAAAAGGGGTCAGCTGTAGAAGTATTATTACTTGAAGAAGAAGGCAGTCGATCTACTTGGGAATAACAGCACCAGTTGTACAAGTTGTAGGATATCAAAACAGCGGGAAAACAACATTAATTGAACATTTATTACAGAATGCCAGTGATCATGGGTTAAAGATCGGTACAATTAAACATCATGGCCATGGTGGAAAACTGCTGTTAAGCGATGAGAGTAAAGATACTGGAAAACATCGCAGGGCTGGGGCAGTGGCGACTAGTATAGAAGGGGAAGGGATTTATCAACTTACAATGAACTCAACGTCATTCTCGCTTGAAAAGATGATAGAAATTTACTCTTATCTAGAGATTGACAGTATTATTGTAGAAGGATTTAAAAATAAAGGGTATCCAAAAGTCGTTCTTATTCGCAATAAAAAGGATATAGAACTTTTAGAGAAATGCAGCAATGTAAAAGCAGTTATATCATGGCTGTCAGATAATTGTAACTACAGTGATAGTACCGGTATATCATATTTTCATATTTCACAAAGACGGCAATATATCCCTTGGATTATCAATAAATTAATGAGAGGTGTTTTATGAACAAAAAGCGATTTGCGATTACGAAAGAAGCGATTTCAATTGAAGAAATTATAAATCTTGTTGTTAACCCACATGCGGGGGCTGTTAATACGTTTATTGGCACGGTAAGAGAGTTTACAAAAGGAAAACAAACCTTATCATTAGAATATGATGCTTATATTCCGATGGCAGAAAAAAAATTAGTTCAAATTGGCGAAGAAATTAGTGAAAAATGGCCTGGAAGTGAAGTGGCGATTACTCATCGCATCGGTCATTTAGCCATTTCAGATATTGCGGTTGTAATTGCAGTGGCAGCGCCTCATCGTGCAGAAAGTTATGAAGCAAGCCGTTATGCAATTGAACGAATTAAAGAAGTTGTCCCAATTTGGAAAAAAGAACATTGGGAAGACGGAGAACAGTGGATTGGAGATCAGCTTGAACAAACAGCCTATCCCACTGGAAAACCAGAAAAGGAGCATCTTTCATGATTACCATCTTATTTTTCGCAGGTCATCAAGAAACAATCGGAAAAGAACAAATAGAATGGAATAAAGCAGGGGTTACGATAAGCGAGTTAAAAAGAGATCTTCAGGAAAAATATCCTGCTCTAACATTAGATCAATCAATGGCTGCAGTAAATGAAGAATATGCAGCAGATGATACGATGGTCAATGATAGCGATATCGTTGCATTTATTCCACCAGTAAGCGGAGGATAAAAAATAAAACAAAAGCTGGACCAGTATACTGGTCCAGCTTTTATTTTATTGTGTTGAATTCTTATTACTTAAATATTTTAGTACACGATCAGCAATAATTTGATAACCTTTTGGATTTGGATGAAGGGTATCATAAAAATAATACTCTTTTTTATAGGCAGGAAATAAATCAGAAGTAGGCACGTAGGTAGTTTTATAAAAGGATGCTGCTGTTTTCTTTATTTCTTTATTCCAGTCAGAAATCAGAAGGTCAATAGTTTCTTTTGCTTGTACAGAAGTATAAGGATTATATAGTCCTAATACAATTAGAGGTGCAGTACGATTGAGCGTTCGAATTGAGGTAATAAGTTCATATAAATGATTTGAATACATCTGTTTTCCTTGTACCATTTTTCTAACTGAAATGGAATCAAATTTATAGTTGGCGCTTTTACGAAAATCGTTTGTACCAATAAATAAAAAGATGTAATGTGCTTCCCGAACTGCTTTTTGTTTCTGCGGCTGGTGCAGCAGAGTAATAACTTGATCTGTTCGATAGCCGCTGACACCAAAGTTTGTTAAAGAAGCAGATATATGAAAGTTTCTTTCCATTCCGGCTTTCACTCGGTGAATATATCCTTTTTTTAAGGGATCTCCTGAACCATATGTTAGAGAATCACCAATTGCTACAAGATTAAGATTGCTTTTTTTAGGTGATAATGCAGATGCATTTATCTTGTTAAAAATAAGATCTGGGGTAACGAGCAGGATCATTACAGCGAAAAAAAGTAGTACCATTTTTCTATTCAATGCCTTAACATCTCCTACGTTGGATTCATATTACTTTGTAGTGTTTCCAAGAGGTAGGTTTACATACAGAGAGCTTTATAAAAGGATTTTAATGGAGAAATAAGAAGAAACACCTATATTTTGTTAGCAAGCTTCGAATGATTTATAATATATAAATTCACCCTGAAAGTTTGATAGTGAAACAAAGTATATATTATGTTTATAACTAGAGGAGATAGAAAGATGAATAAAACAATAAGTCGTGATCCTTATTTTGATAATGCAAAATTTATATTGATTTTTTTAGTCGTATTTGGTCATATGATTAGTCCGTTTAAAGGTGATAGTGACATGTTATATGCCTTGTATAATTTTATGTACAGTTTTCATATGCCTGCTTTTATATTAATTGCAGGATATTTTTCAAAAGGCTGTTTTCAAAAAGGTTATTTAAAGAAAATTATGCAAAAAGTATTAATTCCATATTTTATTTTTCAGTTTATTTATGCTGTCTTTTATTCAATTAAAAAGGGAGAAATAACGTTCACTTTATTTGATCCATATTGGACATTATGGTTTTTGTTGAGTCTTGTTTGCTGGAATCTTCTTTTAATTGGATTTGCAAGGTTAAAATATTTTACAGCAATTTTTAGTGCTGTTACTATAGGTCTTATTATTGGGTATATTCCTGAAATTGGAACATTCTTAAGTTTGTCAAGAACGTTTGTTTTTTTTCCTATATTTTTATTAGGTTTTTATTTAAGCGAAAAACATTTTAAAGAATTAGTAGAACCGAAAAAGCGTATGATTGCTGCCTTTTGTTTAGTGAGCTTATTTTTATGTTATTATTTTGTTTTTCCCGCTTCAACAAAAGAGTGGCTCCTTGCTGATTCTTCCTATTCGGAAATGGGAATTCAAGAAGGATATGCCGCTCTTATGAGACTTATTGTTTATGGAATCGTTTTTCTTGCAACATTTAGCTTTTTAGCAGTAGTACCGAGACGAGAGCTGTTTTTTACGCGATATGGAAGCAGAACGATGTATATTTATTTACTTCATGGGTTTATTGTAAAGCTGTTTCGTCTTACACCGTTCTATGAAAGTATTAGCAAATCCAATATGTATGTTCTGTTTTTTATCCTAGCTATTTTTTTATGTTGTATCTTGGCATCAAAACCAGTTATTAAAATATTTCATCCACTCATTGAAGGTGGTAAATACTTATTAATAAAAAGAAAAACTTCTTATCATTAATGTTTATCTATAATAATTTTTCTGCAATTTGGTATAATGGATGTAAATGGAATATGGGAAGTGAGGCGGTAGAGTGAAAACAGAATTATGGCGTTCGATTATTGAACTTCAAGCAGTTAAACAGTTTAATTTTATTCCAAATCGTCAAGATTCAAATGCGCCTGTTTCCCCGCTATTTATAGAACTATTGGAGCAGGAAATAGCAGCTAAAAACATAGCAAGCAGGATTGAGAATACAGAAGCAATTAAACGTTCAGAATTGCCATTAAACCAACGCCAACCTGTTTTAGCAAGTACAACTTCTATAAAAGGACAAACATTTGACTCTTACATTGAACAAGCAGCAAATAAGTATCATGTAGATCCAAATTTAATTCGTGCAGTTATTAAACAAGAATCAAATTTTAATCCAAACAGCAGAAGTTACGCTGGAGCAATGGGGTTAATGCAATTAATGCCCAAAACAGCAGCTGGTCTTGGCGTAAATGACCCTTATGATCCAAAACAAAATATTGAAGGCGGAACAAAGTATTTAAAGCAAATGCTTACTAGATATAAGGGAAATATCGTACTGGCTCTAGCAGCATATAATGCAGGACCAGGCAATGTTGATAAATACGGAGGAGTTCCACCATTTACAGAAACTAAAAATTACGTTCAAAAAGTATTAAAAAACTATCAAGTATAAAAGAATTGTCTCATGAGGCAAGCTCTTATATATTTATCTCAGAAAGTTAACATGATGCTCATCAATGAAGCTGAAATATATATGGCTCAAAACCTTTTCATGAATTTAATGATGAAGGGCATTCTATTTATGAGAATGAATAATAAGGAGTGGGAAGTTTGTCCAATCATGAGCACAGTGAAAATTTAACAACAGCAGAAGCGAATATTAAGTTAAATCAGCAGTTAGATGGGATTGGAAAAGATAGTGTTCAGCATAACCTATCCGAATCAGAAGCGGAATCAGCAAATAATAAAATTAATGAGTATTTTACCCAAGATGATGAAGAAAAAAGAACCACCCCAACATATTTAACGCATAATACAGCTGCAGTACGAATTAATAAAGAAGAATAGTTTAATGGCACCTAAACAAGGTGTCTTTTTTTATTACAGGATAGTGAAGGTCTTGGTGAAAAAGCAATCTTTAAATAAAAACATAAAAAATAACCGGGCAAAAACTGCCCGGCTAAAGCCATCATATTTTATTGTTATTTTTGGTAACCGCCTAATTGTTGTTGAGCTTGTTGTACAAGGCGTTTTGTAATTTCTCCACCAACAGAACCGTTAGCGCGAGACGTAGAATCTGGTCCAAGATTTACACCGAATTCTTGTGCAATTTCATACTTCATTTGATCAAGAGCTTGCTGTGCACCAGGTACTACTAACTGATTTGAAGAATTGTTGTTTGCCATTATTACTCAACTCCTTTAAATTGTTGGTTGCAGCAATTGTTTTGCTGCACTCTTAATATGTGATTATTATTTAAGAATAATACTGGTAATTGTTTCATATTTTTTTACCTATATATTTTTATGAACCAATATAGTTTTTATTATTTTAGTATAACCATTACTTATCTAGAAATCTTAATAGGTTATACTAAATTAAAAAAAAGTTTAAAAAAGCAAAAAAAACGTTGTATATTAGATTAATATGTCATATAATTAAGTCAATTAATACAACAAAATGCTTTATATATAACAATTATATTAAAAAGGAGATGTCTTGAATGCAATTATTTGTTTGTCAAACGTGTGATCAAATCATCGCTCATAAAGAAGCAGAGAAAGTATTGACATCTTATACGAGCTGTTGTCCAAGTTGTCAACAAAAGACAAAGAAAAAATAAATTTTCTTTCATTATTTATGGTAGCGTTTTCTTTGTGCGTATAAAAGGACGTAAAAATTTGTATAATAGGAGATGAATCAGTATGGGAATTTTAATTTGCCAAACATGTGAAACAATAGTAGGTCATACAAATGATGAAAAAGTCTCGAAATTATATACTAAAAGCAATAAATGTGAAAGCTGTAATAAAAAATAAATAAGGAAATCGTTTAAAATCACGTATGTCGACATGCGTGATTTTAAAAATTTTTGAAGGATTTTAAATGAAGAAGAGTTTTGAGCTATTATTGAATAGGATTGAATCCATTTTATAAATACATATTGACAATTTACATTTTTATGGTAGATTAGTTAACGGTAATGATCTTTTTTTATAAATAACATGGTAAGGTAGATATAAGATAAAAAGATTTTACATGTCCTTCTTTTATAAAAGTTATGATAAGGTAAACAAATATTAAATAAAGAGAGGTAATCGTAATGATTGAAACTGTGCCGAGACCTGCAAGTCCTTGCTATGAAATGATTTCTACTTCACAAAAGGTTGTAAGTCCATGCTTTGGGGTAATTGAGGAAGTAACTGTTGATTTCAATAGCTATGTATATGAGTGGGAGCCGTTATTTCTTATTAAAACAGTAGTTGGCAGCTATGAAACAGTGCAAATTTCAGTAAGCGGACATGTGACTGGTCTTGAGGCTAAAAAGGGCGATATTGTAACACCAAATATGATATTGGCATGGGTTCAAGATGATTTAATTGTATCGGGTAGTGATTGATTAACTGAAAATAAATAAAGAATACATTTATTTAAAAAAAGTTTTATGTAAAAACAAACAGGTGTTGATTCTCAACACCTGTTTGTTTTAATCTACAAATGCTTGTTTTTCTTGTGGATATTCCATTTCAGCAGTAATAATTTCAACTTTTTCAGGAACTTGTTCCATTGAAAGAGACCCTTGGAAAAGTCCGCCTTCATCAATAACAATTGACTTCATTTCAGCATTCCCAAAACATTTTCCACTGCTTTGAATGTGAAGTTTACCGTCCGTTGAGATATTTCCCTTTACTGTACCTGAAACAATGATATTTCGTGCTCTAATATTAGATTCAATCAGGCCATTTTCACTAACAATAACATCTCCTTCACAGTTAATATCATCCTTTACAGTTCCGTCAATTCGAATGCTTGCTTGTACAACAAGTTTCCCCTCAATTGTTGTTTTTGATCCAATCACAGTATCAACATTTTCAAGTTGGCGCACATGTTTATTAAACATATACTCCAGCTCCCTTCCATTTTAATATTTAAAAAGATAAGGGTTCAATAATCAAATGTTAAAAGAGGTATGAAATCCATTTAAAGTTAAGAAACAGTGCTTTTGACAACTTGGAAACAGAGGGATGGATAAAAAATATAAATAAAAGCAAAGCTAAAAAAATGTTATATATTAGTTTTTATTTCGTTAATATTGTTATTCAACAGAAAAATGAGAAGTCCTTCTTTAAAATAAAAAAGTAAGAACAAAACCCTCTTCGTTGAAGAAGAGGGAGGAATAAGGGCATTTATTATATAAAAGAGATTTTATAATAAAGAATGAATTTAATGCTTTGGTGTTACTACATCTAATGCCTCAAGAAAAACGTTATACTGGTGCTTGTCCCATTTATTAACTGCATCGTAAACATGAAAAATACTTGGAATAAAACCCTCTTTGTTATCTTCATGAGTTGGCGGCTGATAAAAGGTTAGACCTACTTTAACAAGCTGAACAAATTTTGTATTAAAATCTAATAAATAGCGAAGGCTTTCCCGATACTGATCATACCACTCAATTTTTTGTTCTTTACCTATTCGGCTGTAAAGATTAAGGAGGTCATCAAGTTCTTGACTGCACTGCACAGCTTCCTTGCTGTGAAATCCGCTTTTAAAGGCAATTTCAATCATTTCTTCTCTCTTTTTAGCGATAGATTGTAACAACTCATCTTTTTGACGTCCAGTAGTTAGGAACAATCTCCCTCACGCTCCGTTCTTAGCATATTCATTCTACATGTTACTTCTATTATGAAGGGTTATAGGATATATTTACATAGTTTCGCTAAAAGATGTAATAAAAATCTATTTTTTTACAAAGATCGTCAATTTTCGTGGAATATAAATAAAATAGTAAAGAAAGTCTTGATATAGAGAAGGGGAGGGAAATGTAAAAAGCGCAGCAATTTGCTGCGCTTTCTTTGTAATCAACCAGTATTACGCAAACCTGCTGCAATACCGCTGATTGTAAGTAATACTTCATTTAGCAATTCATCGTTATCTCCATTATGTTCACGAAGTTTTGAGATTAATCCAACTTGCATGAAGTTTAAAGGATCTACATATGGATTTCGACGACGAACAGATTCCTGAATATTTGGCGTATGTTCAAGGAGGTCATTTTTCTCAGTGATTTGTAAAATGACAGCTTTTGTACATTCATATTCTTGTACTAGGTTGTTAAAGAAACGATTGGCAATTTCTTCATCTTTTACAAGGGTAATGTATTCTTTTGCAGTTGATAAATCGGCTTTCATCAGTGCCATTTGTAAATTATCAATGGTAGAACGGAAGAAAGGCCAACTTTTATACATCTGCTGCAGTAATTCAAGGTTTTGGGCTCCTTTTTCTGCAAAGGACTGCAAACCAGTACCTGCTGCATACCAACCCGGCAGAAGCTGACGGCTTTGCGTCCAAGCAAATACCCAAGGGATGGCGCGTAAATCTTCAAAACGCTGACTACCTTTACGGCTCATAGGACGAGAACCGATATTTAAGGCACCAAGTTCTAATAATGGTGTTGCTTGCTTAAAGTATGTTAAGAAATCAGGATCTTCAAAGACAAATGATTGATACTTCGAAAGAGAATTTACGGAAATTTCTTCCATTGCCTTTTCCCAATCAGGCTTTCTTAAATCTTCGGTTTCTGACTCAGTGGATACGTGAGCAGCTGCTTTTAATAAAGTAGATGTTGCTTGTTCTAAGCTGCGGTAGGCAATATCTACAAGGAGATAGCGGGAAGATAATACTTCACCTTGTTCTGTAATTTTTACACCATCACCTAGTGTTTCCGCAGGTTGTGATAAAATACTGCGATTTAACGGACCGCCACCACGACCTAAAGAACCGCCGCGTCCGTGGAAGAATTTTAGACCAATATTATATTCTTTCGCCATATTATGGATTTTTTGTTGAGCATTATAAAGCTTCCAATTTGCGGTAAGTGTACCGCCATCTTTACTGCCGTCAGAATAACCAAGCATAATTTCTTGTCGGTCTTTATGTTCAGCTAAATGATTTCGATACACGTCCATTTGGAATAGCTTTTCCATTATTTTTGGTCCTGCAACTAAATCATCGACGGTTTCAAGAAGAGGTGCAACATTTAAATTGCTTTCAATCCGGCCGTCTGCGTGTAAGCGGTAGATACCAGCTTCTTTTGCTAAAACAAGAACTTCGAGAAGATCGCTTGAAGATTGAGTCATACTAATAAGGTATACTTCAATCGCGCGTTTTCCAAATTCGTCATGTGCTTTTTTAATCATGTGGAAAACTTTCAGCATCTCTTGTGTTTCTTTAGAGTAATCTTCGTTTATTAATACAAGTGGTCTTGGGTCTTTTAGTACTTTTTCAAGAAGCGCTACTTTTTCTTCTTCAGGAAGGGCTGGATAATCATCTGTAATATTAACCATGCGTAAAATTTCAGAAATTGCTGCTTCATGTTCACCGCTGTGATTACGAATATCTAAAGTTGCAAGGTGAAAACCAAATAATTGTACTTGGCGAATTAATTTACGAAGCATTTTTAACTCATGGCCTGCAGGCTGATGATTTTTGACGCTTTCTTTAATAAGGATGAGGTCATTTAAAAGCTCTTCAGCTGTTTTATAACCTAGATCCGCTTTCCCAACATTGCGGAGACGTTCTAACATCACTGCAAATTTACGACGGTAGATTTCGGATTCTACAGGCCATTTTTTCTTGTTTGTTAGAACTTCTTGTTCTTCAATTTCAAGGGTTGTAATAAAAGCTTCACTTATATTGATACGATTTGTAGAATGACTAAATCGTTTCATTAATTCAATTAAAGATTCCTCATATTTCTTTAATGCGAGTTTACGCTGCTTTTCAAGGGTTTTCCATGTGACTTCAGGTGTTACGTTTGGATTTCCGTCACGGTCTCCGCCAATCCATGAACCGAAACGCAAGAAATTTGGAACATTCCACTTTTGATTTGGAAATTGTTCCTCTAATAAATATTCAAGTTCTTGATGAATTTCAGGTAAAACTTCAAATAAGGTTTCATCAAAGTAGTAAAGACCATTTCGTACTTCATCCATTACCGTCGGTTTGCGATGACGCAGTTCATCTGTTTGCCATAATACGGTTACTTCATTGAAGAGGCTCTCTTCAAGACGAGAACGTTCTTTTTTGGTAATAAATGGGCTATCAAGCTGCTGCAAGATAGTTGCAATGCGTTTATGAATTTCTAGAACTGAGCGCTTAGTCGCTTCCGTTGGATGAGCTGTAATAATTAATTCAAGTGATAATTTGTCGAGTACGTTTTGAATTGTTTCTTCAGAAATATTATTTTCTTTTAAAGAACTAATCGCACTTTCAAGTGAATTTGGCTGTAAAACGGAATCCTCGCGAAGCTGGTATTCACGACGACGGCGAATACGGTGATTTTGTTCAGAAATATTTACTAACTGAAAATAAATTGAAAACGCTCGGATTACCTGTTGGCGAACAGGAGGTTCTAATGAATCAATTTCATTTTTTAGTGTTTTGTATGTCTCTTCGTTGTGTTCAGTGCGAAGGGACTTGGTCATTTGACGAATTTTTTCAACTTTATTAAACAGCGTTGTGCCGCCATGATGAATAAGAATTTCACCGAGAATACGTCCTAATGTATTTACATCTTGACGAAGCGGTGCGCTGCTGTCTGTTGCTTGTAATGTTATTGTCATAATTTCACCTTCCCTTGTTTAATAAAAATAGAACTGTTTTGTTTTCTTAATTTTTAGATAGTACAAATAATATCATATTTCGATAAATTTTTCATGTTATAAAACCTTACTATGAAGCAGATAGAGAAACTTATAATAGAAGTATTTATTGCTGTATCAATGTTGTTTTCGCTTACAATAAAATTATTATTTTTTCTTTTTAATGTCCGTTTTAATCTATAAATGAGATTAATTATAAAGTAAATAATCTCATTTATAGATTTTAAGTGAATTAAATTATCCTGTATTAGGTTGTAATTAGAAAAGGTCTTTTAAATCACCAATTTTATTTTCTTCTATTGTAGTAAAATTCATACAAAAAGTGTTAGCAGATAATAAAAGGAGCTTACATTAAAACTGATTACTCGTTCTCATTATGATAAACTTAGTACCATACTATAAAAAGGTTATGATATCGGGTAAATAAAGGAGTGGAGATAATGAATTTTAACGGTCAAAAAGTTTTACCGGCCGTAAAGAAGATGAAAGATTTCGAAAAGATATTGGCTGCCGATTATCAATATATTGTTCTACTTGATATTCACATTGGACAATTACATAGTCTTATGCAGCATGCCAAAATACATAACAAAAAAATTTTTCTGCATGCAGATTTAATTCAAGGATTAAAAAATGATGAGTACGCTGCTGAGTTTTTATGTCAAACATTTAAACCCTTTGGTCTTATTTCTACTAGAGGGAGTGTATTAAGAATTGCTAAGAAAAAAGGAATAGTAGCGATCCAACGACTTTTTTTACTGGATACAATTGCACTTGAAACAAGTTATAAATTAGTTGAAAAAGTAAGGCCGGACTTCATCGAAGTGCTTCCAGGAGTGGTTCCTCACTTAATTAAAGAAGTGAATGAAGCGACCGACATTCCTATTATTGCGGGAGGCTTAATACGCACAAAGGAAGAGGTTGAACAGGTGCTTCAAGCAGGAGCAGTTGCTGTTACGACATCGAGAAATAATTTATGGATTTAATGATAATTCATATAAAAAGGGAAAAACACACATCCGAAATGCCTTCTAATTGAATATGATATAACAATTATTCAATGATAGAGGGGAGAGAATATGAAAATTCATTGCGATGGATGTGAAAAGGTGATGGGAGATAAAGAAATTATTCATTTATTAAGAGTGAACCGAAAGTGGTATTGTGGGCATTATGTTTGTTTAATTAAAATGTTGGATTATTTAAAATCAAAAGGTTATATTGAATGGGATTGGATCCCTGGCCGTGAGTGGGAGTAATGATACTAAAGGATCTATAATTTTGTTAAATGTATAATGTCATCTCTTTTTGAAAAATTTAATAAAAAGGAGCTGACATAATGCCTGATAATAATGAAGAGTCTTTAGAATATTACGGTGTTACAAGTGTTGTAAAAGATTGGATAGAAAATGCGCAAGGAATTTCACAAGAAAAAAAAGAAGAATTAATTGAAAAGTTTACAATCATTATGGAGGAAAAAAATGAAAAGTAAAGCACCTAAATACATGAGGTGCTTTACTTTTCATTTAGCAGCCAGCTGACAGTCCCCATTCCAATTCCTAAAATAGCTCCGCCAAGTACTTCAATAGGTTGATGACCGAGCAGTTCATTCAGTGCTTCTTCATTTTTCATATAGGAGAAGGTAGGATGAAGATTAGAAAGAGCGCCAATATTTTCATTCAGTTCATTAACAATTTTTGCTATTTCACCAGTGTGCCGACGAATCCCTTGAGCGTCATACATAACAATAAGACCAAATACAACAGCTAAAGCAAAATCGGTACTTTTAACACCATGTTTAAGAGCTGTATATGCAGCAATCGATGAGACACCAGCTGAGTGGGAGCTTGGCATACCGCCTGTTTGAAACATTGGACGCCAATCCCATTTTCCAGATTTCTTTTTGTGAACGACAATTTTTAACCCTTGAGCACTAACTATGGAAAGCAATGATGTTATAATCGCTCGATTCATAATTTTCACCTCTTGGATAGTGTTTAACACGTTTTTGATTCTATACATATAATAAGTGATCCAGATGAAAAGTTAGGGTGGTTAAAAAAGAGTTGACATTCGTTTCATTTCTTTCAAAAATAAACATGCGAGACTTTTTATTCTCTTTAATGAACGTAAAAGTGATAAAGTTTACCGCAAGCAGAAAGGATGGTTATGATGGATTTTTATAAAACATATGCAAAGGCATTTTATAAGAAATTATCAGAGAGGAAGTTAAAAGACTATTTTCATCACATGCAGCGTTATCGAGAAAAAGGAATGCTTGTAGAAAGCATGGAACTAGAGATGGAAATTATTCGAACGGTTGCTTTAGAAAAGGAAATTCAGTTGGAAAGATAGAATTATAATAAAAGGATACATAGGAAATAAAAATATTTTATCCTACTTTTTAACGTATAAAATAAACATATTTACCCTTTAAACAGCGTAAATATTATAAGATAATGCTTGTTAAAAAGCCTTATAGCCGAAAAATAATGTAGAAATTTTTTCGGGAGGTGATGTGCATTGGAAATGCGCTGTGTTTATTGTGAAAAGGAATTAATTTATCCTTGGGAAAGACGACGTTTGGATTGCGATGATTGTTATTATGCTATTAGTGCTTCCTATCATGAGGATTTGGAAACAGAAGAGGAAGATGATTCGCACGTTATTTGATTGAAATAAAACATACTGGAAGTTTCCAGTATGTTTTTTTTATCCAATTTGTTGCTTGTTTTTAAAGTTAGGTGTTGTTAAGCAATGAAGTTGATGTTTTATCCTATTACGTGTACGGAGCTAAAGGCAGCAGATTTTCCTAATATAGGATAAATAAAAGATGAATCATATTTATGTAACTTAAAGGTGGGAATGTATAAAAATTCCTCAGTAAGATAATCTTACAAAAATGTAGAGAGATAATGTTAAATTTTATATTATAAAATTAACCTCTTGTAATAAGGGAATAAAAGTGATTTTCTCCTTCACTTCCCTATATGGACTCCAATCTCATTTACTTTGCTAATTCTCTCGTATAGAACTGGCAAATGCCGTAGAAGTGAACCTCCTCTTTGCTTCTATGGCTTTTTTTATTACACCGACAAAATTCGAGGTGTGATTAGTTTTTTAGCTCTAGTTTTGTAAGTTAATGACTAGTTTCGTAGAAGGGATTTCATTTCTGTGTAATATAAGGCAAAATGTATATAAACACATATAAGTGTAATTGACTGCTGTCTACATCGTCTTTATTCAGATGACGATTCATTTTTTATGTGTTTCATTTATGATGACAAGCATGTGTATGGCTGAAAATTTACAGATCATGTGAGGTGTATTATGCAGAAGAAAGTATTGATTGTTGATGATCACTACGGAATACGCTCGTTATTAAGGGAAACATTTCAAGAAGAGGGATTTGAAACATTTGAAGCCGCAAACGGTGTACAAGCTTTGTCCATTTTAAAGGAAAAAAAGCCGGATTTTGTATTACTAGACTTAAAAATTACGAACCATCGAATGGATGGTATTGAAATTTTGCAAAGAATGAAAAAATTTGACAAAGCAATAAAAATAATGATTATGACTGCTTATGAAGAACTTTCTCTTATTAATAAAGCTCACTCGTTAGGGGCAATTAAGTCTTTTATGAAGCCTTTTCAACCACAAACAATTTGCAGTGCTTTAAAACAGTATGTAAATGATCAACAGCATCACAGGTATGGAAATGTAACCACAGCATAAAAAAGAGCCGCTTTTTTCTATTAAATAGAAAAAAGCGGCTCTTTTTTATGGAAAAAACTTCAAAGTTTATAAAAAGGATAGTTGTTACAAATTGAGGTGTAGAAATTAAGTTTTGAATAAGGAGGATTTATTTCATATTTATTGAATTTCTTAAGATATGAGATATACAGATGTTTAAACATTTTGTATATGAAGTAAGGAGGAATTTACTTTTGGAACAAAAATTAATTGTTGGATTTGAACAATTTGTGAAAGAGATTTTAAATAAGCAGGATGAAACTATTCTTGAAGTTGGTGATTTTGTAAGCAGCATTCAATCTTGGGGTTATGAAGTAATGGAAGGAATAGTGAATGATAAATATTATGAAGGATTAACTGAAGTTGACAAAATACATTTAATGAAATTAACAATTGCCTATGTAAATGAATTTCATGAAAAGCGTGTAAAAGCAGATGATGAACGACGAAATAAACAATTTCGTTATTTATCAGCTGAACTACTTGAAAGACGTCAGAAAATTGAACGTGATCATTTTCCAAAACCATTTTATTACTTCCATTATACAGGAGAATTAGATAAGTTTGCAGGCTGGTTTCAAAATCGATTAGATGAGGCTTATATTGCAAGTGACCTTTCAATGCTTGCCGGAACGATAAGGGCGCAGCTGCGACGCGGATTAGATCGAGAAGCTGCCGTTTCATGTTTAGATCAGCTTCGATATATGGAAGAAAAATACAACCTTGATATTTTACGTCAGTATGCATATCTCCCTTAATAAAGAAGCATCTCTGCTCAACTAGAACAGAGATGCTTCTTTATTTTAAAAGATTTCCACAAAAAAAGTTGACAATGATAATCAATATCAATTAAAATGAAAGAAAATGATAATCATTATCAATAGTGGATAGAACTGAAAAATTGCTTACTTTATAAACAAATCGTCATGTCAAAGGAGGACGTTACTTTGCGCTCATTATTAATTGTTGGGGCAGATCATTTAGGAACAATACCAAGTAAGTTGGGTAAAGTTGGTTATAAAAGAGTGGTTCATTTAAGCGGGAGAAAAGTGCAGATGGTAAAAAGAAAGATTCCTGATCATATTGATTTAATTTTAGTATTAACAGATTACATAAACCATAACTTATCTGCAGTGATTAAACAAAAAGCAAAAGAACAGGAAATTCCGATCCGCTATGCTAAACGCTCTTGGTCTTCTATTCATCAAGCAATTGCAGCAGAATAGATGAAGTGAAAAACCACCAGCTCCTGTTAAAAAGCTGGTGGTTTTTAGTCAGTCAGCGCCCCATTTAAATAAAAGGCCAGCATGTGTTAAACCGCCGCCAAAACCATAGGCGAGGATAAGGTCATCTTTTTTCACTTTTCCAGCTTGTACCCCTTGATCTAGTGCAAGGGGAATAGAAGCAGCTGAAGTATTGCCGCAGTATTCAAGACTATATAACGTTCGCTCAAGCGGCATCGTTGTACGAGCACAGATTGATTCAAGCATGCGCAGGTTCGCGCTGTGAGGGACAAACCAATCCACATCTCGAATTGTGGTACCAGCTTTTTCGAGAACGGTTTCCATCCCTTTAGGTACAGTTGAAACAGCCCATTTATAAACTTCACGTCCATTTTGGACAATAAATCCGCTGTTTTCCAATTCTTTTTCCCCCATTTTTGAAGCTAAATGAGTGCGGTATAAGTTATGAGCACCTTCTCCTTTTGAACCAACATGATGAGATAAAAATCTAGGTGAGGCTGCATCATATTCTACAAGAACAGCTCCAGCACCATCTCCAAATAATATACATGTATTTCGATCCGTAAAGTCTATTACTTTTGACATTGTTTCAGCGCCAATAACAAGAACTTTTTTATGGAAGCCCATACTTACTAGGCTGTTAGCAAGGTGAAGGCCATATGTAAACCCGGCGCACGCTGCATTTAAATCAATTGCTCCTGCAGCTGCAATGTTAAAGCGCGCTTGTATTTGACTTGCAACACTTGCAAATGAATAATCAGGAGTTGACGTACAAACGATGATAAAGTCTACATCCTTAACAGACTTGTTATATCGATTCATTAAGTTTTTAACTGCGCCAGCACTTAAATCACTTGTTGTTTCTTCTTCCTTTGCAATTCTTCTTTCACGGATACCTGTTCTTTGGACAATCCATTCATCATTTGTTTCAACCATTCTTTCTAGTTCTTGATTTGTTAATATACGTTCTGGAATATATGAGCCAATTGCAGTGATACGAGCTTGAGATGGTGGTGCAGTATCTGCAAATTGATGATTCATAGTCAGCACCTCATTTAATTTATATTTATGCTAATTATAACATCTACTATTAGTATCTGGTACTAATAATTTCAATAACAAATGGAAGTAATCATGCATTAGATGGTGATAACACTTTCATGAGTGAGCACTGCAATCACCATTTTATCTTATTCATATAGAGAATTTCAACTTCACTTCAACAGACCGGACTGATTCTGTTTCCTAAAAGTCTCTATCAATTAAACAGCTTGATAGAATGTATTTTGTTTAATCATAATAAAAACAGTCAGCTTGTATAAGCAGACTGTTTTTATAAATTATAAAATTCTTCGGTATGATCTAGAAATTCAGAAGCTGGAACATCTAAAACAGTGGAGATTTTTAAGATTGTTTGCAGATCAGGAACTTTTTCATTGTTTTCATACTGGAAAAGAAGATTTTCACCAATACGAATTTTTACAGCAAGTTGTTTTCGTGTTAAATTAGCTTCTATTCGATGGTTGCGAATCACATCTCCAACATGCATTTTCGCCGTCTCCCCTTTGTGAAAATATTAATTTCGTACAACTAGTACATCACATTTTGCGTGTCTTGTAATATTCTCAGAAACACTACCAATTAATAAGCGTTCAATCCCATGAGTGCCCGCGGCTCCACAAACAATTAAGTCAACATCGTGTTTTGGGGCAATATGTTTAGCAATTTCAATTTTTGGACTTCCATAACCGAGGATTGTTTGGACTATTTCAACTCCGCTTTCTTCAGCTTTAGTTTGATAACTGTTAATTAAACTTTTTCCATAGTTACGAATACGGTCAATCACCATTGCACTTCCTTCAAGTGCTCTGTAATAATCTGCATCCGCGACAAAAACTATTGATAATTTTGCTTGGTCTTTTTTGGCAATAGTGACTGCTTTTTGAAATGCTTTTTCGGCAGATTTTGAACCATCAACTGCAGCTAAAATATGAGTATACATATTGTTCTCTCCTTAGATTCATTTTTGTTTTCTTATAATGATGATAAGATTTTCAAGTTTTTTTTACAGTGATATTTGTCACATTCAACATAGATTTCTTTTTTTAGGTAATAATGAAAAATAATGAATAATGCAGCACATAATGGTGGAGAGGTGAATATGTCAAACGCTTTAATTTATTTGACTTTTGGAATGACAGTGATCTTATTTGTAGTAGTATTGTTATTGTTTTTTGGCTGGCGATGGATGATGAAACGAATGGTGAAACAAATAGGGAAAATTATCATGACCGATAAATATCAAGAAAATATTATCGAAATGATCCCAGGGTTTCGGCATATGGGCATTCAAAATGTATTGGAAAATAGTTTGCGGGCTGAAATAGGGGATGTGCTGCATCGACCACTCGGCTCTTCAAAAAAATGGCCCCATTTTGATCCTCTTACATTTATTCCTGCCCAAACGTCTCCATTTCCGCTAGATGGGGAAGAAGAGGTAGATGTAAACGTAACAATTGGACCTCATGCAAAAAAACCAATGAAAATAAAGACCCCATTAATGATTAGCGGAATGGCTTATGGCATTGCACTTAGCAAAGAAGTAAGACTGGCTTTAACAGAAGCCGCTAAAAATGTCGGAACAGCGATAAATTCTGGTGAAGGGGGAATTCTTCCTGAAGAACTGAAGCAAGCAGGAAAGTATATTTTGCAGTTTTCCAAAACCCCTTGGGCAAAAGAAGAAGAAAAGATTAAGCGTGCTGACATGATCGAAATTAAGTTGGGTCAAGGAGCGCTAGCAGGAATGGGTGGAAGAATTCCTCCGGAAGATTTAAAAGGACCGGCACGTGAGGTAATGGGTTTAAAAGAAAATGAAGACGCGGTTATTTTTGAACAGTTTTTTGAAAATCAAACACTTTCAGATATTAAAGGATTAGTAGAAGAACTTCGTAAAGTATCAGACGGAGTTCCAATTGGTGTGAAAATTGGAGCGGGCGGTAAAATTGAAGAAGATATTGATCATTTACTTGAGACTGGGGTCGATTTTATCGCAGTTGACGGTGGTCAAGCGGCAACGCATGGAGCGCCTCCGATATTATCAGATGATTTTGGAATTCCGACACTTCATGCAGTAGTAAGGGCAGCAAAACACTTAGAAAAAAGAAAGATGAAAGGACAAGTTAGTTTAATTGTTTCTGGAGGTTTGTTTACACCTGGCCATTTTTTGAAGGTTCTTGCTCTTGGCGCAGATGCTGTATACTTGGGATCAGCCATGTTATTTACTGTTTCGCATAATCAAACATTGCAGGCTCTTCCGTTTGAACCTCCAACACAAGTTGTTTGGAATGAAGGGAAATATAAAGATAAGTTTAAAGTAGAAGAGGGGGTGAAAGCAGCTGAAAAATTTCTAACTTCGAGCACCGAAGAAATAAAAGTAGGTTTACGAGCAATGGGTAAGCGTTCATTAAACGATCTTTCAAAGAAAGATTTAGTTTCGTATGATTATTTAACGGCGCAAATGATTGGCATCCCATTTTCCTTTGAAGCTTGGGAAGACAAACAAAAAGAGACGTAACTAAATTTACGCCTCTTCTTTTTCTTTTACTCGATAAACAAATGCTAATAAGATAAAAGAAAAGAAAATAATTGAAAAAACCCAATAGTAGGCAAGCTCCATCCTGCCAGATTCAACGGCAATATAAATAGCTGTAGGAAGGGTTTGGGTTTTTTCAGGGATATTTCCTGCAAACATTAAGGTTGCTCCAAATTCACCAATGGCGCGTGCAAATCCTAATACATACCCTGTTAAAAGTGAACGCCATGCAAGAGGAATCGTAACGTAAATGAAAACTTGCCGCTCATTTCCTCCCATTGAACGTGCTGCGTCTTCTAAATCAGAGTCTACTGACTCAAAGCCTGTTTTAATTGTCATATAAATTAAAGGAAAAGACACGACAACCGCAGCTAGTACGGCAGCCCACCAAGTAAAAACAAGTGGCTGCTGAAAAATCAGCTCAATCGTTTTAC
Source organism: Bacillus taeanensis (assembly GCF_003318295.1). Lineage (GTDB taxonomy): Bacteria > Bacillota > Bacilli > Bacillales > UBA6769 > Maribacillus > Maribacillus taeanensis. The sequence goes on from NZ_QOCW01000010.1 coordinate 147,615, forward strand.
CGATTACACTGTTTCGCCCAAATAGGACTAACAACCCAAACCCTACAACTGAAGGAGGAAGGACAAGAGGCAGCATCAGAAAGGTATCGATAATAAGCTTTCCACGTATTTTTGTTTGCTGCATTTTTCTTGCAGTGAAAAGTGCAGCAAAAAAGGATAGGATGCTTGCTGTTACAGTAACTTGAATAGACGTTTGGATAGGAAACCAAAAATTAGGATCATTGAACACGTGTTTTGTTAACTCCTTTAAAACCATAGGATTCAAAAATATTAATAATTTCTTCTTGAAGAAGCCACTGGTAAAAGGTTTTTACTTCTTCATAATACCTCGTATTTTCTATAATACTAATAGGATATAAGATAGGCTCATGACTTTCTTCGGGCGCCGCATCAACAATGGTTACTTTTTTTGATTGAATAGCATCTGTTTTATAAACAATGCCTGCCTCCACATTCATCGTTTCAACATATGTAAGTGCTTGTCGAACGTCTTTGGCGTATACCACTTTTTCTTGAACCGTTTCCCATAATTGAAGGGATTGAAGGGTTTCTTTAGCGTATTTTCCTGCCGGGACGGTTTCAGGTTGTCCAATTGATAATGATTGAATGGATGCCTGTTTTAAATCGGTAAAGCTGTTCAGTTTCTTTTTAGGATCGTTCTGTTTAATTAAAACAAGTTCATTTTCTAAATAATTTGTTATCGTTTCTTTTTTAAGCAGTCCTTTTTTATTTAAAGCATCTATTTGCAAGGTGCCTGCAGATAAAAAGAGATCGGCTGGTGCTCCTTGTTCAATCTGTTTTTGTAGTGTTCCAGAAGATGCATAATTTATGATTAAGTTTATATGATTATATTTTTTCTCATACATGGTTTCGATCTCTTGTAAAGCATCAGTTAAACTTGCTGCTGCCATCACATGCAGTTCAATTTTGTTTTGGTTAGAATGATTACTTGTTGTACTGCATCCTGTTGTTAAGGCAGTAAAAATAGTAATTATAATCATGAGACTTCTCATATCGTCTATCCTTTCTCCTTTCTTAACCCCTTAATTGCCACTAATAATATACCATATCTTCAAAAAGCGGCACGAATTTTAAATTTAAAATAATAAAAAAGAATGAATTTGATAAAAAAACGTCCATTCGACAAAACTAGTGTACTCTCAACAAAGGAGTCAACAAACATCTCCAGAATATCTGCATATACGCTTATTTACACAGGGAGGTGAATAAGTAAGATAACAAATTATAGTCTTCATTGCCGTTTGCTGTATGTCATTGTCTAAAAAGAAATTTTTAACTAAACAAAGGAGTGTAATGAATGTCAACATCACGCGAGGAAGCGCTGCATTTGCATCGCCTAAACCAGGGGAAACTTGAAACAAAATCTAAAGTAGCTGTTCGAAATGCCAATGACTTAAGTCTAGCATATTCTCCAGGTGTTGCTGAACCTTGTAAAGAAATTTATCAAGATTATAGCAAAGTTTTTGAATATACGATGAAGGGAAATACTGTAGCGGTCGTATCTGATGGTACAGCTGTACTAGGTCTAGGGAATATCGGACCTGAGGCATCGCTTCCGGTGATGGAAGGAAAGGCTGTGTTGTTTAAAAGTTTTGCAGGTGTTGATGCTTTTCCAATTTGTTTAAATACAGCAGATGTCAATGAAATTGTAGAAACTGTAAAGCGCCTTGAACCAACATTTGGCGGGATTAATTTAGAAGACATTTCCGCGCCAAGATGTTTTGAAATTGAAGAGCGTTTAAAGGAAGAAACTTCGATTCCTATTTTTCATGATGACCAGCACGGCACTGCGATTGTAACTGCTGCAGGACTTATGAATGCATTAAAGATTGTTAACAAATCAATTGCTGATATTAAAGTTGTGATTAATGGCGCAGGAGCTGCAGGGGTTGCAATTGTAAAATTATTAAACAGTTTTGGTGTGAAAGATATTATTATGTGTGATTCAAAAGGGGCAATCTATGAAGGGCGTCCGTTTGGAATGAATGGAGTAAAAGAATCCATCGCTGAATTTACAAATAAAAATAAAGTAGAAGGTTCATTAATCGAAGCGGTTGTAGGTGCAGATGTATTTATCGGCGTGTCGATTGCTGGTGCTCTTACAAAAGATATGGTGAGAACAATGAATCGTGATGCGATTATTTTTGCGATGGCAAATCCAATTCCGGAAATCATGCCTGAGGAAGCAAAAGAGGCAGGAGCGAAAGTCATTGGAACAGGACGTTCAGACTTTCCAAACCAAGTTAATAACGTGCTTGCATTTCCAGGTATTTTCCGAGGTGCCTTAGACGTCCATGCCATTGAAATTAATGAAGCAATGAAAAAAGCTGCGGTTTCTGCGATTGCAGATCTTGTGTCTAGTGCTGATTTAAACGAAGATTATGTAATCCCTGCCCCATTTGATACACGTGTAGCGCCAGCTGTTGCAAAAGCGGTAGCGGCTGCTGCTATGAAAACAGGGGCAGCAAGACGTGCTGTAAATCCAGAGGACGTCGCTGAAAAAACCCGTAAGCTTGCTGAAATTGAAGGGAAAGAAATAAATACAAAATAATAAAAAAGAGGCTGGGACATAACTAGCTTCAAATAATGAAAAAAGAGAAATTGCGGACGCAATTTCTCTTTTTTCATTATTATGCCTTATATCAGTTGTTGTTGGCTGTGAATTTTCTTAAATTCACAGCCATT
>NZ_QOCW01000011.1 GCF_003318295.1 Bacillus taeanensis
TTTTTTGACGGAGCATTTGTTTACTATAGGCAATCGCCGCATGAGCCATTCCCTGCTCATTTTTGCCTTGAATGACTTTTAAATGGCCTGCATCTTGTTCAAGCGCTTCGCCAATTCCTAATACATTGCCGTGCCCAAAGATGTTGAAAATTCCTTCGACGAAAGGAAACTCTTTGCCATCAATTGAAACATACTGCTGATTAAGAAACTTTATAAGTGCTTGTGCTGTAGTAAGTCGAATTGTTTCCATAATTCCTCTACCTTTCGTTATTTTTTATCTCAAATCTATTAAGCTCTTGCTACCATTTCACCATGTTCTTCTTTTGCTTTTTGGATAAATTCTTTTACTGCTTCTGCAGTTGGCATATCTTCTGAACAGCTGTGGCTGCCAACAACGATCGCCGCTGAAGCGCTTCCGAATTCTAATGCATCGATCACTTCCCAGCCTTCAAGAAGTCCGTAAATAAACGCGGATGCATAGGCGTCTCCACCGCCAAATGATTTTAACAGCTGAACCGGAAACGGTTTAATTTGATAAGAACCGCCGTCTTTTGTATAAGCAACAGATCCTTCTTTACCATGTTTAATCACAACAATTTCACTGCCAAAACCGAGCCAGCGGTCTGCCGTTTCACGATCAGTGCTTTGTTCTTTCGTAATAAGCGCTTCCATTAAGTCAAACTCTTCACGAGAGCCGATGATAATATCACTCATTCTTGCCGCAATTGAATAATAAAGGGCGATATCTTCTTTTGATTTCCATGTATAGCTGCGGTAATCAACATCAAAGATGACAACTGTACCGTGCTTTTTCGCATATTCTGCCGCCTGTAAAACCGCTTCACGTGAAGGACTGGCAGCGAGTGCTGTTCCTGAAACAACGATCGCTTTTGCACGTTTAATATAATCCTCATTAATCTCGTCCGGCTCTAAGCTTAAATCAGCAACACCATTTCGATACATTAAAATACTGCTTTCAGTTGGGCTTAAAATTTCTGTAAACGTAAGACCTAATGATTCTCCATTTTTCGCAATCGCAATATTAGATGTATCAATATCTTCTTTTTCAAAATAGTTTGTAACGAATCGTCCAAACTGGTCATCGGATACTTTTCCAACAAAGCCAACTTTCTTACCAAGTCTCGATAACCCAACAGCAATATTCGCCGGAGAACCGCCTACATATTTTGTGAATGTGCGGCTTTCTTCTAATGGTTTATGAATATCATTTGGATTAAAGTCAATAGCCACACGCCCAATTGGAATTACATCAATATCTTTTGTTTGATCAAATTTAATCGTGTTCATTACGTTTTCCCCCTTTTTTATACTCGGTTACTGCTTCCGAAGATGTTCATATGATAGGTTACATTTTCATATGCTGCTTGAATGACATCTTGATGATAATCAAAATAATCTGAATATGGTTTTAATTGAACGGCTTTATTTACATTGTCAATCACTCGGTTAAATGTTGACGTTGCTACATTTATTTTGCGGATACCTGATCCAATAGACTTTTGGAAATCTTCAGGACTGATTCCTGAGCCGCCGTGTAACACTAATGGAATGTCAACTTGTTCATTAATTTCATGAAGACGATCTAATCGTAAGTTTGGATCCCCTTTATACATCCCATGAGCATTACCAATCGCAATTGCTAACGCATCCACCTTTGTTTCATCTGCAAAACGTTTTGCTTCTTCAGTACTTGTAAGTAATATTTCAATATCTTCTGAGCCGTCTTCGCTGCCGCCTACTCTGCCAATTTCCGCTTCTACTGTTGCGCCGTATTGTTTGGCTAAAGAAACGATTTCTTTTGTATTTTGGATGTTCTTTTCTAATTCATGATGAGAACCATCATACATAACAGAACTAAAACCAACCTCTAAGGCCTGTTTAATCTTTTCAACTGTCATGCCATGATCAAAATGAACCGCTACAGGAACAGCTGCATTTTTTGCAGCTTCGACCATTAAAGGACCGATCATATGGAGCGGGGAATGATTAAGGCGTACTTCTGCAATTTGCAGAATTAAAGGAGATTTTAACTCCTCAGCCGCTTTAATAGCTCCTAATACCATTTCCATATTCGCAATACTAAAAGCTCCTACTCCGTAATTTCCTTCCTCTGCTTTCGCCAAAATATCTTTCATTTTTACTAATCCCATTTGTTGTTTACCTCTTTCTCTTCTACCTATTAAGTATTTTTCTTATAAGCGCTTAACCTTTATGGATTAAGCGCTTAACCCAATCCGGTAAAAATAAAGATTTTCAATGATTTAATTTAACGTGTATTGTTTATTCGCCACTTTTACTGGTTTACCAGTTTCAAATGACTCCTTCGCCGCTTTTGCTATTAATTCAGCTTGCAATCCATCGTTTCCTTCACATACTAATGGTGTGTTGTAGAGAACAGAATTTATAAATGCATGTGTTTCATTAATATAAGCATCTTTATAACGCTCTAAAAAGAAATATTGCGGCTTATCCTGGAACACTCCTTCAGCTGTACTTATTTCAGCAGTTGTCGGCTGATCATTTTGGATAGATACACTGCCTTTTGAACCAAACACTTCAACGCGTTGATCATAGCCGTATACTGCTTTACGGCTGTTATCAATAACGCCGATCGCACCATTTTCAAACTTTAATGTGATTACTGCTGTGTCAACATCTCCAAGCTCTGCAAAAACTGGATCTACTAAACTTGCACCTTGTACATAAACTTCTTCTACTTCACTGCCAGTTACATAACGCGCCATATCGAAATCATGGATCGACATATCCATAAACATTCCACCTGAACTTTTAATATACTCTGCTGGCGGCGGTTCTGGATCACGGGATGTAATTTTCACAATATGTGTGTCACCAATTGTACCCGCTTTTACAGTGTCATGTACCTTTTTAAAATTGTGATCAAAGCGGCGGTTAAATCCAACCTGAAGTTTAACGCCTGCTTCTTTTACAACTTGGAGCGCTTCTTTTGTTTCTTCAGCTGAGAAGCTTACCGGTTTTTCACAGAAGATGTGCTTGCCGGCTTTAGCAGCTTCTTTAATAATTGGTGCATGTGTATTCGTTGGTGAACAAATAAATACAGCATCAATGTCTGAATCATTTAAAATCTCTTGATAATCTGTTGTTACATGCGGAATGCCGATTTGAGCGGCCCACTCTCTTGCATTATCTGCAAAAATATCAGAAATTGTTTTAATTTCAACTTGCGGAATTTGCACAATGTTTTCCGCATGAAGTCTGCCAATTCGACCTGCACCAATAATCCCAATTACTATTTTATCCATAATTTACACCTTCCTATTGTTTAATAAATGACTTGGTATCTAACTTCATCAAAAAGTTAAGCGCTTTTTCAAATAATGTTCTTTCTGTTAAGAAAGCTCTTTCATAAAAGGTTTTTCTTAACTAGTTTTTGATTTAATAGTCGTCTACCCATTGTTTCATTGTTTTCTAGTTCTCTAGTCACATTTCACTTAAGCTTTTAAGCACTTTTTTAAACCTATTCAGGAGGATAAATAGTAAGAGTATTATCTTTTATAAATGAAAGCGATTTTATTTTACTACAATCAAGCTCTTCTCTTTCATTTACTAAAAAACTTTTTTCTCTTATTTTAAGGGTTATCGATTACCCTTTTGTTGATTTAAATGTATCATAGGTTTTTAAAAAATACAATTATTTTCTGAAAATTAATCAAAAAAATTTATACAATCTGTGCTAAAAGCTTGCTGTGTAAAGAATTTTCTAGATGATATTTCTATAATGAAAACAATAAAAAGCTGTTGAAGAGTGTGCAAATAGCTATGTGAAGCACCCCTTTTCAACTATTTTCTAGTATTAAATAATTATTATGCTTTTACGGCTGCTGTTTTTAACTTTACTCTTTTTCCCGTTTTAAACGCTTCTGTTGCTGCAGCCGCAATTTCAAGAGCAACTTTACCATCATACTCTGTTACAATTGGTTTTTCTCCAAGACGGAGACAATCGATAAAATGCTGCATTTCAATTGTATACGCATCTTTAAAGCGCTCTGGGAAAGCAGGAACAATATCATGTGTACTTCCTTGTTTTGTAAGGACCGTTACATCATGATGTTTTAATGAACCAATAATAATTGAACCTTCTGTACCAATTACTTCACCGCGAATATCATATCCGTAAGCAGCATTACGGCTTCCTTCGATGTCTGCTGCAGCACCGGATTCAAATGTTAAATAAGTAAGCGCTTGATCAACATCGCCAAATTCTTCCATGAAATCATTCATTAAAATATTTCCGTGTGCTGATGCTGAAGTTACTTCTTCACCAATCAAAAATCTCGCAACATCATAATCATGAATCGACATATCTAAAAAGATGCCGCCGCTGTTTTTAATAAATTCTGCTGGTGGTGCACCAGGATCACGTGATACCGCTTTAAAATAAATTGGTTTTCCAATATCACCAGCTAGAATACGGCGCTTCGCTTCGCTATAGGCCGGATCAAAACGTCTCATAAAACCAACTTGGCAGGTAACATTGTGTTTCTTAATCGCTTCAATCACTTCATCTGCTTCATGTACATATTGTGTAAGCGGCTTTTCAACAAAAATTTGTTTGCCGTTTTCCGCTGCTTTTTTAATCATTTCAACATGTGTACTTGTTGGGGTTGCAATAATAACTGCATCAATGTTTGGATCTTCTAAAATTTCCGCCGGGTTTTTTGTCCAGTTGTCTACTCCAAGCTTTTGTGCAGTTTTTTCAGCTGCGTCACCAAATGGATCGGCAACATTCACAAGCTTTGCTCCACGTACTTGTGAAGCTAAATTTTCAGCATGCCAATATCCTAATCTTCCAAGCCCTAATACACCGCATTTAATTTGTTCTGCCATTTTTATCCCTCTCTCTTTCATCGTTAACTTTGTTTATTAATAGTCTAATGTGTATAGATCTTTCTTTTTAAAAGTTAATAATACTATAAGAATCCCCTAAAAAAGGAAAGCGCTTAACCAAACCTTATGAATTTATTATAAATAGTTTTTAAGTGTTTTTCAACCATTATCATTAATAATTTTATAAATATTTTCTTATTATAAGATTAAGCGCTTAATCTTATAGATGAAGATAGTGTTTCCGCACTATACTATGCTCTAAATATTTTCTTATGCATAGTAAGTTTTTTCGATTCCGATTGCCATCAAAACTCAAAGACAAAGCTTAGGATTGATTATAAGCTAACCTTGGCTTCATCCCATTCTTTTAATTTTCTTAAAGACTCCTTATAGTAACCTACTACTTTTTCTAGGGAGTTGTCATCCTTTATTGGTGTAAACGGATTCGGACCTTCAGCTACCATTTCCATGATGATTGGTCCCTCATAACCTATTTCATGTAAAGCTTCAATTTGACCTTTAATATTAGAATGACCCTCACCTACACCCTGCCTGTTTGAATCCGTCACATGATAGACACCTAGTTTATCTCCCGTCTCCTTAATAGCTTTAATCGGACAAGCTTCTTCAATATTCATATGATACGCATCTAATAAAACATAAAGGTTCTTACTCTTCACTTCATTAATTAAATGTAATGCTTCTTGAGCTGTCACAATTTGGTGGTTTTCATAGCGGTTTAATACTTCAAACACAACCTCAATGTCAAGCTCCTCCGCTTTCTTCAAAATCTCTGACGAACTGTTTACAAGCAGGTCCCAATCTTTTGATAAGTTTCCACATCCATGTGTTTTCCCAACATCACCATGTAAACAAATTCTATTAACACCAAGCTTTCGTGCCCAACTTAATAAATCTAAAAAATATTGAACAGCACGAGCACGAATCTGATCATCTGCACTTGAAATGTCTACATTATCTGGTGTTACTGATAATATTTTTAAATCAAACTTTCTTAAAACAGCCTGCAGCTCTTCAGGATTTTGTGATAAATCCCCTTGAACTTCCACACCATTCACGCCAATCTCCTTAGCAATTTTACATTTCTCTTCAAAAGGTATTTCCCCAAGAGTCCATAAGCAAAGACCATAATCTCTCACCATTTTATTCATAACAATACCTCTTTTCTTTTTAATACGCTATTATCAATACGAAACTCATCGCTATTAAGCACTTAACTTAATAGCGATGAGTTTTACCTTTTCTATTAATTTAAGATTTCTTATTCCCTCGCTGACGAAGCACATCAACATATACAGCTGCAATGATAACTAAACCGATAACCGTCATTTGTAAATCTGCCGAGACATTTAATAGATTTAATCCATTACGAAGAACCGCAATGATAATTGCTCCAATTAATGTTCCCCATACTGTACCAACACCGCCGAAAAAGCTTGCGCCACCGATAATAACTGCGGCAATCGCATCAAGCTCATACATTAAACCTGCAAGCGGAAACGCAGAGTTTACACGGCCTACCATAACAAGACCTGCCAAACCAGCCATAAGACCGCTGATTGTGTAAACGATGACTAAAATCCGATTCACATTTATACCAGATAAGTGCGCTGCTTCTTTATTACCGCCAATCGCATAAATATAGCGGCCTGTTTGCGTTCGTGTTAAGAAGAAATGGAAAATAATATATACAGCGATAACAAGTAAGAAACTGACTGGAAGCGGACCAACAAATTCACTTCCTAAAAATTGAATTAAATATGGAAAGCCTGCAATTGGAGCTGCTGCTGTAATAATAAGCGCTAACCCACGCGCAATGTTCATCATCCCGAGTGTTGAAATAAACGGGTGTGGAAGACGAAGCTTCGTTAACATGATGCCATTGATCCAACCGAAAAATGCTCCGACAGCTAAACAAACAAGGATGCCAAGAATTGGACTCATTCCCATATTGACAGAAACAACGCCCATCACCATAATCGAAACTGCAAGCACAGAACCAACCGATAAATCAATCCCAGCTGTTAAAATCGGAAGAAGCATTCCTACGGCTAAAAGAGCGTTAACAGAAGATTGTCTTGCAATGTTCATCACATTATGAACCGTCATAAATTTATCCGATAAAATCGTAAGTGCTGTACAAAGTAGAATTAATCCAATTAATGCGCCAAATTTACTCACAAACTCATTTATATTTTTCTTTGACTCTTTCGTTTCTTGTTTTACCGCAATTTCCGCCATATTACATACCTCCTGTAGCCGCTTTCATTATTTTTTCCTGCGTCGCTTCTTTTCGTGATAGATCACCGGAAATCTTTCCTTCATGCATCACAAGAATACGGTCACACATCCCTAATAGTTCAGGCAGTTCTGATGAAACAATAATTACAACTGCCCCGTTTTCAACAAGCGAATTAATGAGACGGTACACTTCAACTTTTGCACCAACATCAATACCCCGCGTTGGTTCATCAAAAATAAATACTTTCGCCTGCGTACAAAGCCATTTCGCAATAACCACTTTCTGCTGATTTCCGCCGCTTAATTTTCGCGCATGAAGATTAATATCAGACGGACGAACCTGCAGTTCTTTCACATACGTTTTTGCTGCTTCTTTAATATCCCCTAACTGAATCAGTCCGCCTTTTTTAAACTTCTTCAAACTGGAAACGCCAATATTAAAATCAAGCGTCTGATCTAAAATTAACCCTTCTCCTTTACGGTCTTCCGTAATAAAGGCAAGACCAGCACCAATGGCATCTTTTGGTGATTTAATGTTTACTTCTTTTCCGAACACTTTAATCGTTCCGCTTTCTTTTAGATCCGCTCCAAAAACCGCGCGCATCACTTCGGTTCTTCCAGCTCCTACTAACCCTGATACACCAAGAATTTCACCTTGATAGGCGGTAAAATTAATTTCCTGATTCGAACCTTTTAAGCGTAGATTCTTAACCTTCAAACCCTCTTGCCCTTTTTCAAAATACTGCTTCGGATATTTCTCATCCAAGCTTCGACCTACCATCAATTCAATCATTTTATCTACGCTCGTTTCTTTCACGGGAAGTGTTGCAATCCCGGCACCGTCTCGTAAAATTGTAATTCTGTCGCCCATCCGCTTAATTTCTTCTAAGCGGTGCGAAATAAATACAATACCCATTCCCTGACGGCGAAGTTCATCGACGGTCGCATAAAGCTGTTCTACTTCCGATCCGCTTAAACTTGCAGTTGGCTCATCCATAATTAAGAGCTTTGCATCCACAGTTAATGCTTTGGCTATTTCTACTAACTGCTGTTTACCAATCCCCAATTCTGAAACCTTTTTATTTAATAAGGATGGATCCTGCCCTAAACGTTTCAAATGCTTGGCAGCTTCTTCTTTCATTTTCTTACGGTTTAAGAAGGAATATTTCCCGCTTTTTTTCAGTTCACGGCCGAGAAAGATATTTTCATAAACAGTAAGCTCTTGGACAACATTTAATTCCTGGTAGATTGTAGCGATGCCTAGTTCCATCGCTTCAGAAGGCGTATTGTATTCAACTTTGTTATCTTCCCAATAAATCTCGCCGGCATCTTTTGTGTATGCTCCGGTTAAAATTTTAATAAGCGTTGATTTTCCAGCCCCGTTTTCACCGAGCAATACGTGTACTTCACCTGCTCTTACGTCAAAATCAATCCCTTTTAAAACATGATTTCCGGCAAAGCTTTTTCGAATGCCTTTTACTTCTAACAGGGTGTGGTTATTTTCACTCATTTAAATTCCTCCTCTCACTAACCCCTTAGAGTAAGCGCTTAACTTAAAGGGAAAAGAGAATGACATGTTAAGATAAAACTCTTTTCCCTCACTTTATTAACTTATTCTCCTACAATTCCTTTAAGAAAATCTAGTTTTTCCTGAGCATTTTCTGCTGTAATAATATCAATGCCGCTGTCAATTCTCTTTTCAATTTCTTCCCCATTAATTGCTTTAATGGCATTTTCAACACCTTGATATCCCATGTCATATGGACTTTGTGCAACTGTACCAGTTAGTTTACCAGCAATAACAGCTTCGACAGCTTCAATTGTTCCATCTGTACCAATAATCGGTATATCTAAACCTTTTCCTTTTGCAGCACGAAATGCGCCTAGAGCCATGTCATCATTTGCACTGTATACACCTTTAATATCTGGATCATTTTGAAGAATATTTTCCATTACTGACATTGCTTTTGTTTTGTCACTATCTGCCGGCTGTTCCGCCGCTACAACCATACCTGCTTTTTCTAACGCTTCTTTTGCCCCTTCAATACGCGCGTCCATTGCTGGGTTTCCAAGTGCTCCCGCAATTAGCGCAACTTTATCTCCTTTATTTAACTTAGAAGCAAGTAATTCTCCAGCTGCTTTACCTGCCTCAAAGTTTTCAGTACCAATAAACGCTGTCTTTGCTTCCCAATCTGCATCTGTATCAACAAAAAGAACTGGAATGCTTTGCTGTTCAGCTGATCCTAAAGCTGGAATAACTGTTGATGGCTGTGTTGGTGCCACAATGAGTGCATCAGGATCTTGGTTTAATGAATCTTCAACCATGTTTACTTGTTCCATAATTTGTGATTCTGAAGATGGACCGATAACGGTTACATTTACTCCTAAGTCTTTTCCTGCATCCTTTGCACCTGCTTCAACGAACTTCCAATATTGACTGCTTAACGTTTTGAGTACTACTGCAACACTTTCAGTTCCTTCTTCAGCACTTCCCCCTGCGCTTTCTGATGACTCACTGTTACACCCTACCGCAAATACTAGCAAACTTAGAGCTGCAAACATCGCTAACAGTTTTTTCATTTTTAATCCCCCTATAGTTTTAAAAATTATGATCAAGATGCAAGCACCTTGTGTTACACACTTAATTAAAACGCTTTCATATAAAAGAAAAATTTTTAGAAGCAAAACTAACTAATTCAATGTGTATCCCTCCATTACGGTTTGTACTATTATTAGTTATTAAGGATTTTTAAGTTAAGCGCTTTCCTTTATTTCGTATTTTTAGTATAAATAATTTTTAGAACCTTTGCAATAACTTTTTTATTTTTTTATAAATTTCTGAATAATTGTTAATAAACATTGATCTTATACCGTTTATTTATGAAGTGTTTTTATTTGTACAACTCTCAAAATAACCAATAAATAAAAAAGCGCTTAACTAAATTAAACGCTTTTTTTATTTATTTTCTTTGCAAGTGAATGTACAATGTCTTTTCGATACCACAAAATAGATAACGTCACACCAACTAATGCAAGCCCTCCTGCTAAGTAAAACACGGAAGCAAAGCCTGTATGCTGACTAAAGGTACCTGCCATAAATGGACCGAGAAAAATCCCAAGAGCATAAAGCGCTTGGTAAAGCCCCATCGCTGTCGCTCGTTTATTATTAGAAATCGATTGAATCGCCACTCCCATCAATAAAGGCATGGTCATTCCTTGAAAGAAGCCGTTAAATGCTTGTGTTAAGTAAAGAATTTCTAACGAATGAATAAATGGAATCACTACTGAAAACAAAGCTGTTCCTAAAAATCCTACGAGAAGAATATGCCACTTATTAAAGCGAACAGCTAAATACTGACCTGTAATAATAGACGCTGCCGCATGTGGAATCATAAAAGTAAAAACGAGAATTGTTAAACTTTCCTTTGATGCACCAATATCCAAAGCATGGGTGGGTGAAAAACCAAACATTGTAATAAATAACACAGCATGTGCAAGTGCTGAAAGAAATGCCGCCTTTAAAACGATTGGCTCGTTTAGGACACTGCTTAAATCATTTCCCTTAATCTTTTCTTTTTTCTTATTAGCATGTGGATCATGAATCCAAAATGTCATTAGTAAGCCGATTATTCCTACGATCCCTCCTAACCAAAACGGTGCTTTCCATCCCCACTGACTAACAAGATAGCCGCTAAGTCCCATGCTTGTTAGTTGGGCTGCTACGGTTACAAATTGAATATTCCCCATCGCTTTTGTTGCATCTTCTTTTTTAAAATAGCTTGCATATAAAACGGTAAAGGCAACCCACATCGAGGCAGTGATTCCTGAAATAAAGCGAGACAAAAAGGCAAATCCTAAGCTTTCTGTCAGTGCAAATCCAAAGCAGCTAATCACTCCTGTTAATAAACCAACTATTAAAAATGGCTTCCGAATTTGCATTTTGTCTGATATAACGCCAATTGGTAGTCGTAATAAAACTTGCATCATTCCGTAGCTTCCTAGAATTAAGCCAATTAATGTATAAGACCCTCCTAAATGTTCAAGATATGTAACAAAAACAGGAACATAAATATACATGGAAAACCAATAAGCAAACGTTACGACAGCAAAGAATACATGATAAAAACGCGTTATTGAACCATTAGAATCGTGTATATTCAAAAACTCTCCCCCTTAAATAAAGCGCTTAACTTTTATGTTTCACTTCCCCACACTCCCCTTGCTTAGCGCGCTTTAAAGACTCTTACTTTAAAGTATAAAATTTTACCTGTTTGTATTGCAACAATATCTTCTTTTATTTGATACAGAATGTTTCAGCTGCTGCAACATTTTGTATCAAATTAGTGCGACAAAGTGTATCATTTTTCTTCCCTCCCTTCATGAAAACGCTTTTATTATAGAGCTTTTTATTTTTGGCATTAAACTTGCAGTTATAAATAGGCGTAAAGAATTTAAAAATTTCAAGGAGGAATGAAGCATGTCAGTTAATCTATTACCTGAAACGAAAGTGCAGGAGTTTCTTAAAGGAACGAAGAAATTATTCATTAATGGGCAATGGATAGAAGCTGCTTCCGGTAAAACATTTGAATCAAAAAACCCTGCTACCGGTGAAGTGTTGGCGGTTGTAAGTGAAGCCGGTGAAGAAGATGTAAACCGCGCTGTTGAAGCTGCTCGAAATGCGTTTGATTACGGTCCATGGTCAAAAATGAGCGCTGCGGAAAGAAGCCGTTTAATTTATAAACTTGCTGATTTAATGGAAGAGCATAAAGAGCAATTAGCACAGCTTGATACACTTGATAATGGAAAACCACTTCAAGAAACAACAACAGCTGACGTTCCCCTTGCGATTGAACATTTCCGCTATTATGCTGGATGGGCAACAAAAATTGTCGGACAAACAATTCCTGTTCAAGGAAACTTTTTTAACTATACAAGACATGAGCCGCTTGGCGTTGTTGGTCAAATCATTCCTTGGAACTTCCCGCTTCTTATGGCAGCTTGGAAACTTGGCGCGGCTCTTGCATCAGGTTGTACGGTCGTATTAAAGCCTGCAGAGCAAACTCCACTTTCCGCTCTTTATTTAGCAAAACTTATCGAAGAGGCAGGATTCCCTGAAGGTGTTGTAAACGTTATTCCAGGCTTCGGTGAATCTGCAGGAGCACCGCTTGTTAATCATCCAAAAATTGATAAAGTTGCCTTTACCGGCTCCACTGAAGTTGGTAAATTAATTATGAAACAAGCTTCTTATTCGTTAAAACGCGTAACATTAGAACTTGGCGGTAAATCACCAAACATCATTTTACCAGATGCTGATATGTCTCGTGCTATTCCGGGTGCTCTATCTGGCATTATGTTTAACCAAGGACAAGTATGCTGCGCCGGTTCCCGTCTTTTTATTCAGAAAAAAGCATTTGATAATGTGGTAGCAGATCTTGTTTCTCATTCAAAAAGTATTAAACAAGGTCCTGGTTTATCATCTGATACAACAATGGGGCCGCTTGTTTCAGACGAACAACAGCAGCGCGTGTTAAATTATATTAATAAGGGAAAAGAAGAAGGAGCAGAACTTCTTACAGGCGGATCAACTCCATTTGATCAAGGTTATTTCGTTGAACCAACAATTTTTGCAGATGTAAATGATAACATGTCGATTGCAAAAGAAGAAATCTTTGGTCCTGTTGTAGCAGCCATGCCGTTTGAAAATTTAGATGAAGTCATTGAGCGTGCAAACAATATAGACTACGGCTTAGCCGCAGGGCTTTGGACAGAGAATGTAAAGCATGCGCATTATGTGGCAAACCGTATTAAAGCAGGTACAGTTTGGGTAAACTGCTACAATGTCTTTGACGCAGCGTCTCCATTCGGCGGCTATAAGCAATCTGGTATCGGCCGAGAGATGGGTTCTTATGCGCTTAATAATTATACCGAAGTAAAAAGCGTATGGATTAATATGGATTAATAAGAAAAGCGCTGGAGCTAGAAATTAATAAAAAACGGATTAGGTCTCTTCCTAATCCGTTTTTATTTATATTTCAATTTTATAACGTTTTAGCTTCCGGTACAGCGTACTTCTTGAAATCCCTAATTGACGAGCTGCTTTTGACATGTTATAGCGCTGGCTTTTTAGTGCATTTAATATCTGATTTGCTTCTTCATCGTTTAATAGATTGTGACGCTGGTGCTCCTCTTGCGTGTGGTTTTCATCTTTTACTTTCTGTTTCACTGTAAAAACATTCTCTGGTAAATGTTCTGGTAGAATAAGAGATTCATTTGTAAAAGTGTATACATATTCCATTACATTTTTTAATTCTCTTACATTTCCGGGCCAGTGGTACTCGGTAAGGACTTGTTTTGTTTTTTGAGCAAGGCAAAAATCACGTGCTTGTCCTTTATTCTTTTTGCTTAAGTTTTCAAGAAAATAAGCTGCTAATTGCAGAATATCTGCTTTTCTTTCTTTTAAAGAAGGTAACATTAAGTTCACTACATTTAAACGATAATATAAATCTTCTCGAAAGTTCCCTTCTTTTGTCCATGAAAATAAGTTGCGGTTTGTTGCCGCAATAATTCGAACATCGATTGGACGAGGACGATGCTCTCCAATTCTTACAACTTCCCTTTCCTGCAGCACACGTAAAAACATCGCCTGCATGGAAAGCGACATTTCACTCACTTCATCTAAAAATAATGTTCCGCCGTCCGCTTCTTCAAATGCACCGTTTTTACCTGATTTAAGTGCGCCAGTAAAAGCACCGGCACTATAACCAAACAGCTCACTAGAGGATAAATCATGAGTAAGCGTCGCACAGTTAATTGCAATAAATGGCCCCCCACTTCGATTACTCGCATTATGAATGGCGCGGGCTAGCAGCTCTTTTCCCGTTCCGCTTTCTCCTGTTAATAATACTGAAGTATTATTAACAGCTACCTTCTGAGCTTTTTCAATCATCTGAAGCCAGCTTTCACTTTCACCTATTAAAGGTAAAAAGGCTGGGGATTTTCGGACTACTTTTTCCTGCTTCTGATTTCTTTTGTTTTTATTCACAAGGTGAACAATAAACCCAATAGACTCAAAATGATTCCTAACAGGTATAATTTTCCCTATCTCTTTATCAGCTGCTCCAACTGTAATTTCACCTTCATAGTTTTTATAAAAAGCACGTTCTTTACAAAAAGAAGCAGTCCTTTCGAAGTCTATCTTGGCACTATTCTCCCCAAAAATAAATGACTTATTTTCAGCAACAAGCACACCCGACCAGTCAATCGCAAAAACAATATCCTCACTAATATCTCTTTCATATTCACTATATGCTTTTAAGATTTGTTGATGTGTTTGTAAAATATAAGAACGCCACTCCGCTTCAATTGACTGTACAATCGCTCCTGTTAGTGTTAGAGATTGATCAGGAAAGTCCTCACGCCATGTTGTTAAATCTAATACTCCGGCAATTTTATTTAGAATAGGATGTTTAATAGGTACACCGGCACAAGAAAAAGCCTGCCAGCCTTCACAAAAGTGATGTGTTCCTCGAATAATCACTTCTTTTCCAGATGCAAGTGCTGTTCCAATTGCATTTGTTCCAACAAGCTCTTCTTTCCAATTACCGCCGGGGTAAAAATGAATTTCTTTCAGTTGATCGGCAAGCTTTCCCTGCACATAATTTCCGATGATACGTCCTTGATCATCTGCAAGTGTTAATGAATGCTTGTCCTTATCCAAATATTTTTCCATCTTCATTTTTGTATTGTTGAACATGTGATAAAGCAAACTTGAGAAAGTTATGTGGTCGATTTCTTTTTCCAATAAGATAGAAGGTGTCCTTTTTAAAGTTGGTTTTACGCCTGCTTTAAGACTGCGCTGCCAAGAAGATCGAATATCTGAAGGGATGTCAGTCGGGACCAAATCCTTTACGAGCAGATTATCTAAACTTTGTAAGCTCAAACAATTCACCTCTTCTCACTTTATGTAATCGCTTTCTTTAATGATAACATTTTTTTAAAAAAACAGCATGAATAAACTTAAAAAGCATCGGGAAGTCCCAATGCTTTTTAAGCTTGACTTTTTCTTTCTAATAAAGCTTTTGCAGTAAATTGATCTGTAATAAGAACATTAGCATAGCCGCCCTGCAGTGCACCATATATCGCTTCTACTTTCCGCGGACCGCCTGCTACTAAAATCGCTTTTTCTTTTTGCGTTAAATCATTAAGCTCAATACCAATTGTTCGCTTATTAAGCTGTTCATGTGCAAGCGCACCGTTTTGATCAAAAAACCTGGAGCAAATTTCACCAACAGACTGTGAATGAATAATATTTAAGTCTTCGTCTGATAAATATTCCGCCTGCACAATAACAGAATCAGCAGTTGGTACCCCCACACTAAACAATGCGATATTTGCACTTTTTCCTAAATCCAACACTTTACGAACATGGCGATCAGCCTCAATTGCTTGTTTTACAACGAGATGATCAACAATGGCTGGCAGCGGCAGAAGCTGGGTATGAGCCTGATAAGCTTCGCCCAATAAATGAATAATCTCTGTTGCATATGTTTTTGTACCAGAGTGACTGACTCCTCCATTTAACTGAACAATCGTTACATCTTTTACATGTTTATGTTTCACGATTGTTGCTGCTTCATAGAGTGTTGTTCCCCAGGAAGTGGCAATAATATCTTGATCTTTTACAACACGGTTTAAATAAATGGCAGCTTCTTCACCAAGATACTTTTTTGCGATCATATCTTCAAATTTTGGAATAAATGCAACAGAAGCATCTTTCAATTGAAACGCTTCAATTAATTCATTTGCCAGCTGTTCTCCACTTTCAGAAGGGTCAATAATATTAATTTGAACAATTCCTTCTGCCTTTGCCTGCTTTAAAAGTCTTGAAACAGTCGGTCTAGAAATACCAAGTTTTTTCGCAATCTCCTGCTGACTATAATCAAGTTGATAATAAAGTTTCGCCGCATCAATCACTTTTTGAATTTTATCATTTTCCATATAACGACACCTTGTTTGAAATTTTATTCACTCTAACTCTAAACATTTGTTCATTTCTTATTATACGTAAAAATAGTTGAAGGAACAAATGAGAGAAAAAAGGTTGACCCTAAAGAGTCAACCTTTTTAATTTACCATTTTATTATTTACTTGCTTCAAGTACTGCTTTAAATTTCGCTACTACATTTTCAACTGTAAAGCCGTACTCTTCAATCAATTTTTCTCCAGGAGCAGAAGCACCAAAACCATCGATTGCAAGTACATCTCCATTGTCGCCAGTATATTTGTGCCAGCCTAATGAAGAGCCCATTTCAATTCCAAGACGTGCTTTTACGTTTTTCGGAATCACGCTGTCTTTGTATTCTTTTGATTGCTTTTCAAAACGATCCCAGCTTGGCATGCTGACAACTGATACGTTAATGCCTTCTTTTGCAAGCTCTTGCTGTGCTTCAACAGCTAAACCTACTTCAGAACCTGATGCAAGAAGAAGTCCATCAACATCACCTTTTGCCTCTGCTACAACATAAGCACCTTTTTTCACACCTTCGTATGCGTTTTTATCAGTACCTTCTAACGTTGGTAAGCCTTGACGAGTTAATACAAGCGCTGTTGGCTGATCTTTGCTTTCAACTGCAAGCTTCCATGCTGCTGCTGTTTCATTACCGTCACCAGGACGAATAATAGATACGCCAGGCATAGCGCGTAATGCTGCAAGCTGTTCAACAGGCTCGTGAGTTGGTCCATCTTCTCCTACAGCGATGCTATCATGTGTAAACACATACGTTACAGGCAGATTCATTAGTGCAGATAAACGAACTGCTGGACGTAAGTAATCAGAGAATACGAAGAATGTTGCACCAAATACTTTCACACCGCCGTGAAGTGCCATACCGTTTACCGCTGCCGCCATTGCAAATTCACGCACACCGAACCAGATGTTGCGGCCGCTGTAGTCAGCTGCACTGAAGTTTGCTTCACCTTTTAACATTGTTTTGTTAGAAGATGCTAAGTCAGCAGATCCACCTACTAATTGTGGAACATTTTGAGCAATAGCATTTAACGCTTGACCACCAGATTCACGAGATGCAAGCTTATCTTTTCCTGTTTCATATACCGGCACATCTTTGTCCCAGCCTTCTGGAAGTTCATTGTTAATCGCAGCCTTTAATTGTTTTGCAAGCTCAGGATATGCTGCTTCATATTTTGCAAAAAGTTCGTTCCATGCTTCTTCTTTCTTTGCTGCTTCTTCTTGTAACGCTGCAAAGTGGTCTTTTACTTCTTGAGGTACTGTAAACGGCTCCTCGTAATTCCAGCCGTAGTTTTCTTTTACAATTTTCGTTTCTTCTGCTCCAAGCGGCGCACCGTGAGAAGCACTTTTGCCACCTTTATTAGGTGAACCGAAACCGATTGTTGTTTTTACTTCAATTAATGTTGGTTGATCAAGATTTTGTTTTGATGCTTCTAGTGCTGCACTTAGTTCAGCAATGTCATTACCGTCTTCAACGCGAATAACCTGCCAGCCGTACGCTTTAAAACGATCTTCAACATTTTCAGAGAATGACATATTTAAGTCACCGTCAAGTGAAATATCATTTGAATCGTATAATACTACTAAACGACCAAGTTTTAAGTGACCTGCAAGAGATGCTGCTTCTTGAGAAACACCTTCCATTAAGTCGCCGTCACCACAAATACTGTACGTAAAGTGATCCACTACATTTAAATCGCCGCGGTTGTATGTTGCCGCTAATTGACGCTCAGCCATTGCCATACCAACTGCCATTGCCACACCTTGACCAAGCGGACCTGTCGTTGCTTCAACACCTACTGTATGACCAAATTCAGGGTGACCAGGTGTTTTACTTCCCCATTGACGGAAGTTCTTAATTTCATCTAAAGAAAGATCATAACCTGTTACATGTAATAAGCTGTATAAAAGCATTGAGCCATGACCTGCAGATAATACGAAACGATCGCGGTTAAACCAGTTTGGATTGCTCGGGTTATGGTTCATATGTTTTGCCCAAAGTGTATAAGCCATAGGTGCTGCCCCCATCGGCATTCCCGGATGACCTGAATTTGATTTTTCAATCGCATCAATTGATAATGTACGAATTGTATTAATTGCTAACTGTTCTACTTGTTTTTCATTTGCTACTGTTGTCATACTAACACTCCTTCAATCTAGTTTTAGCCGTGTGATAGGCTCGTAATATCAAAAGGGTTGCTGTCCTGCTTAAATACAACACCATGATTTTGAATAAATAGTTTACCTGAATTTTCTTTTGTCTCGATCCATTTTGCAGCACGTTTTGCAAGCTTACCTGCTAAAATACGATCAGCCGCTGTTGGATATGGTCCCATGCACTGGGCATCATCAATTTGTGTAATACGCCAATCAACCTCAAATGCATTTGCAAACTTTTCTTCAGCTTCTTTAAATGAAATGGTTTCATTTACGATTACAAATGCATACGTTTGACCGGAAGCAAAAGTTTGCTTGACTGTTTCAACAGCCTTATTGTCATGAAGAGTATGCATAGCTATACCGTTTACAGCCAGTGCTGCTTCACTTACCATCTCATTTGATCTTCCTGGAATTTGAATACAAAATAATCTTGGCAGATCATATTTCATTGAATTTGCTGTATCTTCAATTCTTAAAATACCTGTTGCAATGGTGTTTAAAGCAGAATCATAGCCTAAGGATAGCTGTGATTCAGGAATATCATTCGAAACGGATGCTGGGATAAATAAAATCTTTGTATGGAGATTTTTATTTATTTCCTCTAGTTCAAGACGCGCTTCATTTCCTCCAATAACAACCACTGCATCAAATGCAGCAAATACTTCTGAAATAGATAGATGCTGCTTCACTAAAGAAAACAATGGAGATGAATGAAATAATGAGGACTTTGATTCATGATACTCTTCAAATATCTCTTCATCAATCTCTTTATAATTTGCGGTTTTCGTAAAACGATCAATCTCGATTCCGACAATTTCATGCCGCTTTACTAGACGATGAATGAAAGTTTTTACTAATTGATCAACACCCGATGGTACTGAACCAACAGTAATCATCCCTATTTTCATCATTTTCACCTCAACTGTATTGCCCTTTTTGAAATTTAGTAAAATCAAAAATGAACAAATGTAATATAAATATAGTATATATCATGTTTAACAAAATAAAAAGAGGGTTATTAATAAAAAAATGTTTTTTTTAAAAATTCGTCCATTTTTATTCATACTTTTGTTCACAAAAAGAGGTTGACTCTCTAACACAGAGAGTCAACCTCTTTTTTTTCGTTTAACTTATTGTTTTCCTAAATAGTTCTTTCGTTTTTAAAAGAAAAAAACACCGGTGCTCAAGATTCCACAGGTGTTTTTTGGAAGGCGCTATTTTCCCCAATAGCCTTTTAATTTATTAATTGAATTTTTAAGAAAACTTTTTTGAGAACTCATTACGTTGACATACAGCGCATCAATTAAACTAAGTTGAATAATTTTTGAAAACGTATCATCGGAACGAACATCCACTTGATTCGAAGCCGTATACAAAACATAATCAGCTTTTTGACTAAGCGGAGATTGGGAAAAATTTGTAATCCCAATCGTTACAGCTCCTTGTTTTTTCGCTGCTTCAAGAACACGAATCAGCTCTTCATCCTTTCCTGAGTGAGAAATGAGGATGGCTGTATCTTTTTCTGTTAACTGAGAGGCTGATTTTAACTGCAAATATGAATCTGTATAAGCTGCTGTTGAAATTCCTGAACCAATAAATTTATGATGAGCATCAAGCGCCACAATGGCAGAACTTCCCGTCCCATAAAATTCAACTTTTTCACTTTTTAAGATAACGTCAACCGCTTTTTTAAGTGAAGAAAAGTCCATCACTTGAATCGTTTCTTTAAACATACGAATATTTGAATTAAAGAGCTTTTCTGTTATTGCCTGCTCATTATCATTTTCAGTAATTTTTTCTTCCACTATTTCTTTAACAGCAGCACTTAACTCAGAAGCTAAGGCAATTTTCATCGCTTGATAACCTTTAAAACCAAGCCTTTTCGAAAAACGAAATACAGTTGAAATCGCTACATCTAATTCTGCGGCTACTTGGTCAATTGTTTTATGCACCATATTTTCTGGAGACTGCAATATATAATCAGCGATTTTTTGCTCGGTTTTACTAAATTGTGAGTAACTTGATTGAATTTTGGTTAGACAATACTGAGGTTGTCCCATTTTTTTGCACCTCTTATTTTTAATCTGTTATTTATAATTATACCTTAATTTTTGGAAAAGAAAATAATTTCCTGAAATTAATTGTTGGTTTTAGAAATTTTTTTTGTATAATAGAAATTACAAGTATTTTTGTTTGGAATTTAGGAATGGACTTTATTAAATGGATTTGTCTAATCAGTACTTTCATTCCTCATATCCCGCAGCTTTAGTTACTTTTATACTAGTTACAATTGAAAACGTTTACTTTTAAGGATTAACACTTTATAGGGGGAATTTATCTTGTCTGGATCACTGCTTATTTTCACAGCTCTAGCAGGAATCTTTTTATTGTTATTTTTCGTTATCCGCGTCAAACTTCATGCGTTTGTTGCACTGCTTCTCGTTAGTTTAATTGTCGGGGTTTGCGCAGGCATGCCTTTAAACAGCGTGCTGCAATCAATTCAAAAAGGAATGGGGGGAACACTTGGTTTTGTCGCAGTTATTGTAGGACTCGGGGCTATGTTTGGGCAAATGCTTGAAGTATCGGGCGGCGCTGAAAGACTTGCTCAATCTCTCATTAAAAAGTTTGGTGAAGACAAGGCACAGTGGGCTCTTGGTATTACCGGTTTTCTCATTGCGATTCCGGTATTTTTTGATGTTGGTTTAATTATTCTTATTCCTATTATTTATGGATTAGCTAAGAAAACAGGACGATCGTTATTATTCTATGCAATTCCCTTATTAGCAGGTCTTGCCGTTACACACAGCTTTATCCCGCCAACACCAGGACCGATTGCAGTTGCCGATTTAATTGGGGCCGATCTAGGCTGGGTGATTTTATTCGGTATTCTCGCCGGTATTCCAGCGATGATTATCGCAGGACCATTATTCGGAAAGTATATTGGCCAAAAAATTCATATTAACGTACCAGATTATATGAATATTGAGGAAAAGACTGACGATAAAGATCTCCCAAGCTTTGATATTATTGCAGGCATTATTCTCGTACCACTTGTTCTCATTCTTTTAAACACATTTTCTGAATTATTATTACCAAATGGAAGTATCGTTCATGACATTCTTGTTTTTGTTGGTCATCCATTTACAGCTTTAATTATTGCAACATTATTAGCGTTTTATTTTTTAGGTATTAAACAAGGATACTCAAAAAACGAAGTGCAAATTATCGCAAATAAAGCACTTGAGCCTGCTGGAATTATTATTCTTGTAACAGGTGCTGGCGGTGTTTTTAAACAAATTTTAATGGATTCAGGTGTAGGATTCGTACTTGGGGAGATGATGGCTGCCTCATCTATGCCTCCGCTTTTACTCGCATTTTTAATTGCCAGTATTATTCGAATTGCCCAAGGTTCTGCCACGGTTGCAATGATTGCAACAGCAGGTTTAATGTCTCCTCTTATTACAAGCCTTCAGCTGGAGGGTCCTATATTAGGGTTAATGGTTATTGCGATTGCAGCTGGAGCTACGATTTTATCTCACGTCAATGACTCAGGGTTTTGGTTAGTAAACCGCTATTTAGGCTTAAATGTTCAGGAAACACTAAAATCTTGGACAATCATGGAAACACTAATTGCTCTTGTCGGTTTTTCTGTCGTATTTACGCTCAGCTTGTTTATTACTTAACCTTAATTAAGGTTTAAAAGAGAAACCGCTTCACAATTCTCTTTTAAACCTTATCATTTTATTCATTTTCCTTTGTTAAAAAACTTTCTACTTTTTCTAAAGCTTCTCTGCTGTCTTCGCCAATTGTTCGAACAACAATTGAATCACCATTTTGTAAATGTAATGTAATAAGACCGAGAAAACTTTTTAAACTTATTTCAATTACAGAACCTCGGACAATTTTTTTTAAGTAAATTTCTGCTTGATAAATTTGTGTTAATTCACTCAGCTCCATAATCGTTTGTGTCTCAGAAATATTAACCGTAATTGTTTTTGAATACTCCTTCTTCATCACTATGACCTACTTTCTAAATAATCATTTTCTTATAAGTGGATTCTTCTCTTTTAACTCTAACTTTTCTTTTAACTCGTTATTAACTAGATAAGTAGGATAATAGCCTGCTAATACATCTGCTGCATTTTGAGCGGTTTTACGCTGCAGTTCTGCCCCTGACTCTTCTGAATACCACGCGACATGAGGATTAAGTATAACATTGTCCATTGCTAAAAGCGGATTATCTTGAGCAATTGGTTCATGTTCTAATACATCTAAACCAGCCCCAGCTATTTTACCCTGCTGCAGGGCTTGGATTAACGCTTTTTCATCAATAACAGGACCACGTGCCGTATTAATAATAAAAGCTTCTTGTTTCATTTTGTTAAATTGTTCAGCACTGATCATGCTGCGTGTATGCTCATTAAGCGGAGCATGAACGGAAACAAAATCTGCTCTCTCACAAAGTTCCTGCAGCTCAACAAGTTCAACGTTTAAACGTTCAGCAATACTAGGTGAAATAAATGGATCATAGGCCACAACCTTCATTCCAAAAGCCTGCGCTTTTTTCGCAACTAACTGCGGGATATTGCCAAATCCAACTAAACCGATTACCCGATCTCTTAGTCGATAAATTGGTACACCTACGTTATAATCCCAATTTCCGCTTTTTACCGCTCCATTTAATTGAACAACCTTTCTTGCACATGCCATTAACAGTGCAAACGCATGATCAGACACTTCATCCCAGCAGTAATCGGTTACATTACAAACTAGTATTTCTTTTTCAGTTGCCGCCTTTACATCAATCGTGTCCACACCAATTCCATATCGAGCAATCACTTTACATTTTGGTAAGCTTTCAATAACGTTTTTAGTAATCGGTGCATATTGATTTAAAATGGCATCCGTATCTTTTGCAGCTTCAATGACCTCTTCCTCCGTGCGGCATTGTGCTGTAATAAGCTCTGCATCTACTTTTTCTAGTACTGCTATTTCTTCCTGCAGTGTTTTATATTCATAATCAGTGACTAACACTTTAAACTTTGCCATTTTATTTCAATCCTTTCATTTCAACCACAAATTTTGCTTTGTAAATGAAGAGATAAGAACGCAAAGCATTCATTACCGTGCATTTGTGCTTACCATTCAGCTATTGTACCGTCTTTATGACGCCAAACAGGATTTTTCCACTTATGCCCACCCTCTGCTTGCTTCCGAACAAACTCTTCATTAATTTCTATTCCTAGTCCAGGACCTTTCAGCATTTCAACATAGCCATCCTTATATTCAAATACAGATGGATCAATTAAATAGTCGAGCAAATCACTGCCTTGGTTATAATGAATACCTAAGCTTTGTTCTTGGATAAAGACATTATGCGAACCCGCATCTACCTGCAAACATGAAGCTAAAGCAATTGGACCAAGCGGACAATGCGGAGCAACCGCGACATCGTAAGCTTCAGCCATCGCGAAAATCTTTTTACACTCTGTAATACCACCAGCGTGTGACAGATCAAGTTGAATAATATCAACATATCCCTCAGCTAACAGTTCTTTAAAATCCCAACGCGAAAACATTCGTTCACCTGTTGCAATTGGAATCGTTGTCGCTCGCGCTACTTCACGTAATGCTTCATTATTTTCTGGAAGAACTGGTTCTTCAATAAACATCGGTTTAAATTGCTCAAGTTCTTTAGCAAGTATTTTTGCCATTGGCTTATGAACGCGGCCATGAAAATCAATGCCAATTCCAAAATCATTGCCGACAGCTTCACGAATCGCTGCTACCCGTTCCAGCACTTCATCAATTTTTTTATAAGAATCAATATACTGCAGCTCTTCTGTTCCATTCATTTTAACTGCTGTAAATCCGTCTTCTGCTTTTTCTTTCGCTGCTTGGCCAACATCGCTTGGACGATCACCGCCAATCCAAGAGTACACCCGAACCGATTCGCGGCAAGCACCGCCTAATAACTCATATACAGGCGCATTATAGTATTTACCTTTAATATCCCATAATGCTTGATCAATTCCAGCGATCGCACTCATTAAAATCGGACCTCCCCGGTAAAAACCGGAACGATACATCATTTGCCAGTGATCTTCAATGCGAAGCGGATCTCTTCCTATTAAATAGTCACTTAATTCTTCGACTGCAGCTTGTACGGTTGCAGCTTTTCCTTCAACGACTGGTTCTCCCCAGCCTACAATCCCTTCATCTGTTTCGATTTTTAAAAATAGCCATCTTGGAGGTACAATAAAGGTTTCAAACTTAGTAATTTTCATTGTGTTCCCTCTCTCCCCACTTTAGTATGATGATTTTTAATAATAAACAGCTTCTTTCCTTTTAAAATTTATCCTCCTAGGCTAAGTAAAAATAGAGATAACTGTGGGATAAACGTTACAAGCAATAGTGAAATAAGCATCGCAAAGAAAAATGGAATCACTGCTTTTGATAGCGTTTCAATTGATAATCCTGAAATCCCGGAAGCAACGAATAAGTTAACTCCAAGCGGCGGTGTAATAAATCCAATTGCTAAGTTTACAACCATTAAGATTCCAAAATGAATCGGATCATAGCCAAGCTGCACTGCGATTGGAAGCAGAATTGGCGTTAAGATAATAATCGCTGCCAATGTATCCATAAACGTACCAACAATTAATAATAAAATCGTAATTAATAAAATAATGACAATGGAATTATCTGAGATTGAAAGCATTGCTGAAGCAATTTTATTTGGCACTTGTTCAATCGTTAAAAAACGTCCAAAAGCTGTTGCTGTTCCGACAATAATTAATACTGTTGCCGTTGTTAATGCTGAATCTGCCAACACTTTCGGTAAATCTTTAAACTTTAATTCGCTGTAAATAAATAATCCTGCGATCAGACCGTATACAACCGCAATAACGGCCGCTTCTGTTGGAGTAAAGATCCCTCCGTATATACCCCCTAAAATAATAACTGGAATTAACAGCGCCCATTTTGCATCCCAAAATGCAGCCGATATTTTCTTTAGAGAAGTAGGTTCAGCTGTACCTTTGAACCCTTTTTTCTTAGAATAATAATATGTCCAAGCAATCATTGATAAACCGACAAGAAGTCCAGGAATAATTCCTGCAATAAACATGTCTCCAATTGATGCACTTCCTACCACCCCATAAATAACCATTGGAATACTCGGCGGGATAATAACGCCAATTGAACCAGCCGCTGCAACAACGACTGTTGCAAACTTTTTGTCGTACCCATTTCGTACCATCGCTGGGATCATAATCCCACCAATTGCCGCAACCGTTGCCGGTCCTGAACCAGAAATAGCAGCAAAAAACATACACGTAATAATGGTCGCAATTGCAAAACCACCTGTTTTATTACCAACTAGTGCATTCGCAAATTTAAAGAGACGTTCTGAAATTCCGCCTTTCCCCATAATTTCTCCTGCTAGAATAAAGAACGGAACAGCCATTAATGGAAATGAGTCTACTGAAGTGACTAATTCCTTCATTAAAAATGGAATTGGCAATGAACCTGAAAAAAAGATTGTTACAAGTGTCGCTAATCCTAATGCGATTCCAATCGGAACACTGATTAATAAAAATACAGCAAAACTACCAAACAATACGGCAGCAGTCATTTTGTCCACCCCTTAGACTATTCATTCACGCTTTCCTGTAAGCTCTCTTCTTCTGTTGCTGCTAAACTATTTTCCTTACCTAAAAGCGATTTTACTAATACAATCATATTTTGAATAAGACGAATCACCGTTAATCCAATGCCAACTGGTGTTGCCATATAAACAAGTCCCATCGGAATATGAAGGGCCGGTGATTGCTGTCCAAATGCAAGAAGCTGTGCGGCAATCTCATAACCGTGCTTAATGACAAACAAACAAAAAATTAAAAACAGGACATTCGCAATAATTGTTAGAACAATTCGTCCCTTTTCTTTTAATAGTACTAACAACACGTCTACTTTAATATGACGCTGTTTTTTTACACCATAACTAATCCCGATATAAACGAGCCATATAAAACAGTACCTTGCTAACTCTTCAGACCAGGAAAGTGAGTTATCTAACAATCTCATCACAACTTGCAGAAAAATCACTGATACCATGATTGAAGAGAAGAAAGCAAGAAGTGTCTCTTCAAAGTGCCGGTCAAGCCATTTAACAATTTTCATGGTGATCTCCTCTTTTACTTAAAATAGTTTAATCGTTTTAAGGAAGAGGAAAGGCTTTAAGAGCTCTTTCCTCAATGAAGTTCATCCTTATTTTGAAGCTTCTTCAACAGCATTATATACTTCATCTACAACATCTTTACCGATTTTTTCAGCATATTTATCAATAACTGGTTTTACTAATTCCACCATTTTCTCACGCTCTTCTGGAGAAATTTCAGTGTAAGTCATTCCTTCTGCTTGAAGATCTGCAAGATATTGTTCATTTGCTTCACGGTTTAACTCACGCTCATATTGACCTGCTTCTACGGCAGCTTCTTTTACAATTTGCTGCTGCTCTTCTGTTAAACCATCATAGAACGATTTGCTCATTAAGAAAACGAACGGGCTGTAAATGTGATGTGAATTCGATACATGATCTTGTACTTCATAAAATTTTTGTAAATAAATTGTTGCATAAGGATTTTCTTGTCCGTCTACAGTGCCCTGCTGCATTGCTGTAAATAATTCAGTAAACGCCATTGGTGTCGGGTTTGCACCTAACGCACGGAATGCTTCTAAGTGAAGATCGTTTTCCATTGTACGAAGTTTTAATCCTTTGAAATCTTCTACAGTTGCAATTGCACGTTCACTGTTTGTAACATCACGGAAACCATTTTCCCAATAAGATAAACCTACTAAGTTTTGACTTTCTAACTTTTGAAGGAAACCTTGTCCAACTTCACCATCTAACACTTTATCTGCTACTTCTTCATTCGGGAATAAGAATGGGAAATCAAAAACGCTGAACTCAGGAACAAAATTTGCAAGTGGTGCAGTAGATGGAATTGTTACTTCTTGTGTACCTAACTGCAATGCTTCCGTCATTGTACGGTCATCACCAAGCTGTCCACTGTGATAGGCTTCAACAACAATAGCACCGTTTGTTTTTTCTTCAACAATTTCTTTAAATTTTAATAACCCTTTGAATTGTGGATGCTGATCATTTAAACCAATGCCAGCACGAATTGTTTTAACTTCACCTGAACCTCCATTATCGGATCCGCTTTCATTTTGTGCTTCATTACTTCCTCCGCATGCTGCTAAAACAAATACCATTAATGCAGTCATCATCATTGCGAATAATTTTTTCATCTGTATTTCCCCCTTGAAAATTTTTTCTTTTCTTATAATGAACAGCACGTCTATAATTGAAACGCTGTCATTTATAACTGTAAATCTCGATAACATTCAGTTTTAACATACATCTACAGCAAACGTTTTCATTCATCCTAAAAGAAAAATTATTTTCATACGTTTTGCAGAAATATGTATTTTGTGACTGCTTATCGAAACTATTTTTCTTTTCGCATTTCCCACAAACAAAAGGTTTTAATCGCTTTCATTTATCTCAAATGCTTTCTTAAAGAAAAATTATTTACATGAGTTATTATATATCGAAAAAATTTTTATTTCAATACCTAAAAGAAAAAAATTTCTTTTTTTATTTTTCAACTACAAAAAAAAACAAGAATCCTCAACGAGAATTCTTGCTTTTTCACTCTTTTTAATTAGTTTTCTAACCAGTTTGTATGGAATACGCCTTCTTTATCAATACGCTGATAAGTATGCGCACCGAAGTAGTCACGCTGTGCTTGCAGTAAGTTCGCAGGAAGAGTTTCCGTACGGTAGCTGTCATAGTAAGCTAATGCACTTGCAAGACCTGGTACAGGAATACCAAGCTTCACTGCTGTTGCAACAACATCACGCGCTGCATCTTGGTAGCTTTCCACGATTTCTTTGAAATATGGATCAAGAAGCAGGTTCGTTAAGTTTGCATCACGATCATATGCTTCTTTAATGTTTTGTAGGAAACGCGCACGAATGATACATCCGCCTCTAAAAATCATTGCAATGTTTCCGTACTCTAAGTTCCAATCATACTCTTCAGAAGCTGCTCTCATTTGTGCAAAACCTTGCGCATAAGAACAAATTTTGCTTAAGTAAAGAGCTTTACGGATTTTTTCGATAAACTCTTGCTTATCGCCATCAAATGATCCTTGCGGTCCGCTTAATACTTTACTTGCTTTTACACGCTCATCTTTCATCGCTGAAATGAAACGTGAGAATACAGATTCTGTAATAATTGAAAGCGGCACACCTAAATCAAGCGCACTTTGGCTTGTCCATTTTCCAGTACCTTTTTGTCCAGCTGTATCTAAAATCACATCAACAAGCGGCTTGCCTGTTTCAGGATCTACTTTTGTAAAGATATCTTTTGTAATTTCGATTAAGTAGCTGTCAAGCTCGCCTTCGTTCCACTCTTTAAAGATTTCATGAAGTTCCTGCGCGCTTAAACCAAGTACATCTTTTAAAAGGTGATAAGATTCACAAATTAACTGCATATCTCCGTACTCGATACCGTTGTGAACCATTTTTACGTAATGTCCAGCGCCGTCTGGACCGATGTATGTGCAGCAGTCGTCGCCCTTTACTTTAGCAGAAATTGCTTTTAAGATTGGTGCAACAAGATCATATGCTTCTTTTTGTCCGCCAGGCATAATAGAAGGTCCTTTAAGCGCTCCTTCTTCACCACCGGAAACACCTGTTCCAATAAAGTGGATACCAGATTGATCAAGCTCTTTATTTCTTCTTCTTGTATCTTCGAAGAATGTATTACCACCGTCGATTAAAATATCGCCTGTTTCAAGGTATGGTTTTAATGATTCAATTGTTGCATCCGTTGCAGCACCAGCTTTTACCATTAATAAGATTTTACGCGGCTTTTCTAATGATTGAACAAATTCTTCAATTGTTTTTGCGCCAACAAAATTTTTACCAGCTGCCTCATTGTTTAAAAACTCTTCTGTTTTTTCATATGAACGATTAAATACAGCAACTGAATAGTCTCTGCTTTCAATGTTTAGTGCAAGGTTTTTCCCCATAACTGCTAAACCAATTACCCCAATTTGTTGTTTAGACATTTTGTTCCTTCCCTTCTCATGAATGTTTAAAATATTTCTTTCTCATCTCCTATTATAACCTGAAATATTTTTTCATCAAACTTTTTTTTGAAAAAATATTTTTTAATGTGGTAAAATTGTTTAAACTAGACGTACAATAGTGTTCAAAGAGGTGACTTTCCATATGAGCAAAACAGATCATATACAACATTGTATCCCACGTATTCGTGCTTCTTATGCAGCATTTAGTGATAAAGAAAAAAAAATTGCCGACTATATTCTTGAAAATCCAAACCGCATTCTTCATTCAACGATTAGTCAAGTAGCTGAGGATCTGGAAATTGCCGATGCGACTGTCTTTCGTTTTTGTAAACGAATTGGCTTTAAAGGATATCAGGCGATGAAAATCGTTTTAGCTTCTGAAATTGTTACACCGATTAAAGATATTCATGAAACGATTAAAGAACAGGATACAGAAAAAGAAATTGCGGAAAAAATCTTTAAATCAAACATTCGAACGCTTAACGATTCAATTAATATTATTGATGAAGAAATGTATACAAAAGCCGTAAATGCAATCGTACAAGCACGAAGAGTTGAGTTTTATGGAAACGGCGGCTCTGGAATTATTGCAATGGACGCTCATCATAAGTTTTTACGAGCTGGGGTTACAACAACAGCCTATAACGACTCTCATATGCAGCTCATCTCGTTATCTCAGCTAACAAAAGACGATGTCATTTTTGCGATTTCTCACTCTGGTACTAATAAAGATATTTTGGATGTTGTTGATGTGGCAAAAGAGCTTGGTGTGACAACAATAGGTATTACCAACTTAGCAAAATCACCGCTCAGCCAACGCGTTGATATTCCCCTTTATACAGCATCACAAGAAACAGAATATCGCTCAGAAGCGCTAGCCTCTCGAATTGCCCAGCTTAGTATTATTGATGCTCTTTATGTCAATGTCATGATTAAACGAAAAGAAGCGGGTCAAGCCGCTCTGCAAAAAGTTCGCAAAGCGATTTCAGTTAAAAAGATTTAATTTTTACATAAGAAAATGTTTAAATGAAAGGGTTGATCCATATGAAAAATAAACAGTATGTGATTGGATTAGATATTGGTACGACAAGCGCAAAAGTCGTCCTTTTTAATTACCTTGGAAACGCTATCAGTGAACATGAAATTGAGTATCCTTTATCACACCCTTCTCCTGGATGGGTTGAACAAAATCCAGACGAAATTGAACGAGCGGCAGTAAAAGCCATTCATACTGTTGTGCAGCAAAGCCAGATTGAAACTGAGGAAATTGCGGCCGTAGGTATCTCTGCCGCTATGCACTCCCTCATTTGTTTAGATAAAAACAATAATCCCTTGTCTCCTTCGATTACATGGGCTGACTGCAGAAGCGTCGAGCAAACCGAACAACTACAGCAGGGAAAAGGAATTGAAATTTACTTAAAAACAGGAACACCCATTCATCCAATGTCTCCTTTATCTAAATTAATTTGGATGAAGGAAAATCATTATGAGCCCTATTTAAAGGCAAAGAAGTTTGTTTCAATCAAAGAATATCTTCTGCTGAAATGGTTTGGGATATGCGGGGCAGATTATGGCATCGCATCTGCTTCTGGTTTATTAAATATGCATACATTAGATTGGGACGAGGAAGCCCTTGAACTCGCAGGCATTTCACGAGAACAGTTATTTCAACCCGTCCCACCAACTGAAACTTATCAAGAATTAAGAGGGGAAATTGCTCAACAAATGGGTATAAGAAATGATCTTCCATTTGTCATTGGCTCAAGCGATGGACCGCTCGCAAACCTTGGAATCGGCGCTATCTCTGATGGTGATATCGCTATTACCATTGGTACAAGCGGCGCAATTCGGCAGATGGTCTCAACACCGCAGACAGATCATCATCAAGAAACATTTTGTTATGCCTTCACAAACGATATGTATGTGATTGGCGGACCAACAAATAATGGCGGTATTGTGTTAAGATGGCTGAAAGAAACACT
This sequence comes from Bacillus taeanensis, assembly GCF_003318295.1. Classification (GTDB taxonomy): domain Bacteria; phylum Bacillota; class Bacilli; order Bacillales; family UBA6769; genus Maribacillus; species Maribacillus taeanensis. Next base: position 31,485 of record NZ_QOCW01000011.1, read on the forward strand.
TGGTGAATTAGAGATGGTGAAAGCTTTAGAAGATAATCAAGATCCCTATGAACTGCTTACTGCATTAGCCAAAAAAGTAAAACCTGGTTCAGAAGGCCTGCTATTTTTACCATTTTTAAACGGAGAAAGAGCGCCGCACTGGAATGCAAACGCAAAGGGGAGTTATATCGGTCTTACGCAGTCTCACAAAAAAGAACATCTCCTTCGCGCAGGACTTGAAGGCGTTATTTTTAACATTTATCAAATTGGTGAAACATTAGAGCGACTTTCAGGAACATCAAATCGGCTCCTTGCAAGCGGTGGATTTGCCCGCTCTCCTCTTTGGCTGCAAATTTTGGCTGATATATTCGGAAAAGAAGTATATGTTCCGGAAAGTCACCAGAGTTCGGCTTGGGGTGCAGCTTGGACAGCATTATATGCAGTGGGTGAAGTAGACTCTTTTGAAGAGATTAAAAACTTCATTCCAATGAGAAACAGCTTTATCCCGAATGAAAAGAACCATGAGATTTATAAACGGCTTTATACTGCTTACAAAGAGCTTTACCCTTCATTAAAATCTCATTTTGAAACTCTTTCTAAGCTCCAGAAAAACTAAACATAAAGAGATTGCTGTCTATCAGCAATCTCTTTATGTTTCCCACACCCATCCTTCTTCTGCTAACTGCACCTCACCTGAAAAGCTTCTCTTTGCATCATTAACTAATTCCTTTAATTCACCAAAATGAGGTAAATGCGTTAACACAAGATTTTTCACATTACTTGAAGCCGCAATCGCTGCTGCATCTGTACTGTTCATATGTCCCATTTCTGTACCGTCCATATCTGCATATAAATTGCATTCACAAAGAAATAAATCCGCGTCTTTTGAAAAAGAAATAAAGCTTGCTAAATAAGAGGAATCAGCAGTATAAACAACAGTTGAATAGCCATCTGTAATTCGCATCGCATAACAATCAACTGGATGCTTTGTTTTCATAAAAGTAATCGTAAATGGTCCAACTTTTAACGGCTCATCAGGATTATACGGCACACCTCTTGTGAATGTTTTATAAGTTAATCGTGAAAATTCTAACTGATTAAATGTATGTCCATAAATAGGGAGATTGATTTGTTTTTTGCCCAAATGATGTTTTACTAATCGGCCATGCTGTAGTGGTCCAATATCTGCAATATGATCAGGATGATAGTGAGAAAGTATAACGGCATCAAGTTCTTCCACTTCAATATAATTTTGCACTTTCGAAAGCACGGCACTACCACAATCCACTAATAAATTAAATCCTTCATGCTGAAACAAATAGCCAGAACTCGCTCCATTTACTTTTGGAAAACCACCCCATTGACCAAGAATTGTTACTTTCATCCCATTCATCTCCTTTTATTAAAATTGAAAATAGCAAGAAAATTCCCACAAGTATGTAATGAAGCTTCAAAAGTTGATAATTGCTAAATTACTACAACTTCTATTATACTAGAATTTGGAATAATATCTTTTTTACTGCATTCAAAGAAAGCAGGGTAACCAATGTTTATTCACATATTAAGAACAAATAAACCGCAAGAATTTCCTATGTTAGGTAAAGTTTTAAAGTGGGGAGGAGAATTAATGAAGCTCCAACTTCACGAAAATAATGAAGAGCTCTCATTCGGAGAAGAACTTACCTGTTATTATTTAGACTGGATATTTACTTCTAAAATTATTAAATCATCCCATGGGTTTCTTTATCTGTTAGTTCTTCCTTCTTCATCCTCAAAACATACATTTGAGCAGTTTTTAAAGCAAGATGGGAAGATTTATCGCAGAGAGCATCCACGTGTTCATACCAATATAAAAAAGCAATTATGACGGATACGACCCTGCAGGAAAGTGAAAAAGGACAGTCTCACGTGCAAATTTTAGTGCATATTAAAGATGTTAGTGTGGATGGAGTGGGATTTTCCTCTTAACATGAACTTCGCTTAGAATCTAGCTTTGAAATTAAAAGTTTATCACTTGAACTCCCTTTTAAGGAAAAAATTACAATCGCAAACCGCCGAAAGACAGATAATAGTTATGATTACGGCGCTAAAATTAACTATTTAAGTGAAAATGATTACTTTACACTTAAAAAGTATGTGTTTATTCACCAACTAGAAGATAGTATGCAGCAAACAACAAAATAGGACATCGAAAGCTTCCGATGTCCTAAACGTTCTTCATCAGAAATGACAAAACAGTTAGAGCAAATAAAACAATACGGCAAAAAAGTGGCTTGCTGTTCCTCCTAATACAAACAAGTGCCATACTGCATGATGAAACTTAAATCCTCTCCAAACATAGAAAACAGCCCCTACTGTATAAAAAATGCCTCCCATGACTAGTAAAACAACACCATTATGAGGAAGAGTTCCGACAAGCGGTTTCCAAGCAAAAACAATTTGCCACCCTAACAGTACATAACCAATGGTAGAAACAAATAAATATTTTTTCACAAAAAAAGATTTAAAAACCGTTCCGGCAATCGCTACACCCCAAACAATTCCAAATAACGTCCACCCTAACCATCCTTTAACCGCTAAAAATAAAAAAGGAGTATAAGTACCCGCGATAAAGAAGTAGATGGAAGAATGATCAAGGATTTCGAAAATATCTTTTGCCCTGCCATGAGGCAGCGCATGGACAAATGTAGAAGAAATATATAAAAGGGCCATTGTTACGCCGAATATTGTAAAGCTAACAATATGCCATACACTTCCATTTAAGGAAGAGAAAATAATTAATATTACTAAAGCAGCTATACTTAAAAACGCTCCAATTCCATGTGTAATAGAATTAGCGATTTCTTCACCTTTAGAAAAAGTATGCGTATTTGCCATAAAACCATTTCCTTTCAATATTATCTTCTAAAAAGATAATAATGTTCTAAAAACCAAAAAGAATCCTGCTTGATTTTCCATTAAGCATACCATAGTTTACATGAGAACACATCCTACTAGCTGTTTAATAATTTTTTTGTTTTTTAGGAAACTCATGAGGTTTAATCAATGCATAAAGCGTTTCTACTACCGATAACTTTAACTCGACCGCCTGCGCAAGCCTTACTGCTCCTCCCTGTAAACCTTCTACTTCTAACTGAAGTCCCTTTCGAAAATCTTGGTGCATAGAAGAAGTACTGTCAGCAGGCAGTTGATACATTTTCCCTACTGTTTCTTCCACGAAGTTTTCTCCTAAGTCTACTTCATAAGCAGAAGAAAGAAGCTTCATTTCTTGAAGGACACTTTGAAGCAGTTCAACGGAAGCTTTTTCTTCCCGAACAGGACCAATTGGAAGACGGCTTGCTGTGGTGAGACCTGAATATGCTGTAATAAACGCATACTTTCTCCAAATATCTTTCAAAATATCATTACTATACAATGCATTCACATTTGCTTTTTTTGTTAGTTTATCAAGATCATTACAAATTTTAACTTGTGATTCATGCAGGGTACCAAACACCATATCATGCTGTTGACTTGTATGTATAATATGCCCATTCTCATCAAGTGTTGTAATAATAAAGCATAAGCCCCCAAGAACAGATTCTTTACCAAATTGTTCTTGAAGTTTTTCATAATGCTCAACACCATTTAATAAAGGCAAAACTTTTGCTCCCCTATTCACAAGAGACTGTATGTTAGAAATGACTTCTTCTAAATGATAGCCTTTTACCGCTACGAGAACTAAGTCGCAAGAAGAAATATCATTACTATCCATAACTGTTTCTATATCTACCAGTGTATAATCGCCGTTTACACTAGTAATGTGAAGTCCATGTTTCTTCAGTTCATGATAACGTCTTTCACGTACTAAAAATGTAACATGTGCCCCAGCTTCCTGCAGTCTTGCACCAAAATAACCGCCCACTGCGCCTGCTCCAACAACTGTAATATTCACAGCGTCCCTCAACTCCTTGCAGTTTAGTTAAATTAATTAAGTCGTAAAAATATCTAAATAACAAAGATGCGAGCTATACGCTCGCACTTTTATTATTCGTTTATTTATTCTACCTTACTATATTCCAAAACATCATGAACGGCATTTATACCTTGATCAATACAGTCAGGAATTCCAACGCCACCGTATGACATTCCTGCTAAAAATACACCTGAAAGTTCGCTTTTTAAGCGAGATTTCATGGCTTCAAGGCGATATTTATGACCAACTGTATATTGAGGCATTGATTCACGAAGACGGGTAATACGATAAAATTCCGGCCGTCCTTCTATTTTCATAATTTTATTTAAATCATCAAGAACCGTTTTGACAATAACCTCATCCTTTTCTTCTACAATCCTTGAATTTCCAGCACGACCTACATAACAGCGCAGCAAGACTTTCCCATCTGGCGTTGTATGCGGCCACTTTTTGTTCGTCCATGTACACGCTGTAATCGTGAAATCCTCTTGTCTTGAGATAACAAAGCCTGTACCATTTAGTTCCTGCTTTAATGCTGATTCATCAAAGGCCATTGCAACAGTGGCTACAGTTGTTGACGGGGTATCATGAAATGAATTCATAAAAGAATAATTGTTAAACATTTTTGCTGTCACATTGTGCGGAGTTGTCATAATAACAGCATCCGCATACAGCGTCTCCCCATTTACAAATGTTAACATGTACCCTCGGTCTTCTTTGGTAACTTTTTTCACACTTGTATTTTTATAAATCGAATGCGGATTAAGTTGTTCTTCCACTTTATGAACAAGCGACTCTAATCCGTTTTTTAATGTTAAAAACATGCTTGGCTTTTTGTTTGGCTCTTTTTTAGACTTAGGACGTGTTTTCTTCATCCCAAAAATTAAACTGCGGTGCTTTTGTTCTACTTCATAAAACTGTGGAAATGTTGACATTAAGCTTAAACGATCAATATCTCCTGCATAAATTCCTGATAAAAGCGGTTCAATCAAATTTTCAACAACTTCATCACCTAACCGACGTCGAAAAAATCGACCAAGAGATTGATCTTCATTACTGCCGCTTTTTCTCGGTAATACAAGATCAAGTGCTGCTCTTGCCTTACCAGCTGGTGAAAACAAACTTGTACTCATAAATGGCCCAAGCTCTGTCGGGATGCCCATAACAGCTCCACCAGGAATCGGGTGAAGTTTCGCGTTACTTAAGACATAAGCTTGTCCCGTACTGTTTGAAACAAGTTCATCACTTAAACCAACATCAGCTGCAAGTTTACCCGCACTTTTTTTCCGAGCTAAAAAGGAATCAGGACCTTGTTCAATAATAAAACCATTCGTATAATCTGTTTGAATTTTGCCGCCAAGACGATTTGACGATTCAATTAAGGTATAAGTAATTGGCAGCTTTTTTTCTTTTATTTCTTTTTGTAAATAATAAGCGGCAGCAAGTCCTGTCATTCCACCACCAATAATGGCAATGTGACGACGTCCTTCTTTCATGTTAAACACGCACTTTCTCTATTAATTTCTTTGTAACAACCTCCGCTAACGCTTCAATAAATTCACTTTTCGCATTTGGCATCTCTGGACGATAATAATTTGCCCGAAGCTCATCTGTTACCACTTTACACTCATAATCATTGTCATACAGAACTTCAAGATGTTCAGCAACAAAACCAACCGGACAATAAACAAAGCTTTGATAGCCTTCTTGTTCATATAAATCACGCGTTAAATCCTGCACATCTGGTCCAATCCAAGGATCTGGCGTATTTCCAGCACTCTGCCAACCAATTTCATAGTTTTTAATCCCTACTTTTTCAGCAATTAACTTGGCTGTTTCTTCAAGCTGTTTTGGGTATGGATCCCCCATTTGTAAAATGCGTTCCGGTAAACTATGTGCTGAGAAAATCACAACCGCTTTCTCTCGTTCTGATTGAGACATGCTGTTTATTGTTTCCTGCACTTTATTTACCCAATAATCGATAAACTTTGGTTCTTTATACCAGCTGTCTACAGAATAAATCGTTGGACCACCGATTTTTTCCGCTTCCTCTTTTGCGCGTCCATTATAAGACTTTACACTAAATGTTGAATAATGGGGCGCTAAGACAATGCTGATTGCTTCTTCAATTCCATCCTGCTTCATTTGATGAACCGCATCTTCTACAAATGGATTAATATGCTTTAAGCCTAAATAAGCTTTAAATTGAACATTATCATGCATACTATTTAAGGTCTTTTCGAGCTCCGCTACTTGTTCATCGGTAATTTTCGCAAGTGGTGACACACCGCCAATTGCTTCATAACGTGATGTTAAATCTTCCAGCAATTCTTGAGGTGGCTTTTTGCCGCGGCGAATATGCGTATAATACGGTTCAATTTCCTCTGGACTTTTTGGTGTTCCATATGCCATTACTAATAATCCAATGGTTTTCATATTCCATCCGCTCCTTTACTTTGCTGTATATTCGTGAACAAACGCGGTTAACCGCTGTAATGTTTCTACCTTTACTTCAGGAAAAATACCATGGCCTAAGTTAAAAATAAAGCCTGGTTCTTTCATGCCTTGATCTAAAATTTCTTTTGTACGCTCTTCAATAACAGACCATGGCGCAAGAAGGAATGATGGATCAAGATTTCCTTGTAATGTTTTAGTGATGCCGCGTTCACGCGCTTCATTAATTGATAAACGCCAATCTAAACCAACCACATCAATCGGAAGCTCTGCCCATTCGTTTGCAAGATGACTTGCCCCAACACCAAACATAATAAGCGGAACCCCTTCTTCTTTTAACTCAGTAAAAATCCTCTCCATAACGGGCTTAATAAATGTACGATAATCTGCTACATTTAATGCGCCAACCCATGAATCAAAAATTTGAATCGCCTGTGCCCCTGCTTTAATTTGGGCTTTCACATAAGAAATTGTCATGTCTCCGAGCTTGTCCATCAGTTGGAACCACGCTTTTGGCTCTGCATACATGAATGCTTTTGTTTTATGATAATTTCGTGATGGACCGCCCTCAATCATATAACTTGCAAGTGTAAACGGTGCTCCACTAAAACTAATAAGCGGAACAGACAGCTGTTCACGAAGCAGTTTAATTGTATCTAATACATAAGGAACATCTTTTTCCGGATGAATTTCACCAAGCTTTAAAACATCTTGTTTTGAACGAATCGGATTATCAATGATAGGACCAACGCCTGATTTAATTTCAACATCGACACCTAGTGCTGGAAGCGGCGTCATAATATCTTTATATAAAATCGCAGCATCAACACCGTGCTGATCAACCGGAAGCTTCGTTACATACGCACAAAGCTCTGGATCATGGGTAATTTCAAATAATGTATGTGTTTCTTTAATTTTACGATATTCAGGTTGGTAACGTCCTGCTTGACGCATATACCAAACCGGCACATGAGTTGTTTCCTCGCCGCGGCAGGCTTTTAAAAATTGGTCATTAAAATGTTTCATTCTTACACCCCTCTATTAGGCTGACTTCTCTCTTCTGCTTTATTCCACTACTTACTATAACGATGTATTTTTTGAATGTATAGTTATTATGGGGAACTGTCATAAATTTGACGGAAATACAGCACTCTAAATTAGCTATTGACATTCTTTCCATTTCTAAACTATTGTATCAAAACCAATTTAAAAATGACATTCATCACACTTTTGTTCCTTTTAATGAATATTTAAATGACCATTCACAAGCCAACCGCCGTCAACTTTTAAAATAACTCCAGTTACGTAATCAGACTCCGAAGAAGCTAAGAATAAGGCGGGACCTGCGATATCCTCTACTTGAGCCAATCTTCCTAGAGGAATTCTCGCTTCGAGCAGGTCTGGATTATGAATCCCTTTTCGCACTAAATCTTGAAAAATAGGCGTAGAAACGTACCCAGGACTAATCGCATTCACATTAATATTATAAGGTCCCCATTCTAACGCCAGTGTTTCTGTTAACTGTCTAACAGCTCCTTTACTTGCTGCATAAGCTGCTCGCTTTGCAATACCAGCATGCGCCACAATAGAGGTAATATTAATAATTTTCCCACCTCGTTTTGTGTCTATCATTTCCTGGCCAACTTCACGGCACATGAGAAATGTACCTGTTGAATTAACATCCATACATTTATTCCAATTTTCTAATGTTAGTTGTTCAGAAGGAGCAACCATCGTCATACCTGCCGCATTTACAAGGATATCAATTTTCCCAAAGCGCTCTAACGTCTTTTCTTTAATTCGCTTCACATGTTCTTCTTTTGAAACATCTGCTTGTACAGCTTCAACTTCTGCTCCAAGCTCTTTAAGTTCTTCTTTCTTTGCTTTCAGCGAATCAAGTGACCTTGCTGCAATAACGATGTTTGCTCCTTCTTTTGCGTATCGGCTCGCAATTGCCCCACCAATGCCACTGCTTCCTCCTGTTACAATCGCCACTTTATCTTTTAAATTCATATTCTCACCCTTTTTCTCTTTATAGTTTTCCAGATTTTTTATTTATAAAAGCAATGAGGTTGACTCTATGTTTAGAGTCAACCTCATTAATAAGTACACTACTATTTATTTTATCGCGCTAACTCTTTCCCCATCAACTCTTTTGTTACTCTTTATCCACGTATTAAATATTCAATCCCTCTTTAAGGTTTAATCCTTCTTTAATCGATTTCAGCGTTACTTCGTTGGACCATTCTGGTCTATCAGGATAAGCGAATACTGCATTGGTGACAATGCCGTCAAATTTCATTTCTCTTAATTTCCGATAAAGGGCTTCAAAGTTGATTTCCCCTTCACCAGGGTTTAAATGCTGGTGAATCGTGACATTTGCATTAGGCGGATTGACAATATATCGCAGTCCAAATGCTGCTTTATGATTCAGCGTATCGGCAATGAGCACATGTGCAAGCAAATCTCCCGCTTCTTCCAAGTGTTTTTCTACATCGCCGATCCCATCATCATAGAAGAAAGCATGTGGAACAGAATAGACCAACTTAATCCAATCTTTATCAAGTGCACGAATCATTTGAATCGCTTCTGTATTCAACTCAATAAAATCATTCGGGTGAGACTGTAAATTAAGTTTAATTCCCTCTTTTTCAAAAATCGGCATAAGTTCTTCCATTGATTTCACAAATGCCGCTTCACTTTCAACCGGACGGCTTTTGTCGCCGGCAAATTCACTGTTCATTAAATCGACGCCTAATTCAGAAGTAATTTCAATGCAGCGCTTCCAATTGCGCACTGCCGCTTGACGTTCTTCTTCAACCGGTGACGACCACTGCTGCACAGGAAGAACAGAAGAGATTTTCACACCGGCATCTGAACAATATCGTTTTAAATCTTTGATGAGCTGCTTATCCACTTTTGGATATTCATAAAACCAAATAAAATCTTTACGCGGTGATAACTCGACATATTCGTACCCTAATCTAGCAACTGTATCGATTGTATCTTTTAAATTTGTATTATCACGATAATGTGACGGATCATATGCTAAACGCAATGTAAACATCTCCTTTTTTGGCTGTTTGGATTTAACCGTTAGCTGCTGCATGTTCAGCTCATATTCTTATATAAAATTTGGAAAGTTTAATAGTTTGATTGCAAAATTAAGAGTTAACTAAAGCACCTGACTTATTATAAAAATCAGGACGTTCCGGCATGGAAATTGGTACGATCTTACCTGTTTGCTTTGCTTCAAGACAAGCATCAGCAGTTACTGCTGCAGCATAGCCATCCCAAGCTGTCGGTCCATTTACTTCACCTTTAAGTGTAGAGTTAATCCAATCTTGAAGCTCAACATCATAAGACTCAATAAAACGCTGTTTCCAATCTACTAAAATTTCAGTTGAAAGCTTAGCTTCACTGCGTAAAATGACGCTGGAAGGTTCAGGTAAGTTTGCTGTACCTGTTTCCCCTACAACCTGACATTGAATATCGTAACCATATTGGCAGTTAACGAATATTTCCCCATCAATTCGAACACCTTTTTCAGTTTCTAGTAACACAATAAGTGGATCCTGAAGGTGTTCTAAGGCGTTACTTGTTTTTCGAGGTGCCACTACTTGAACTGAAACATAATCATCATTTAGCAGCCAGCGTAAAACATCGATTTCATGAATAAACGTATCAACGATCGCCATGTCACCAGTATAAGAACTTGGAACTGTTGGATTTCTATGAGCACAATGCACCATTAACGGCTCTCCAACTTTACCGTTATCAATAACATTTTTTAATGCACGGTATCCTTGATCGTAACGACGCATATAACCAACCTGAACTAAAGGTTTACCAAATGCAACCTCAGCCTCAACAATTCTTTTACAACCTTCAGCAGTTGTAGCAAGAGGTTTCTCACAGAAGACCGGCTTTCCTGCTGCAATAGATGCCAACACAAATTCTTCATGAGTCGGACCCCAAGATGTGACAATCACTGCATCAACTTCAGCAGCATTAATTAGTGCATGACCATCTTCATAAAACTTTGCATCAAGTTTTTCATTTTCGATGACAGCGTTTGCATTTTCTGCATTAACGTCCGTTACAGCGACAATTTTAGCTCCTGATAATGTATTAGTAATTCTACGAATATGCTCTTGCCCAATAGCGCCTGTTCCAATAACTCCTAATTTTAAGGTCATAATAATATGTACCTCCCTTTCATTAATTAAAAATTTAATTTAACTCATTTACATTTTTAATTTGTTAGTTTTTTGGGTAATCGATAACCCTTTAATGAAACTATACCATATGTAAGTAAAAATGTTAATAGAAAAACAAAATTTTTTTTAATATACTGTTATATTCTAAAAATAGAGCAAAGAAAGCGCACATATCAAAAGGCTGCAATCGTTAATATAATAGTATTTTACTTAATTTTATAACTTTGGTTTATGTGCTTTCTCTCCCTACTTTTTCTGTTAAATTTATTGTTCTCGTAACAAGGGGCTGTCTCAAAAGCATAGAGTCAGACCCTAATGAGCCACCCCCTTCTTCACTCTATTTTTATTTAATAACCAATCAGGATAAACGGTTACCCTGATTGGTTTTTCAACTGTTAGATTTCTGAAAAACACCGGGAAACAGATCAACATTTGCAGCATTTGATTCTTTCCCCTCTCGATCAATTTGTGGGTTATACGGTACAATAAGATATTGTTTTTCCGTGAAAAGAGAAAGATTCTTTGAGATATACTCACCAGCACCGGTGACCGTATCGAGAAGGGTGCGTTTTTCACCATCGGTTTCATAAATATGATACTGCAGCCGATCATCCTCTGCTGGCGTCCAAGTAAGTCTCACACTAGGCCAGCCGTTAGCAAAAGTCACTCCTCCTTCTAAATCGTTTATTTCAACAAATCGAATGGGCGGCTCTAACTCGGCTGCACCTTTAGGCTTTTTAAACACCAAGCCGTTTTGCGAGGGCATTTCATTTAACAAATCTTTCATTAATGCTGTGGGATAACTGCTGCCTCCTGTTAAGTAATGATTGTTATCTGTTCTGTCATAACCAATCCATACAGCTCCAACAACTTCAGGTGTATAACCGACAAACCAGGCATCACGATTGCCATTCTGTATCTTTTCATAAGAGGTAGTCCCCGTCTTTCCAGCTAATGCTGTGTGGATCTCTCCCTTTTGAGCGGTTCCTTCTTTCACAACTGCCTCAAGCATTTTTGTCATATACCAAGCCGTCTGTTTAGAAAATACTTGCTTTTCTTCAGGTACTGCTTGTCCAATTAATTTGCCATTTTGATTATAAATCTTTGAGATAACATATGGCTCAATTAGTTTTCCATTTTCATTAAATGCTCGATATGCTTTCATGAGTTGATAAGGCGAAACACCTTCATCAATGCCCCCTAAAGCAATCTTTAAATCATTGTCAAAAATTGCGAAATCAAGTTTAGTTAATGTTTTCTTAGCTTTGTCTATCCCCATTTCATTTAACAACCAAACAGCTGGTGCATTTAACGAATCTTTTAAAGCATCATACATCGTTACTTCGCCTTGATAGCTGTTATTATAGTTTTGCGGTTCATAGCCCCCATAATTTATCCTTTCATCTTTTAATAACGTATAGGGATCATAGTTTTCGGATTCTAAGGCAGGTCCATAAACAGCAAGCGGCTTAAAGGTCGATCCTGGCTGACGTTTCGCATAAATATGGTTAAATCCTTGTGGAGCATATTCACGCCCTCCCTGCACGGCAATAATCCCTCCTGTTGTTGAATCCATTAACACAAGTCCTCCTTCAGGACGTTCTTCTGAATTGCTTCCAGGAAAATATTCACCCTTTTGAAACAGCTTAAATACTGTCTGCTGGACCGTTTTATTCATCGGCACAACAATTTTATAACCGCCTCTTAACACTTCTGCACTTGTTAAATGGTATTTTTTCTCCGCTTCTTCTAATATCATATCTATATATGTTAAGTAACTTTCATCCTTTGTTAATTTTTGGACATTCAATGAAAGTGTTTTTCCTTGTAGACGAACCGCTTCCTGTGCGCTAATAAAATTGTGTTTTGCGAGTAAAGATAGCACTAAATCGCGGCGCTCTTTACTTTTTTCAGGATAATCAATCGGTGAATAGGATGCTGGTGCTTTTGGAAGTGCCGCAAGCAGAGCTCCTTCTTCCACTGTAAGTTCACTAACTTTTTTATTAAAATATAAATGAGAAGCCGATTGAATACCATAAGCTCCATGACCAAAGTAAATTTGGTTTAGGTACATTTCTAAAATTTTACTTTTTGTATATTCATGTTCTAAATTAAGGGCGATAATGACTTCTTTTGTTTTCCGTAAAAAGCTTTTCTCGTTTGATAAAAAGATATTTTTAGCAAGCTGCTGGGTGATTGTGCTGCCGCCTTCTACTTTGCTGCCTGCCAATAAATCGCGATAAAGTGCTCGAAAAATGGCTTTCATATCAATACCACTATGCTCATAAAAGCGAATATCTTCTACTGCTAGAAAGGTATTTTTCACATGATCCGGAATATCTTTAATATCAACTAACTCTCTATTTTGAACGTATAATTTAGTAATTACATGCTCTTCTTCATCGACAATTGTTGTTGTTTCATTCATCACAAGCTTTTTTTCATCAATCACATAATTACCTGCAAAAATAATTAGTAAGTAACCAATTAACCCTAAAAAAATGATACCGACAAAAAGGGCTGCTGTAATCGATGCCTTTTTAATCATCTTCCTCACTCCTTACTTTCAAAAACAAATAAAAGTAGCTAAATTAGAGATTACCTTATCTTAACGGAAATGAAAATATTTTCTTTACGATTAGCATTCTTCATAAAAGGGAAAAGTATTTTAATGTTTCAATTTTCGTTATGATTTTTTTGATGCATTCAAAGGGGGAATCAGTGTGAATGTTTATATGACGTTTGGCACACAAAATTTCTTACAAACGATTTATAATAAACATAAAGCTAAGAAAGAAATTTACCTTTTACAAGGCTCTGATAGTGCTGCACTCTTATTAGAAACAGATAAAAAAAATATTTTTCACAGCGGCCGAAAATATGAGATTATTGAAGCAGCAGGAAACTATGAAGGAGCTCGTTTTGTAGTGATTGATAATATTCCTGTTGAAGAAGAGCAGCGTGATGTCTTTGAACTTCGCTTTAAAAATCGAGGAGAATTTCTAAAACAAGAGCCAGGTTGTTATGGGTTGCGCTTTTTACGTCCATTAGACACAAATACCTATGCTGTTGTAACTCTTTGGGAATCAGATAGTTATTTTAGACGATGGCAGCAATCAGACGGCTATAAAGACATCTATAAACATCGGGAAAAAGCAACAGGCATGCCAATTAGTATTTTTTCAGGTGATCCATACATCCGCTACTATTTTATCTATAAAGAAGACGAAGAATAATGTTTAGACACTGTAAGAGCGGGTACTTCTCTTTATAAAAGGAGAGTGATTCTTATCTTACACAGTGCGGAACATATTCAAGGGTTTACTATTGCTGCAAAAGATGATGAGCTTGGCAAAGTGGAAGACATCTACTTTGATGATGAAACATGGACAATGCGATATCTTGTTGCCAATACAAGAAAATGGCTGCCGGGAAAAAGTGTGTTAATTTCTCCTGCAGCTTTTGAGCACATTTATGAAAGACACGATAACTTTAGTGTGGCACTTACGAAAGAACAAGTGAAAAACAGCCCTGATATTGATGCAAGTAAGCCGATCTCCAGACAACAGGAGCGCGATTTAATGCTTTATTACGGATGGGCTCCTTACTGGGGCGGAGCAGGATTATGGGGAGCCGGAGCATATCCGGCTGACATCATGCGTCAAGATGAACATATGGAACAATCTCAGCTTGAAGAAAAAGAAATGGAACAGAACTCCCATCTAAGAAGCGCAAAAGAAGTGACCGGTTATTCCATTCAAGCTTCCAATGAGGAATTTGGACATGTTGAAGATTTTCTTATTGAGGAAGATACATGGAAAATCCGTTATCTTGTGATTGACACAAAAAATTGGTGGTTTGGTAAAAAAGTACTTATTTCACCTGATTGGATTACAGATGTCAGCTGGGGTACTAATAAAGTATACATTGACCTTACGAAAGAACAAATCAAGCAGGGACCGGAGTATGATCCAAGTCAAGGAGTTACACCAGAGCTTGAACAGCAGGTACAGGATGTTTATCATAAACAAAACATATAAAATAAAATCTAAAAGGGAAGCCAAATGCTTCCCTTTTTTGATGAAATGAACAGCAAAATTGGACTAAGCAGCGCTTCAAGCCAAAGATGTGTAAGAAAAAAGAAAATGGGTAAACATACAAAAACAAATGATCTGAAGGAAAAGAAGAGACAGCATTTTCTACAGAAAGGAGAAAGAAAGTTGAAAAAGGCCGCTATTATTCTTAACCCCGCTGCAGGTAAAAAACAACTTGTAAAAATGCTTGAAGAAATTAAAGCAATACTCAAAAGCGCTTACCACCTTAAAATCTACGAAACAAAAACAAAAGGCGATGGCGCTGCTCTAGTAAAAGAATTAGCTGCGGATCATGATCTCATTATCGGTGCCGGCGGAGATGGTACCATTTACGAGTTAATCAATGCCCTATCCTCATTAAAAAAACGCCCTACCTTTGCCGTTTTGCCAGGCGGAACGTGCAACGATTTTTCCCGGGCGCTCGGCCTGCCTCAAAATCCATTAAAAGCTGCCGAACACATTGTCAAAGGGAAAACAGAAGCGATTGATATCGGAAAAAGCAATACAAATTATTTTTCAAACTTTTGGGGAATTGGCATGATTACAAGTATTTCTGAACAAATTTCTTCCGCAGTAAAAGAAAACTTTGGACGCCTTGCCTACTATTTAAGCACTTTGCAAAATCTTAAAGATATTACCCCTTTTCAGCTCACTGTCAAATCTGATTCGTTTACATTTAATGATCAAGCCGTCATGATGCTTGTTAGTAACGGCCCTTTTATAGGTGGAATGAGGACTTTCTTTTCTCATAACAACATTCAAGACGGTAAGTTTGATGTGTTAATTATTAAAGAACGTTCTTTAGAAAGCTTTTTCTCTTTGGTTCGTTCCAAGTTTACCAATACACCGAATTTGCATGATGATCTTATTTATTTTCAAACAAATACTCTCAAAGTCCAAGCCTTTCCTGAACAGCAAATTGATTGTGATGGTGAAAGACAATTTTTCACTCCATCTTCTATCGAACTGCTGTCAAAGCATTTAAACGTCATTGTTGGAGATAAAAAGGCAACTTAACAATTAGCTAAGTTGTCTTTTCCTCCTTCTTCTCTTCATCCATAAAATAAACTCTAGTGAAAAAATACAAACATATAACCAAGACGCTCCGGCCGCATATCCTGCAATAACGTCTGTTGGATAATGAACATGAAAATAAATTCTGCTTATTCCAATTAATAAAATTAAAATGATAAAGACGCTCATAATAATTAGCTTTGTTCTTTTTCTTCTTTGACTGCGGATGACTAAATAACCGAGGAAACCGTAAAAAATCATCGCTCCCATCGCATGGCCGCTCGGAAAGCTGAATCCTATTCCTCCTACCCCTTCATTAATTTCCGGACGGCTGCGCTCGAACACATGCTTTAAAAGCGCATTTAATGCCCCCCCTACAGAAACCGTTAATAGAAAGAAAGCAACACTCCACTTATCATGCTTTTTGATCAGCAGCCAAGCAATCATTCCAATTAATAAAACAGCTACAGAGAGAACAGATCCTAATTCCGTTATATAAAACATCAATTGATCCATAAACGGACTTCTAAAATGATCAAGCCAATCATTAACGATGCTATCGAATTGAAAAGATTGTTTTCCTAACACGCCTTCTGCAATTTCTGCAAATAAATAAAGAGAACCAACCGCCGTGCTAATTCCAAATAACATTAAGATAACAGGTACTAAAGCAGCATGGTCGTATATCCATTTTAAGCTCTTTATGACTAAATATGATTTTTCTTTCATTTCAATTAACCTTTCCACTGTTTATTCAATTTAACTTCTATCTTAAATCCTTTGCCATAGAGACACAAGAAAGATCGCTTTAAAAAGCGACCTTTCCGTAAAATAGCATTCTTATTTTTCGCTTAATTTATTGATTTACTTAAAATGTCCAAACTTTTTGCAATAAATGCCGGGATATCATCTGGCTCACGGCTTGAAACAAGATTTCCGCATACAACAACTTCTTCATCAAACACATTACCGCCTGCATATTTTAAATCCGTTTGAATTGATTTGTATCCTGTAATTTTTCTCCCTCGCAATGCTTCTGCAGTAATTAACAGCTGTGGACCATGACAAATCGCAAAGACAGGCTTATCTTTATACATAAATCGTTTTACAAACTCTACAAACCGCGCATCACCGCGTAAAATGTCAGGAGAAAATCCGCCTGGAATAAATAACGCATCAAACGATTCTTCTGAGACCTCTTCAATTCCCTTATCTGCTGTTACTTTTGCATCTCCCTGCTTGCCCGTTAATTCTTTTCCTTTTTCATCACTAATTACAGTTAATGTATGGCCATTTTCTTCAAAACTATGGGCAGGATCTGTATACTCTACATCTTCAAACATATCTGTTAAAACAACTGCAATTTTACTCACAAAAACACTCCCTTTTGAATAAGTAATGAAAAAATCGACACTTGTTCTTTTCCCTGCTTCTGCCTTACTAAACATTAAAATAAAAAGTTTACATGACAGGAATACAGGGTACCTTCTATATGTGAAGCTAAAAATGACCGTGAAAGGATGATACAAAAGTGGAACCGAAATTAAAAGAATTAATCGATGGATTGAATGAAGACTTAGCGAACGAATACGCTGCACAAATCATGTACACACATAATGCAGCCGTTGTATCAGGAATTTACCGTTCCGTCTTAAAACCATTTTTCGAAAGTGAAGTTGCTGATGAGCAGGGACATGCCTTATACTTAGCAGAAAAAATTAAAACATTAGGCGGACAGCCAACAACAACCCCTGCAGAAGTTAAGCAGGTAACAGAAGTTCGTGAAATGCTTGAAGAAGCACGAAAAGCAGAATATGAAACAATTAAACGTTATGAACAGCGCAAAGAGCAAGCAGAAGAGCTTGGCTATACAGAACTTGTCGTAAAACTTGATGATTTAATTGCAGATGAGACTCATCATATGGAAGAACTTGATCGCTTATTAAGCGATCAGCGCTTATAAATTCGCGAAAATTATTTAACTTTAAAAAGACCACCGTGATCACGGTGGTCTTTTTTATTTGCTAAACCATCTCATTCGATAACCATTCATCGCAACTTCCCCAAGTTCATCAAGAAGCTTATAATTCGAGTACGCCCCAAAAACCGCTCCAATTCCTGGGATAAGCTGAAGAAGCTTTGCTAAATCCATATAATCCCGATATTCTTGTTGAAATGTTTTCCAATCTAATTGTTCTAAATAAGTGCTTTCTACAGGATAATTGTTCACTGTTTCATCCCAGTGAACAATTTTTTCATACGCTTCTTTTCGCTTGTCATCACTTGAAAACGCAAGCTGAAATAAATAGATAATATACAAACGTTCTCGGTAGTCTTTTACATCAAATCCATATATACTTGCAGCATCAAAAAGAAATTTCATTTTAATACTTAACAAAAGCGGAAAGTCAGCCACACCGAGCAGCAAGCCGCCTGCTCCCGTTCCAGCACCCTCCACGATAGCCGTTCTTCTGTAAGATAATAATTTCCCTTTGACAAGCTGCTCTCTTTCTTCCAAATTTTTATGATGAAGCACATGTCTCTTCGTTGTATATTCTGAACCAAGCAATGCTCCTTTGACGATGGTTTTAACACTTGTTGTTACAACATCATGGACTTTATCTGGAATCACCTTGTTTACTTTTTTTTGCACAGATTTTGCGTATCTCTCTACTAAGGAAGAACGCTTTGTAATCTTCTTTTGCCACTCTTTAAGTTCTGCGCCTACCATTTGTTCATAACTATTCATGCTTTTTCTCCCTATTTCCCTTTTTTAATTTATACGATTTATTATGTAAAAAGTTTCAATAAAAAAACTTCTAGTTTAAATAAAACTAGAAGTTAGAATGAACTTGACGCTATTTTTTTTGCTAGCGTATAGTAAGTAAAAATATAACTTGTTGCAAAAAGAATTAGCAAAATCATCATTGCATGAAAAATCCCAGACCCACTAACAAGTGCTGCTAAGAAATAAGTAATGGTTTGAATGATTAATAAAAGAAGCAAGAGCTTTTGAAATGACTGTGTTTTAACCGTCTGTTCAATTGGATAAAGCATAAACATTTCTTGTCCGGAAAAATGATTCCATAACGTATACAGCTGCAGAGCCGTCATATAAAGAAGGATAAAAGCCCCAATCAATCTTCCATATCCTGTAGGAAGAATACTCAGTACAAAAACCCCAATAATCACTAATCGGCTGTAAATGCCAAAATAATCGCCAGAGCGAATAAAAGCTTTTGAATATAAATAAAAGTATGTGGACTGCTTCTTTAATGATATTCGATTTACAAACATATTTAACCATTTACGCGGTTTGATTTTCTGCTTTAATTTCGGGACATCTGTAAATGAATTTGCAATGCGGTAAAAGCGCATCACAAGTGCTTGATCCATTGAAATGAGCGTTTCCCATTTCAGTGAATATTTTAAAAGAATTGTTTTGTAACTGTAAATGAACCAACCAGCCATTATAGCAGCTACAATTAATAAATAAAGCAATGATGCCCCCGTTAGCAATAAATAGATAAACACAAAAGCGGCAGAAATACGCAAACTGCTGTACAACATTCGTGTCCTTTTCATCGCAAGACGCAGTTCATACCAGTGCAGTACAAGGTTCCATGCTTTTAATAAAAGAAAGAAAACGGCAAGCACTAAGTAAGAATAAGAACTTTCATCCATCCGAATCCCATAAAGCGGTCCGAGAACAAGAAAAACAATCAACACTGTAAAGCTTTGTAACGTGAATGTATACACTAATGAGTAAGCAAAATACCATTTCATTTTCACTTCCATTGGCAGTAAAAAGACAAGATCCGCTTCTTTTAAAAACGTTCGAATTGGACTTTTAACAACTATAAATGTCATGATAACTGCTAATAAAGGAAGCACTGGAAAGAAATCAGGGATCATTTTTACAAGCAAGCTGTAATAATAGCTTCCAAAAATGATTGCAAATAATAATGACATCATAAATCCGCTGTTTCCAATTAACCGCATGTAACGAAGGTTTTCATTCCAGCAAGCACGTCTTCTGCTATGCCATAATTGTAACGACTCCATTATTAAAAATCTCCTTGTGTAACATGTACATAAATATCATCAAGATTTGCGCCAGGCACATTCAACTGTTCCTGCAATTCTTTTAACGTTCCATGCGCAGCGACTTGTCCATTATGTAAAATAACGAAGCGATCACAATAACGCTCTGCTGTAGATAAAATGTGGGTAGACATTAAGACACCTGCCCCCTTGTTTTTCATCTCTGTCATCCAATTTAAAAAAGATTGGATACCGATTGGATCAAGCCCTACAAACGGTTCATCGACAATATACAACAGGGGTTCCACTAAAAAGGCGCACATTATCATTACTTTTTGACGCATTCCTTTTGAAAATTGACTTGGAAACCAATTTTTCATTTTCTCCATCCGAAATTCTTTTAAAAGGACGGCAGCTCTCTTTTCAAATTCTTTTTCCTCAATATCATAGGCCATTGCTGTTACTTTTAAGTGTTCCCAAAGTGTTAATTCTTCATATAACAGCGGGGTTTCCGGTATAAATGAAAACTGTTTGCGATACGTTTCAGGTGAATCACGAAATGTTTCGCCATGAATTGTAATTTGTCCATTTATTGGTTCCATTAAGCCAAGTATATGTTTAATTGTCGTACTTTTTCCAGCACCGTTTAAACCGATTAAGCCAACGATTTCATTTTCGTTTACATGAAATGAAACTTCATGAAGAACAGGTTTTTGATATGTATATCCACCTGTTACATGTTTTATATCTAAAAGTGTCTTCATTGCTCGTTCCTTTCTTTATTGTGTTAAGGTTATTGTAACAAACCTTTTTTATCCAGGAAAATTACCACTACGCCTCAGGCATTGGCGTCGGTGTTGGATTGGCATATCCCGTTTTATACTGCTCATCAATGGTTTGACGAGTTTCAAGAAGAGATTTGCCATCAGCGCTCATTTTCATGGAAGCTGCTGCAATTTCAAGACACACGCCGCACTTTGTTCCATGATCATCCCAAACAATTGATCCATCTTCATTATTTTCTTGGATAAAACAATCATAATTATTTTTATGACCAACAGAATCACCACATCCGCAGTAACAAGGCATGCTTTCTAACACATGCTGATATTTTGGAACAAGAGCATAAATATTTTGAATGTTTTCGTGTTTTTCATCTAAAAATGCTGGTAATTCACTTACTGATGCCGTTAATTCACGTATATCTCCATTTACTACCTCTTGGTGATGTTCCTGGGCTTCTTGAGACCCACTGTCATTATTTCCACCACATCCACTAACAATTACAAGACCACCGAAATAAGCAGCAGTAAATAATGCTTTTATTTTCATAAAAAATCCTCCAAAAAAGTTTTTCATTATCTCGATCATACAAAAAAGACGGACGAATCGCTATTCTTTTACTCAATGTTTAAAAAAATTTTTTTTTGATGTATATATTCTTTCCAAGCGGCAATAATAATTAGCGAAGAGGAGAGCAATTAAATAAGTGTTGGTGGTTAAAAAAGTAATGTCAGGAGATGAGTTAGATTGAACAACATAAGGTGGACAACTAACTAGAACTAACATCAAACTTTGTTTGAAAGAGGTGTCTCCGAAAGACAATTTACGGTAATACCCCAGAAGCTTTTTGAATAAAAAAGTACACATATTATCTCTCTTCTTCAGAGAAGGACCTTATCTTGCACCAGATAAGGTCCTTCTTCCTTTTTATTTATTCTTATAAAATTCGTTTTTAAATAAATTTTTTTGTATATAATTCAGCTAATTAGGTCATTCTATATAAGGAAGAAAGGATTACAACATTGTTTTTGGATGGATTTACGGTTTATTAAGGAGATGAGTTCGATTGGGCTACTTTAATGGTTTCTCAACTGACAATTAACTTTCTTAATGAAAGAGGTGTCTCCGAAATACAAGTACCGTTTTACCCCAGAAGCTTGACAACATAATGCTGTGCATTATTGTCCTTTCTTCAGATAGGGTCTTATCAATACGATAGGGCCCTTTTCTTATGGAAAAATTTCAAAATGATTACATGATAAAGTATAATGGAAATGTAGAAAAAACAGAGAAAGGATGAAAAATATGGCACATGATTCAAACTGTATTTTTTGTAAAATTATAAACGGCGAAATTCCAGCTTCAAAAGTTTATGAAGATGAAAATGTGTTAGCATTTTTAGACATCAGCCAAGTTACTAAAGGACATACGCTTGTTATTCCAAAAGATCATCAAAAAGATATTTATGAACTTACATCGGAAACAGCTGCAAAAGTTTACTCTGTTGTTCCGATTATTGCACGAGCGATTAAAGAGCAGTTTGATCCAATCGGCATTAATTTATTAAATAATAATGAAGAAGCTGCAGGTCAATCTGTTTTTCACTACCATGTCCACATTTTACCTCGTTACGGAAAAGGTGACGGTTTCGGAGCAGTATGGAAAACTCATACAGATGAATATACACCTGAACAATTACAAGAAATTTCAAGCACGATTTCTGAAGGTCTTCAATAAAGAAGTACATAAAAAATCGAGACTCACTCATTAGGGGGATAACTCCTAATGAGTGAGTCTTTTCTTTAAACATCTACCTTTATTCTTTAATGCATCATTACTTCATCTTTTCTAAAAACTTTTCAACTTCTTGCTGTGTCGGCATCCCAGTTTGCGCGCCTAATTTTGTGACAGATAACGCACCAACAGCATTTCCAAGTTGACATGCCTCCCTTTTTGTCATTCCCCGACTTATTCCAACAGCAAAAGCACCATTAAAGGAATCACCTGCACCAGTCGTATCTACAGCCTCTACTTTATAGCTTGAAATATGATGCTCTCTACCATTTTGATAATAAGTTACACCTTCTGCCCCTTTTGTCACAATTAGTTTTTCATAAAGATCCTTTTTTGTTTCTTTAGATTGAATACGTTTTAATAATAGTGCTAATTCATGCTCATTCGGAGTAATAAAGTCAACCTTCTCTAATAATTCCTCAGAAAGCGGCTGAATAGGTGCTGGATTTAAAATAACTTTTACATGATGCTTTTTGGCGATTTCTGCAGCTTTTTCAACCGTTTCTAACGGTATTTCTAACTGAAGAAGCAGCACATCACTACTTGCAATCATTTCTTCTTTTTCTTCAATCATTGCTGAAGTTACACCCTGATTAGCACCAGGAACAACGATAATTCGGTTATCACCATTTGATAAAATAATAGAAGCAATACCAGTTGGAGCATCTGCTGATTGTCCTATATGTTCAACAGAAACTCCTTGCTCTTTTAAGTTTGCTTTTAATTCTTCACCAAACACATCGCTTCCTACACTTCCAATCATTGTAACATTTCCACCAAGCTTAGCAGATGCCACCGCTTGATTAGCTCCTTTTCCACCTGGCATTGTTAAAAAGTTGGTTCCGAGCACTGTTTCACCTTGATTTGGTATCACATTGGTACTTGTAACAAGATCCATATTAATGCTGCCTATAACAGTAATTTTGGAATCACTCAACTTTGTAATCCTCCTTTCGCCTATCATTTTTACCGATCCTTTCAAGATACAAGTATAAAAAAAGAACGTGAACACGTCACGTCCTTTTGTTTATAAATGATTAACGAAAAATACGATCAATTTCTTTTATTTCTTCTTCTGTTAACTGAACATCCAATGTTTTTAAATTATCGAGCACCTGTTCTGTTTTCTTTGCGCCTGGTATGATTGCTTCAATCGAATCACGTGTTAAGTACCAAGCAAGAGCGAGGTGAGCGATTTCCACATGCTTTGTATCGGCAATTTTGCGAAGCTCTTCTACTTTTTCTAAGTTTTTTTCAAAAACGCCTTCTTGGAAGTAAGGTAAATCAGCGCGCAAATCGTTAAACACCATATTCTTATTATATTTACCTGCTAGTAATCCTGATGCCAGCGGAAAGAATGGAATAAAGGAAATGTTATGCTCTTTTGTATACGGCAGCAGTTCTTTCTCAGCATCTCGCTGCAGTAAATTATATTCACCTTGAAATACATCAACATAGCCATCTTTATTTGCTTCTTTCAACTGCTCAATCGAAAAGTTTGACACACCGATTGCTTTAATTTTCCCTTCATCCTTTAACTCTTTTAATGCACCAACCGCTTCATCTTTTGGCGTATCATTATCCGGAAAATGAATATAAAATAAATCAATATAATCTGTTTGCAGGCGTTTTAAACTGCTTTCAACTGCTTCTTTTAAAAAAGCAGGCGAGTTGTCAAACACTTCGTCATTTCCAACAAACTTATGAGCACCTTTTGTTGCAATCACTGCCTCGAAACGATTTCCTCTTTCTTTTAACACTTCCCCGATCAGTTCTTCTGAACGTTTAGGTCCGTATATAAAAGCAGTATCTAAAAAATTGATTCCGTTATCGAGCGCTGTGTGCACTAAATCTTTTCCCACTTCTTCATCTAAGTTGTTATAAAGGTTATGACCACCAACCGCATTTGCTCCAAAGCCGATTGGATTAACATATAAATCTGTTTTTCCAAGCTGTGTTTTTTTCGTCATGTTCGATCTCTCTCCCTTTCTATTATGTAATTGAAAAGAAGGAGTCCAAACATTATTGTTGGACGCCTCCTCTTTTCTATTATGCTTTGCCGCTTGTCTTAAACTCTTTCATTTTGCTTTTAACAACGGCAATAACTGCTTCTTTAGCCGGTGTAATAATCGCCCGGGGCTCATATACTTTTTTATCGGCAGTTAAAGTGTCGCGGATTGCTTTTGTCCAAGCTTGAATGCATTCTGTATTTACATTAATTTTTGCGTGTCCAAGCTGAATTGCTTTTTGTATTTGATAATCAGGGATGCCGGAACCGCCGTGAAGAACGAGCGGCACTCCTGTAGATTCAGAAATGATTTGCATTTCTTCAAAACCTAATTTCGGTTCTCCTTCATATGGACCGTGAACAGAACCTAAGGCAGCCGCTAATGCATCAATATTCGCTTCTTTTACAATTCGCAAACACTCTTCAGGGTCAGCATAGCTGATACCCCCAATTAGTCCATCTTCCATTCCGCCGACAGTGCCCACTTCCGCTTCTACTGATACACCTCTTGCACGTGCATAGTCAACGACTTGTTTTGTCATCGCAATATTTTCATCGATCGGATAATGAGAACCGTCAATCATTACCGATGTAAATCCAGCATCAATCGCCTTTTTGCATCGCTCAATACTCATGCCGTGATCTAAATGCAGGACAACCGGCACGGTGATTTCCATCTCCTCTACAAGACTGTAAACCATAGAAGCAATCGTTTTAAAGCCTCCTAAGTGGTCAACAAGTCGATCAGAAGCTCCAAGTATAAGCTGCGCTCGCTCTTCTTCAGCAGCTTGTAAAAACGCTTGAATGGATTCTAAGTTATTAATATTGTATTGACCGACAGCATAATGATTTTCCTTTGCTTGTATTAAAATCTCTTTCATAGACACCAAACTCGCTGTTACAGGCATCAACATCCCCCGTTCTTTTTATAAGATATCTTCTTTTAACTTATACAGACTGGAGGTTATAATACTTTGAAACAACGTTCAGTGTTGTTTCTTTTGCTGTTTTGATTACTTCTTCAGCATCCAATTGATAGTATTCAGGGCGGAATAATTCAACAGAAACCACTTCTGGTAAGCCGATTTCCTTCAATGTTGAGAAAATACCATCTAAATCAATTGCCCCGTGTCCAGGCCATACGCGATCTTCATCTGTCAGTAAACCAATTGTAAAATCTTCTGTATCATCAATGTGTAAAATAAATAGTTTTGAGCCGTCTGCTTTCTTCAAATCTTCTATATTAGATCCCATTGCATGGAAATGGAAGCAGTCAAATACTAATCCAACATTTTCACGATTAACGGTTTCAACAATATCATATGCTTGACCAAATGTATTAACCGTGCATTGTGGATGACCAACAAATTCCACAGCAATTTTTACTCCATACGGTTCTGCAATATCTGAAAGCTCTGTTAGTACTTCAACGCAGCTGTTTTTAATATCTTTCTTTAAAATCTTTTGTTCTGTTACAAGCGGTACAGCAACCACATATTTCACGCCTAATTTCTGAGCTTTTTCCATCATATCTTTAAATTCATTAATAATTTCTTTGTATCCTTCTTCATCACGGTTATTGAAAAACACAAGCGCGTTAAACGCAAGCGGTTTAATATGATTTGCATTAAAGAATTCAGCTAGTTCATCAATAGACTTCTCTTTTAAATACTCAGGCAGCTTGTCCATTGTACGAATTTCAATATAATCATAGCCGTGTTTTTCACAATACTCCAGGTCTTTTGCTAGATTCGAGTTTTCTAGTGTTGTTGCTTGATTAAAACAAAGTTTCATAGTTAAATCCTCCAATATTTTTATTTTTTACAAAGGTTTAATAATTTAATATTTTTTAACCTAATAAACCCTTCTGAATCCCCTTACATATATATTTAAGTTTGTCTTTCCTAACATTTCATATGAAAGGGGCGGGTTATTAAGGTTTATTTCATTTAGCCATTTTATTTACAGCTTCTTGATTGCCTTGACTGCCAGAAGTACGGAAATAATGTTCTAACTGCTCAAGTGTAAGCCCTTTCGTTTCTGGTAAATATTTTTTCACGAATGTAATTGCTCCAAGACCTAGAACTACGAAGACAAAGAATGTCGTAGACAAACCAACTGTAGCGAGTAATACCGGGAACATCAAACCAATAAGACCGTTTACAACCCAGAGACAAAGAACAGTAGTACCCATTCCAACACCACGTAAACGAAGCGGGAAGATTTCAGAAAGCATTAACCATGTTACTGGTGAAATAGCACCTTGTTGGAAAGCAAGAAACGTAACTGTTAAAGCAAGCACGATATATGGAAGTGCTGTTGTTCCTTCAAGTGTAAGAGAAAAGATTCCGATAAGGAGAAGCGATGCCGTTGTTCCTGCCAAGCCAGTGATCAACATTGGACGGCGGCCTACTTTACCAAGAAGCCAGATACCTACGAAAGTTGCTAAAACCGAAATCACACCATTTGCAATGTTACCGATAAGTGCAGCCTCTGTTTTAAAACCTGCATCTTTCAGAATTTCAGTACCATAATACATAATTGAGTTAACACCTGTAATTTGCTGTACCACCGCGATCCCAATTCCGATAAAAGCGATACGGCGAATCCAAGGAACAGCAAGCATATCTTTAAATGTCGCTTTTTTCGTTTCTTTCTCTTCACTGAAAGCTGTTTTAATTTCATTTAATTCTGATTTAGCGCGGTCCTCTTCACGAATTTTGCGAAGAACGCCGAGCGCATCATCGTTTTTCTTTTTCGAAACGAGCCAGCGTGGGCTTTCAGGCATTTTCAGCATTCCAAAGAATAGGAAGAGTGCTGGAAGTGCTGCAATCACCAACATGTAACGCCAAACATGAGGATGATCCCCCATCATGTTTCCAAGAATCGCGTTAAAAACAAAAGCTAATAACTGACCACTTACAATCATTAATTCATTTTGGGTTACCATTCTTCCGCGGCTCTCAGCAGGTGACATTTCCGCTAAATAAGTCGGTACCGTTACGGATGCTCCCCCTACAGCAAGTCCAAGCAGGAAACGAGAGATTGTCATAATCGTAACGTTTGGAGCTAAAGTACATCCTAGTGTAGCGATAAAGAATAATACGGCGAGATAAAGAATATTTTTGCGTCGGCCGTTATAATCTGATAGTCGACCGCCAAATACTGCACCTATCGCAGCTCCAAAAAGTAGGATACTTGCAACTAGACCTTCAGTAAAGGGATTGAGACCAAGTTCTTCAGACATATAAGGTAAGGCACCATTAATAACCCCAGTGTCATAACCAAAAAGAAGCCCTCCAAAAGTTGAAATTAAAATAACTTTCATTAAAAATGATTTTTGTGTATTCAAGTTGAATCCTCCTTTAAAACATCTTGACTTTTTTTGTTTTTTAATTATTCTTGATTACTTATTAGTTATTTTTTGATTATATTTTGTTTTTAAAATCCAACATTTTCTTTGAAACGCTTTCACTGAACAGAAATTTAATCTATCACCCTATTCAATCCACAGATTTTCGAATAACTATACAGAAGATCAAAATTCAAAATATTTTTTGGGTAATCGATAACCCTAATCCAATCATAATACTAAAAGCGTTTTCAGTCAACAGAAATTTCAGTATTTTTTTGTTTAATTAAAATATGGCTTTAAAAACCATGAAAATACAAGCGTATAATTATAGTATATTTCTTTTTATCCCTCTCTAACCTCATTACTTTCCTTTTTTATATTAGGCCAAAAGTTTGGTTAAGCCTTTTATTAATTAAACAACTTAAAAATAAAATTTGGTTAAGTTTTGATTAACTATTGAAAAAATGTACCCAATCATTTATATTAGTATTACAAAGTACTGCTGCAGCTTTATGAATATATCAATATAGATGTAAAGACAAAGCTATTATTAACAAGGGGGAGCAGATTGAAAACAAAACGGATTGAGCAAATACAAGATTATGTTTTCGAACATCAAACCGTATCTTTAGATGACCTTGTTAATGTGTTTAATGTATCAAAAAACACAATTCGGCGGGACGTTCAACAGTTAGTCGAACGAGGAAAAATTCAGAAAGTATATGGGGGAGTCGCTGTAAAGCATACATCTCTTGAGTCATTTAACGAAAGACAAACACGCCATCAACAGCAAAAGCAATCCATTGCGAAAGCAGCAGCTAATTTCGTAAATAATGGAGATATTATTTATATCGATACAGGGACGACAACATTAGAAATGATTGAGTACTTACAGGCAAAACAGGTAACAATTATTACTAACAATTTAGACTTTATTATCAAATCCTTTCCACATGAAAATTTAAATGTTATTTCAATGGGTGGTGAATTTGATCGTAAAACAAAATCATTTGTTAGTTTAAAAAACATGGATCTGTTAAAGGCTTATAATATTAACAAAGCTTTCATGGCTTCTACTGGTATTTCTATATCAAATGGCGTAACCCATTCGTCCCCTCTTGAAAGTGAAACAAAGCAAACAGTTGTTAATAAAAGTGCAGAAGTGTATTTATTGGTTGATTCTAATAAATTTGATAAATACGCTTTAATGACCTATTGCAATCTTAATGACATTGACACTCTTGTTACTGATCAAGCACCAGGTAATGTATATCAAGAATATGCAGCTATAAATGATATTAAGCTTGTCATATCAGACAAGCTTCATTAATAAAAACACCTAAGGAGGAACATATAATGCCATTACTTCGTTTTGATTTAATCCAAGGTCGTGATGAAGAAAGTTTAAGAAAATTATTAGATACTGCACACCATGCAATGTTAACAGCGTTTGACGTACCGGAGCGGGACCGCTATCAAATTGTTCATCAACACCCTGAGAATGAACTTATTATTGAAGATACGGGACTTGGCTTTCAAAGGAGCAAAGATATCGTAATCATCAGCATTACTAGTAAACCAAGAACGAGAGAACAAAAAGAAAAACTATACTCGTTAATGGCAGAAAACCTTCAATCAGAGTGCGGTATCTCACCCGAAGACCTAATGATTTCTATTACTGAAAATGGAGATGCTGACTGGAGTTTCGGACTTGGTGAAGCACAGTTTCTAACAGGAAAATTATAATTTCTATCCATATTTCATTTCTTTTGGACAACTTCATTCTTTGAAGTTGTCCTTTTTCACATCCAACTTCCTGCTACCCTTCATAAAGTAAACAACTAACATTTAACCCAAAACTTCCTATTGACTTTCAACCATTACTTATTTATAATTTTCAGAAAATAGATTCTTTTCTATATATTCGACATCATGAAAAACTCAACAGGAAGGTAGTGGAGAAAATGAAAGCTGCAGCAGTGGAAAAAAAGGAAAAACCAGAACAAAAACAGGTAAAAGAAGAAATGCACGTTATTGACATGATTAACGCAATTTATAACAGATAATCTATAAAGGACCCTTACTTATCTGTTTAGAA
Organism: Bacillus taeanensis; assembly: GCF_003318295.1. Classification (GTDB taxonomy): domain Bacteria; phylum Bacillota; class Bacilli; order Bacillales; family UBA6769; genus Maribacillus; species Maribacillus taeanensis. The sequence continues at coordinate 61,283 of NZ_QOCW01000011.1, forward strand.
AGGGCGTATATAAAAATTGAACGACATTTATCATTTATAATCCTGCACATTTAATAATAAGCTAAATGATGCAGGGTATCTTTATGTATTAGGTGTGAAACTTTCTTCCCATCTCTCCGACTGCTAAAATCTGCTTAGCGTATTTCCAATCAGGATGATCAAAATGATCTTCAAACTCTTTAAGCTGTCGTTCTACTTGCTGTTTTACAACATAACTCCATCTTAATAAATGAATAAATTCCTCCCTTGTTCCTTTATAATCAATACGTTGTTTAACTTTATCAATCATGTCTGCCTGCCACATTCCTTTTAAAGGAGAGGTCCCCCCAATATCTTTGAAACGAACATACTTCCCTTCATCTAACAATGCATGCGGGTAATAATAGGCATAGACAGATTCAAAATACTCTCCGGTGGCTAATTGAAGTTTCCCGCCTCGGTGTTCTCGTAATTCATAGGTTTCTTCTGTTCTTGTAATAAGCTCAAGCTGTTTTTTATCAACAAATGTTACCCATACTTCTGACTGTGCCCCTTGGACCGGAGCAATAACGGCCGGAAGAGAGCCATAAGGAGCTAAAAAGGCACCATATACCACATCCGTATCTTTTATTTGACTTCGAATATGAATAACAAGATCGTTTTGAGAAGGATTTAACCCGAATTTATATTTTAATTGTGCTAAACATACATTTGATCCGTATGCGAGAAGCGGCACTCGATCCTTCATCGGTGTAAATTCGTTCTCTTCTAAAAAGGCTTTAATCGTCATTTTTTTATAAGGAGAGAACGCAAAAGATCCAAGAAGATGTTCACTTTTAGCAACATGAACCGTTAAATTTTCAACAGGAACTCCTGGTGTTTCCTCAATATAATGTGCTTTTCCCTCATAATAAATAAATGAAGAGCTTGGTCTTGGTCCTGGATAAATATCCGGATGATCATACGGACTTAACTCAATTGGTTTATTTTCTCGATACATCCTTACTTCTCCTTTCCGCGTTCTTAATTATTTTTGTTAAAAATAGTTCGACTGCAGCACACTATTATTAAAATTTTAGCTCTATTTTAAAAAGTAAAAACAAAGGTAGCCACGTTTACGTAAAAATGATAGGATGTAATTATTATTTATCCCGTCTATTTCATTACATTACTAAAGGAGTGTCATTCAATCAATGGAACGTAGTTATATTTTTAATGCTGGACCATCTGCTTTACCACTTGAAGTATTACAAAAAGCGCAAAATGAACTCGTTAATTTCGAAAACACTGGAATGTCAGTAATGGAGCTTAGTCACCGCAGTCCTGCTTATGATAAAGTTCATCAAAAAGCAAAGAGTTTACTTCGTGAGCTTCTTTCAATTCCTGAAAATTATGAAGTGCTCTTTTTACAAGGCGGTGCAAGCCTTCAATTTACAATGATTCCAATGAACCTTTTAGGAGAAGGCGTAGGAAACTATGTTTTAACTGGATCATGGTCTGATAAAGCACTTAAAGAAGCAAAGAAAATTGGGGATACTGCTGTTTCAGCAAGTACAAAAGAAACAAATTATGATCGCATTCCTACCCTGTCTGAACTAAAACATAATGAGAATGACGCTTATTTACATGTGACATCAAATAACACAATTTTTGGAACACAGTGGCATGAGTTTCCTAAAAATGTACCAACATTAATTGCCGATATGTCTAGTGATATTTTAAGCCGTCCGCTTAACGTAAGCGATTTTGGGATGATTTATGCAGGGGCACAAAAAAATCTAGGACCGTCTGGCGTAACGGTTGTCATTATGAGAAAAGACTTAGTAGAACGTATTCCAGACAACTTAGCAACAATGCTCGATTATCGTACACATATTAAATCAGATTCTTTATTTAATACACCACCAACATTTGCAATCTATATGCTTTCTCTCGTCTTAGAATGGGTGAAAGAAAAAGGTGGTGTTGCTGAGGTCGAAGCCATTAATAAGGAAAAAGCAAACCTTCTTTACGATACAATCGACAACAGCGGTGGTTTCTACAAAGGGCATGCTCAAAAAGATAGCCGTTCCCTTATGAATGTAACCTTTACTCTTCCAAATGAAGAATTAACAAAACAATTTTTATCACAAGCAAAAGAAAAAGGATTTGTTGGTCTAAATGGTCACCGTTCTGTCGGTGGATGCCGTGCTTCTATTTACAATGCCGTTCCTCTTGAAGCAGTAAAGGCATTAAGTGAATTTATGCAATCTTTTCAAGAAAAAGCATAATTTCACTATATAAATATAACTTTTCATTTAAAGAATAGTTTGTTATCATAAAAGCAGAAACTTTCGCAGTGGGCAATGAGTGCACCATTGGAAGGTAAAAGAGCCTAGCTTAGAAGAGGAGAGATTGAGTTGAAAACAAAAAATTTAGTATTTATGGCATTGCTGTTAGGGATAGGTGTGGTTTTACATGCAGTTGTTCCACCATTCTTTTTTGGAATGAAACCTGATATGCTGCTCGTGATGATGTTCCTAGGTATTTTACTGTTTCCGGAGAAAAAGCATGTTCTTATGCTTGGACTTGCAGCAGGATTAATCTCTGCTGCAACAACAAATTTTCCAGGCGGACAATTACCAAATGTTATTGACAAAACGATGACAGCATATATTTTCTTCGGCATGTTACTAATAATAACCAAATTCCGTTATTCTACTGTTACAGCTGCTATTTTAGCCGCTGTTGGAACGTTAGTAAGCGGGACGATCTTCCTAACAGCAGCTTTCTATATTGTAAGCTTACCTGCCCCATTTCTTGCACTGTTTTTATCCGTTGTGTTACCAGCAACGATTGTAAATACAGCAGCAATTGCAGTTGTTTATCCAATTACACAAACAATTATGAAACGTTCAAAGCTTGCATACTAAATGCTAAAAAGCACCGCTCCGTTTAAAAGGAGTGGTGCTTTTTACAGTGTCACATAAAACTAGAACATCTTCTTTGACGTACTCTATTGCTGCTCCCATTTTAAATAACGATCAATTTCTTCTTTTAATTTTTGAAGAATAAATCCAACCACAGCAGCATCATCTACAAAACCTAAACCTACAAGAAAATCCGGCACTGCATCAGCAGGACTTACAAAATAAAGCAGTCCCGCAACAATCATAACAATCGATTTTTTTGAGATTTGTTTATAATCACCCTGCCGCCAATTTTTCACAAGACGAGTAAGCGCCTTTATGTCAAATGCCAGCTTGTCCAAACCTCTTTTGTCTTTATACATTTCTGCCCTTTGTGCTGCTTTCTCTGTCAACTCTTCTGTTTTTTGTTCATTTTCCGATAGCGTTTTTGCTTTATTTTCCATTTTCTTAAAATGGGTTTCAACTTTTTCTTTTTCAATCATCCTGCCTCACTCCTTCCTCTACCCTTATATTACCTTAATTATAAAAACAAGTGTAATGAAAGAACAGAGAAAGGAGAAATAGGCAAAACAGACCTCTATCCTAAGAAATAGAGTCCCATTCCAACACATAAGATAATAAATCCACAAATTCCTGCAGCAACAGCAATTTGACGCTGCTGAATAACTTTTGGCGTACGAAATGGGTATTTTTTAATATATAACATGCGGTTAACCATTCCATATACACATAAAATACCAATAATAAGTAAAAAAATAATGCCAGTCAACTCTCATCCCCCTTTTCCTATCCAGAATAAACAACCGTTCCTTTTACTACTTTGTAATAAATATGTAGAATGTTTTCAATTCATAACTTTATTTTCAATGTGTTTCATTCCCATTTTCAAAGGAAATTAATAAAATAAAACGAAGTAAGTATTAAGAAACAATATGAGAGAAAGGAAGATCCATATGTCAAAAGCTAGATCTTACCTTATCGGTTTTGCATTTGGGACATTTTTAACAGGGACAGCTGTGCTTCTTAATGCTCCAAAATCCGGAAAGGAATTGCGAACTGATATGAAAGAAAAAGGTGAAGAGTTTAAAGCTTCCCTTACAAAATTTAAAAGTGAAACAACCGATCTCAAAAATAAAATCGTTAACCTTTCAAAAGAAGGAAAAGAAACATTTACTACACTTTCCTCAGAAGTAAAAGATTCTATGGGAGAATGGAAAAGATCCGTTGACCCTAACCTTAAGCAGCTGCAAAAAGACCTCGAAGAACTTCAACAAAAATTAGAAGAAGCCGCAGATCAAATGAATAAAAATAATACAAAGGAATCGTAAAAGGAAAGGCAAAGAGATCACCAATGATCTCTTTGCCTTTTTCATTTATTTTTTTATCATATCTTCAAAACAAAACTATATAAGAAAACTTCTGCTGATACCGTTTACAACTCAATAATAATAAAGGATGGGCTTTTTTTCTATTTTCTAAAATAAAATAATATTTTGAAAAACTAGAAAACAGTCTTTATTCTTTAGTGATTTACTGGCATAATAGGTATAAGAATTTGGGGGGGGCTTATATGAAAGAAGAGCAAAGCTATTCATTAAAAGAAGCGATGATCTTTAGTCACAAAGTCGGGCAGTTAAGTAAAGCATTGTGGAAAGTAGTGGAGAAGGATTGGCAAACTTGGATTAAACCTTATGGTTTGAACATCAATGAACACCATATTCTCTGGATCTCCTATTACTTAGAAGGAGCATCGATCTCAGATATTTCAAAATTTGGTGTTATGCATGTTTCAACCGCCTTTAATTTTTCAAAGAAACTCGAAGAACGGGGATACTTAAAATTCTCGAAGAAGGAAAATGATAAACGTAACACGTATGTCTTTTTAACAGAGAAAGGCAAGGAACTATTGTTAAACACATTGGAAAGTTATCAACCTTCCAATGACGGTGTATTGAATGGTTCATTGCCGCTTCGTAATTTATATGGTAAATTTCCTGAATTTACTGAATTAATGTGTGTAGTTCGTGAAATTTATGGGGATGATTTCACAAGTATCTTTGAAAAATCGTTTCAGAAAATTGAAGATGACTATAAAACAAATGATTTTTTAATTGATTCAGTTTTAGAAAAAGAAGAATTTGAAAAAAAAGAAGTATCTTCTAAGTAAATAATCTCAATTTAATCCGAATAGTTTGGAACTAATTTTTTTAATTCAACCATCAAAGTACGATAATACCCTTGGTAATATAGTGCTTCGATGGTTTCTTTTGGTTCTAATTTTATATTCAGCATTCCTACAAAGTGTATTAATAATGGAAGGTATGAAACAAAGCCTTCCTCTTTCATTTCTTCATAACCTTTATTTACTTCTTCACAAAGTGAAAGTACCTCTTTCATTTCTTCTTCTACCAACCCTCTTTCAATAACAAGAGAATAAAAAGGGTACTTCCTTCGATCAACCATTTTCAATAAAAGTTCCTGTTGAAATTGTACTTGTTTGAAACGTTCATTTATAAATTCCATGACTTTCTTTCTCACGCTCCATCCATTTCCTCTATCCTACACTTTCCATTTTAAACGAAAAAAACCTTTTTAAAAGCCTGAATTTCTCAAATTTTTTTAATTTATACAGATTTACGATAAAAATTCGACATTAAAATAACCTATATCAATATTAATATTTTTTATATAATCACAGAAAAAACCTTTATATAAACACTCTTATTTCCTGCTGTAAATGACATGAAATTGCCCACAAAAAATCAAGTGAAATTAATCGACTTTTTTCTTCAAAAAAAACGGTTGATTTTGCATTTAAAAAGGCGTAAAGTATACGAGTAGTTTCTGTTAACGGAAATAAATTTTGAAGGAATTATACTATTTCCTCTTAAAGAGGGTGATACTTAATGAACTGTTGGAAATCTGTCAATATTATTAAAGAGTATGGTACAGAAAGAATAATCTTCTTATCATTGTTCGGCGTTCTTTCTTTCTTTACTGTTTTCTATTTAACATACAGTATGCTGTATCCTTCTGCTCACTTAGCAGATCAAGGACTCTTCTTTTTATTTGTCCTTTTATTAATTATTGTTCCATTTCATAAACTCATGCATTGTGTACCATTGTGGATAATGGGTAAAAAGGCAAAATTAAAGATAAAGTTTGGACTTGAAATGTATCGTCCAACAATGGCTTGCTGTATCCCATGTCCATTATCACGTAATTTAACAATTATTGTCGTGTTATTTCCTTTTATCTCAATTACTCTTTTAGCATGTATTGGAGCTTTTTTAATTCCTGCTTATATGCATTATTTTGCAATTTTTTCAGCGATTAATTTTGGTTATAGTATTATTGACTTTATCTATGCTTTAAAGTTATATAAAGCGCCTAAACATTCTTTTATTGAAGATCATGAAGAGGGCTTTGATATTTTAATAAAAAGTATGTTATAAAGTAAAAAAGCATTCAAGCGGCACTTGAATGCTTTTTTACTTTTTAAAACTCTCTAATACGTTATGATTGAATTAACGAATTGGCTAGGTCATAATAAACGTTATAGACAAACAATAAATTAGTTGGTAGTATTTTCAGTTGAATAGTATACTTCAAATACGATGTGATCATTTTTTAAGTCAATGTGTTTAGCTTTTATGCTCATATTTTCTTTAAACTCTAATTCTGTCAGTGCCACATATACACTTTCCTTTTTTGGCTGTACAATGACCCATTCTGGCAGTGAGGCACTTTTTTGTAAAAAACGCAGCACTTCATCACTCGGAACTTTTAAAAAACCAATTTGAAATGATTTTTGTTTTAAAAGAAGATCTCCGTTTTCCTGCACTTCAGGATCAAGCAGCATAGAGAAATCAAGTTCACGATTAAAAACGGTAAGACTTCCTTGAAAAATAACATGATCTTTTAAAAGAACTGTATAACGAATTGGCTGCTCTTTATTATTCATAGGTTCTAGCTGTTCATCAATTAGCTGATTTAAATTTGCTTTTTTCGCTTGAATGGTAAATATCGGATTACCTACTAGACTGTTCTTATTTTGAGATAGTTCTATTTCTTCCAGATCTGGAAGATGCATATTAATTAATAACAAGATGCTGGTCACAGCAGCAATAATAACTGCAAGCAGCGAAAAAAATGCGATTTTCCAAAAGTTTTTCATGCTCACCCACCCTATTTTACTAGCAACATTATATGTTTTAGTTATACAATATTTCATAATATGTGTACAACTATACCATTCGTTCAAACTCTTCAATAGTTGTACTTCTTTTTATAGGAGGTAAAATAATGATTTTTTATTTGAGCTTTTTTATTCTTTTCGCCCTCTTTATATTATTTGTTTTTAATACATTAACAAATGCACTCTGTTTACAAAAGAACATCCCTGAGGAACGCCAGCCAAAAGTTTTTCGAACAATTAATGTTTTAATTACTATTTTGCTTATCTCTTCGTTTGTAGAAGTATTATTCACTTAATATGTACAGCAAAAAGCAGGATAAATTTATCCTGCTTTTTATATATTCTGTAATGGAAAAAGTTCTAATTAAGCTTATACCCAAGATGCTCCGATAATAATTAATAAAATAAACAATACAACGATTAACGCAAAGCCTTTTCCATAGCCGTAATGAGCCATAGATAACTCCTCCTTTTTATTAAAAAGAGGGAAAAGGCATCCCTCTCTACTTTATCGAAACCTTACAGCCAAGCAGCACCTACGATGATTAGTAGGATAAACAATACAACGATTAACGCAAAACCTTTTCCGTAGCCATATCCGTGACTCATACAAACACCTCCTTGTGTGTAATTACTTTATTCTATGCATCTGTTCTTAGACTGGATAGGCTGTTACCTATTCAAGTCCTTTCAATTTTTATTAGCAGAATGCTGCACCTACAATAATTAATAAAATAAACAGCACAACAATTAACGCAAAGCCTTTTCCATAACCATCATGACTCATTTAAAACCCTCCTTTATGCGTTTTCACTATATACTATAAATTCTTGGATCGTTTTGTTTAGACTGATGTCCAAGTTTTTAAAAATTCCTTTATTTTCACAAGATAAATATGTAATTTTTCTCATAATTGTAAAGAGAATTATGCTTTTCTCTTTTTTCTATGTTATAGTAATTATGGTGTAAACAAGCTTACCCAAAATAACTTAATCATATAGGAGTGTTTGTTAATGAAGAAGTTGGTGCTTTCTCTTGCTGCTTCTGTATCTATTTTAGCGCTGGCTGCATGTAATGGAAGTGAATCAGAAGTCATTGTTGAAACAGAAGCTGGAAACATTACAAAAGAAGAATTTTATGAAGAATTAAAAACTCGTTATGGTAACGAGGTTATTAAAGAGTTAGTTGATAATAAAATTCTTACAGAAAATTTTGAAGTAGCAGATGAAGAATTAAATAAAGAACTTGATAAAATTAAAGAATCTTTTTCATCTGATGAAGAATTTGAACAAACATTACAAGCATATGGATATGAAAGTGTTGATGTGTTTAAAGATGAATTACGCAAACAGCTGCTTACCGTAAAAGCTGCCACTAAAGATGTTGAAGTAACAGATGAGAAGCTTAAAGCTTATTATGAAGAAAACAAAGATACTTTTACGGATGTAAAAGCACGTCATATTCTTGTTGAAGATGAAGAGACAGCAAAAGAAGTAAAGCAAAAGCTAGCTGACGGTGGTGACTTTGCGAAACTTGCGGAAGAATACTCACAAGATCCTGGCTCTGCAGCAAATGGTGGAGACTTAGGACAAATTCAACCAGGGCAAATGGTACAAGAATTTGAAGAAGCTGCTTTCTCGTTGAAAAAAGGAGAAATTAGCGATCCTATAGAGTCCCAGTATGGTTTCCATATCATTGAAGTAACAGAACGTACTGAAAAGTCTTTTGATGAAGCGAAAGATGATGTGAAAGATCGTTATCTCCAGGAAAATGCTGCACCAATTGACCAAGTAATGAATCAACTTTATAAAGATGCAAACATTAAAGCAAAAGACGACCAATTTAAAGATCTCTTTAAAGTAGAAGAAGCTGAGGAATCTAAAGAGGAAACAGAAGAATAAAAATAACAGCAGTAAACAATAAAGGACACGAATTCGTGTCCTTTATTGTTTATTTGAAGAACTTGTACGACGCTTTTTCTCATCTTCCATTCTTCTAATGTATATGTTCCCTTCCTGTTCAATAAATTGTTGATCCACTTTCTTCTCTTCTACAGTTTCTAAAATTACTTTATAACCACTAAAAATAATTCCCGCTAACACAAAATAAATCCACCACGGCAGTGAAGCAGCAAACTCTCCTACTGCTCCTAACCATTCTGAAAATCTTACAGCAATATAAATAATAAAAGCACCAAGGACTAACATCATTCCGCGCATGTTTATATTCCCCCATTTCTCTAATGAAAGACAAGCCTTGTTGCTTCTAAGTTATGACGATTAAAAGGAGAATATGCCTCGGATAGTACTTGAAAATAAGCACATAACCTATTTTTTATTTTTGCCCGTACACATAAACGCTTTTATCTTTTTCCTGATTTTCCAGTTCAAATCCTTGTTTTTCAAAAAACAGATTTGCTTCACTTAACGTTGTTGAAAAAGAAATTTTTATCACAGGATTTTCCTCAAGTGATAAACAAAAACCTTTTAATTTTTCGACAGCTTTGCTTCCAAGCCCTTGACCTTGATACTTTGGTTTTATGTAAAAAACTTGAATAAAAAAAACCTTTTCAGCTGCACTATATTGAAGCAAACAAAAGCCTAAATATTTTCCGTTATCAATAAAACCAATAGGATAATAATCCTCAACTTTTTCCCAATACAGCTCAACGTTTTGATAAACATCATCTTCTAATGACAATTCTTTAACTATGTGGTTTAGATCGGCACGAACATTCTCTTTATTGTTTTCATCTAAAATAATCGCAAACACCTGTCAGCTCTCCTTTCTTTTCTAAAAATTGCTTATTAAAATTGTACAACTTCTTTTTTTGGATGTTTAGAAATCCATCGTTTTGTTGCAATAAATCCTATCACCATCACAAAAGCACCCAACAAATAGGGAATGTGAATGTTCACTTCAAATAATGCTCCTGCAGCTAATGGACCTATCACATTGCCTAGACTCATAAACGAGTTATTAAGTCCCATGATCATGCCTTGTCGGTTTCCAGCAAGCTTTGAAATTAAAGCATTTACAGAAGGGCGTAAAAGAGAATTTCCTAAAAAGAAGGTACAAGTAGTAAGTAAAATTGTTATAAAATCAAAAGCTAACGTCATAATAATAAAGCCAAAAGCACTTAATAATAAAGCACCTGTTACAACACGCTCTTCTCCAAACTTACTTGTTAACCTGCCAACAAGCGCCCCTTGAGCAGCTGTTCCAACAAGCCCGACAATTGTAATAATAACGCCTACTTGTGAAGGAGAATAGCCAAATTTACGAAGGGCATAAAACCCAAAGATTGACTGAAAGTTAGCTAATCCAAAGCTTAAAATTAAGACAAGAATTAACAAGAATCCTACAGGACTTTTCAGGGCACGAGCAATTTGGATAAACTGATTTTCACGTTCATCCAAATGAATGCGATGCTCTTTTAAAAGCGACTCCTTTAAAGCAAATAAAGCAACTAATCCACCTAATAGACCTGCACAACCTGCAGTAAAAAATGGTAATGATAGTGAATATTCTGCTAACCAACCGCCTAATGCAGGACCTATTACAAAGCCTAACCCCATCGCCGCTCCCATTATGCCCATACCTTGTCCCCGTTTTTCATTTGGTGTAATATCTGCTATATAAGCCATGGCGGTTGGCAGTAAAGCTGAACCAAAGATTCCAGCAAGCATTCTCGATAAAAATAACATCCAAATTCCTGAAGCAGACGCAAAAATAAACTCAGCAATGGCAAAACCAAACATTCCAACTGCAACCATTGGTTTTCTTCCATATTTATCAGATAACCTACCCCACAACGGTGCAAATAAAAATTGCATAAACGCATAACTTGCTATTAGCATACCAAGCACTTTTCCATCAGCATCAAATGATTGAACATAATAAGGTAAAATCGGGACAACTAACCCAATACCTGTCATTACAATAAATAAATTAACCATTAGCACAACAAGCGGCCCGCGATACTTATTTGAAATTTTTTTCTCATTTTTCACTTTTCTCACCTCCCTTACCGTTTATTCTCAGCAGCTGCGGACAAACCATCTTGTTCGTCCTCTCTTTAATCATTTGAAAATGTAATTGTAAAACATACACCACTCTCCATATTCCGCACCTCTACCTTACCATTGTGCAGCTCTGCAATTCGCTTTACAATTGCCAGTCCTAAGCCAAATTGACCTTTATTTCCTTTTTGAAATGGTGTAAACAATCGTTCCAAGTCTTCTTCAGGAATTTTCTCCCCATTATTTTGTACAGAAATCACAAGTTGTCCTTCCGCCTGTGTAGCAGAAATAATAATTTCATCTTCTGCATATCGAATTGCATTTTGGATTAGATTTTCAAGTAAAATTTGCCACTGCTCATAATCACCTTTAAATGCCGCATTCTCTCCTCTAACATAAAATGAAAGATCATCTCGATGATACTGAAAACGTTCAATTATTTCATCTGTTAATTCATAAAAATGAAGCGTTTCCCACTTGGGTTCCTCTTCTTTTAATGCATCTAATTTCGTAAAATAGAGCATATCTTTCACTCTTTTTTCCATACGATTTGCTTCACTAATAATAACTTCCATTGTTTCATTCATCGTTTTTTTCGGCAAAATACCATCTTGAATGGACTGAGCATAGCTTTGAATAATCATAATTGGCGTTTTTAACTCATGGGAAGCATGTTGGATAAACGTCTTTTGGGATTGATCATAGCGCATTAAATTTTGACGCATCGCCTCAAATTGATGAGATAATACTTCAAACTCTTTATCCCCTTCCCATAGAAATGGTTCCTGCCAATTTCGTTTTGAAATTTGCTCAAATCGTTTTCCTAAAATTGCAAGAGGATGACGTAAATAAAGAGACAGCCAAATTGCCGGAATTAAACTTACAAAAATAGCAATTAATAAGATCAAAAGAAGTCTTTGCCATAACCGCTGTACCATTTGATCGCGATATGTATCCCACATATATGAAACTAAATAGAGACGATCACTGCCAACCTCAACATTTCGAATTACATACAATAACGTTGCTTCATCATAAGTAAGTTCATAGCGTACAACTTCTCTTTTCTGCTTAAATGCATGGTTTCCCATTTCTTGCAGCACTTTATCAGGAATCGGGTCTCCTTCTACTTGTCTATACTGATTAACAATCAGCAGGTGACCGACAGAACGAGCAGCATCACGGCGTTCAATAAAATCTTTTTCACTTTGATATGGAAGAAGTTCTTCAAGATATGGTGTCATGTAAAGCTGTTGTTCCTGCTCAATAATTTGATAAGACTCTTCTGTTAAGGTTCCTTTAATAGAAAGGGGATAAATAATGGCAATTAACAAACCAACAAAAACAATTAACAATATAAACGAAAGCCAAATTCTTTTTGTTAAATTTCCCTGCTTCATGATGAAACAATCCGATAACCGTAACCATAAAGGGTTTCTAAATTTAAGCGCGGCATTTTTTTACGAATACGCCGGACAACGTCATCAACTGCTCTAGTGGATCCAACATAATCTCTGCCCCAAACTTGATATAAAATATCTTCTCTTGCTAATGTTTGATTTAACTGTTCAACAAGAAGAAGGACAACATCAAGCTCTTTTGTTGTTAGCTCAATACTTTCATTCCCATTAAAGATTTTCCGATTATGAGAATCAATTAAATAACCGGATACTTCCATTTTTTTCGCTATCACCTGTTCATATACTCTGTTGAGTAGCTTTTTAGCTCGAATAATAAGTTCCCTTGGTAAAAATGGTTTTGCTAAATAATCATCGCTCCCAAGTTCTAAGCCAATGATTCGATCAAGATCTTGATCGCGGGCCGAAATAAAAATAACGGGAGTATCACCGTCCATTTTTATTTTTTTTAATACTTCATAGCCATCAATTCCAGGAAGCATAATATCTAACACCCACAGGTGGCAAGATTGATTCACCGCTTTCATTGCAGATTCTCCGTCATGAAAAACAGTAACGGTCCATCCTTCTTTTTCCATGTAAACTTTTAATACTTCAGCTAAATTTTCTTCATCTTCAACTAGATGAACATGATAATCCATTTTTTGTTTAACCTCCTGTACAAAAAAGCAATTAATTTTATTTTATCTTAATTACAGAATAATTTCTTCTATGAGCGTTAAGGATTATGGTCTATGAAGAAAAGGCTCTGCCAATTCTTTGACAGAGCCCTTTCTTGGTTATTCTCTTTTGGCCAGCAGCAGCGCTCTTTTTATATCTTTTAATGAAGCACTTTTCCCATATAAAAGCACACCTCCTCGATAAATCTTCGCTCCAATTATTCCTAATAAAACAATTGTTAGTATTAACAGTCCAATACTTAAACCTATCTCCCAACTAGAAATATTTAACATTCCAATACGTAAAAACATAATCATCGGTGTAAAGAATGGAATAAATGATGTGATCGTAATTATCGGTGAATTAGGGTTTCCAAGACCAAACATTGCAATAATAAAGGCCGCGACAACAATCATCGTTACAGGAGAAACTAACTGATTTACTTCTTCCACACGAGTAACGAGAGAACCGAGCATAGCAAATAGAGTCGCAAATAATAAATACCCTAACAGAAAGAAAACAACGGCATAAACAATCACTAAAACTGGAAGTTCATCAAAGTTTAAAAATATTAAAAAATCACTGCTTTCACTTTCCTTTCTTAAAACGCTCTGCACCGCTAAAAATCCACCTAATAAAATGAGCAGATACTGTGTTAATCCAACTAAAGCCACTCCAAAAATCTTTCCAAACATTTGTTTAACAGGAGAAACACTCGAAATTAAAATTTCCATCACACGAGATGATTTTTCAGTTGCTACCTCTGTTGCAATCATTGTCCCGTAAAACATAACTGAAATATAAAGCAGAAATAATAAAATATACACAACTACACGAGCTTGATCTAACTCTTCTTCTGTTTTTGCTCCTTTTTGAAGAGCTTCCGCTTTAAACGAAACAGGCTCATAAATTTTAGCTAAGGCTGCAGAATCTAGACCAAGTTGATGCGTAACAAGCATTGCTTTAACCTGCTGTAAAGCTTGTTCAAGTTCAGAAACAGCTGTTTGTTCTGCAACGATAGACGATTTATAAGTCCCTTTTGGAAGCCCGTCTTCTGAATAGGATAAAATAAAATAACCTTTATACACCTCCTTTTCGACTTCTTCTTTTGCTTCTGCTTCACTTTTTTTATAGTCTACTAACTCTAAATTTTCATTTGTTTTAAGCTGTTCACGAAGAGGCTCGAATAGTTCGTTCGTTTGATCAAGCACTGCAATTTTATCTTGTTTATTATCATCAAATGTATTAATAATTGTCGGCAAATTGACAACTCCAAACAAAAACAAAATTGTAATCAGTGTTGTAATAATAAACGATTTCATTTTAATACGGGTTATATATGTATGAAACAGCACTGTTAAAAATTTATTCATAGGAAGTCCCTACCTTTTCAATAAAAATATCATTTAAGGACGGCTCTTCAATTTCAAATTTTCGCACAAATCCTTTACCTTGAATGTGCTTAAATATTTCTTGGGCCACAGCTTCTTCTGCAATTTGCAAACGAACACCTTCAGCTAACCGCTGAAAACGTGTAACACCGTTTATATCTTTTAAAAAGGTTAAGTCAAACTCCCCGTTTACATTTAAATTCTTTTTTCCAAAAGAACGTTTAATTTCAGCAAGAGATCCGTAAAGAACGGTTTTTCCTTTTTGTAAAATACAAAGCTGTTCACAAAGCTCTTCTACATGTTCCATACGGTGACTTGAAAATAAGATTGTTGTTCCTCGTTCCTTCAAATCTATTACCGCTTCTTTTAATATTTCTACATTAATAGGATCTAAGCCGCTGAATGGCTCATCTAAAATGAGAAGCTGCGGTCGATGAATAACAGAGGCAATAAATTGAATTTTTTGTTGATTTCCCTTTGATAATTCTTCAATTTTTTTATTTGCATATTCCGGCACTTTAAATCGTTCTAACCAGTATTTCATTTCCTTTATCACATCATTTTTTTTCATTCCTCTTAAACGTCCTAAATAAACAAGCTGATCTTTCACTTTTAGCTTTGGGTAGAGCCCTCTTTCTTCTGGTAAATAACCGATGACATGACTTTTTGAATAGCTAATTTTTTCATCGTTCCAAAGAATCTCTCCATCTGTTTGATCAATCAATCCTAAAATCATTCGAAATGTCGTAGTTTTACCTGCTCCATTTCCTCCTAACAATCCAAATATTTGCTGCTCTGTGATTGTAATGTTTAAATGGTCTACTGCTGTAAAATCTCCAAACTTTTTTGTTACACTTTTTAACTCTAATGCCACCATTAACTCCTCCCTTCTTCCTCTCTCTAATAAACGATTGAGATAGCTAAAAGTTTCAAAAAACAGCAAAAACATCTGTTATTTTATCCCTAAAAAGAGGACAACCCCTTCATTAAACAAACGTTTGATGAAGGAAAATTAAAATAAGAGCCAGGCGAAAAATCACCTGGCTCTTATTTGTACACGAAGCTGCTTGCGAAATACTTCTTTTATCATATAAGAAACACCATATTGGTCGTTTGAACGCGTTACCCACTTTGCAGCTTTTTTAACTTCAGGATGAGCGTTCCCCATAGCGACACCTAACCCTACTTGCTCAATCATATCTTTGTCATGAAGAGATTCACCAACAGCTACCATTTCATTTAGGGAAATACCGAGTTCCTCTCCTAAAAGCCGCAGTCCTCTTATTTTTGAGACATTTCCCTCAAAAATCTCTAAGTGAACATCTTCACTATTTGATAATGTAAGATGCTTAATAACAGCAGCTAATTCACGCTTAGCCGCTTCCTGTTCCTCACTATTTTTAAAGTACACATCCATTTTTGAAGCGGCAATCGGAGTTTCCCTTAAATGTTCAGTTAAAGAGTCTACAAACGTAACTGGATAAAAAAGAGGATCACCTAATGTCATTTTGGCAATAAGACCGTTTTGCTGCCGAACACGATTGCCAACAGAAAAACGTTCATGTTGAATTCGAATGTGACAATCATATTTATCAAGTATGGATGTAATTTCATATACTTTATCAGAAGACATCCGTTTTTCATATAATGGCTCATCAAGAGAAGCTGCGGTAAAGGCTCCATTATGAGTAATGAGAGCCGTTTCAAGCTTTAATGATTTGGCAATTTTTTTTGCAGAAGTAAAATGTCTCCCTGTTACCAGCGTAACATACACACCTTTTCGCTTTACAAATTCAACCGCTTCTTTTGTTTGTCGATCAAGTCGTTGATTTGAGCGAAGCAGTGTCCCACCCACATCTAACGCTAATAATTTATAAACCATCATTGCCCCTCCTTTCTATCACTATTTTTATGACTATTAAACTAAATTAGAACGTTTCAATGGATAAGAAAAGCGGAAGCGCCTTGTTTACCCCCAAGCAAACGAATGTTCTTACGATGAAAAGATGCTTTTTACCTTTACGTCGTAAGAACATTTGACTCGAGGAGGTAGGAGCTGAAGATAGACAGAAAATTAATACTTTCATATCAAACATAAAAAAACGCATTATCCCTCTAACAAGGATAACGCGTTTTTTTTATTGCTGCTCTTCTGGGCTTCCGTAAATTTCTTCTAACGGGTTTGTAATAATCTTATTAATATCTGAAATAGCTTGGCTAAGACGTTGTTCAGCATTTAATAAATTCCCAATTGTTTCATGCTGTTGAACAAGCTGCAGCTGCTGTTGGGCTTTTTCTACTTCTTCCTCTGACAGCTGCTGACCCATCATTTGTTTTTGCTGAAGATCAATTTGCAGTTGACGAAAGCTTGCAAATAGCTTTTTTGCTACTTCATCTTGTTCTACCTCTTGATGAAGTTTTTTCAATGTTTGAAACTCCTCACTGTTACGAAGTGCTTTTTCTAACTCATATGCATGATCATATAAATTTGACATCTTTCATTCCTCCTCTTACTTTTTTGCCGCCCTTTATGCGACAGTCCTTTCCACTATAACAAATGATAGAAGGAAATGCACTTCATTAAGACAAATCGGTTAAACATTAAATTTTTTTTATAGAAATAAAAATAAAATTCCTTGGATAATACCAATCAGTCCACCAAGAAGGGCTCCTAAATACGTAATCATCTTAAACTCTCGTCTCGAAATGGAAAGAACCATTTCTTCAAGACGCTCAACCGCAAAACCTTGCACTTGTTTTTCCACCACATCAGCTAGATGAAGCTGCTTCATAAGCGGCTCAATTCGTTCAGCTAAATAATGTCCTGCCAAATCAACTCCTTTTGGTATCCAATGATCTAACAGTACAGTTTTGTAAGGAGCAAATAATTGATTAAGGGGCTTTTCAAACAATGAAAAGAGCGCTACTCTTTTTAATGCAAATTCCTGAATAGTAGAAAGAATACGTCCATGATTGATTTTATCATCAAACTCATACAAGGCTTTTTCTTTAAGCTTGTCCCATTCCTTTTCAATTAACTGTTCCAATAAATTCTTCGCTGCCGGCTGGCGCAAAAATTTAATGACTTCAGGCTGCACTTTATTTACAAGACTTTCATTGCCTAAAAACATGTTAATAATATTACCTAGTGTCCCGCGTTCTTCTAAAAATTTATCAATTAATTCCCTTAATTTCGCTTTTCCTTCTTGACTTTCAAAATAGTCAATGCCTTTTTCAGCAATATAAGCTGAAGCAAGTGGAATGCCTTTCTCAATTTTTTCATGAAGCTCACGAGGAACAATCTCACCAATTTTTTTTGTTTTTAACTCTTCTCTAAGTTTTTCATAATGGTTTTCAATCCAGGCGGTTATCAGCGATTCTAGTCTTGCTTGACCATTCTTTATCCCTAAAGATCCACTTAAAAATTCATTTAATGACTCGTCCTTAAATAAAAGACGTTCTATTTCAGTTTTTGCAAGTGTTACCATCTCCTTCTTAAACGTCGAATCATAAAGCTTCTTTTGAATTCCTTCTGCTGTTAACAAATGATCTACAACCATTTTCCCTAACTGAACCGCTAGTTCATCTCGACGCTTTGGAATTAAACCGGGTGTAAAAGGAACCCTCCACTTTCCTATGTACAATGCTTTATAGGGACGAAACAGCATTTTAATTGCTAATGAATTTGTCATTCCTCCAATTAACGCTCCAACACTTATTAATATAAGAAACGTAAAAACAATTTCCATTACTAACCATCAACCTTTTCTTTAAATTTTCACATCGTCTTTGTTCTTCACATAGTATACGATATCAGCAACTGCCTATCTAGTGTACTGTTAAAAAAGAAATCTATTGAATCATTCATTATAAATTAAACGAGGGAACGTTATGAGTACAATTAAGGTTCATATTCAACCTCTTTCTGATGAAGCATTCCAACACCCTTATCATATCCGTCTGCCATTAAAATTATGGCAGCAGTGGAATCTTCGCCCTAGGGAGTATAGGATAAAATGCGGCTTTCAAGAAAGAGCAATTGATTGTCTACCATCTAAAAGCAAAGAAATGGTTGAGATCAGCTGTACCCTAGCAAATGAACTTCATCTTCCTAATGAAACACTTGCCCTCCATCTAACCTTTGATCATACAACAAATCATTTTGAGATTGGCCCTATCATCGCTGTTCTTACAACAATGAAGACTGATCTAGACGAACCATTTGGTACTTTAACCTCATTTTATCAAGAAATGGCAAGATGTTGTATGAAAGAGCATATCCTCTTCTATTTATTTTCCTTAAAACATGTAAACAACGAGTTTATTTACGGCTATCGATGGCAGCATCATAAATGGGGTGCATCTCAATTACCTATTCCGCATGCGATTTATAATCGAATTCATTCCAGAAAGCTAGAATCTTCTTCTTCTGTTCAAGCATTTTTTCAAAATTGCGAGGAGAAAGAAATTCCCTATTTTAATAATCGTTTTTTAAATAAATGGGAAGTTCATCAAGCACTGCTTATGTACGAGGAATTAACTCCTTATTTACCAGAATCACTTCTTTATGAAAAAATAGGTGATCTTGAAAACATGATGAAAAAATATAATTCGATATTCGCCAAGCCAATTAACGGAAGTCTTGGTAAGCGGATTTTAAGGATTCAAAAAAACAATGGCTGTTATTCTGTTGATTATTCAAGCAATGGACATGAATTTCCGAATGAATTTCAAAGCTTGCATTCCTTAAAAAATGCACTTAGTCAAATCATAAAAAAACGTCATTTTTTGCTTCAGCAGGGAATTCCTTTACTTCACTTTAGAAAACGTCCTGTTGACTTTCGAATACTCTGCAATAAAAATCAACTCGGTGAATGGAAAGTAACCTCTGGTGTTGCTCGAGTTTCCCAAGAACAAAAGTTCGTATCAAACATTGCTCAAGGCGGAGAGATTTATTCAATTAATGAAGTATTAAGTGAAAAATTTAATGACCAAACAGTTAAATCCATTAAACGGCTCCTGCTCGAATTGGCCTTAGAAATTTCTAAGCGTATTGATCAGGAAATGACGGGGAGTTTTGGAGAGTTTGGAATTGATCTTACAATTGATGAAAGTGGTCAACCATGGCTGTTAGAAGTGAACAGCAAACCTTCTAAAACAACAAATGATGATCAGTCAATGACCATTCGTCCATCAGCAAAAGCGGTGATAAATTTTGCGAAATTTTTGTCACAGTTTTCTTAATAAAGGAGGTTGCGTATGCCTTCAAACTCTCTTGGAATTATCGTACTTCGTTCTGATCAGGAGAAAGCCTATTTCAATGAAATGGGTGATGCCGCAGATGAATATGGAATGAACTTATATACCTTTCTTCCTGAAGCAATTGATTTAAAAGAAAAAATAATTACAGGAAAGCGTTATGACCAATCGAAACAAACATGGATAAATGAACGATTTCCTATTCCAACTTTTATTTATGACCGCTGCTTTTATTCGACGCGCCATTTATATAAACGAAATTACCCTATTGTACAATGGCTTAAAAACGAGGCTGTTTTTCTCGGTCACGGTCTTCCAAACAAGTGGGCTGTTTACCAATCCTTAAAGAAGAGTCCATTTATTTCTTACATGCTTCCTCTAACTGTTCGTATTAAAAATCCTAAAGAAGTTGTCAATTTGTTAAATCTAAAGCATAAAATCGTGTTAAAGCCAGAAAGCGGCTCTCAAGGAAAAGGAATTTTTTTCTTTTGGTATAAAGATCGCATTCCCGTATGCCAAACCCATATAAACGGCTGTATTCAAACACATACTTTTCAAAGTCTTAAGGAATTCCAAGAATGGCTGAAAAAACGTCTTTCTAAAACAAAGTATATTGCACAAGATTTTTTATCACTTCTCAACGAAAAGCAACAACCATTCGATATTCGAATTTTAATACAAAAGAATGAAAACGGACAATGGGTTGAGCGCGGGCGCGGCTTACGGGTTGGAAAAAAAGGAAGCCTTATTTCAAATATTCATAATGGAGGCATCATTCACAAATTTGAGCACTGGTTTTATTCATTGCCTTTTTGGAAACAAGCAAAAGTGCATCAACAAATAGAAAACATTAAAACATTCGTACCATCACTTCTTGAAAAAAAATTTGGTCCATTATTTGAAGTTGGTATTGACATTGGTGTTGATGAGCAAGGTCATGTTTGGCTGTTAGAAGTAAATTCAAAGCCCGGTCATCAAGTTGTCCTGCAAACAAACCTTAAAATAAAGCCAGTCATATATCGTGCACCATTAGCTTATTGCCGCTATTTATGGAAGTTAAGGAGTTGATAAGAATGAGTATTGAAAGACCGATTCCCTTTAAAAAGGGGATAGACCAAAAAAATACGCTTTATGTGCCGAGTACTTATTTTCAAAAATGGGTAAAAAAAGGGGAGTTTCCTAACCAAATTTCGTTTGGGTCAAAAACTGTCCTATGTCAAGTTGTTCCTCATCCTGATAATAAAATAGAATGGCAGTTATCCGAAGATCTATGGCAGGTCCTCTCGATTCCTTTCGAAACTGCTATTCACGTTTTTGAAAAGGATAAGGCCCTTTACCTCGGTCCTCTTGTCGGCATTTTTTCAGCAGGATTTACCGATAATTTGCATCGCCCAATTGGGAACCGTTCCATCATGTTTTCTCAATATCTCTCGGCAGCAAAAAAACTTGGGGGCTATTTTTGTATTTTTGGCGCTCATCACATTGATTGGAAACAAGGTGTGACAAAAGGATTTTTTTATACAGAAAAAGGGTGGAAAAAATGCACCATTCCTTTACCGAATGTTATTTATGATCGTCTTCCTAATCGAAAATCTGAAAAGGCCGATCAAATTATTGAAAGTAAAGAAAAACTTAGTAAAGAATATCTTATTCCATGGTTTAATCCAAACTTTTTTGATAAATGGAACATTCATACACACTTGGAACAAGATCAAACTGTAAAACATTACTTACCCCAAACTCGTCTAGCCCCTACACTTGATGAAATAAAAACAATGCTTACGGAATATCAACAAGTTTACGTAAAACCTGCAAACGGCAGTCTTGGTATTGGCGTTCAGCAAATTATTAAATTAAAAACAGATGAGTATTACTATTGCCGTTTTCGACAAGGAAATCAAAATAAATTACGGCGTTTTAAAACATTAAAACAGCTCATTCAACAACAATTTCCGAATGGAAGCCTAGATCATATCCTTGTCCAACAGGGAATTCAGTTAATACAGCTTAATAATCGTCCTGTTGACTTTAGAGTTCATACGAATAAAAACGGAAAGGGAGAATGGAGCGTTAGTGCCATAGGAGCAAAAATAGCTGGTCCCGGCAGCGTTACAACGCATATTAATAATGGTGGAGTTATTAAATCAATGCCTGAAATTTTGCAAGAAATGAAAGAGTCAAAAGACTATTTCCAACACTTAAATGCTGCAGCTTTAGCTTTAAGTCATTCCATTGATAACAGAGTTGACGGACTTATTGGTGAAATTGGCTTTGACTTAGGGATTGATAAAAAAGGGCAGGTTTGGCTGTTTGAAGCAAATTCAAAGCCAGGAAGGAGCATTTTTGCACATCCTGATTTAAAAAGCGAGGAAATTCGTTCCCGCACTCTTCCATTTGAATATGCACTCTATTTATCACAGCTTTCATTATTAAAACCAGGAATTGTGCTTGCATGATTCAGTTAGATTACCACTTGCCTACTAAATCCTTTTACTATCGCGGAAAAAAACAATTAACATGGGGATACCATCAAGTTCCTTTACCATTTCCCCCTTCTCACTCTAACTGTATTCGTTTTTCCATGATTGAGCAAGCTGGTAAAATAGGACCTCTAGTTGGTATCTTAACAAACACTCATTCTAAAAGGCCGTTTGGGGGAAATTTAGACTATTTTCAATCCATCCAAATAAAAATGCTTGCTAAGGGCGGCCTTTCTTTTGTTTTCACCTCTGAACGAATGAAGAAAAATAGCATAATTGGTTGGATGTATGTGGATAAAAAATGGGTGGAAGCTATTTTCCCTTATCCAAATATGGTTTATAATCGTATTTCATCTCCTGCAATTGAAAATAAACCTTCTACAAAAGAAGCCTTTAAAAAATTGCAGACAGAAAAAATCCCTTACTTTAACCCGAGCTTTTTTAACAAGTGGGAGATTACTCAACTATTACAGAAAGAAACGACCTTACATCCCTTTCTTCCTGAAACAATTCTTTTTCAAACAAAGCAGCAAGCTGCAGCTTTTGTAGAAAAGCATCGACATATTTATATAAAGCCAGTATATGGAAATAAAGGGAATGGCATATTCACTTTAAAAAAGAAGAATAATCATTACACTCTTCAATCCCACCAATTCAAAAGTGACGCCCTTCCCTTTCAATCCTGTTGGAATATATTAAACCCTTACTTACAAAAAGAACCTTATATCTTGCAAAAATCTGTCAGGTTACAAACCTATAACAACTGTATTTTTGACTTTAGAGTACTTGCTCAGAAAATTAATTTAAATTGGATAATTACTGGTATTGGCATTCGCATGGCAAAAGAAAAGGGCATTACAACACATGTCCCAAAAGGTGGTACAGTGTTCCCACTAAATGCCGTTAAACCGCCGATTAACTTTCACATCGTTCACATGCTTATAAAAAACTCTGCCGCAATTCTTGAGAAAAACTATGATAACGTAAAAGAATTTTCCATGGATATTGGTCGTGATAAAGAAGGTAATTACTCGATTTTTGAAATAAATGCAAAACCGATGTCGTTTGATGAAAAGAATATTCAAGCAAAACGAATGAACAACTTAATTAACATCTTCTTTCACGAAAGCGGTTTTCAATAATTAAAGCACATTCACGAAATACTTAGAATGTGCTTTTCTTTTCATTTACCGAAAACGTAACTTGTTTCATTGTTCAGCATAATTCAATAAAAGAGGCTCATATTAAAAACAAGGATTGCGCTGCCTTCAATCCTCTATAACAGAAACATAAAAAGGAGATAATAAAAATGAATGAACGAAAAACTGATTCTCTTTATGAAGGACGAGACAAAGCTTATATGGATATTGATCGTATGATTAATGAAGGAATGGCCGGTGGAACAGTAAATTTACATTACGACCATCCTCAAATTGACCAGGCTGTTGATTTTTATGAAGAAGAACCTCCTAAAAAATGTGAAGAAGGAGATTGCTAATTATTCACTCCCTCAGCTATATTAGCTGAGGTTTTTCAATGGTGTCATTTCGGATAATATTATTGTTATAATAGTAAGAAAAAGGTAAGAAGGAGCAGATAGTTTGTATGATCAACCAATTAAAGAAGCACTACGGCACATATTTTATTTCCAATCGTAATATAGAATTTCCTGAGCAATACGAATGGTTTCAGACAGAAGAGGGACAGTGGTTTGGCATTCAAAAAGAATTTCTTTCAACCGAAGAGATAAACTTATTACGAAACTTGTTTCCGTTTCATTCAAACTCGCCGCTTCCGAAAACAAAATTAGAAAAACAATGGCATGACCTTTTATTTAATAACCAAGTCTCATCCCAGTTTTCACTTCCTCATAAAATCCGGTTTATTCATTTTACTGTAAATGGATTAGAAGAAGCAGATAGTTTTACTGAAGCACTTGCTGCTCTTTTCTCTTCAAAAGTAACAATTGTGTGGGAAAATACAAATCAAGGTATTATTATTGAACATGAAGGTATTGAAGATGTTGAAAACATATACCATACAGCTGAAGCATTGATGAGTGACTTTTTAATTAAAGTTTCGTTTTACATAGGATCTAGTGTAAGTAATCCTAATCACCTTCATGAAATACAAAATCAATTTAAACAAGAACAAAACTTTTTTGGAATAGCTAAGACATTTCGCCCAAAAAACATTGTACATCAACATACAGAAGTACTTCCTTATATTCTATTTCAAAAACTAGAGAATAATGAACGAGACCAATTAGTTCATGACTATTTAAAAAATGTCCTAGATGATAAAGAACTTCTTGAAAGCATCCAAGTTTATTTAGAATGCAACCAAAATGTTTCCATGGCTGCAAAAAAAGTATTTATTCATCGTAATAGTCTTCAATATCGGGTTGATAAATTCATTGAAAGAACAGGTATTGATGTGCGAACCTTTTCTGGTGGTGTAACCGTTTATTTAACATTATTAATGCAAAATGTACAAAATTAATGGACAGTATGCACAAAAAACAAATAATATGCCTTATTCTAGACAGATTTTTATAAAAAGTGCACAAAAATGACAAAAATATTTGTGCACGCTTCCAATTGTCGAAAACGCATTCACAAGATACACTTAATACAAATAAAACGTTTTCACAGGAGGAATTTTAAAATGGCATCGATTAATTTAAATCACATTTATAAGCGTTATGACAATAAAGTAACAGCAGTAACAGATTTCAATCTTGATATTCAAGATAAAGAATTTATTGTATTCGTAGGTCCATCTGGTTGTGGTAAATCAACGACACTTCGTATGATTGCAGGCCTTGAGGAAATTTCAGAAGGCGACCTTTTCATCGGCGACCGCCGCGTAAATGATGTAGCACCAAAAGATCGTGACATTGCAATGGTATTCCAAAACTATGCCCTTTATCCACATATGAATGTTTATGACAATATGGCATTTGGATTAAAACTTCGTAAGTTCAGTAAAGAGGAAATTGATAAGCGTGTTAAAGAAGCAGCTCGTATTTTAGGACTTGAAAACTTCCTTGATCGTAAACCAAAAGCAATGTCTGGTGGTCAGCGCCAGCGTGTTGCATTAGGACGTGCAATCGTTCGTAATCCTAAAGTATTCTTAATGGACGAGCCGTTATCAAACCTTGATGCAAAACTTCGTGTTCAAATGCGTGCTGAAATCTCAAAATTACACCAACGTCTTCAAACGACAACAATTTACGTAACACACGACCAAACAGAAGCAATGACAATGGCAACACGTATTGTTATTATGAAAGACGGCGTTATCCAACAAGTTGGTACACCAAAAGAAGTATATGACACACCAGATAACGTATTCGTTGGCGGGTTTATCGGTTCTCCAGCAATGAACTTCTTCAACGGGGTTCTTAACGATGGATTCTTTAAAGTTGGCAATACTTCAATTAAAGTTCCTGAAGGAAAAATGAAAATGCTTCGTGAACAAGGTTATTTAAATAAGGAAATTATTCTTGGTGTTCGTCCGGAGGATATTCATGATGAGCCTGTGTTTATTGATTCAAATCCAGAGGCAAAAATTACAACTAAAATTGAAGTTGCTGAATTAATGGGGGCTGAAATTTATCTATACTCAAAACTTGCAGAGCAAGATTTCGTAGCGCGTATTGACTCTCGTTCTGATATTCATAACGGTGACAATATTACTTTAGCTTTCGATATGAATAAGTGTCACTTCTTTGATAAAGAAACTGAACTTCGCATTAAATAAGAACACAATAAAAAGCAAAGAGACAGCTATGTAGAGCTGTTCTTTTTGCTTTTTATTGTGTCAACCATTCATCAATTAAAAACACTTCACTTTTATGACAAATTGGACAAGAAAAATAATGAGGACATTTGTGTTCTTCTAAGTCTGCTGAATAGCCATCCACTTTTTTTAAACCATCAATATCTTCATAAGGACTATAATCATCAAAATAGTCGCTTACTCTTCCTAAATCATACATATTATGAAGACAAGTCGGACAAGTTATCATTGTGCTTTC
Source organism: Bacillus taeanensis (assembly GCF_003318295.1). GTDB lineage: Bacteria > Bacillota > Bacilli > Bacillales > UBA6769 > Maribacillus > Maribacillus taeanensis. Next base: position 87,641 of record NZ_QOCW01000011.1, read on the forward strand.
AAACTGATTACATAATGGACATAGAGAATACATACATTTCTGCCTCTCTTTTATTTTTACATGGAATAAAAAATAATTTGACTGTCAATCCTTAACGTATAAAGAAGAGGCGGAAGCATGTCCACCTCTTCACAGCCATGTTATGCAATTATTGTTGGTAACCTCCAAATTGCTGTTCCGCCATTTGGACAAGACGTTTTGTAATTTCTCCACCAACAGAACCGTTAGCGCGAGCTGTTGAATCTGGACCAAGCTGCACCCCAAATTCTTGTGCAATTTCATACTTCATTTGATCAAGTGCTTGTTGTGCACCAGGTACTACTAATTGATTTGAGCTGTTGTTGTTTGGCATGTTCTTCACCTCCTTTGTAAACATAGTGTGTGAAAAAAACGCTTGCTTATGTATAACTTTTATTGCCAATTATTAGCATAAAAAAACGAAGGAAAACTTCCTTCGTTTGTTAGCCAATAATAACCCGCTCTTTCGGATAATGATATTTATCTGCTGAAGTATTTCCGCGAATAATAAATAGAAAAGACAGCAGTCCAATTCTTCCAATAAACATTAAAATCATAATGACAATTTTACCCGGCGCACTTAAAGTTGGTGTAATTCCCATTGATAATCCCGTTGTACCAAAAGCCGAACTAACTTCAAATATAATGGCAATAAGCGATGCAGTTTCAGTAACAGAAAGAATAATTACTGAAGTACCACAAAGAAGAATAGCCACACTTGTGACAACAAAAGCTTTCATAATATCAGCTTCATGAATTTCTCTCCCAAAAATTTTAACGGCACTATTTCCTTTCGCAAAAAAGAAGATCGTTAATACTACAATCGCAAAAGTAGTTGTTCGAATGCCGCCTCCCACGCCACTTGGGGATGCACCAATAAACATCATCCCACTTAAAAATAATTGTGTTGCTGAAGTAAATTCATTAACATCTACTGTTGATAAGCCACCACTTTTAGTTGTGATTGACTGAAATAGCGCATAAAAAAAGGTTTCATGCCACGCTTTATCTTGGAAAAAGAATGAAAACTCTAATAATAAAATAACAACAACTCCCAAAACCGTTAAAACAAGAAATGTCATTGAGGTTAACTTTGTAAATAATGAGAAACGATATGGTATCTCTGATCCTGAATGGGTTAAAAACTCTTTTAATTCAATTAATACAGGAAAGCCAATGGAACCTAATACAATTAAAATCATTATAATAAATTGAACAAAATAATCATTGGCAAACGGAACAAGGGAAGCACCTGTAATATCGAATCCAGCATTTGTCGTAGCACTTACTGAAGCAAAAAAACCTTGTAGGTAAGCTTCCTGCCATGTATCAAAATACTTTGTAAAATAAGTTCCTAACACAAACGCACCAAATGCTTCAATCGCAAGAATTAAGCGAAATATTTGCAGCATTAAATTAACAAGCCCTGATAAAGTTGTCCGATTGTGATCCGTCATAATAAGCTGACGTTCTTTTAACCCAATTCTTTTCCCTAATATAACCCATATAAATGTACCAAGTGCCATAATCCCTATTCCGCCAATTTGCAAAACGAAAGCTAACAAAAAAACGCCTATTACACTAAACGTATCCGCAACCGAAAATACACTTAAACCAGTTACACTAATCGCACTTACTGCGGTAAATAATCCATCAATAAAATGCCACTCAACACCCGGTTTATGGGCTGCAGGCAAGCTTAATAAAGTTGTTGCAATAATAATCGCTGTTAAATAAAATAAAACAATTAACTGAACAGATGTTAATTGTCTTGAACGCTCTTTCACTTTTTGCAGCATGTGTATTTCACACCCTTAACTATTTACATCAGCATCACTTATATTATCGGATTTCAAAAAATAGTCAATGCTCTCTCCTAAAAAACTTTTTAAATGTTGCTGCTCTTTACACTTTTTAAGTTTGGTATATAAAAGCTGCTTCTGACTTAGACTCATATAATATACACCAATTCCCTTTAATTATACTTAATTTATAATAATAACAGAAGAAAATAGAAAGTCCATTTCATCGTCGACTTATTAAAAAACTTTTCATAATAAAAACTGCTGCACAAAGAAGTGCAGCAGTTTTTATTAATGGCCTACAGCGCTGTCCAGCCCACCAGGCTTATTATGAACAGCACGATTATTAATTAACCTTGTGCTTTCTTCATTTAAACCAACTAAATGAACTTTTGTTCCATTTTGATGATATTTAATAACGATTTTATCGATTGCACCAACTGCTGAGTCATCCCATAAATGAGCATTGGTTAAATCAATGTCTACTTCTTTGACATTATCCTTGAAATTAAAAGAATTCACAAAATCAGTAACAGATGCAAAAAAGATCTGACCTGACACATGATATACTTTCTTATTTGACTGTTTCGAAGTTATACTTGTTACTTTTACTTTGGAAACTTGGGCCGCAAAAAATACAGCACTTAAAATAACCCCAGCAAATACACCCTTTGATAAATCATGTGTCATAACAACTGTCACAACTGTCACAACCATTACAACCGCATCCGTTTTTGGCATTTTATGAAGATTTGTAATGGATGACCAATCAAACGTACCAATTGAAACCATAATCATAACACCTACTAATGCAGCCATAGGAATTTGTACAAGAAGATCATTTAACAAAATAATTAATACCATTAAAAATACACCAGCAATAAGTGTAGAAAGACGGCCTCTACCACCCGATTTTACATTAATAACAGATTGTCCAATCATCGCACAACCTGCCATACCTCCAAAGAAACCAGAAACAATATTTGCCATACCTTGTCCTCTTGCTTCTTTGTTTTTATCACTCTCTGTATCCGTCATATCGTCAACAATTGCCGCAGTAAGAAGGGATTCTAGTAATCCTACAAGCGCAATTGCTAATGAATATGGAAAAATAATTTGTAATGTTTCAAAATTTAATGGAATGTCTGGCAGTAAGAAAATTGGTAATTTTTGTGTCAATTCACCCATATCCCCTACAGTACGAACATCAAATCCAGCCGTCACTGCTATTATTGAAATTACAATAATGGCTACAAGCGGTGATGGAACTGCTTTAGTAAAACGCGGTAAAATATAAATAATCGCTAATGAACCTGCTACTAGAGCATACATTACATATGATTCTCCAACAAAGTGAGGAAGCTGCGACATAAAAATTAAAATAGCTAAAGCATTTACAAAACCTGTCATAACGGAACGAGGAACAAATTTCATCAAACGCCCAAGCTTAAGAACACCCATAATAATTTGCAGCACTCCAGTTAAGATCGTTGCCGCTAACAAATATTGCAGCCCGTGTTCTGCCACTAATGTAACCATTAATAAAGCAGTGGCTCCGGTTGCAGCAGAAATCATCCCAGGACGTCCACCAACAAAAGCAATTGTAACTGCAATACAAAACGATGCATATAAGCCAATCATTGGGTCTACTCCTGCAATGATTGAAAATGCAATTGCCTCAGGAATTAATGCCAACGCAACAACAATACCTGCTAGAATGTCTCCGCGAATATTTGAGAACCATTCTGCCTTTAAATTTGCTGTGTTCAAACAAGCACCTCTTTCTATTTAATTATATGACTTTCAACTCTCATGAAAGCCGAGCCGTTCTTAACAAAACGGATTATACACGCATTTCCTAGTTTTTTCTATATGCAAAACCCATTATGTAAGCGTATAACATAATAATTTTTCTCTCATTTACTCTTAAATTCTTTATATATCTCCCCATTCCTATTTAGGATATAGACTTACAGAAAAAGGAATAGAACATCCTAAAATCACTCTAAAAAAATAGAAATACAAAAACGCCTCTCAATTTATTGGGAAGCGCTTTTTATCATTTAATTATTTTACTATAAATTCCAAATAGAAAGCATAGTTAAATATAAAACATAAATACCCGATTTAAATTGAAGTCCCTTTATCGTTTTGAATATTCTGATCAATCGAAGTGTCTCTTTGTACATTTTTAATAATATTAATTACAAATAATAAAATACTAAGCCATGTAATTGTTCCACCCACTGCTATAATTGGCTCAAAGCTAAGTTTTCCATAAACAACAAAGCTTAATCCAATCATCATAATTGGTAGTCCAATATTATGAAGCCAGAAGTGAATTTTCTCCAGCATGCTTTCTCCAGCCTTCGGAAAGAAGTGATAAAGAAGTCCTGCTAATGTTAATGAAGTCCAACCTAGTAAATTAATGTGAACATGTACAGGTGTTAAATTAAACTGATGCGACATAGACATAAACATTCCCATTGAAACACCAATTAAAAAGTAAACAACAGAAATTTTAATAAGATTTATACCCATTTTATCCCTTCTATAAATATATTTTCGGAAACAATGTACTTATATACTAAATATTGTTCCCTAAACATTCATATGCAGAGCATGGATAACTTTATTCATACTTTCCTATTTCAAGCAATGGAAGTAATGAACCTCCCCCACTTACCTACATGTTCCTTAATGACTCTTAAACGTTCTACATGCCATAGAAAAGATAAAACCACCTAAAATTGGTGGTTTTATAAATATCTCCGATGTACTTTTTTACCATCATAAGAATATAAAACATTTTTACCCTCGATAAAGGTTTCCATATGAACCGCACGCCCCCAAATTTGATAAATATACGGCATCACATGTTCTAAATAATGAAGATCAAGCTCAATTCCTTCAAAACCATGTTTTAAATACAATTCACCATTTCTTAAGTAATCACCATTTTCTACAGTAATATATGGAAAACCTCCGTTGACACGCATAGAGACAAGTTGATCCCGCACGTTTTCCCATTCTTTATCAGTAATGCGATAGTCTTTCCCTTGCTTTTGAAACAAGTACATATCTTCACGTTTTACAAGATCTTTTGTTAAATAATTTCTAATAAACGAAATATCCGATTCAATTTCACGAACTTCAAACATTTTATCTCGACCTGATCCAGGTTTAATTCCCTGTCTTCTCATTTCTTCAGTAGGATTATTGTATCGTTCTTCGATATCTTCAAAGACCTTTATTCCTAAGTAATAGGGATTAATGGATGTTCTTGAGGGCTGCACAACCCCTGCATTTAATGTTGCAAACTCAATCACTTCATCGGACGTTAAGTCCATTTCCCGCAAAATTCTCGCATGCCAATAACTTGCCCAACCTTCATTCATAATTTTTGTTTCAAGCTGCGGCCAAAAATACTGCATTTCTTCACGCATCATTGTCATAATATCGCGCTGCCAATCTTCAAGTTCACGACTATATTGAAGAATAAATAATAAAAGGTCTTTCTCTGGATGAGGTGGGAATTTCTTTTTCTTTTTTGGAAGCAGCATTGTTTTTTCTTCTTCTGGAGCATCAATTTTCCATAAATCATCGTATGGAGTTGGCTCTTTTTTCAATGGTTCTTCTACTACTTCTTCTAAATCATATGCAAGTTTTGGCCGCATAATAGAGGGGTCGATATGCTCTTGAATGGACAGCACCGCATCAAGAAATTGTTCTACTTCGGCTTTCCCATAAACCATTTCATAATGGGCAATTCGCTCAGCTGTTGCTGTCATACTTTCCACCATATCTCGGCGTGTATTTGAAAAACGAACATTATTTTTAAAGAAGTCGCAGTGAGCTAATACATGCGCCACAATTAACTTATTTTGAATTAATGTATTTGTATCCAATAAAAAGGCATAACAAGGGTTAGAGTTAATGACAAGTTCATAAATTTTACTTAATCCTAAATCATAATGCAGTTTCATTTTATGAAATTGTTTTCCAAAACTCCAATGAGAAAAACGTGTCGGCATACCATAAGCACCAAATGTATAAATAATATCAGCAGGGCAAATTTCGTAGCGCATTGGGTAAAAATCCAGTCCAAAACCAGTCGCAATTTCTGTAATTTCATCAATTGCTCGGTCGAGCGTATTATTATCGGTCATCTAATATTCCTCCTTATGATTCCCCTTTTTCTCATTTTATGACAAGGATTTAAATTCATGATAAATGGAAGACAACCTACTTAAAATAACAGTAAGAAATCTTATGAAAATACAGATTAATTTCACACAAAATTGGAATGCTATGATTGAGGTGATCGTATGGGGGATAAAATTAACCTTCAAGAATTTAAAGCGCTAATGGACTACTGGAACGGTAATCATATCGCTATTTCCAAAACAGAACGCGATGATTATGATCAAACAATTTTACAGTTAAGTGATATTTCTTATTCCCATCATGAACGAACAGACGGTGAAGGATATCAATCAGAATTCACGATTCATTTTCAAGGAAATGGCGAAATTGTTACAGATAATACTTTAACAACTCTTCCAACTGCTTCCTATGATATTCCCATTAATGAACTGTATGACTACCATTATGATGGACTGCGTTTTTATTTCAAAACTGATAGAGGCTCTTATATGATTTCTAGACTTCCATAAAAAAATCAGGACTGAAAATTTCAGTCCTGATTTTTTTATTATGCAAGCTTTAATAAAAGCTCATCAACTTTTGCCATTACATCTTGTTTAATGTCCTGTAATAATACTTGGCTTTTTTCAAGGCTGCTTTCGTTTACACCGAAGTAAAATTTAATTTTTGGCTCGGTTCCAGATGGACGCAGACAGAACCATACACCATTTTCTAATTTATACTTTAATACGTTTGAGGATGGAAGGGTAATATTTTCTGTTTCGCCTTTACCAAGATAAGTACGTTTACCTTGGTTATAATCTTCAATGACAGCAACCTTATAACCTGCAATTTCTTGAGGAGGATTATCTCGGAAGTTTGCCATAATAGATACAATTTGTTCTGCACCTTGTTTGCCTTTTAGTGTTAAAGATTCAAGACCTTCTTGATAATAACCGTATTCAGCAAATACATCGATTAATGCTTCATACAATGTTTTTCCTTTAGCCTTATAATATGCTCCTATTTCTGCTGCCATTAAGCAAGCTTGAACTGCATCTTTATCACGTGCAAAATCACCAATTAAGTAACCGTAACTTTCTTCATAACCGAATAAGAAAGAGTGTTTGCCGCTTTCTTCATATTCTTTAATTTTCTCACCAATAAATTTAAAACCTGTTAACGTATCCACTGTTGTAAGGTTATAGCTTTCAGCAACTGCACGCCCAATTTCAGATGTTACGATTGTTTTAAGGACTACACCATTTTCAGGAAGAGTGCCTTTTGCTTTCTTTTCTGAAAGAAGATAGTGAAGCATTAAAGCCCCAGTTTGATTTCCTGTTAATACAACATATTCACCTTCAGGATTTTTTACAGCTACACCAACACGGTCTGCATCCGGATCTGTTGCAATAAGAAGATCAGCATCAATTTTTTTCCCTTCACGAATGGCTAATTCAAATGCAGCATGTTCTTCAGGGTTTGGTGATTTAACCGTAGAGAAATTAGGATCTGGAAGTTCTTGTTCTTTTACAACCGTGACATTATTGAAGCCTAATGCTTTTAATCCTTCACGAACAGGTTTATTTGCTGTTCCATGAAGTGGTGTAAAAACAATTTTCAAATCATTAGCCATTTCTTTAATAATGTCTGGATTAACTGAAATAGTTTCTAATTGACGAATATAAGCTTGATCCACTTTTTCACCAATCATTTGAAGAAGACCTGATTGTTTTAACTCTTCCTCATTCGCAACTTCAATTTCAAGTTCATTTTCAACTTCATTTACTTTTGCAATAATTTCTGCAGCTGGCTTTGGCGGAACTTGTCCACCATCTGGACCATATACTTTAAAACCGTTATATTCAGGTGGATTATGGCTTGCTGTAATAACAATTCCGCCATAAGCATTTAAATAACGAACTGCAAACGATAATTCAGGTGTTGGGCGCAGTTCATCAAATACATATGTTTGAATTCCATGTGCCCCAAGTGTTTTTGCTGCTTCCATCGCAAATTCAGGTGATTTATGACGAGAATCATAGGCAATTACAACACCGCGTACTTTCGCCTCTTCACCCTGTTCTTCAATATAACGCGCTAATCCTTCTGATGCTTTTCGAATCGTATACACATTCATACGGTTTGTTCCTGCACCAATCTCCCCGCGCATACCGCCTGTTCCAAATTCAAGATCTTTATAAAAGCATTCTTCTAATGCTTGATCGTCATTTTTTATTTTCTCTAGAATTTCTTTCATTTCAAGGTCAAGATTTTCTGCATTAGCCCATTTTTCATATGTTGTTTTCCAGCTCATAACTTCCTCCCAATATCTGATATGTATTTTTTCTGCTTAATTTGTTTTCGTGATAAGTTTTAAAATTCCTTCTAGTATTTACTTTAAACAATTTAATGCCAGCATTCAATTGAATGCTGGCATTTCCATTTATTCTGTTGGTATAGCTGTTGAAGCATCGTGAACGTATTGGTTAAGCTTTTCCATATGTGCACTCTTCTCTTCTTCTTTCCAGTTAAAACGCTGTGCCATATAGTCAATAACAGGGTCTTTCCATTTACGAACCCAGTTAATATCAAAGTATAATGCGCTTGTACGACGGTTAAAGAAATCGATTGGTGCTGCCACCATTTCTTCCTCGATTCCGTACACTAATGAAACAAACACTTCTAAAGATAAGTTATGAAATTTAGCCTCTTCGCCTACAGTACGAATTATTTCATACACGCGGCTACTATTCGAACCATAGCGCTGAACAAGCTTTTGTGCTTCCTCTTGCGCTAAACCAAGCGTTATCCCTTCACGCACTTTTTCTTTAAAGAAACTTTCAAACTTAGCAGAACCACCAACATCGCCACCTGAAAGCTTAATTTTTTCTGTTGAACAGCCTGAATAGCTACCTTTCCCTTCATCTTTTAACTGTGCTGCTGCAAGGTCAACAGTACGTTCCGCCATTTTACGATATCCCGTCAATTTACCACCAGCAATTGTAATGAGTCCTGAATCAGAAAGGAAAATTTCATCTTTACGAGAAATTTCTGACGGATCTTTTCCTTCTTCATGAATTAATGGACGAAGCCCTGCCCAACTTGATTCTACATCTTCAGGTTTAAGATTCACTTCCGGGAACATATAATTAACCGCACTTAAAATATAGTCACGATCTTCAACTGTCATTCTTGGATGAACCGGGTTTTTCGTATAATTTGTATCCGTTGTTCCAACATACGTTTTTCCGTCGCGTGGAATTGCAAACACCATCCGTTTATCACCGTTTGGTGTATCAAAGTAGACAGCATTTTTCAAAGGGAAACGACTTTGGTCAATGACTAAGTGTACGCCTTTTGTCAGACGGAGATGTTTGCCTTTTTTAGATTGATCTTTTTCACGAATCTCATCAACCCAAGGACCAGCAGCATTTACGATTTTCTTAGCGCGAATGTCACGTGATTCCCCTGTTAGCTGATCAACAGCCCTTACTCCAACAAGTTTCCCATTTTCGTAAAGAAGTTCTTCCGCTTTTACGTAGTTGACTGCCTTTGCACCTCGTGCTACTGCTTCTTTAATAATTTCAAGAGTTAAACGTGCATCATCTGTACGATACTCTACGTAATAACCGCTTGATTTTAAACCATCTTTTCTTAATAATGGTTCTCGTTTAAGTGTTTCAGTACGCCCTAACATTTGACGGCGCTCATGTCTTTTCACACCAGCAAGAACATCATATACATATAAACCAAGACTCGTTGAAAACTTACCAAACGTACCGCCTTGAATAAGCGGAAGCATCATCCACTCAGGTGTTGTCACATGGGGGGCATTTTCATAAACAATCGCCCGTTCTTTTCCAACTTCAGCAACTAACTTTACTTCAAGCTGCTTTAAATAACGCAAACCACCGTGTACTAATTTCGTTGAACGACTTGACGTTCCAGCCGCAAAATCCTGCATTTCAATTAAGCCTGCATTCATACCGCGCACAGCGGCATCAAGTAAAATACCAGCGCCTGTAATTCCCCCGCCAATGACAAGTAAGTCTAAATCTTCTGATGCCATATTATTTATCGTTACAGAACGTTGTAATCCTGAAAATGGTTTCGCCATCATTTTACACTCCTTCTTATAATTGGAAAACAAAAAGAGGACCATAACAACACAAACGCTATACTGCTAGCTATGTGTGTTATGGTCCTCTCCTATTCTCCGACCAGTTATTAACTTAATTTAATTATAACATAGTTTTTCTAAAAATAAAATCATTTTATTTAAAAGCAATGGCAGCCTGTACAGCTTTTTGCCATCCGCTGTACAGTTTTTCGCGTTTTTCTTCATCCATATTCGCTTCGAAAGCGGCCTCGACTTTCCATTGGGAAGCAATTTCTTCTTTGTTCTTCCAAAAGCCAACTGCCAGACCTGCTAAATAAGCGGCACCTAATGCTGTTGTTTCATTGATTACAGGACGTTCGACCGGTACGCCCAGAAGATCGCTTTGGAATTGAACGAGGAAATTATTTTTGACGGCACCTCCATCCACACGAAGTGTTTTTAAATCAATGTTAGAGTCGGCAATCATAGCATCAAGGACATCTTTCGTTTGATAAGAAAGAGCTTCTAGTGTTGCGCGAATAAAATGCTCCTTCGTTGTGCCACGTGTTAAACCAAATACCGCACCACGTACTTCACTATCCCAATACGGCGTTCCTAATCCAACGAAAGCAGGAACCATATAAACACCTTCAGTTGATTCTACGCGCAGTGCATATTGTTCGCTATCTTTTGCATCCTTAAGCATTCGAAGACCGTCGCGGAGCCATTGAATTGCTGAACCTGCTACAAAAATACTTCCTTCTAATGCATATTCTACTTTACCGTCTACTCCCCAAGCAATTGTTGTTAAAAGACCATGCTCAGACTTTACTGCTTGCTCACCAGTATTCATTAACATAAAGCAGCCCGTACCGTACGTATTTTTAGCCATTCCCTTTTCAAAACAAGCCTGCCCGAATAAGGCTGCCTGTTGATCTCCCGCGACACCTGAAATCGGCACACTTTCACCAAAGAAATGATAATCAATGGTATATCCATATATTTCTGAAGAAGGTCGTACTTCTGGAAGCATTGATGCCGGTATGTCAAGCATCGCCAGCAGCTCTTCATCCCATTTTAACTCATGAATATTATACAGTAATGTTCGTGACGCATTCGTATAATCAGTCACATGAGACTTTCCACCTGAAAGCTTCCAAATCAACCATGTATCGATTGTTCCAAATAACAAATCACCATTTTCAGCTTTTTCACGAGCTCCTTCCACATGATCTAAAATCCATTTTACTTTTGTACCTGAAAAATAAGCATCAATTAAAAGTCCCGTTTTATTGCGAACAAGTTCACTATACCCCTGCTCTTTTAACTCCTCGCAAATGTCAGCTGTTTGTCGTGATTGCCATACAATAGCATTATATACAGGTTTTCCTGTATGTTTATCCCATACAACAGCTGTTTCACGCTGATTTGTAATTCCAATAGCAGCAATATCCTTTGGGGAAAGTTCACCCTTTGAGGAAAGTACCTGAGCAATAACCGAAAGCACGCTGCTCCAAATTTCCTGTGGGCCATGCTCTACCCAGCCTGGCTTAGGAAAATGCTGCGTAAACTCCTGTTGTGCAGAAGCTATAACTTCACCTTGCTTATTAAATAAAATCGCTCTTGAACTTGTTGTCCCTTGATCAATCGCTAAAATATATTTTTTTGTCATTTTAACTCCCCCTTATTTAACAGCTTAGAAAAACTTGGCTTGCCGCCAAGCCCTTTTAGCGAAAGCCTTAGTTTTTCTTATACTTTAACCGTTTAAAAAATTTAAATTTCTTAAAGTGCAAAAAAATCCACACAAAACCCCCCTATTTCGCTATATTAGGTGCTTTTGTGTGGATCTCCTATTCTCCGTCACACTGTTAATATTAACTTGTAAATCTATTACACCAAGAATTGAAAACGATGTCAACTATTATTCATTATCTTATTATTTTTATGAATCATATAAAACCGTTTTCATTTCCGGTATAATGTTATAATAAATTAAATTTATTTATTAGCTTTACAAACAATTGGAGGAATATAAATGAAACAAAAATATATGACCGGAAGTTTTCAATTAATGAAATCATTGAACCTTTCTCTGATCTTAAATACTATTCGTGAAAAAGGACCCATTTCAAGAGCAGATGTTGCAAAGGTAACGAAACTAACTCCTCCGACGGTTAGCAACTTAGTACGTGAATTGTTAGAAACCGAAATGGTAATTGAAAGTAATTTAGGGGTTTCAAAAGGCGGCCGTAAACCAACAATGTTAGTCATTAATGCAAAGAATTTTTTCATTATCGGCTTAGATGTTGGGCCAAAACACGTAAAAGCAGTGTTAGCAGATTTAAACGCTAATATACTTCAGCGTTATAAAGTAAAAATCCCCTTTCCTGCTACAAATGAAAAGCTGCTTGAACTATTAAAAGAAGTCATTTACAACATGAAAAAAAATTTAGATGAAAGTAAGCTGCTCGGAATTGGAGTTGCCATGCACGGAATGGTTGACGTCAAAAACGGTCTCTCGCTCTTTGCTCCGAACCTACAGCTGCGGGATATTCCAATTAAAGAATACTTAGAAAATGAATTTAATATTCTTGTAAAAGTTGAAAACGATGCCCGTGCAATGGCACTTGGCGAGTATTGGTTTGGTATAGGCAAAGAAATTGATCATATGGTAGCCGTAAATGTCGGGAGCGGAATTGGAGCTGGCATTGTAATAGACGGTAAGCTGTTATACGGGGAAAATGATATTAGCGGTGAAATCGGGCATATGACAATTGATATTGACGGATTAAAATGCAGCTGTGGGAATTACGGCTGTTTGCAAACACTTGCTTCTGGTCCCGCTTTAGCAGAACGGGCGATAAAAGAACTTGCGATCGGTAAAGAAAGTCTGCTAACAGAACTTACCGAAAACAATTTAGAGAAAATTGACGGTGCGCTAATCTATAACGCTGCTTTAAAGGGAGATCAACTCAGCATTGACATCTTACACGAAACAGCACGTTATCTCGGGATTGGTCTTACTAATTTAATTCATACCGTTAATCCAAAACGCATTGTAATCGGCGGTGGTGTTTCCAAAGCAAATCAATTTATTTTAAAAACCGTTAAACGAACGATTGAAACAAGAGCATTAACAAAATCTGCAAAACAAACTGAAGTGATGATTTCAGAACTAGGTGATGACGCAACTTCAATCGGTGCTGTAGCACTTATTTTTACACAAGTGTTTGCTTCATAATTCAAAAATGATCCAAGCCGGACGGCGTGGATCATTTTTTATCTCTAAACACTTAAATACTTATACACTTCTTCATCTACTACACTCTCCACATCACTTTCATAAACGATTTGACCGTGATCCATGACATAAATGTAATCAGCTACACTTTTGGCAAAATCTAAATTTTGTTCGACAAGAAGCATAGATGTATTGGAATTCTCTTTAATTTTACGAATAACATTTTGAATATCCTCAACAATGTTTGGCTGTATGCCTTCTGTCGGCTCATCTAATAATAAGAAAGACGGATCTGCCACAAGGGCACGGGCAATTGCTAACTGCTGCTGCTGTCCACCGCTCAAATCACCGCCATTCCTTTTAGCAAAGCTTTTTAAAATCGGGAAATATTCATACACTTCTTCTGAAATGCTCTGTTTCTTTTTATTTGCTTCTAAACCGATTAATAAATTTTCATAAACTGTTAACTTCGGAAAAATTTCGCGCCCCTGCGGCACATAGCTTATTCCATTTAGTGCACGCCCAGAAGGACGCTGCTTCAAAATGTCGTTTTCTTGAAAATGAATGCTCCCGCTTTTTGGGCTTAAAATGCCGATAATAGCTTTTAACAATGTTGTTTTGCCTACCCCATTACGCCCCATTAAACAAACGACTTGATTGCTTTTCACTGTTAAATTGACGTCACGCAGCACCATACTTTCTCCATATCCTACTTCAAGCTGTTGAAGATTTAGCATCTCGATCCCCTTCTCTTCCTAAATACACTTCTTTTACTCGTGAATTGCTTTGAACTTCTTCCATCGTTCCTTGACAGAGCAGTTGTCCTTCATGCATAACCGTTACCTTTTCAGCATATTCCCGTACAAAGTCCATATCGTGCTCGACAATGAGGACTGTTCGTTCTTCAGCAATTTTTTGGATAAGTTCCCCTGTTTTCGTTCGTTCCGCTTTTGACATGCCGGCAATTGGTTCGTCTAATAAAATAAGCTCCGGCTCCTGAAGAAGAACCATGGCAATTTCAAGCCACTGCTTTTGACCGTGTGCAAGCGAACCTGCTTTTTGATCTTTTACATCGGTTAAGTTAATCAGGGAAAGCATCTCTTCTAAACGTATTTTTTGATCGTTTGTAAGAACTGCTTTGATAATACTCCATAACGTTTTTTTCTGTTTCATGGCAATCATTAAATTTTCATAAACAGTAAGATTATAGAAAATTGAAGGCGCCTGAAATTTCCTCGAAATTCCTTTATGGACAATTTCGTGCTCCTGCAGTTTTGAAATATTTGCTTTTCCTTTAAAAAGAACTTTTCCGCTGCTAATTTTTGTTTTGCCGCAAATAACATCAAGAAGCGTTGTTTTCCCCGCACCATTTGGTCCTATTAAAAAATGAAGCTCACACGTTCCCAGCTCAAACGTCAAATTGTGAATCGCCTTAAATCCGCTAAAATCAACCGTAATGTCTTCGGACTTCAGAATCAGTTTGCTGTTTGACACCTTTAAATGACCACCTTCCCATTAAATTTTTAAACAGTCCCATTAATCCATTCGGTAAGAAAACAACAACAATTACAAATGTTAAACCTAAGAAATAAAGCCATATATCTGGATACGTTTCACTAAAACCTGTTTTCGCCGCATTGACAAGGACCGCTCCGATGATTGGACCAATTAGAGTACCGCGGCCGCCAAGCGCTACCCAAAGCACCATTTCAATTGAAGGAATAATTCCCATCATTGTCGGTGAAATAATTCCTACCTGCAAAACAAAAAGCATACCAGCAATCCCTGCTAATCCTGCGGAGATCGCATAAACAAATGTTTTATAAACAGAAGGATTATATCCTAAAAAACGAAGACGGTTTTCTCCATCACGAATTCCAACTAACACTTTTCCTAATCTGCCGCTCACAAGTTTAGTCACCGCTAAAAATGCCGCGATTAAGATAAATAACGTCACATAATAGATCATCATCTGCGTACCGGGAGAAAACAACGAAAAACCAAAAATAGTAGTAAAGCCGGTTACTCCATTTGTTCCACCCGTAATGCTCTGCTGTCCGACAAAAAGGGTTACGACAACTACAACGAGCGCCTGCGATAAAATTGTAAAGTAAACACCATTGATCCGATTTCGAAAAGTTAAATATCCTAATGCAAGGGCAAGTACAGCAGGAATGGCAATCCCGAGTAAAACAGCAAACACCGGATTTTGAAACGGGATCCAAAGAAGAGGAAGTTCTGTTACACCGCTCCACTGCATAAAATCCGGCAGACTTCCTCCTCCTGATTCAAGCTTTAAGTACATCGCCATCGCGTAAGCTCCAAAGCCGAAAAAAATACCATGACCTAAACTTAAAACCCCTGTATAGCCCCATAATAAATCTAATCCGATAACAAGAATTGCAAACGCTAAAAATTTACCAAGTAAATTTAAACGGAAATCTGATAAAAACAGCGGAGCAAGACATAATAAAATCAATAATGCCAATAAAAACCATTTTTTATTTAACAATTTATAAGTTAAACCTCTTTGCATAACACGACGCCCCTAAAAATTTAGTCTAATGCCCTTGATTTCGTGCCAACAAGGCCTGATGGCTTCCATTGTAAAAAGGTAATGATAAGAAGGAAGATAAGTACTTTACCAAGCGTTGCAGTCGTCCAATATTCAAATAATGTATTAAAAAAGCCAATCCCAAACGCACCAGCAACCGTGCCCGCAAGCATACCGACTCCGCCAACTACAACGACCATAAATGCATCAATAATATAATAAGTTCCAATAGAAGGACCAATCGGACCAAGTAATGTTAACGCACAGCCGGCAATACCTGCGAAACCAGAACCGATCGCAAATGTCATTAGATCGACCTTTCGCGTTTGAACACCTAAACATTCAGCCATTTGTCTATTCTGCATAACCGCTCGAATTCTTCTACCGTTTGATGTTTGATAAAAATATAAATAAACAGCTCCTAAACAAAGTACAACAAGAAAAATAATAAAAATACGTGTGTATGGTAATACAAGACCTGCAGCCTCAAGACCGCCCTTTAAAAAGCTCGGGCTTGTAACACCCACGTTTGGCGCTCCAAAAATCGTTCGTGCGAGCTGCTGCAGCATTAGTCCAACACCCCATGTTGCAAGCAAACTGTCAAGCGGACGCTTATATAAAAATTGAATTAGTGAAACTTCTAAAAGCATGCCGATTGCCGCTGTAATAATAAAAGCTGCTGGAATGGCAATTAAAAAATAAAGATCAAAATATTGCTCGGAAACATTTTTTATAAAGATTGTTTGCATAATGTAGGTAACATAAGCACCAATCATAATAAACTCCCCATGCGCCATGTTAATAACATTCATTAACCCAAATGTAATCGCCAATCCTAAAGCAATTAACAGCAAAATAGAGCCTAAACTCGCTCCGTTAAATAACGTTAAAAGCGTACTTTCCATCGTGTTTCTCCCTTCCCAACTCGTTACCTTATATAAGAAAGAGAAAGAGGCAGATCGTTTTACGAGCCCCTCTTTCCGCCTTTATCTTTATTGACTTAAGCCGCTTGCCCACTCATAACCTTTTAAATATGGATCTGGTTTTACAGGCTCACCTGAGTTCCAAAGCTCTGTAAACTGACCGTCACTTTGAATTTCTCCAATGCGCACGGTTTTATACACATGCTGGTTGTCGCCATCAATTTTGATCGGACCGCCTGGTGCATTAAATTCTAATTCTTTTGCGGCTTCTTTTACTTTTTCTACATCAGTTGATCCTGCTTTCTCCACTGCTTGTGCCCATAAATGTACTTGGAAGTAAGCTGCTTCAATCGGATCATCTGTAACACGATCTTCTCCATATGCTTCTTTATATTTTTTTACAAATTCTTCATTTTCAGGCGTATCTGTTGTTTGGTAATAATTCCAGCTTGCCAAATGTCCTTCTAATACATCAGCACCAATTCCGCGAATTTCTTCCTCTGCAATACTTACAGAAAGAACAGTAATGTCATCTGATGTAATCCCCGCATCTTTTAGCTGTTTAAAGAATGCCACATTGCTGTCACCGTTTAATGTATTAAAAATAACTTCAGGGTTTTCTTTTTTGATTTTAGCAATGATCGTATTATAGTCTGTATGTCCAAGCGGTGTATACTCTTCCCCAACAAGTTCACCGCCTTCAGCTGCTAGCTGGACTTTAATTGCACCGTTTGCTGTTCTTGGGAATACATAATCAGATCCTAGTAAATAAAACTTTTTACCGCGGTTTTCTAACAGCCACTCTACTGCAGGAACAATTTGCTGGTTTGGCGCAGCGCCGCTGTAAAAAATATTTGGTGATGATTCCATTCCTTCGTATTGTACTGGATACCATAATAAACCGTTATTTTCTTCGATAACTGGAAGCATCGCTTTACGACTCGCAGAAGTCCAGCCTCCAAAAATTGTTGCTACTTCATCTTGCTGAAGAAGTTTTTTTGCTTTCTCAGCAAATGTCGGCCAATCAGATGCACCATCTTCAATAATCGGTTTAATTTGTTTGCCTAACAACCCACCATTGGCGTTAATTTCTTCGATGGCTAATAGTTCTGCATCGCGCAGGGATACTTCACTAATTGCCATCGTTCCGCTTAATGAATGTAAAATACCTACTTCAATGACATCTCCATCATTTGCTGAACTTCCTTCATTTTCCTCTGTCTCTGTTGCTGATTGCTGTTCTGCACATCCAGCTGCCGCAATTAACATTACTACCATAAATACCGCAAATAGTTTTTGGAATGGTTTTAATTTCACTTGTCCGTCCATCTCCCTTTATTTTTTCTGAATTTTCTATCTCATGTTTCAAATGTTACCAATGCATTCCACTACTTTCCATATTTGTGTAATATTTCATTACACACTTTTCCTTTTTTACCTTTTCCCCATAGGAAAAAGCTTACGCATCATGTTTGCGTAAGCTTTTTTAATCAAATATCATATTTAATTTCATATAAATCACGGCGTCTGTCTCTTAAATGTCTTACCGTACCTGATTTTCGCTGTCTTCTTAACTTTTCTAAATCCACATCCCCAATCACGACGGTTTCAACATTGGCATTACATTCTCCAACAATACCGTCACGTGCAAACTCGAAATCTGACGGAGTAAAAATACCGGATTGAGCGTATTGAATATCCATATTCGGCACCTGCGATAAATTACCTACTGTACCCGCAATAACTGTGTAAATTTGATTTTCGACCGCTCTTGCCTGCGCACAATAGCGTACTCTTAAGTATCCTTGGCGGTCGTCTGTGCAAAACGGGGTAAAAATAATATTTGCACCGCGATCTGTTGCAATACGAGCAAGTTCTGGAAATTCGATATCATAACAAATTTGAATTGCAATTTTTCCACAGTCTGTATCAAAGACGCGCACTTCATTACCTTCACTAATGCCCCACCATTTGTATTCATTTGGTGTTACATGAATTTTATACTGCTTTTCAATTGTACCGTCACGACGGAACAAGTAGGCAATATTATAAATGCGATCTTCTTCTTCGACAAAATGAGATCCACCGATAATATTTACATTGTATTTTACTGCTAACTTTGTAAACAGCTGAATATAATCTTCCGTAAACTCTGTTAAGCGGCGAACAGCTAAACTTGGGCTTTTCTCATCTAAAAAGGACATCAACTGCGTTGTAAAAATTTCTGGAAATACTGCAAAGTCTGAGCGATAATCTGAAGCAACATTTGTGTAATATTCTACTTGCTGCGCAAACTCTTCAAACGAATCAATATTTTTCATCATATATTGAATCACACAAATTCTTACAGGAAACGCTGTTTTAAAATGGCGTTTCGTTTGCGCTTTATAATCAACGTTGTTCCATTCCATAAGCGTTGCATATGACTGCGATGCTTTATCATCTGGAAGATAATTCGGATTAAGTCTCATCATTGTAAAGCCGTTCATCATCTGAAACGTTAATACTGGATCATAAATATTATGATGCGCTACTTCTTCAACATATTCTCTAGGTGTCATTTCCTCTGCATATTTATGATAATTTGGAATTCGTCCGCCAATAATAATACTTTTTAAATTAAGCCGTCTCGCTAAATCTTTTCTTGCTTCATAAAGCCTTCTTCCAATTTTCATACGCCGGTAGTTAGGGTGAACCATTACCTCTATTCCATACAAATTATAACCGTCAGGATCATGGTTTGTAATATACCCTTCATCTGTAATATCATCCCATGTATGCTGATCATCATATTCATCAAAGTTTATAATTAAACTTGCACATGAACCAATGATTTCACCATCATATTCCACACAAAATTGCCCTTCAGGAAAAATTCTTAGGTGGCTTTCTAAATGCTCTCTTTTCCAAGGAACCATTCCAGGAAAACAAATTTTTTGCATATTTAAAATTTCATCAATATCTTCATAACGAATATTACGAATTTCAATTTTTTTCTCAAATTGTGAGACATCAAGCTTTGGCATCTTGTTAAATCCTTTCCCTTCATATCATAGTCTTATTAGCTTTTTCCCTTTATAATGAAGCCTTACACATTTAAGAATAAAGCATTGTCATTAATTCTTTTAATTCAAGTTCTGCCATTGATTCCATTTTATGATCTACATCACCAAACACAAGCGGAAGCTCAGCACTATGTTCTTTAAATATTTCCTGTAAGGCGCGGTATTCTGATGTTTCAGTATCTAAAATAAGACCGTCAAAATCAAAAATTAACGCTTTAACCATCTAGATCTCTTCGCTCCATTACAAATTCTTTACTTAAGTTGAATATGACATAAATTCCTTTCATCAATCAAGTAAAAGCACTTTTATTTACCTTTTTATTAATATAGGAAAGGACCCTCCAATATGGAGAGCCCTTTAGAATTACTGCTGGGGATGTGAAGGATTTGAAATATTTGTTAATGCTTGCTCTGCTTCTTGATCATATTGGTTGCGGACTGCAAGGTCACCAAGTGCAACCATACCAATAACTTGGTTATTTTGAACAATCGGAAGACGACGAATTTGATTTTGTGCCATAAGCTGTGCTGCTTCATCTGCAGTCATATCTGGTGTAGCAGAAACGATATGATCTGTCATACATTGGGAGACAGGTGTTTGACCATTTCCCCCTGAGGCAGTAGAGCGCAGCGTAATGTCACGGTCTGTAATCATCCCTTTAATTTGTCCATTTTCAACAACTGGAATTGCTCCAATGTTATGCTCACTCATTAGAGCGGCTGCTTCTTGAACAGTTTGAGTTGGAGTAACTGAAACTACCTGTTTTGACATAATGTTTTGTAATGATTCTTGCATATGTTTTTCATCTCCTTTCCTTGATTAGTGTGACCTTTCTTTCAAAAATTATTTTTCCTTTTTTCGTTAACTTCATTATCATGATGCTGAGAAATTTTTGTTATAAAGGAAAGCGATTTTCCATTGCTTCCAACGATAATTGTACCAAGTTGATCTGTTCGATAAACCGCAATATTATGGTCTTTTAAACGCTTTAAGACTGATTTATCCGGAAAGTCGTAACGATTTTTTCTTCCAACTGAAATAACTGCATAATCTGGTTTTATTTTTTCTAAAAATGCATCAGAAGTTGCTGTGTCTGCCCCATGATGGCCAACCTTTAAGACATCCGTCTTTAGCTCACCCTTATGTTTTATTAAATCCTCTTCTGCTTCAATACCAGCATCTCCCATTAATAAAAAGCGATTTTTTCCATGTTTTATTTTAATAATTACACTTTGATTATTTAAATCCTCATACTCTTTTTTAAAAGGGCCAAGCACTTTTATATCAAGATAATGTTCTAAGGAAATTGACATGCCTCTTTCAATTCGCTTTACAGGAATTTGTTCACTTTTTAAAGCTGTTAATAAATTCTCATAATGCTTTGTGTGATAAGAAATACTTGTCATATAAAATTTATCCACATAAAATGTTTCAATGATTTTGTCCATGCCGCCAATATGATCATGATGAGGATGGGTCGCTAAAAGAACATCAATTTTTGTAATTCCAAGCTTAAGTAAATATTCCATCATCTGCTGTTCATGATGCTGATCTCCTGCATCAATCAACATTGTTTTTCCTGTTGATGTTTCAAGCAATATCGCATCTGCTTGTCCAACATCTAAAAAATGCAGTTGGATTTCATTTCGTTTTGAATAAGCGAAATCATGAAAAACACTACTGTAAAAAAGAATAAGCATAGACACAATGAACAATTTTCTCATTGCGGCATCCCACTTTCAGACTTAAATATCTTACTGTTAATTTTAACGAAAACAGCTTCCTGAATGCACAGGAAGCTGTTTTTTTTCATACTATACATGGGCCTCTTTTTTAAAGAAGCTTTTCATCGCATGATAAACATCTCGTTTTTCTTTTAAAATATAGTAGCGAAATTTTTCATCTTTTATATTTTTATAAGCACTCATCAACGTAGAGTGACGATTATAAGCATTTACTTCTCCATACCCAAAAAGATTGGACACTTCCATAATTTCGTTTACAAGCTTTACACAACGCGGATTATCAGATGTTAAATTATCTCCATCAGAGAAATGGAATGGATAAATGTTATAGCGACTTGGTTGATATTTTTCATGAATTAATTCTAATGCTTTTCGATAAGCTGAAGAACAAATTGTCCCACCGCTTTCGCCTTTTGAAAAAAAGTCATCCTCTGATACAACTTTTGCCTCTGTATGATGAGCAATAAATTCAATTTCAACCGTTTCATATTTTGAACGTAAAAAACGTGTCATCCAAAAGAAAAAACTTCTTGCCATATATTTTTCCCAATTCCCCATTGAACCTGATGTATCCATCATCGCAATAACAACAGCTTTTGATTCAGGCTTTACTTCTTCATTCCAAGTTTTAAAGCGTAAATCTTCATTGAAAATTGGTGTAATTGAAGCCTTTCGTTCAATACGGGCATTTCTTCTAATTGCTGATAAAATAGTGCGTTTTTTATCAATATTACCCATAAGTCCCTTTTTGCGTACGTCATTAAATTCAATTTTTTCACGAATAATCTCTGCTTGTTCTTTTTGTTTTAAGTTTGGCAGTTCCAATTCTTTAAAGAGCGCTTCTTCTAATTCAGCAATTGATACTTCTGCCTCAAAGAAATCTTCTCCCGGTTGATCTCCAACTTGCTTTCCTTTCCCAGGACCTGCACTCCCTTTTTGATCAGCATTTCCATCTCTCGCAATAACATCTCCAACTTCACTGTCACCATCGCCTTGGCCAACATGCTTATTTTTATTATAGTTATAGCGAATTTTATATTCATCTAGAGAACGAATTGGTATTTTAATGACATCTCGACCATTGGATAAAATAATATTTTCCTCACTAATGAGATCTGGCAAGTTATTCCGAATAGCATCTTGGACTTTATCCATATGGCGCTGTTGATCTTGGTATCCTTTGCGATGGAGGGACCAATTCTCCTGAGAAACAACATAATTTTTTGAACTTTTATCCTTCACCTTCATCCCCTCCTTTTTATAATTTTATTCAACTCTCACATGTAAATAGATATAGAAGTGATAAAGAGAATAACTTGGTTACTTTATCCTATGCAAGTTCTACTCATAATTGCCAATTAATTCAGACAAATCACAAAATAATTTATCATTAATAAGAAAAACACCTAAAGATGGTTACTAAAACAGCAAAGAAAAAAGCTGCCTTCAAAATAAGGCAGCCTCCATTTATTTATTGTGCACTTTTTGGACGATGTTGTTCTGGATCTGGTTGGTGACCTTCTTCTTTTACTTGCTTATTCGTATTTAGATGTTCCATTTCTTTCCCAAGTTCCTCAATCTCTTTTTGATCTCTTGCCATCGAACTGTTGCATGGTTTTTTATGTTCTTCTTTACTCATAAAATCACCTCATTCTTTCTATACCCGAACGAGATTTATTCTAATCTTTTTGAAAAAAGTCCAGTTGAAATTCCTCAAGCGGCCAATAACGGACATTTACCTCTCCTACTACCTGCTGCTTTATATTTACAAACCCTATATGTCGGCTGTCATAGCTGTGCCGGCGGTTATCGCCCATAACAAATAAAAAACCTTCCGGAACTTCAGAGAGTCCCGTTTTATCTTGAAGAGTGAAGTCTTCTGTTAATCTTCCATCAAATAAATTCTTTTTATAGCGTTTTAAATAAGGCTCTTCTACCTTCTTACCGTTCACATATAAAACATCATCTTTATATTCGATCGTATCGCCTGGTAATCCGATTACGCGTTTAATATAATCTTCAGATTCATTAGCATGAAAAACAATTAAATCAAACCGCTCAGGCTCTGTTACCTCATAACCAATTTTATTTATGATTAAACGATTGCCATCTTTAATGGTTGGCATCATTGACTCGCCATGCACAACATAATTTGTAAATAAAAATTCACGAATAATAAAAGCAATAACAATTGCTACTGTAAAAGCCTTAACCCAATCCCACAAGCCGTTTTGTTTCTCAGACATATATCTAGACCTTCCTTTATCCAATTTGTATGCGGCCCAAAAATACACACACCAAATCAAAGATAATACATACTATGGATGAAATTGATTTGCTTATCAATAATTTATCATTTTCATCTTATTTCCACAAGAAAAAGCCGCTTAAACATTTGTTTAATACGGCTTTTTCTTGTGGAAATAAAATGTTAGCGATTTAATAAGCTGCCTACATAGCGAAGAAGGTCGTTTGCTGATACAGAATTATATCCATATTCATCAATAAGACGCGCTATTACTTCATTTACTTTCTTTAACTGAGACTCATCAGGCGTTTTAGAAGATGTAGTAATTTTAACAACATCTTTTAAATCGGCAAATAGCTTTTTCTGAATAGCTTCACGAAGACGCTCATGGGAATTATAATCAAATCGCTTTCCTTTTCGTGCATAAGCAGAAATACGAATTAAAATTTCTTCACGGAACGCTTTTTTCGCATTTTCAGAAATGCCAATTTGTTCTTCAATCGAACGCATAAGTTTTTCATCTGGACTCATTTCCTCACCTGTAATTGGATCGGAAAGTTTCGCTTTATTACAATACGCTTCAACATTATCTAAGTAATTATCCATAAGCGTTTTCGCTGATTCTTCATACGAATAAACAAATGCCTTTTGTACTTCTTTCTTGGCAATATCATCGTACTCTCTTCTCGCTACAGAAATAAAGTTCATATAGCGGTCTTTGTCTTCTTTTGAAATCGACGGATGTTGATCAAGTCCATCTTTTAAGGAGCGCAATACGTCCAATGCATTAATGGACGGCACATCTTTTCGAATAATAGCAGAAGAAATTCGATTAATGACATAACGCGGATCAATGCCGTTCATCCCTTCATCTGCATGCTCTTTCTTTAATTCATCCACATCTACTTGATTAAACCCTTCTACATTTTCTCCATCATATAAGCGCATTTTCTTCACTAAATCAATGCCCTGCTTTTTGGAATCTTTTAGTCTTGTTAAGATAGAGAAAATGGCAGCAACACGTAATGCATGTGGGGCAATATGAACATGTGTCATATCACTTTCACTGATCATTTTTTTATAAATACGCTCTTCTTCACTAACTTTTAAATTATAAGGAATTGGCATTACAATAATTCGAGAATGAAGCGCCTCATTCTTTTTATTTGAAATAAAGGAGCGATATTCTGATTCATTTGTATGGGCTACAATTAATTCATCTGCTGAAATTAAAGCGAAACGGCCAGCTTTAAAGTTGCCTTCTTGTGTGAGAGATAATAAATGCCATAAAAACTTCTCATCACATTTTAACATTTCTTGAAATTCCATCATTCCACGATTGGCCTTATTTAATTCTCCATCAAAGCGATATGCACGCGGATCTGATTCTGAGCCATATTCAGCAATTGTTGAAAAATCAATGCTTCCAGTTAAGTCAGCAATATCTTGAGATTTAGGGTCAGAAGGGCTGAATGTTCCTATACCTGTCCGTTTGTCTTCTGAGAAGAAGATTCTCTCGACAATAACATCTTCTATACGACCGCTGTATTCTTGCTCTAGACGCATCATATTTAACGGCGATAAGCTTCCTTCAATGCGAATACCATATTCCTCTTCAAAATCTTTGCGCAGATGATGTGGAATAAGGTGCAGCGGATCTTCATGCATCGGACATCCTTTAATCGCATAAACACCACCGGCATCAGTTTTAGAGTATTGTTCAAGGCCTCGTTTTAACATGGTTACAAGAGTTGATTTACCACCACTGACGGGTCCCATTAACAATAATATCCGTTTACGTACATCGAGACGTTTAGCAGCAGGATGAAAATATTCTTCTACCAGCCTTTCAATTGATTCGTCAAGTCCAAAAAGTTGGTCGTTAAAAAAAGTATACTTTTTCTCCCCTTGTACAGTTTCAATACCCGCATCTTTAATCATGTTATAAACGCGTGAATGAGCTGATTGAGCAATATAAGGTTTTTCTTTAATAAGTTCTAAATATTCCCCGAAGGTACCTTCCCATTTGAGACGTTCTTCCTGTTCACGGTGGTCTTGCAGTTTTCTTAAGATATCCATAAGTACCCCCTCCATAAGGTGTCTAGCGATTTAATACATCGTATGCAGGGATGTCCTTTCTCATACCGGTATCTTTTAAAACAGTTAAGATTACCTTCACAAAATTAATAAAAAAGGCAGCTGTTTTGCTTTTATTTTTCTAATAAATAAAAAATAATGAGGCTTGTCTCAAAAGCATAGAGACAGCCCCATTATTAAAATTCTTATGTGTGATAGACGACTTCATATGCATTTAATTCATTACCGCTTGCAGGTGATTTTTCTCGTGATTCCCGTTTTTCTTGGTGAGCTTTTTTAAACGAATCACTTTCAACCCAAGCTTGATAAGCTTCTTTAGACTCCCATTTTGTAAAAACGATTTGTTTTCCATCTTCGCTTTCATTATCTAAAAAAAGAAATTCTACACAGCCCGGAACATTTTTCATGTTTTCAGCGCTTTTGCCAAAACGTTTTTTCATCTCTTCTTTCGCTTGTTTTGGCACATGAAGCTCATTCATAACGACATACATGTTTATCTCTCCTTATGCACAAAAATTTTCTTTGTTACTATGTTACTTCAATATGCAAAAAAAAACCAAATAATAGGTGTAACAATCTCAGATCACTTTTCAGTAAAACGTTCACATATCGATTATCTTCGTCTATAATAAAATATATGTGAGGACAAACTATTCCTATAAGGAGGGCTTAAGATGAGCTTTGTCGTAATTTTAGGCGTAATGCTCGCCTTTTTAACTGCTATCTTTACAGCAGGTTATAACGAACGTCCAGGTTCTAATAAATAAAAGCTCCAAATAAAAATGACCTTCTCCTATTAGGAGAAGGTCATTTTTATTTGGAGCTTTTAATTTAGACCAGGGTATCCCTGCTGTCTTAATGCTTCATATACCATAATTGAAGCGGTATTAGAAAGGTTTAATGAACGAACCACATTAGTCATCGGCAAACGAAGACAATGGTTTTTATTCTCTTTAATTAACTCAGCAGGCAGCCCGCTTGTTTCTCGCCCAAACACAAAATAGTAATCCTTGTTTAGATCACTATAATCAAACTCCGTATGCGTTTTTTCCCCATGCTTTGTTAAATAAAAATACTCACCATTTGGGTTTTGATTAAAAAAGATCTCTAACGAATCATAATGGCGGATATCGACATGTTCCCAGTAATCTAATCCTGCTCGCTTCAGCATCTTATCATCTGTTGAAAAACCCAGGGGATGGATTAAATGTAAAACAACATTTGTTGCTGCACATGTACGGGCGATATTACCTGTATTCGCTGGAATTTCAGGTTGATACATTACGATATGTAAGCCCATATTTTTCACCTCATATTATTGTTCTTCTCTTTTTTCATAAATAACGCCATTTATTATATCATTATCTATTATTTCAAGCGAGTTATGAATGATCATCTACAATATGAAAAAACTTATATTGAATATTTGGAGTCCAAGCCGTAGAATCTTCATATTTCCAATAGCGCATTCTGCTGTTGGTTGTATGAGCATTCACTAAGGGCATTTGATTCTTATCTTTTGCAACAACAAACGTTGTATGCTGCCATCTGCCATCCCCATCAAAATCATAACAAATAACATCACCAACGCGTAGATCTTCAGCAGAGGTCACTTCTTTTCCTCTTAATCCTGCTGAAGATCCGCTTAAATGCCACCTTAGCGAATGAGCAACTGCCCAACTAAAGCTCCACTGCTTGTTTTGATACCACCACCCTTTACTCCGGTTTGGAGAACCGGTCATCGGAAGACCACCTGCATATAAGCATTGGGAAACAAAATTTGTGCAATCCACTTCAAAATGGCGAAATTTTGGATTATAGCTGTTCCACCACTGTTCTGCATACTGCACTGCAGCTAATCGATTGTAAGAAACTCCCTTTAACGATTGATAGCCATCCTTTATGCGATCTTGTTTTGGTTCAGACAGTGCATTTCCTTCATTTCCAATCATGTAATCTTCTTGAAGTTTTCCATGAATAAAGAATGCTTCTCTTTCTTCTACAGCTTCTTCTATATAAAAGTCATCTGCCTGTTTCACAAAATATTGCTGATGCAGTAAATAGTTTACTTGTTGATAGGAGTCATACGTATGATTACTTATTAAATAACCTTGTGTAACTGTATGAACAATTTCCGCTTTACGTTCTTTAAGTGTTTGTTTCTTACGATCAATCGCTTCATACTCTGAAGCGTCAAATAAGGAAGAATCAAGCATATGCACAATCGCTTCATTTCGATATTTCCAATATTCCTTTAATCCCTCCAACCACTTCATTTGATTTCCCCTTTTCTTATACATTTATCTTTCAAAGAAAGCAAACATTTTAGGATGAAAAAACATGTTGTTTCACTTTATGAACGAAACAAAAAAAGAGAACCCCTTTAAAGGGTCCTCTTTTAATCAAAAATGCTTCAATTATGAAGTTAATCGAGCAGCGTTATTTTTTTCTAATTGTAATAAGTATTCTTTTTTACTTAACCCGCCCCCATAACCGACTAATGCACCATTACTCCCAATCACACGGTGACATGGAATAATAATTGGGACTGGATTTTTGTTATTCGCACTTCCTATTGCACGAACAGCTTTTGGAGCGCCGATTGCTTGGGCAACTTCCTTATAACTGTTTGTTTCTGCGTATTCAATTGAACGTAAGCTGTTCCAAACCTTTTGCTGAAATGGAGTACCGTATAAATCAATAGGGATATCAAATTGCTCCCTTTCTCCAATAAAATATTCATTCAGTTGGGAATAAACATCTTGTAAAATTGTCTCATCATTGCCTACTTCAATTTTTAAGAAGTGCTTTTTTGCCCACGCTTTAATGCTTGGAAGAGTTTCTTCAACTGAACCAAATTGTAGTTTACAAATTCCTTCATTTGTTGAAACAACCGTTAAAGGTCCAAGTGGGCTTTCCATTTCTCCATAACAAACAATTGGTTTATGACTCATAAATATCCCTTCTTTACTAGACCTTTCTTTTCATCTTAATAGACAACTACTAAAATGACCATTATGATATAGGCTGATTATTTAGCATTTTAAGCCCTGTATCGATTTCTATCAAGACTTTTTCATCTTTTTCTTTCTCTTTCGCCTCTTTAAGCGACTTTAGAGCCCGTTCGTCTCCTATTTTTCCTAGTGCCCATGCGGCTGTTCCTCTGATCACAGGACGAGGGTCTTCTTTCATTAATTGAATTAAATCACCTACAGCTGTTTTATCTTTAAAATGGGCTAATGCTAAAATAGCATTTCTTTGAATCGGCTTTTTTCCCCGCCAAGAACCAGAGATATGACCAAATTTTTCTTTAAATTCACGGTTGCTCATCTTTAACAAAGGCTTGAGCTTAGGCATTGCAATCTCAGGGTCTGGTTCAAGCTCATGATGCAGATGAAAATCAATTCCTTTATTTCTAGGACACACAATTTGACAGGTATCCATTCCATATAATCTATTGCCGATTTTATCTCGATATTCAAGAGATAAAAAATCTTTTGTTTGTGTTAAAAATGAAAGACATTTGTTTGAATCTAATTGCCCTCCCTGCACAAGAGCTCCTGTAGGACAGGCTTCAATGCAAAGATTACACGAACCGCAGGAATCTTCAATTGGTTGATCAGGTGAAAAGGGAATATTTGTAACCATCTCTCCTAAATAAACGTATGATCCAAACTCTGGTGTAATAATAGCGCAATTCTTACCGCTAAATCCTATTCCTGCACGTTCCGCTACAGCACGATCAGAAAGTGCACCTGTATCAACCATTGATTGTATGTCTGCACGTGGTACACGTTCAATAATAAAACTCGCAAGCTTGTTTAAACGATCGCGCAATACATCATGATAATCTCGACCCCAAGATGCTCTGGCAAAAATACCGCGACGATTTTCCTTTTCATTTTTGGGTGGGTTCTTTATTTTAGAAGGGTAAGCTACCGCAATGGCGATAAAGGATTTTGCACCCGGCATAAGCAGTTCTGGATGAGTTCTTTCCTCAATATTTGAATGTTCAAACCCAGATTGATAATTTAATTGCTGCTGCCTTTTTAAACGTTCTTTTAGTTCGATGAAAGGCTCTGCAGTCGCAAATCCTATTTTATCAATTCCAATTGTTTTACTATATGCAATGATTTCCTCTTTGAGCTTGTCCACATTCATTAAAAATGCCACCTTTCCTGTTGAATAGGTCAATCAATTGCAATAAAGATGTACTTTCCAGTAACATATGGTTAGAAGATTTTAAACTTTATACGTTAAAACAGCTATTCTTTACTGTTTAAACTTCTATTATTTTAATAATGAAATGAGGAAAATCCATGACTCACTTAACGATTTCGGAAACAATAAAAAAACAATTTCCTACTTTTAAAATTGGAGTTATTTCCTATCACAATATCATAATTGATTCATCGCCTAAAATGCTTCGCGGCCGTCTTAACTTATTTCAAGAACACCTCATTATGGAACTATCTGAAAAAAATATAAGCGACTCTAATTCAATAAGCGAATGGCGAAAAATCTTTAAACAGCTTGGGACAGACCCTGCAAAATATCGCCTCTCATCAGAAGCTTTATTAAGACGTATTCAAAAGGGAAATAAATTGCCTTTTATCCATTCAGCTGTAGACTTAACTAACTTTTTCTCGTTACAATATCAACTTCCTCTTGGAATTTATGATTTAAACCAATTAAAAGGAAATCTTCACTTAAAAATTGGAACAGAAGAGGATCAGTATGAAGGATTAAACGGGCGAACTGTAAATATGAAAAATAAACTAATTACGAGTGACGACAAAGGAGCATTCGGAAGTCCTATTGTAGATTCCAGGCGAACAATGGTAACGGAAAGCACAGAAAATGCTCTCCATATTGTTTATTTACAGCCTTCTATGGAAAACTCCAAAGCTGAAAAATTAGTAGCAGCCATCGCTAATATGTTTGTACAGCTTCATGGAGGCAGTACCGACTATAAAATCATTTGTTAATGTTATCCAATAAAAAACGCAATGCTTCGTTTTTAAAACGAAACACTGCGTTGGTTCACATTTTTTCGACACAGTTCAACAAAAAACTGTTGCTATTAAAATACCATATAACTAGGGAAGAAGCAATAGAAAATACGAATATTTTTAAAATTCCTCCTTATTACAAGCTCTTTTCTGTTGTTTATTATATGTTTTTCTTTTTTTACTTATGAACAAATTAATTAAAAAATCTTTTCAAACATGCAACTAAATAATGATAGCTATATTGCCATTGTTATTTAGTGATATAGTATTTAGAAACATATCCATCCTTAATTTTATACATATTGTTTGCTTCTCCAATAATTTTGACTTCCTCTCCCTCATATAAGAGTCCTATTCTGCTTGAACTCTTAAAATCAGGTGTAAGATGAATCCATACATTTCCAGATGCTGTTCCTAATTCTTCCTGACTACCATTATCGTTACTCGTTTTAGTTGGAACAACAATTTCAGTACCAACTCTTAAATCATAAGGATCTATAGAAGAGTTTGCATTTTCCAATTCCTCAACAGTCACCCCGCTGTATTGAGATGCTATTCCCCAAAATGTATCTCCTGGTTTTATAGTATAGCTTACATTGCTATCTAAATTTCCATTATGATCTGGATTATTTGGCGTTCCATTACTAGAGCCTGGTAAATTAACCTTCATACCAACTTGTAATCTTTTTGGTGCTATGTCACTATTTAACTCTAAAAGCTTATCAAGACTTACTCCTTGACTATTTGCAATTTCCCAAAATGTATCTCCTGGCTGTACAATATAATAGCTGCTGTTGTTATCGGAAGAATCTTGTGACAAATATTCTTCTAAAGTAATGTTTTGGACCTCAATTTCTTTGGCATGATCTTCTCCAATATAACGAAGATGCCAAGGCTCATAATCATAATTTGTAATGCTTTCTTTCCCTTGCGGATAACGAATAATAAAACCATAATCAGCCGCATTATTTTCAAGCCACTCTCCTGCAGCTGTATTGCCAAATTCTTTAATAAGCTCATAATTAACCGCAGGACTGGACACATCCATTATTAAACCAGTTTGATGTTCACTTTCCCCTGCTTTTGCACTTACGCGGTTCGCTTGTTCTCTTCCATACTGATCTACAAAATAAGCATGTAAATCTTCTTGATAATGATAAGAACGATACCCTGAAACAGCATACAGCTGAATACCTTCATTTTCCGCTGCCTGAAACATCTCTTCTAATGCACTCGCAGCTTTAGCTTGCATTTTTTCTTTATCACTTGAAAAAGGAACATCAGGATAAGCAAGATTGTTTGGGACAAATTCTGAAGACAACGAATGATCTTTGTTAACAAGCAAGATATCGTCTTTTTCATGAGCATAAGAAATTGTCGGCATGATCAAACCAGCAGCAGCTACTAGTGAAACAGAAAGAGAAACTGCCTTTTTTTTAAAAGTTCTCTTCACTACAATCACTCCCTTTATACTAGGATCATTTCAGCTCCACTGTTTTTTCACTTATATAACTTAGTTAACACAATTGAAATATTAATAAACAATGAAAAGCCTATTTGGTATAAAAGGACTAATTTTCATTGTATTCTTCTCTAAACATAAACATACTCTAGTAATTTCTAAGTGCAAGCTGGTTTTTATGCCGTTCAGTAGATGACAAATGATCATCATAAAAAAATGTTCTCAAATTAGTTTTGTATATATTACAGATTGCCAAGGCATAATAATTGAGAAATATGAATTATAATTGATAAAATGTTCCTTAAATCCAATCTACCTCTCTTCAAAATTACTCATAAACTCCACAAATATAAATTAAATAATATTAATTATGAAGAGGTATTGAAATAATTTTTAATAAAGTTGAGAATTATTCTTGACAAAACAGAAGGACTATACAATAATAAATATTGAATTATAATTATTATAAATAACCGATAATAACTACAATTATTGTATCGGTTATGAAAAGAACTTACAAAAAAACCAATAGGAGGAGATTGATTATGTCTCTAATCGGAAAAGAAGTACAACCATTCGCAGCGAAAGCATTTCACAACGGTGAGTTTATTGATGTTACTGAAGAAAATTTCAAAGGTCAATGGAGTGTTGTTTGTTTTTATCCAGCAGATTTTACATTCGTTTGCCCTACTGAACTTGGAGATCTACAAGACCAATATGCAGCTCTAAAAGAACTTGGTGTTGAAGTATACTCTGTTTCAACTGATACACACTTTACACATAAAGCATGGCATGATCATTCAGAAGCTATTAGTAAAATTGAATATATTATGGTCGGTGACCCTTCACAAAAACTTTCCCGCAATTTCGACGTGCTAAACGAAGAAGAAGGCTTAGCTGATCGCGGTACTTTTATCATCGATCCAGACGGTGTTGTTCAAGCTGTTGAAATTAATGCTGGCGGTATCGGCCGTGACGCAAGCACGCTTGTAAACAAAATTAAAGCAGCACAATATGTTCGCAACAACCCAGGTGAAGTTTGCCCGGCTAAATGGCAAGAAGGTGGCGAAACACTTAAGCCAAGCCTTGATCTTGTAGGAAAAATTTAAGGAGTGCTATAAATGGTACTAGAAGCAGATATTAAAGCACAATTAAATCAATATCTTCAACTAATGGAAGGCGATATTGTGCTTAAAGTTAGTACAGGCTCCGATAAAGTATCAAAGGACATGCTGGCTCTTATTAAAGAGCTGGCTTCCATGTCCTCTAAGATTACTTTCGAGGAAGCCCAATTAACGAGAACACCAAGCTTTAGTGTCAATCGTATCGGCGAAGAGACTGGCGTAACGTTTGCCGGTATCCCTCTTGGACACGAGTTTACTTCATTAGTGTTAGCGCTGCTGCAGGTAAGCGGAAGAGCTCCAAAAGTTGATGAAAAAGTAATTGAGCAGATTAAAAATATTCAAGGCGAATATCACTTTGAATCTTATATCAGCTTAAGCTGCCACAACTGTCCTGATGTTGTACAGGCGCTGAATGTAATGAGCATTCTTAATCCTAGCATTACGCATACGATGATTGACGGTGCCGCTTTTAAAGAAGAAGTAGAAAGCAAAGAAATCATGGCTGTACCTACTGTTTTCTTAAACGGTGAATCTTTTGGCAGCGGTCGTATGACACTTGAAGAAATCCTCGCCAAAATGGGGAACGGTCCAGATGCTTCAGAGCTTTCTGATAAAGAGCCATTCGATGTACTTGTTGTTGGAGGTGGTCCGGCTGGGGCAAGTTCAGCAATTTATGCAGCGCGTAAGGGAATCCGTACAGGTATTGTTGCTGAACGCTTTGGCGGTCAAGTAATGGATACGATGGGTATTGAAAACTTTATCAGCACGAAATATACAGAAGGTCCAAAGCTTGTCGCAAGTCTAGAAGAACATGTTAAAGATTATGGCATTGATGTTATGAACTTACAGCGTGCCAAGCGTTTAGAAAAGAAAGATCTTATCGAAGTTGAACTTGAAAACGGCGCTGTTCTTAAAAGTAAATCCGTCATCCTTTCAACAGGTGCACGCTGGCGCAATGTTGGGGTACCGGGTGAAACAGAGTTCAAGAACAAAGGTGTCGCATATTGCCCTCACTGTGACGGTCCATTGTTTGAAGGAAAACGTGTAGCCGTTATTGGCGGCGGTAATTCTGGTGTAGAAGCTGCAATTGATCTCGCCGGTATTGTGAAACATGTAACAGTTCTTGAGTTCAATCCGGAGTTAAAAGCTGATGCTGTTCTTCAGGAACGCCTTCACAGCCTTCCTAACGTCACTGTACTAAAGAATGTTCAAACAAAAGAAATTACCGGTACCGACAAAGTAAACGGCATGTCTTACATTGATCGTGAAACAGGAGCAGAACATCATGTTGAACTGGAAGGTGTATTTGTTCAGATTGGACTTGTCCCTAATACTGATTGGTTAGGTGAAACAATTGAACGTACCCGCTTCGGTGAAATCATTGTTGATAAGCATGGTGCTACAAACGTCCCTGGAGTGTTTGCTGCAGGCGATTGTACGGATAGTGCATACAAGCAAATTATTATTTCGATGGGATCAGGCGCTACAGCAGCTTTAGGCGCATTTGATTACCTTATCCGAAATTAATGAATCTATAAATAGTAGTTCGAAAGTCGCTTTCCCATCTAACTGACAGGAAAGCGACTTTCTTTTTTGCTTCTCCTCAAATAAAAACATTTTATTGTTCTTTAATAGGAATTCTAATAAAAAATGTACTTCCCTTTCCTAGTTCACTCGATACTTGAATACTTCCTTGATGACTTTCGACAATCCACTTCGCAATCGCAAGTCCTAGCCCATATCCTCCTGCTTGCCGTGTCCTTGCTTTATCAACGCGGTAAAACCGTCCAAAGATGCGCCCATGATCTTCGGGTTTGATTCCTATTCCGGTATCTTTCATCATCATAAGTAACTCTTTTCCTTTAACAGAAAGGGAAAGTTTCGTCTCTCCGCCATTTGGGGTGTATTTAATCGCGTTATCTAATAAAATATAAAGCAGCTGAGTTAGCCGCTGCGAATCCCCATTGATAATAAGTGATTTTGGTGCATCGAATTGAAGCTTGATTTGCTTCGATTCAGCCATCGTTCGCACGGATTCAACCGCTTCCTCTGCAATTGAACGAAAATCAAATCTTTCTTTTACGTATTCAATTGTCCCCGAATCTGACCGAGCCAACGTTAATAAATCTCCAACTAAGTTCGTCATACGTTTTACTTCATTTTTCATATTGACAAGAAGCTTATGAGAGTAATCTTCTTTTTTAAAATCCAGCGTCATTTCCATCGCATTAATCGACGAAAGCATAACGCTTAACGGAGTACGTAATTCATGAGAAGCATCTGCGACAAATTCCCGCTGTCTTGAAAAAGCACGTGTAATCGGAACCATTGCTTTTTTGGACATATAGTTACTAATAATAAGCGCCACTACCATAAAAAGAATCGCTAAGCCTGCTAAAATAATGAGCAGCCACTTAAAAACTTGATAAGCGAACGAAATTTCCTTCCCAATATAAAGCGTACCAATCATTTCACCGTTATAAAAAATTGGTTCACCATCAATGATTAACCGGACAGTATCTGTTTTTTGCATCGGACGGAATTCTTCTCGTTTCCCTTTATCATGCGACCTGTTTTCAGAAAAGTTCAGATGAAAGGTTTCCTGAAGAATTTCATCTTCGCTATGATTCCACCTCGAAATGACATTTAAAATGTTCGTACGAAGCTCTGGAATGATCTCATCTCCTATTACTAATTCTCCTGATCGATTCACAACGTAATAGAAAAATTGATCCACATCCTTTACAACGGATTCTTGATTAAAAAACTCTAATCCACCTTGATGATTCTGAAATTTTAAGTACTCTTCAATACTTCTCGCTTCCTGGCTAACAGTAGATGTTAGTTCGCGTTCTTGGTCCTTAAAAATAGTCACATATAAGATGAGATAAACAACGGCAATAAAAAGGACTAAAAAAAGCATAAGTAAGCCGCTGTATAAGAGTGTTAAGCGAAACTGGGTGCTTTCAAAGATGTCTCTTTTACGAAATAAAGAAGTGAAGGAGAAATTTTTAGCTTTCAACTTTATAGCCAACTCCTCTTATACTTTGAAGCAAATCTTGTTTTCCGAATCGACCCAACTTTTTTCGAATTAATTTAATCGTCGCATCAATTGTTTTAGTCGATACTTCAGCATCAAAGCCCCAAATTCGGTCTAAAATTACCTCTCTAGGCAGAACTTGCCCTTTATTTTGAACCAACAAATCCAGCAGCTGAAACTCACGAGGACTGAACTGAATTTCTTCTTTCTCTTGAGAAACCGTTTGGCTCGTACGGTTAATGGCCAAGCCCTGAATAGAAATCTGATCTTCCAATATCGGAGCATAGTTGCGGCGTGTAAGCGCACGTAATCGGGCAAGAAGCTCATCAATTTCAAACGACTTAATAAGGTAATCATCTGCTCCAGCATCCAACCCGTTAATGCGATCTTCTACAGCATCTTTAGCGGTTAACATTAAAATTGCTCCAGCGTAGCCCTCACTTCTAAGTTTTCGACAAACCGAGATTCCATCTCCATTAGGCATCATCCAATCCAATATTAAGACCTCATAGTGGGAAGCTTTAGCATAATCGTAGGCATCTTCTCCCTCCATCACCCAATCAACCTTACAGCCGCCCTTTTTCTTTAACATAAAACCAATTAATTCACCAAGCTGTAAGTCATCTTCTGCTAAGAGAATATTCAAGTTAACCACCTCTTTTTTAACTGCCCTCATTGTTTCTGTTATTAATATTACCTTTTTTAATACTTCTAGAAAAGTTGTATCGTTATAAAAATCTAACCACTGCAGCAATTTCTGCAGTGGTTAGATTAATAAAAGGGAAAATATTAATAAATGAATTACACCGATGGAAGTTTTACAAACTCTAATTCTGCCCAAGGTAAACCAATGTGTATGTGAAAGACGAAATTACTAACAATAAAAAAGCCGGCATAGAGGGATTGAACTAGCAGGGCTAATCCTAACATCATTGATGGAATCCATTTTACTTTTCCTATAATTCCCTTTCCTTTTCGATCAAAGAAACTTTGCCTGCAAACTTGAAGAGCGGTTAAGATAGACTTCAACAGCAAATAAAATGTTAAAAAAATAGCTGTCTGACTAATCATCATGCCATTTCCTGAATAGAGAGGTAAACCTAATAGAACTGCAAAAGACAGAGCCCATATAATTTCAAGAAAGTGACGAATCCACAGCACAATTGAAACAGCAATTAGTAAGATAAGAAGATAAAGAATTAACTTATAGTTTGCAGTAGAAACTAAATAACAGAAGCCGATTATTACTAGTATTACTGCCGTATAGCTAATATAGTTAATAAAATGATGTCTCAAGGTTATATGCTCAGCAGTCTCAAGATCAAATTCATTTTTTAATAGTTTGATTTTCTTTCGTTTTCCTCTACTTATTAAGACTCGAAACACTTCATGAAGCAGTGTATGACAAAGAGAAATATACGTCCTTATATAAGGAATTCTCGTGACAACGAATGCTGCAGCCAAATAAACAATAATAGGTAATAAATAAGTCACATGTATTCTCCTTTCCTTTTTAATAAAGAAAAAGAAGCACCTAAGTGATGTAACGGTGCTTCCTCCTAGCTCATCAATATCTTTCTTATACTACAGACTCTTTTTCATTCTTTAGTTTTTCTAATTCCTTATTTAACTCTTCCTCGTTTGCATACATTGCTTCATATCTCACTAAAGGATTTGAAAACTGATTGCCTGCTTGTACCTCAGCTTCCATCAATAGAATTCTGTCCTCAGTACGAGCCACTCCCCTTAAAATATTGTCAGCTTGTAAGGAACCAGAGACTTTTTGTATTTGTTGAATAGACTGAGCAACATTTGCACGAGAAGCTAAGAGTATTTTCTTATGCTGCAGTTCACTGTACGTTTGCTGAAATTCATTTAATTTTTCTTTTAAAACTTCAGTCTGCTCTTTAATGGCTTCATATTGCTGTTCATAAAGACTTAACTGCTTTTCATGAGAAAGCTTTTCTTGTACAGCTAATTTAGCAATTGATTCCTCATCTTGTTCAATTGCAAGTTTAGCTTGTCGAGTTCTTTTTTCCACTAATGCTTTTGTTTCTAAAATAAGAGCTGCTTGTTTGTTCTCAACAAACATTTGACGTGATAAAGCTCTTTGTGCTTTTATAATTTCCTGTTCCATTTCTCTCGAATATTCGTTTAACATTGCGACTGGATTTTCAAGGCCGTCAAGATAACCGTTTATATCAGCTTTTGTAATTGTTTTTAATCTCTTAAAGATACCCATTTTAACCATTCTCCTTTTTATTTAAATTTTTTTCCCATTGATCTAAAATACTTTCACGTTCGTTCGTAAAAGGTCTATATGAACTCATTAAAGATGTATCAATAAACTGCTGCATCGATGATACCTTTGACTTCTTTCTTAACCATTTTACAACTAGAACTAAAACAACGATCGCTAAGATTAAGAAGAATAGGAACCAAAGCCAAGAAAAACCACCATGATGATAGCCCATTATATGTTGATTTCCAAAACCACCGTGTGGACTCATACCTCTTGGTCCATGTGGATGAGCAGCAAGGGCAGTTAAACCTCCAAATAGATTATGAAATACACTAATAACTAGAATCATGGAGGCAATGATTCCTCCCCAGAAAATACCTTTTTTCACTTTTGTATTCATCGTATTCTTACCTCCTTTCGTTCTTGATGTTTGTAGTTTAATAAAGTTTGGTGAAAACTTAGTGAAAATGAATCTAGTAAAATAAAAAATTCATTTAAAATATCTAATTATTGCTGTGTTGACAAATCTATGGCCAGTTTCCCAAAAACAAAAAACACTCACACATGTTGATTATCAACATATGTGAGTGTTTTAAACGTTTTAAAATAAAATTGATTTGTTTTAAAGATACCGGTGGTCGGGGTCGAACCGACACTCCAGAAGGAACACGATTTTGAGTCGTGCGCGTCTGCCAATTCCGCCACACCGGCATAATATTATATAAAAAAGCACCGCTTATTAAAGAGGTGCTTTTTTCAATTGCTGAAATTCCCCCTTGATACTATAAAGTAACTAAGGGGGAAAGTGATACCGGAGGCCGGACTCGAACCGGCACGGAGGCAACCCTCCGCAGGATTTTAAGTCCTGTGCGTCTACCAATTCCGCCACTCCGGCACAGGAAATATAAAATTATTGGAGGCGGCAACCGGATTTGAACCGGTGATAAAGGTTTTGCAGACCTCTGCCTTACCACTTGGCTATGCCGCCAACTTCTGGAGCGGAAGACGGGATTCGAACCCGCGACCCCCACCTTGGCAAGGTGGTGTTCTACCACTGAACTACTTCCGCAAATAAATGGCTGGGCTAGCTGGATTCGAACCAACGCATGACGGAACCAAAAACCGTTGCCTTACCGCTTGGCTATAGCCCAACTATTCAAATAAAGATGGGGCGACTGATGGGAATCGAACCCACGAATGTCGGAACCACAATCCGATGCGTTAACCACTTCGCCACAATCGCCATAATAATTGTCATAATTGATTGGCAGGGGCAGTAGGAATCGAACCCACACTGGAGGTTTTGGAGACCTCTGTTCTACCGTTAAACTATGCCCCTATATAAAATGGTGGAGGGGGACGGATTCGAACCGCCGAACCCTGAGGGAGCGGATTTACAGTCCGCCGCGTTTAGCCACTTCGCTACCCCTCCAAAAGAATAATTATATTTTAGTATACGTTATCATAAAAATCAATAGTAAATCGTGTAAGGATAGATGGTGCCGGCCAGAGGACTTGAACCCCCAACCTACTGATTACAAGTCAGTTGCTCTACCAATTGAGCTAGGCCGGCAGCACTCATAATTGACAAATAAAAATGGTGGCTCGAGACGGAATCGAACCGCCGACACGAGGATTTTCAGTCCTCTGCTCTACCGACTGAGCTATCGAGCCACACTTCTATATAATGGCGGTCCCGACCGGGATCGAACCGGCGATCTCCTGCGTGACAGGCAGGCATGTTAACCGCTACACCACGGGACCAAGATAAAATTAAAAATTAAAATTATTCAACCTATTTAGTGTGAATAATTTTTGTACATCATTTGCACTACTACTTCAAATGAACAATAAAGATTATTCAACGTAATACATTTGATTTTTGGTTGCGGGGGCAGGATTTGAACCTACGACCTTCGGGTTATGAGCCCGACGAGCTACCAGACTGCTCCACCCCGCGATAATATCAAAATATAATATGGTGGAGGATGACGGGATCGAACCGCCGACCCCCTGCTTGTAAGGCAGGTGCTCTCCCAGCTGAGCTAATCCTCCAAATGGTGACCCGTACGGGATTCGAACCCGTGTTACCGCCGTGAAAGGGCGGTGTCTTAACCGCTTGACCAACGGGCCATACTACATAAAAACGTTCAATGGCGGAGAAGGAGGGATTTGAACCCTCGCGCCGCTTGCACGACCTACTCCCTTTCCAGGGGAGCCCCTTCAGCCGCTTGGGTACTTCTCCATGGCTCCACAGGTAGGACTCGAACCTACGACCGATCGGTTAACAGCCGATTGCTCTACCACTGAGCTACTGTGGAATATGTTTGCCTGGCAGCGTCCTACTCTCACAGGGGGAGAGCCCCCAACTACCATCGGCGCTGAAGAGCTTAACTTCCGTGTTCGGCATGGGAACGGGTGTGACCTCTTCGCTATCGCCACCAGACATGAGGCTGACATGATGTCAGTTAGTTCAACGTTATCACAGGACGTGATGTTCTTAGTTGAACGTCATTTGAGATTTATTCTCTCAAAACTAGATAACAACGACTTTCCAATGACATCCAGCTTCATAAGCCAAACCGTACGGCTATTTTCTCTCTCCCTACGAAGTCAAAAAGCGACTTCTTGGTGAGCGATTAAATATCCTATCGGTCTAAGCGGGCTTATTCTGCTTTTGATTTAGGTTAAGCCCTCGATCGATTAGTATCTGTCAGCTCCACATGTTGCCATGCTTCCACCCCAGACCTATCAACCTCATCATCTTTGAGGGATCTTACTAGCTTGACGCTATGGGAAATCTCATCTTGAGGGGGGCTTCATGCTTAGATGCTTTCAGCACTTATCCCTTCCACACATAGCTACC
>NZ_QOCW01000012.1 GCF_003318295.1 Bacillus taeanensis
AAATTGAAGCCTCCAAATATGATTTAAGCTACATCGCCTTAGATGGCAACATCGGCTGCATGGTAAACGGGGCAGGTCTTGCGATGGCCACAATGGATATTATTAAACATTACGGCGGCGATCCGGCAAACTTCCTTGACGTTGGGGGCGGTGCGACAGCTGAAAAAGTAACGGAAGCATTCAAAATTATTTTATCCGATGAAAATGTAAAAGGCATTTATGTCAACATTTTCGGCGGTATTATGAAGTGTGATGTGATTGCTCAAGGTGTTGTCGAGGCGACAAAGCAGGTTGGTCTTGAGATTCCTCTTGTCGTTCGTTTAGAAGGAACAAATGTTGATTTAGGTAAGAAAATTCTAAAAGAATCAGGCTTAAATATTACAGCAGCGGAATCAATGGCAGACGGCGCAGAAAAAATCGTAGCATTAGTATAATAGAAAGGCGAGGGAAAAATGAGC
The DNA here is from genome assembly GCF_003318295.1 of Bacillus taeanensis. Classification (GTDB taxonomy): domain Bacteria; phylum Bacillota; class Bacilli; order Bacillales; family UBA6769; genus Maribacillus; species Maribacillus taeanensis. The sequence goes on from NZ_QOCW01000012.1 coordinate 459, forward strand.
GTATTTATTAATAGTAAAACAAAAGTGATTGTACAAGGAATTACAGGATCAGTTGGATTATTTCATACACAGCAGATGCTGGAGTATGGAACAAAAATCGTTGGTGGTGTGACACCTGGTAAAGGCGGAACAGAAGTGGAAGGCGTACCTGTATTTGATACAGTAGAAGATGCAGTGAAAGAAACGGGTGCCAATGCCTCTGTTATATATGTACCACCTGCATTTGCGGCGGATGCGATTATGGAAGCAGTCGATGCCGAGCTTGATTTGGCGATTTGTATTACAGAAGGCATTCCAGTCCTTGATATGGTGAACGTGAAGCGCTATATGGAAGGAAAGAAAACACGTCTTGTTGGACCAAACTGTCCGGGTGTAATTACGCCTGAAGAATGTAAAATTGGCATCATGCCGGGTTATATTCATAAAAAAGGTCATGTTGGTGTTGTATCCCGCTCTGGTACATTAACATATGAAGCCGTTCATCAGCTTTCTGAAGCAGGAATTGGTCAATCAACAGCGGTTGGAATCGGCGGTGACCCTGTAAACGGGACGAACTTTATTGATGTCCTAAAAGCGTTTAATGAAGATGACGACACGTATGCGGTGATTATGATTGGAGAAATCGGCGGGACAGCGGAAGAAGAAGCGGCTGAGTGGGTGAAAGCAAATATGACAAAACCTGTTGTCGGCTTTATCGGCGGTCAAACAGCTCCTCCTGGAAAACGGATGGGGCATGCCGGCGCGATTATTTCCGGAGGCAAAGGAACGGCCGCTGAAAAAATTAAAACCATGAACGCATGCGGCATTCAAGTAGCGGATACGCCAGCAGTGATGGGCGAAACGTTAATAGCGGTTTTAAAAGAAAAAGGGTTATACGACAAATGTGTAACACACGCTGTTAAAAATTAATCAATAAAAAAGAAGAGGCTGCTCACAATCTGCCTCTTCTTTTAATTTAACTGGACTGCTTTTCGTGCTAATTCATCTGCTGTTTTATTTTGACTGCTTGGAATCCATTTCATAAAAAACAATTCAAATTGATCCATCAGTTCTAGGGCTTGTTGGAGAAGATCATTATAGACTGTTTTTTTTACATAACGCTTTTCCACAGCGCGGTCAATTAACTGAGAATCTGTTCGAAAAGAAGCAGATAAATAGTCTTTTTCTACACAAATTTTTAGCGCTTTAATAAACGCATGATATTCCGCCTCGTGATTGGTCATAATCCCAAGCGGTATTGAATAACGTTCCACTTCTCCATTTGATAATTTAATAAAGATTCCAGCACCTGAGGGACCTGGATTTCCCGCGCTTGCTCCGTCCACATAGACTTCAATCATAATTTTTCCCCTTTTTATAATCTCATGGTATGGTAAGTAATGTTTATATGATTGTATCAAACCCTATCCTATCAACCAAGAGAAATAACTTAAAAGACAAAAGTAGTTCTCTCACTAAGTTATCCTCCATATATTTTTATATAAATACTATTTTAAAACAAAGAAACATAAAGGATTTTTAGCAGGAATGTAGAATATCGGCTAAAGGGGATTCTGTGATTACTCACGAGCTGTTTTAGTAAAATAACTTGTGTTTACAAATACTAAGAAACAACGGGAAAGTTAAGTAGGAGTTGAATGAAATAATGGAACGTCAAGACGTAATGATGGAAATCAGTCAAATATTAGACACATACTGCAGTGATTGCTTTGTACGAGATCATTTACGAAAAACATATGGAAAAAATTATGCACAGCGCTTTTGTATTCAAACATGCTCAGTTGGACAAGAATTAAAAAAGTGCGGAAAGCAGTTAGTTAACAAATAGCAAAAAGAGAGGTTTTTACATGAAGTTCTATCTGAAATGGCATTATAAACCAACTCGAATCAATGATGTACTGACATTTACTTCAGATTTAATAGACGCAAAAGATCTATTAACACTCATACAAGATATTGAAAAAACAGGACGAGTTCAACAGCTTGAATTAATTGATGAATTGGGAAAAGAATGGTCAAAGAAAGAGCTTGATCGCTATTTAAACGAAGCGCTTGAAGCACCTCATCACATTGTCGTTTATTTTGATGGTAATTATAACCGCCAAACGAATGAAGCAGGCCTTGGAATTGTTATTTACTATACACAAAACAATAAATTCTTTCGGATTAGAAAAAACGAAAAAATTTCTGATATGGACTCTAATAACGAAGCGGAATATGCGGCCTTATGGATGGCACTCCAAGAAATTGAAGCACTTCAAACGCAGGAATTTTCCATTCAAATTAGAGGAGATTCTCAAGTTGTCATTAATCAATTGAGTGAAGAATGGCCTTGTTATGAAGAAAATCTAAATCGATGGATTGATCGAATTGAACAAACAATGAAAAAACTGCGCCTCCGTGCGAATTTTACTCTGCTTCCACGAAACCAAAATAGTGAAGCTGATAAATTAGGTTCACAAGCTTTAGAGGGAAATGAAATTTCAAGTATCATTGAACTAAACGGACCATATAAATAAAATAAATAAAATTCCCATAAAAAAAATGCTGTCAAAAATCGACAGCATTTTTTTATTCGTTTTTTGCTCCTGATAACTGTGTTTCACATTCTCTTAATATTTCTGCTGACTGCTGAAAAAGTTGTTGATCCACACCTGTTTGATTTGCAAGTGCTTCTTGATACTGTGTTTTTGCTTGATTTAAAGCGTTTGTAGCATCTTTTAATTGATCAGGATCCATACTCATTGTCGCATAACCGACCATTTTTTGTGCTGTTTTTACTGTCATTTCTACTTGTTTAATATCATTATATGGTTCAGACATCTTATCCCCACCTTTTTAGAGTCTCTCCTAGTATGCTCTTTTAATTTTTAATTATTCAACATTAATCGACATAATTATATAAATTTTCAGACTATAAACAAAATTCGGTATTAAAGTTAAGAAATTCGATGTATTTTAAAGATAGTCAGAGATGATAGCGTTTAAATGGAAAATGTTTCCGTTTTCATTACATTTGAACATCTATTATATTTTCTTCCATAATAAATTTAGAATCACATGAATAATCTGAAAACTAACAGCGATGAATGAACAGGAAAATACTACAGAAAAGAAGGTGTCAAGTTTGCAAAGTACAACGGTATTAGCAAAAAACAAAAAAGAAATTTATTCAGTTACTGGTAATGAGCTTCTAGGAAGTATCCCACTTATGACAAAAAAAGAAGTAGAGGCAGCGATGAATGAGGCTTCTCTTCAGCAAAAAACATGGGCAAAAGTAGAAGTGTACAAGCGTGCTCAGGTTCTTCACGCCTGGGCGGATGAACTTTTAAAAAATAAAGAAGAATTAGCAGTAACGATTTCAAAAGAAGTTGGAAAAGGCATTTCTTCTGCACAAAAAGAAGTGGATCGTACAGCTGACTTAATTCGTTACACAGCTGAAGAAGGAGTTCGTCTTCATGGTGACATGATGAAAGGCGATGCATTTCCAGGCGGTACAACTGATAAAATTGCAATGATTGGTAGAGAACCACTTGGTGTCGTTCTTGCGATCTCACCATTCAACTATCCGGTAAACTTAGCTGCTTCAAAAGTTGCTCCTGCATTAATCACTGGTAATGCTGTTGTTTTCAAACCTGCAACACAAGGATCATTAAGCGGATTATTAATGATTAAAGCATTATTAAATACAAATCTTCCAAAAGGTGTTGTACAAGCTGTAACAGGAAAAGGTTCTGAAATTGGTGATTTCTTAGTAACGCACCCTAAAGTAAATATGATTTCTTTTACTGGTGGAACTGCAACAGGACAAGCGATTGCCGAGAAAGCAAAAATGATTCCGCTTGTACTTGAACTCGGAGGTAAAGATCCTGCAATTGTACTAGAAGATGCAGACCTTGATTTAACAGCTAAAAATATTGTTGGAGGAGCGTTTTCTTATTCTGGTCAGCGCTGCACGGCGATTAAACGTGTTTTAGTACAAGAAGAAGTGGCTGATGCGTTAACATTAAAAATCAAAGAACAAATTGAAGCCCTATCTATTGGTACACCTGAAGAAGATGCAGATATTACAGCATTAATTGATGAACAATCTGCTGATTTTGTTCAAAGCTTAATTGATGATGCGCTTTCAAAAGGAGCATCTTTAGTTACCGGAAATAAACGTGAAGAAAACCTTATTTATCCAACACTGCTTGACCATGTGACAGCTGATATGGATCTTGCTTGGGAAGAGCCGTTTGGTCCAGTACTTCCAATTATTCGTGTGAAAAATGAGACAGAAGCAGTTGAACTTGCAAATGCTTCTGAATACGGACTGCAGGCAAGTATCTTTACAAAAAATGTAGAAAAAGCAATGAAACTTGGTGCTGAACTTGAAGTAGGCTCTGTGCAGTTAAATGCTAAAACAGAGCGCGGCCCTGATCATTTTCCTTTTATTGGTGTGAAAAATTCCGGCTTAGGCGTGCAGGGAGTGCGCAGAAGTATTGAATCAATGACGCGTGATAAAGTATTTGTATTAAACTTTTAATAAATAAAAAGAAAAAATCCTAAAGGGATTGACCCTTTAGGATTTTTTCTGCTTTAATAATTCAAATACTTCCTGCACATCTTTATCCCCGCGCCCCGATACATTTACAATGAGAAGTTGCTCTTTATCTAACGTTGGTGCAAGCTTTAAGGTGTAAGCAACAGCATGAGCACTTTCTAAGGCAGGAATAACCCCTTCTTCTTTACATAACACTTGAAACGCTTCAAGTACTTCTTCATTTGTAACCGAATAATATTCAGCGCGACCAGAAACTTTTAAAGAGCTGTGTTCAGGTCCAATTCCTGGATAATCAAGTCCCGCTGCAATCGAATAAGTTTTCTTCGGATTCCCATCTTCATCAATTAAAGCGAGTGTTTTAAAACCGTGAATTTCTGCCGGCACACCTTCTGTTAATGTAGGGGCTTTATCAGGCTCAACTCCGATTAAGCGAACACTAGGTTTATCAATATAATGAGCAAACGCTCCAATTGCATTACTTCCTCCGCCAGCGCAAGCGATAACAGCATCAGGAAGGCGACCTTCTTTTTCAAGAATTTGTGCTTTTGATTCTTCACTAATCACCGATTGAAAATGCTTCACCATTGTCGGGTAAGGGTGAGGTCCAACTGCAGATCCAAGTAAATAAAAGGTATGTTCATAACTTTCCATATAATCGGTTAACGCGGCGTCCACAGCGTCTTTTAAACGACCTTGGCCGTTAGAAACGGACACAACCTTTGCGCCTAACAACTCCATTCGAAATACGTTTAGTGCTTGTCGGCGAACATCTTCTGCTCCCATATACACGACACAATCCATTCCGAACATCGCACAACCTGTAGCAGTTGCGACACCATGCTGACCAGCTCCGGTTTCGGCAATAATTCGTTTTACGCCCATCCGTTTTGCGAGTAGAATTTGCCCCATTACATTATTAATTTTATGAGAACCTGTATGATTTAAATCTTCACGTTTTAAATAAATTTTAGCGCCGCCAAGCTTTTCAGTCAGCTTCTCAGCATATGTAAGTGGATTATCACGACCGATATACTCTTTTAAATAGTAACGAAATTCTTTATTAAACACTGGATCATCTTTATAAAGATTATACTGCTTCTCAAGATAATTAAGTGCTTCCTGCAGCTGTGGCGGCACAAAACTGCCACCAAATTCTCCAAAATAACCTGGTTTCTCTACTTTTGAATAACTCATGCTTTCTCCTCCTAAACCAACATAGCAATTTTATATTACAATATTTGTTTCTCTTATTGTAAAGCGTTTCCCCCTTGCAATCAATTGAAAATTCAATTTTTTCAAAATAATTTATCTTTCTGTTTAATTTCTTTTACAATATTTTGAGCAAAATGCCCCAATGTGCCCTGTACATAAGACCGTATCACTTCAGGAACCATTGATTGAAGAGCAGTAGTTATTAAGACGTCTTCATATCCTTGTTTTTGCAGGTTTTTTTCAATTTCTACTGCTGCTTCAACGGCATATGTTGTTGCTGTTTTATTGACTTCAAATACAAGCGATTCATCAGCATCTAATACAGTGCCAATTTCTTCAAAAAAGCGAAGAACATGATGAGCTGCTTTTTGTTTAGCAGTGACAAAAAGACCATTTCCGTACAGTCTTAATGCATTTGAATGACCAATAAATTTCATACTGATTATTGTTAAGTTAGGAAATTGCAGATGAAGATCATTCGTTTTTAAAGAGGTGGCCATGTTTATGAGAACAGTGCTTTTTAAAAGATGATTCGTTTCTTTAAGAAACAAAGAGATTTGTTGAGCAGGAAGAGAGAGGATCAAATAATCGATTTTTTCTAATTCACTTTTTCTTAATGCATAAGTATGAGGATAGTTTTTAGTAAACGATTCTGCTTTCTCGTAGTTTGGATGATACACACCTATTTTCTGACTTTGTACCTGAGCAGCAAGAGCCGTTCCTAATTTTCCAATCCCTATAATTCCCCACTTTTCCATACCAATCATCTCCATTCGTAAAATCTTTCTTTCATCATATCATGGGAAACTCGCATCAAGGGAGACCTTAAGTAAACAAAAAAAGACTGAAGGATTTCTTCAGTCAAGTTCTGTCACATGAAAACCCAGCACCATTTCATTTTGTGTTTTTCGAACCATCTGCTGGACGCGCTGGAGCTGGTCGCGAAGTTCTGGCGTTGAATTATGAATCATCTGTTCTAACTGCATATAGCAATTTTCAAGTTCCTGCTGTGCATCTGTATAAGGAGCTAAATCAATTTCTTCCTGCAGCTGGGCCTTTCTTAATGTTTTTTCCGCATTGGCAATAACCAATTTTATATTTTCAATTTCTTCTTGAACGTTATCATACATAGACATGTGTAATTCCTCCTTCAAAATTGTTTCAATGTTAATATGAAGCAAGAGAACGTTTTCTATGTGTATTTGAAAAGAATACTACACTAAATTAAAGAAGACTTATAAAAAGAGGTGAATGTTCTTATTTAGATCATCTCGTGAAAAATAGCATGTATAAAAGAGAACATTCTGCCATATACTATGAAAATAGTTTAAAATAAGGCAGGTGAAAGGTCATGCAGCGGTTTCATGAGCTTGAAAAAATTTATGAAGCATTATGCTCTGCTGAACAGCATCTTTTATCAGAAGAGCATGCTGCGTCATGTAATCGTGAATTTATACTTTCTTCTATGTCAGAAGCGAGGCAAGCCTATCAGCATGGGGTAGCCCATGCCCATGGAGTAGATCCTAAACTTATTCAATCACTTTATTCAGCAGTTAAATATTAATGTTCACATTAGGAACGGTTCTGCACGTTCCTTTTTTTATTGAAAAGACGTTCTTTTTTTACAAAAAAAAGATGTGTGCTAAAATAATTATGCGGTAATTTTGAATAAAGAAAGGGTTTTTATAGTGAAAAACATCAAGGAAATTGAACAGCAATTTCTAGAATACATAAAAAAAATGGCAGGTTTTGAGGAAACAATCAGCTTAATGTATTGGGATCTTCGTACAGGAGCTCCTAAAAAAGGAATGGAACAGCGCTCAGAAGTAATTGGTATGCTTTCAAGTGATCTGTTTAACATGTCGGTTTCAGCTGAAATGAAGTCTTATATTGAAGACCTATCTGGGGCATCCAATTTATCGGCTGTTACTAAAAAATCTCTTCAAGAATGTAAAGAAAACTATGAACGAAACACAAAAATTCCTCCTGCAGAATATAAAGAATATGTGATTTTAACAGCAAAAGCGGAGTCGGTTTGGGAGGAAGCGAAAGAGCAGTCTGATTTTGAGATGTTCCGTCCATACTTAGAAAAATTAGTCTCTTTTAATAAACGATTTATTACTTATTGGGGATATAAGGGGCATAAATATAATGCTTTATTGGATATGTATGAGCCCGGCGTTACAGTAGAAGTGATTGACCGGGTTTTTGGTCAGTTAAGAGAGCGAATTGTTCCGCTTGTGCAAGCAATCGCTAACGCTTCAGATCAACCGGAAACCTCGTTTTTATTCGCTCATTTTCCAAAAGAAAATCAACAAGCATTTAGTTTAGAAATATTAAAAGAAATGGGTTATGATTTTCAAGCGGGACGTTTAGATGAAACGGTTCATCCGTTTGCGACTGGATTAAATCCTGGAGATGTTCGTGTGACAACGAAATACGATGAAAAAGATTTTCGTACAGCTGTTTTTGGAACGATACATGAAGGCGGTCATGCTCTCTATGAACAAAATATTTCAAATGAATTAATTGGAACGCCGCTTTGCGATGGTACATCAATGGGCATTCACGAGTCGCAATCGCTGTTTTGGGAGAACTTTGTCGGCAGACACCTTTCATTTTGGAAGAAAAATTATTCTACATTGAAAAAGTACAGCAGCGGTCAATTTGACCAGGTTTCAACAGAAGACTTTTACCGGGCGATTAATACAGCGGGACCTTCTCTTATTCGAATTGAAGCAGATGAATTAACATATGCGCTTCATATTATGGTGCGTTATGAAATTGAAAAAGCTTTGTTTAACGATGAAATTGAAGTAAAAGATCTTCCGAAGATTTGGAATGAGAAAATGAACGAATACTTAGGTGTTGCACCAGCGAATGATGCGGAAGGTGTTTTACAGGATGTTCACTGGTCTGGTGGTTCTTTTGGATACTTCCCATCGTATGCATTAGGATATATCTATGCGGCGCAGTTAAAGCATGCAATGGAAAAAGAGCTGTCCAGCTTTAATGAATTGATGGAAGAAGGAAATCTTTTACCTATTAAAGAGTGGCTAACTAAAAATGTGCATCAATACGGAAAGATGAAAAAACCAATTGAAATTATGAAAGATGTAACAGGCGAATCGCTAAATGCTCATTATTTAATCGATTATTTAGAAAAAAAATATAAAGATGTTTATCGTTTAACATAAAAAGATTTAGGGAATAAATGCGTAAGATAAATCATCCAGCAGTTTTTTTACAACAAAAAGAACTTCTAAACAAAAAATAAGTTTATTTGAGGTGATCATAATGACCATTGAAAATCCAACACGCGAGGAAATCGGCGAAATTTTAAAGTCAAAAAAACGAATTGCGGTTGTTGGTTTGTCTGACAATCCAATGCGAACTTCTTATAGTGTTTCTCAAGCGATGCAGCAGGTTGGCTATGAAATCATTCCAGTGAATCCTACCATTAAGGAAGCATTTGGCGTAAAAGCGGTGTCTTCGTTAAAAGAGATTGACGGACACGTTGATATTGTAAATGTTTTTCGAAGAAGCGAGTTTTTACCAGAGATTGCAAAAGAAGCTGTTGAAATTGGCGCGGATGTGTTTTGGGCACAGCTTGGTGTTGCAAACCAAGAAGCCTATGATTACTTAAAAAAACATGATGTGACAGTGGTTATGGACCGCTGCATTAAAGTTGAACATGCTCTAACAAAATAATCGCGAAAACCACTCAACGAAGAGTGGTTTTTCTTTTTCTCTCTCGCATTGAAATAGAAATAACAGGTAAGGATAGAGGATAATAAACATGTGATATCGTATATATTGCAAATAATAGTTTGCGATTTATAAGATTAAAGATAAAATGAAACTAGTTGAAAAATAAAAATATAGAAACGCACGTTCTTATGTGGTACGCTATTATAGCTACATGTATGTTGAAAGGGGCAAGACAATGGCTATTAACAAACAAGTTGATTACAATGATGATGCAATACAGGTTTTAGAGGGCCTTGAGGCGGTAAGAAAACGACCAGGAATGTATATTGGAAGTACGGACAGCCGCGGCTTGCATCACCTTGTCTATGAAATTGTAGATAACGCCGTCGACGAAGCACTTGCTGGTCACGGTAATAAAATAACAGTTACCATTCATCACGATAACAGTATTAGTGTTCAGGATGAAGGGCGAGGTATGCCGGTTGGTATGCACCGGTTAGGTAAGCCAACTCCAGAAGTGATTTTAACAGTTCTTCATGCTGGGGGAAAATTTGGCGGAGGCGGTTATAAAACAAGCGGAGGTCTTCACGGTGTTGGTGCTTCTGTTGTAAACGCCCTGTCAGAATGGCTTGAGGTTACAATTAAACGAGAAGGAACTGTTTATAAGCAACGCTTTGAGCGTGGTGGTCATCCTGTAACTACGCTTGAGAAAACAGGAACAACAAGACAAACGGGAACGATGATTCATTTTAAGCCGGATTCTGAAATGTTTAGTGCAACTGTTTACAATTATGACACGTTAAGCGAGCGCCTTAGAGAAGCTGCTTTTCTTCTTAAAGGGTTAAAAATTGAACTCATTGATAAACGTCATGACCGTCAAGAAGAATTCCATTATGAAACAGGAATTGAGGCGTTTATCGATTATTTAAACGAAGAAAAAGATACGCTGCATCCAGTTGTCATGTTTGAAGGAGAAGCAAACGGCATTGAAGCAGAAATTGCATTTCAATATAACGATGGATTTTCTGAAAATGTGCTTTCTTTTGTTAACAATGTGCGCACAAAAGATGGCGGCACACATGAATCAGGCGCAAAATCTGCGATAACAAGAATCATTAACGATTACGCTCGAAAAGTAAACTTGCTAAAAGAAAAAGATAAAAACCTAGAAGGAACAGATATCCGCGAAGGTTTTACTGCCATTGTGTCTGTTCGAATTCCAGAAGAAAAACTGCAGTTTGAAGGGCAAACAAAAAGTAAACTTGGAACAAGCGATGCCCGCTCAGCCGTTGATGCGGTCGTTTCAGAGCAATTTTCGTATTTCCTTGAAGAAAACCCTTCGACAGCGGAAATGTTAATTAAAAAGGCTGTTAAAGCCGCACAGGCACGTGAAGCAGCGCGAAAAGCTCGTGAAGATGCCCGCACTGGCAAAAAGAATAAACGAAAAGAATCGGTGTTAAGCGGAAAGTTAACACCTGCAACATCTCGTAATACGGCTAGAAATGAACTTTATCTTGTTGAGGGAGATTCTGCAGGCGGTTCTGCAAAGCAGGGACGCGATCGTAAATTTCAAGCGATCTTACCATTACGAGGAAAAGTGATTAATACCGAAAAAGCAAAAATACAAGATATTCTTAAAAATGAAGAAATTAGTACGATTATTCATGCGATTGGAGCGGGAGTTGGTCCGGATTTTACAGTCGAAGATACGAACTATGACAAAATTGTCATTATGACGGATGCTGATACGGACGGAGCTCATATTCAAGTCTTGTTGTTAACGTTCTTTTATCGCTATATGAGACCGCTCATTGAAAAGGGGAAAGTATATATTGCGCTTCCGCCTTTATATAAAGTGAGTAAAGGAACCGGAAAGAAAGAAAAAATTGAATATGCATGGGATGAAGACGGGTTAAAGGAAGCAATTAAAAAGATTGGCAAAGGTTATACGATTCAGCGTTACAAAGGTCTTGGAGAAATGAACGCTGAACAGCTTTGGGAAACAACGATGGATCCTGCTACACGCACATTAATCCGCGTGAAAATTGAAGATGCAGCCCGTGTTGAAAGACGAGTCTCCGTGCTTATGGGAGATAAAGTAGAACCTAGAAGACAATGGATTGAATCAAATGTTCAATTTGGATTAAATGAAGAAACAAACATTTTAGATAATGAAAATATTAGTGTTGTTGAGGAGGCAGAATGATTTGGTACCTGCTGAAAAGTTTTTAGATTTACCGTTAGAAGATGTTATTGGCGATCGATTTGGCCGCTATAGTAAATATATTATTCAAGAACGCGCTCTTCCGGATGCAAGAGACGGTCTAAAACCTGTACAGCGTCGTATTTTGTATGCAATGTTTCAAGATAAAAATACTCATGATAAACCGTATCGTAAATCAGCTAAAACGGTTGGTAATGTCATTGGAAACTATCATCCCCATGGTGACTCGTCTGTTTATGAAGCAATGGTGCGGATGAGTCAAGACTGGAAAGTACGCAATGTGTTAATTGAAATGCACGGTAATAACGGAAGCGTCGACGGTGATCCGCCTGCAGCAATGCGTTATACAGAAGCGAGATTATCATCGATCGCATCTGAACTTCTTCGTGATATTGAAAAAGATACAGTAGAGTTTACACCAAACTTTGATGATACAATCGAAGAGCCTGTCGTACTCCCTGCGATGTATCCTAATTTATTAGTAAACGGTTCTACAGGAATTTCATCAGGTTATGCAACAGATATTCCCCCTCATCATTTAGGTGAAGTGATTGACGGGGCGATTATGGAAATGGAAAACCCTGATTGTACACTTGAAGAGCTCATGACCGTTATTAAAGGACCTGATTTCCCAACAGGCGGTATTTTACAAGGGATAGAGGGCATTAAGAAAGCCTATCGAACTGGTAAAGGAAAAGTGATTTTAAGAGGTCTTGCGGCAGTGGAAGAAGTAAAAGGAGGCCGCGAACAGATCGTCATTACCGAACTCCCTTTTGAAGTGAACAAAGCAAATCTTGTTAAGAAGATGGATGAAATTCGACTCGATAAAAAAGTAGAAGGTATTAGCGAAGTTCGTGATGAAACAGATCGCAATGGGATGAGAATTGTCATTGAATTAAAGAAAGACGCTGATGCGAACGGCATTTTAAATTATTTATATAAAAATACTGATTTACAAGTGGCGTATAACTTTAATATGGTGGCCATTCATAATAAAACACCAAAATTAATGGGCTTAAAACAAATTTTAGAGTCTTATGTAAATCACCAAAAAGAAGTTGTGACGAGACGTTCTACATATGACCTTCGAAGAGCAAAAGAACGCGCTCATATTGTAGAAGGTTTGATTAAAGCGATTTCGATTTTAGATCAAGTGATTGAAACGATTCGCGCCTCTAAAGATAAGCGTGATGCCAAAGATAACTTAATTCAAAAGTTTGCGTTTACAGAAGCGCAGGCGGAAGCAATCGTTACCCTGCAGCTTTACCGCTTAACCAATACAGATATTACAACCCTTCAAAAAGAAGCGGAAGAACTGCAAAAAGAAATTGTAAAGCTTGAAGGCATTTTAAATAGTGAAAAAAAATTGGTCTCTGTAATTAAAAAAGACCTGCTTTCGATTAAGAAAAAATATGAAGATGAGCGCCGGACCAAAATTCAAGAAGAAATTGAAGAAATTAAAATTAATCTAGAAGTGATGGTTCCTTCAGAGGATGTCGTGGTAACAGTTACAAAAGATGGCTATGTTAAACGTACAAGCATCCGATCATATAATGCATCAAGTCCTGAAGATATCGGAATGAAAGAAACCGATCGACTATTGAAAAAGTTAGATATGAATACAACGGATACCTTACTGCTCTTTACGAATAAGGGAAGTTATCTGTATGTACCAGTACATGAACTGCCGGACATCCGTTGGAAAGACATGGGTCAGCATGTGGCGAATATCGTTGCCATTGATTCAAATGAATCTATTATTGAAGCGGTACCTGTTGAGGATTTTAAAACAGAAGACTATCTATTGTTTATTACAAAGAATGGGATGGTTAAACGAACAGAACTGAAGCATTATCAAGCAGCGCGCTATTCGAAAGCACTAATGGCACTAAAACTAAAAGGCGATGATGAAGTTGTTAACATTTATCGTACAGATGGAAATCAGCAGGTCTTTCTTGCAACAAACCTTGGTTATGGTTTATGGTTTGATGAAGAAGAAGTCAATATCGTAGGACAGCGTGCAGCAGGCGTGAAAGGAATTAATTTAAAAGAGGATGATAAAGTAGTAAGCGGCTTTATCGTAAACTCTGAAAAGAATCAGTTATTTGTTATTACACACAGGGGTGCAGTAAAACGAATTGCATTAACGGAATTCGAAAAGACATCACGTGCTAAACGAGGACTTGTGATGCTAAGAGAATTAAAGAAAAATCCTCACCGCGTCACTGGTGTAGCGTTAGTTTCAGCAAATGAGCGGGTATACATTAAAACAGATAAAGGTAAAATAATCGATATTCAAACAGGAGATTATCGATTAACAGACCGTTACAGCAACGGCTCATTTGTATTAGATATAGCAGAAGACGGCAATCCTTATGAGATATGGCAAGAATCGATAAGGGCACAACTAAATGAGTAGCATTTGCTGCTCATTTCTTTACATATAAGGCAACAATAATTATATTATGTAAACTAAAAAATGAAAAGAGTTTAACAAAGGATGAGGCATCATGGAAGGAAAGACACATATTGTAGGAAGCATAACCGCAGCAGCAGTGACACATTATCTTTTTACTTCAAAAGGTGTTGCAGTTGATGAACCTTTTATTTATTATGTAAGTGCTGTTTTTGGCGGGCTGCTGCCGGATATTTGTCAGCCAAATTCAATAAGCGGTCAGAAAGTAAAAAAATTATCTAAATCAATTAACAAGCAGTTTGGACACCGAACGATTACACACAGCATATTATTTACAGCAGTCATTTATTGGTTGATCGGATTATTAACGATCGATAGTGTCAAAACGATTCAATTAGGTGTCATAACCGGTATCATTAGTCATTTGCTGTTAGACGCTTTTACAACCAAAGGTATCCAGTTATTATATCCGTTTAAAATAAGATTTCGCTTTCCATTATATATAAAAACCGGTTCAAAACTTGAAGGCCTTTTATTTTTTTCATTTGTGCTGATCAGCTTATGGATTGGTTACCAAATTTGGTACACAAATATTAATGCATTTACATTTTAATTAATTTAAGAAAAAAAGTTTATTCTGTCTCACTAACTGAAGTTTACTACTTAGGTGAGACAGAATAAACTTTTAATTTTGTTGATTCCGAGAATATATATTATGTCTACTTAAAAAAGTAAGTTAAATATCAAAAAAATAAAAATATAAAGTTTACTTTATTCTTCTCTTCTTTTTTATTGATCTTTTATTTTTTTAATACTTTCATTGAACTTTAAATCCATTTTTAACCATTTTTCATATGTCTCTAAACTTATTCCAACGTGATTACATGATGTCTTTACACAACCGTAAATTTTAAATTCATTTAAAAATATTCTTTGTCGGGTTGGCGTCTTTGAATTTTTATCTTGTAATAATTCAGCATCTAGTTTTTCTTTTGCTAAAATTTCAAACTTACGCCTTAAATATAAACATTTATTATTATAAATCCAATCAGAAAAACGCTTTATTGTACGTCTACTACTAATATAAATACGATAATGATTCTTTTCACTAACAAGAAGCGGGTTAAATTCTCTTGATTCAAGGATTTCTTTAAATGCTAACATAAAGCAAATGCTAACATAAAGCGATATGAGCCCCCTACAAAACAAACCATAAAGCCACGTGCATATATACTCCCATCACCATCAAAATAACCTCTTACAAAATGATGTAAATATCGTTCCGGAACCTTTGGAAATACAACACTATGTGACTTGTTTGGCGTAAAGCCATGGATCTCCATCAAGTCCTCTTTCATAATTTTGCTGTGGAGATTCAACATATATACACCCGTATTCTTGTTTACATAAAGCGGTTGGTTAGAACCTAATTCTTTTTTTATTTCTTCTAAAATCGTTTTCTCTTTTTGTGAAAAGCTAACGGTTTGTAGTTCTTTTACAATCACACCAGCAGCTGTAAAAAAGCCTAAAATATACGCCATGTTGTTAGACCAGGTTTTAAAATAATCTTCATTTAACGTATAACGTATATTTTCGTTTCCAATGTCCTGGTGGCCTCTTTTCAATACCTGCTTGTGTTAAGACTTGACGAACATATCTAGAAGAAACATTAGCAAGTGAAGCAATTTCAGTTGTGCCATATCCTTCTTGATAGTACTTTATCATTTCCTTCTTCTCTAGAAGACACTTACTCTTTCGTTTACTAGCCATTATCCTCATCCTTTCATTCATAATTTTAAGAAACCATCTCTTAATAATAATTATAAGAACTAATGTTCCTAATTTCAACTTTTTAACATCAATTAAAATTAAGTTTACATAATAAAATTATTGTAGATTATAAATATAATAAAGCCTGAATAATGGACACATGAGAAGAGTCCATTATTCAGGCTGCAGTTCAATTAGGATAACCATTTAATTTTTTTATTGTAAAGTTAATAAATTTTCTTCACTTTTTAGGCTTAAATGTTTTACAGCAAGTTTCTTCAGATTTTCTCGCTTCATCCACATGTTCTCTTCCTAATTCACCGGAAAATTCGGTGTGAAAGTTAGCATGCTGGTCCATGTCTATCATGATTTTCTCGGCTCCGCAAAGGCGAGCATCTACATTATATGCACAATTGCTAATTGAACAAGATACCTCTACATTAGGCATATAGTCTGGCCCCTCCTATTCATTTTCATTCTATAAAGTAGAGAAAGTGGTTTGTCTTGTTATTGTTGTGTTTCTTTAACAACATAACCCACACTCTAAACCATAGTATTTATATCATTTGCTCGGTATATGTATTTTTATTTAGGTACATCCTAACTAAAAAGGCTGCCGTTTAAATAAAACGGCAGCCTTCATGTAAAAACTTATTATTAGCATATATTTAAATAATACGAGCTGTAACGATAGCTTCAATTTGTTTAAGTTTAGTCTCTAATTCCGGAATAATTGTCTCGTTCACTTCATTGTCAATATCAATCATCGTATACGCATATTCCCCACGGCTTCTATTCACCATGTCAGCAATGTTTAAGTTATAGTTCGAAATTGCCTGTGTGATCTGTCCAACCATGTTCGGAACGTTTTTATGGAACACAGTCATACGACGATTTCCTGTATAAGGAAGAGAAGCGTTTGGAAAATTCACTGAATTTTTAATGTTTCCTGTTTCAAGAAAATCCTTCACTTGACGAGCCGCCATAATCGCACAGTTTTCCTCTGATTCTTTCGTAGAGGCACCAAGGTGCGGGATTGGAACAGTATTTTTCATTTTTAACACTTTTTCGTTCGGGAAGTCTGTAATATATTTGCCAACTTTTCCAGTTTCAAGTGACGTTTCCATATCGTTTTCGTTCACTAGTTCACCACGTGAGAAGTTTAAAATATAAACGTCATCTTTCATGATGCTGAATGTTTCTTGATTAAACATGCCTCTTGTGTCCTCTGTTAACGGAACGTGTACTGTAATATAATCAGAGTTAGCAAACAGCTCTTCAATCGTCATAGCGCGCTGTACTTTACGAGATAAGTTCCAAGCTGTATCAACAGAGATAAATGGGTCAAATCCAATAACATCCATGTCTAAATCGAGTGCATCATTTGCTACAAGCGCACCGATTGCACCTAGACCAATAACACCTAGCGTTTTTCCTTTAATTTCTTTTCCGACAAATTGTTTCTTTCCTGCTTCTACAAGCTTTGGAATTTGTTCACCTTCACCGTCGAGTGTGTTTGTCCAAGCCACACCAGAAAACAGGTTACGAGATGCAGCCATTAATGAAGTTAAAACAATTTCTTTTACAGCGTTAGCATTAGCTCCTGGAGTGTTAAAAACAACGATTCCTTGTTCTGTACATTTGTCAACTGGAATATTATTCACACCCGCTCCAGCACGTGCGATTGCTTTTAAATTAGCGTCTAATTCCATTGTGTGCATATTAAAGCTGCGGAGAAGAACCGCATCAGGACTTTCACTATTATTGTCAATCGTATATTGATCGTTATTAAAGACATTTAGTCCGCTTTCCGCAATATTATTTAAGGTTTTGATTGTTTTTACTTTGTTTAAAACGGTTGTGCTCATATTATCTTCTCCTCTTTTTAGTTATATTAGTTTATAAGATTTTATATTTATAAACAGAAAGAGGCAAGGGATAAGTATCCCTTACCTCTGCCCAGGCGAACGGCTGCGACACTATGTGCTCCCTCGCGGTTATCCGCGTTTCGCCAGTTACACATAGCCTTTTGATTTTTTTATATTCTATCAAACTTTCTAACAACCTTCAAGCTTAATTTATATGTTTTAGGTTATTTCAATTATTTTTTTCAGTTTTTATACATATAATATGATACCTTTTAAAATAAGCAGAACATATTCATGTTTAATTTAAAAAGCTTTTTATCAATCATTCATCGTTCTCCAATTTTAATAAAAAGGAGAAATGCTTATGAGGAATGCTCCTAACTTTAGTGAGTTTTACCAAAAACCGCTTATTCTCATCGGTGAAAATGATCGTTTATCAGTGCTAAATAAAACACTAAACGCAGAAACACTTCCCCCTTTTACTCATTGGCTAATTGCAGTAGAAGGCAGTGAAATAAACCCCAAAACAAAAGCTTTTCAATGGAGCGTTGTCGTATTTCCTGCTAATATCGACGGAGGCTTTAATTATAAATTTCCATACTATATTTCAGCTTTTTTTCTTTCCATAACTGAAGCGATTAAATATACAAAAGAAATTGAACAATTAGCGCTCCAAGATCAGCTTTTTACTGTAGCGAATTAATAAATAGATAAACATAACTAAAAAACTACTTTTTATTTCTCTTTTTTAGCGTCTATGTGAAGAAATGTACAAATAAATAAAAAGATATACATATTAGAAACAAGTTTGAATGTAAAAAAATAAGTTAAATATAAGGACTATCCAGTAGGTTAGCCCTCATATTTCAAATATCATCCTAACCTAAAAACGATTCCATGACCGCCTTTTGGATATTCCCATTGAATATTTTGATAAGGACAACCAATCCGACAGCTTCCGCATTCATGGCAGCCTTCATAACCGACATGCATTCGAATATCTTCCCATTTATAAATTTCAGCTGGACAGAAGATCGTACAAATTTTATCAGGACATTTTGTTAAGCAAATTTCAGGGTCCATAACATGAAGATGGGATTTCGTATCAGCATTAAAACGGACAAGATATTGTTTTTCTTCTATGGACTGGCCTTTGTTTTGTTCACTCATTATTTCATCACCTTCCAGGCTCGAAATGCATCCCGAGCAAATTTTACTTTCTCTTTAGCTGAACCAATATCCTTCCATATTTTCTTTTGCTTCTCTCTTTTAGGTGTACCATCTACTGTAAACATTTGGCTTGCTGCACGATTCATCATAGGGATATATTGATCAAAGTATTGAGGGAATTTATCGAAGTGATGTGTTGTATCTTTATATTTTTTCATATCCTGACCGACAAAACTGTCCATTAATTGAATGCGGTAATGATCTAACATCTTTTCCGAGAAATCATTTGCTTCTTTAGCTAAAAGAACGGTTTCCGCTGCTAATCTTCCCGAAGTCATTGCTAAATTTGATCCTTCGCGATGAATCGCATTTACGAGCTGTGCTGCATCTCCCACGACAATAACACCGTCTCCAACAACCTTCCCCATTGAGTTATAGCCGCCTTCAGGAATAAGATGAGCTAAATATTCTTGAGGTTCACTTCCTTGAATGTACGGCCGGACCATTGGATGATCTTTAACATATTCAAGCAGCTCATATGGTTTTATTTTATGCTTTATTAATCCGGAAAGTAACGTTCCTACACCAATACTTAACGTATCTTTATTCGTATAAAGAAATCCTGTGCCTAGAATTCCTTTTGTAGCGTCTCCGAAAAGCTCAATTGTACAACCTTGATTTTTTTCTAAGTTAAAACGGTCTTCAATAACCTTTTTATCCAGTTTTAAAATTTCCATTGTTGCAAGAGCTACTTCATCTGGTCTATACTCTTTATGAAAACCAAGTGATTTAGCTAAAAGAGAGTTAACGCCATCGGCTAAAACGACGACATCAGCATATATCTCACCATTTGGGCGGTCTGTTCGAACACCAATAACCCGTCCATCCTCTACAATACATTCTAAGACAACGGTTTCATTTACTAATAAAGCACCCTGCTCCACTGCTTTTGCTGCAAACCACTGATCAAACTTTGCGCGTAAAACAGTAAAATTATTATAAGGCTCTTCCGCCCATTCTAAGCCTTTATAACCGAATGTTAGGGCAGACTCCTTATCAAGCATCATAAACCTTTGTTCAACAATTGGACGCTCTAAAGGAGCTTCTTTATAAAATTCCGGAATAATGTCTTCCATCATTTTTCGATATAGAACCCCACCCATTACATTTTTTGATCCAGGATATTCTCCTCGTTCGAGAAGCAATACGTTTGCCCCGCCTTTTGCTAGTTCATAGGCACAGGAAATGCCAGCAGGACCTGCCCCTACTACAATACAATCAAACTTTTCGGACATGATTGTCTTCCTTTCCACGTACATTTTTTTGAAATTCTTCAATTAATACAGGAATGATTTCAAACGCATCCCCAACAATTCCATAATGACAGGCCTGAAAAATAGGAGCATCAGGATCTTTATTAATTGCAATAATTAAATCAGAATTTCGCATGCCAACTAAATGTTGAATGGCACCAGAAATACCAACAGCAAAATATATTTTTGGAGTTACTGTTACACCAGTTTGACCGACTTGATGATGATGTTCAATCCACCCAGCTTCCACAACGTCCCGGCTCGCTCCTACAGCTCCCCCTAACGTGTCTGCTAATTGATGAATAATTTGAAAGCCGCTAGAACTTCCTAATCCTTTGCCGCCAGCCACAATAATATCCGCTTCATCAATACGAACTTTCTTTTTTGTCTCCCTTACAATTTCTAATACTTTCGTACGTATATCTTGTTCTTTTAATTCAATCGTTTCTTCTATCACTTTACCTGTTCTTCCTACTTGTCTAGAAAGGGCTTTCATAACTTTCGGACGTACTGTAGCCATTTGGGGGCGGTACTTTTTACATAGTATCGTAGCCATTATATTTCCTCCAAAAGCCGGTCGGCTGGCTAACAATAATCCTGTATCCTCTTCTACATCCAATTCGGTTGTATCTGCGGTTAAACCTGTAGGCAGATCAGTTGCAACGGCACTCGCTAAATCTTTACCTGTTGATGTAGCGCCAAATAAGATAATTTCTGGTTTGTATTTTTGGCTGCATTCAAGCAGTGCCTTCATAAATGATTCCGTACGATAATGTTTAAAAATGGGCTGATCATAAACATAAGCAATATCAGCACCATATTCAAACACTGTATTTACCAAGTGTTTCATATTGTCACCTATTAATAGACCAGCAAGTTCAACTCCGCGTTTATCAGCTAGTTTTCGTCCAGCACCTAACAATTCAAGTGATACAGGGGCAATCGTCCCTTCTATCTCTTCAATAAATACCCAAACTCCCTTGTAATCTTCAAAACTCATTAAGATTCACCCGCTTCCTCAAACAGTTCTTTCTTTTCAAGTATAGAAACAAGTAATTGTTCTACTTGTTCCTTTGAACTTCCTTCTAGGATTTTTCCACCTTCAGGTTTTGGTGGCGCCCATACTTTTGCTACAATTGTCGGTGATCCTTTTAAACCAAGCTGTTTTCGGTCCACATCTTCTAAATCATCAACAGACCAAATGGTTGGTTGATATCTCGCTGCTTTAAGCATATTCGGAAATGGAGAATATGGAATTTCATTAATATCCTTTTCAACTGAAAGTAAACAAGGTAACGTAGACTGAATCACCTCGTACCCATCTTCTATCTTACGGTGTACAATCATATATCCCTGTTCTTTATTGATTTCAACAACTTTTTTTACAGAGGTAAGCGGAGGGATATCAAGTCGTCTCGCGATGCCTGGTCCTACCTGACCTGTATCACCATCAATCGTCATTTTTCCGCAAATAACAAGATCAACAGGATTGATTTTAGAGATTTTGTTCAGCGCCTTAGTAAGGGCGTAACTTGTTGCTAACGTATCAGCACCGGCAAAAGCGCGATCAGAAATCATATACCCTTCGTCCGCTCCAATTTCAATGCACTTTTTAATGGCTTTAACGGCTGGTGGAGGTCCCATCGTTAAAACGGACACCGTTCCCCCATACTTCTTCTTTATTCGTACCGCTTCTTCTACAGCATGAGCATCATATGGATTTAAAATTGCTGGTGCACTTGATCGATCCATCGTATTTGTTTTTGGATTCATTTTGATGATTTTTGTATCTGGTACTTGTTTAATGCAGGCGACGATATGAAGCAATTTCGTTCACTCCTTTACAGTAGCAATTCATTTTATACTCATTAATAGGTAAACAATTAGTCCCGTTGTTTTAAATATATAAGAACAATATCAATATAATGCGGATTTTATTATTCTATTAATGAATTTATGTTTTATTAGAAAAATACACTTAAACAAGACAATAATTACTTTAATGAACAGTAATGACCAAATTAAAAAAGCAGACCGTATACGATCTGCTTTTTTAAATATGAAAATGTATCTCGCTGTTATTTTTTAGTTGAATCTGATGCTTCACAGCCTTCATCTGTACAAAAGGCGTTTTCAGCATTCCCTTCAGCTATTGGTTGTAATGGTGATTTTCTGTTCTCTTCTTCCCATACTTGCTGTAAGGCGCTTTTAAACACTTCAGCTGGCTGTGCGCCTGATATCGCATACTTTCCGTTTAATACAAAGAACGGAACACCTTGGACACCAATTTGACGAGCTGCTGCTTCATCTGCACGCACCGCTTCTTCATAATCGCTACCCTTTAAAATACCTTCTGCTTCTTCGCCATCTAGTTCAGCTTCAATCGCAAGTTCTTTTAATGTTTCATGATCGCCAATATGCTTAGAATCAGTAAAGTAGGCTTTTAATAAGCGCTCTGTTAGCGCTGCGTCTTTTCCTTTTTCTTCAGCGAATTTAGCAAGTCGATGGGCGTCAAACGTATTAGTATGAATCATCGTGTCAAATTTGAAATCTAAGCCAACAGAGGCTGCCTGTTCAGCAACATTTTCACTCATTTTCTTTGCTTGTTCAACTGTCGTCCCGTATTTACTTGCTAAATGTTCATGAACGGAAAGAGTTGTATTTTTACTTGCGTTCGGATCTAATTCAAAGCTTTTAAAAACAATATCTACTCTATCGCGATGAGGAAACTGCGCCAGTGCTTCCTCTAAGCGGCGTTTTCCGATATAACAAAACGGACATACAAAGTCAGACCATACTTCTATTTTCATTGTTACACCTCATTTTAAATTAACTATAAAAACATCTTATCACAACTATTATTTTTAGCCTTAAAATATGCTTACCCAGTAAGAGAGATAGTGTTACAAATTAGCTAATAGTTCTGCAATTTTATTTTCAATTTCTTTTCCTTTCTCCTCAACTGCTAAATTGTTTAAAAGGATTGAAAAAATAAGTGTTTCTCCACTTTTCGTTTTAACATAACCTGATAATGAGCTAACTGTAGATAAAGTACCTGTTTTCGCTTTTACTCTTTCTTGTGCAGAAGTTTCTTTCATTCGATGTCTTAATGTTCCTCCTTTGATTCTGTTACTATGACCAGCGATCGGTAAGGAGGTTAAGTAAGTTGGAAACCATTCTTTCTTTTGAATGGTATATAAGAGTTTTGAAATTTCATTTGCAGGAACTAAGTTTACATGAGAGATTCCTGAGCCGTCTCTTAGGACAAGGGTATTCGTATTAACACCAAGTTTTGTTAACTCAGTTTCTAAGACTTCTAGGCCTTGTTCCCAGCTGCCTTCTCCTTTTATGACTTTACCCATTTCCTTTATTAACGTTTCAGCATGGCCGTTGTTGCTGAATTTCATAAAAGGGATAATAAGCTCTGATAATGGTATTGATTCATGAGTATGAAGAAGTACGGCAGTTTCAGGAGTCTTTCCTTTTGTAGCGTCACCTAATAATTTAATGCCGTGTTCTTGTAAGGATTGTTGAAACAAATGGAGCGCATATGCCGTCGGATCCCATACAGCAATCCACTCCTTTACTTTCTTTGAGTTAATGGGAATAGTTCCAGTAATCTTTATTGTATTTGTGCCATGGCCGCGCTCAATCACAAGCCTCTTTTTTTCCTCAGATGAGACAGTCTTTGTTTCGTTAATGACAGTTATATAATTTGTCTCCGGTTTTAATGATATATTTGCTTTACTGTTAAGATCCTCTCCTGGGCTTATCCCAACTATGACGCTCCCTGCGTCATAGTCTCCATTAGGTGAAATCGTTAAAGCAGAAACTTGGGCACCGTAGTAAGTCGTTTCGTCACTCCATGGTAAGTCCTTAGAATAGCGTACATCATCATACCAGGTATCGTCTGCAATTACGTTTCCTCGAATGATTTTTATGCCGCTCTCTTTCAGTTTTTTAACCATGTTATCAAGATCTGATTTTAAAAGAGTAGGATCTCCTTTTCCTTTTACATAAAGATTTCCTTGAATCATTCCAAAGCTTACCTTACCGTCTGTGAGTAGTTCTGTTTTAAACGAATAGTCTTCACCTAATATTGACAGCGCAGCAGCGGCAGTAAATAATTTTAAATTAGAAGCGGGTTTTAAGCGGGCATTTCCTAAATGCTCATAAAGAATCTCCCCAGAAGCGGCAGAGCGAATGCTTAGGCCTGCTAATGCTCCTTCTAGCGCAGGTTCCTGCGTTAAGAGGGAGTTTAACTGATAGGTTAATGAATGTTTATTTGGAACTGCATATAAAACATGGGGCTTTACATACATAAACAAAGAAGCGAATAGAAAAATTGTAATGAAGATAACGGGTGAAATCGTATTTCTTTTAATTTTCTTTACCACCTTTGTGTTTATTATATAAATATAGTTAATTAGGATTAAAATGAAAAAAAATACGGGGTAATACCATAATAATATTTTACAAAGATAATTTTTAAGTGTTTTAGATTTCCTGATGATTCATGGTTATTTTAAACCTTCACCTAAATTTTATGTAAAAAGATACATAAGAAAAGAGCTCACACTTTGTGAACTCTTTTAAAAAGACCAATCTTCTTCATAGATATCATAAAACTGCCTTTTATATCGTTTCGAATGACAGGTATTACACATCGAATATGGATAATCCCAAGAAAGTGTTTTGCTGCAGTGCTTGCATTTTTTCGTATAGTTTTTAATATCGGTTTTTAACTGTTCATGAACAGACGTACTAATTTGGTCGCGAAGACGCTCCCAATAAGCTGCCTCTGTTTGTCTTTCTAAGCGGTATAAAAACAAAAGGTGAAGGCCGAGTGCCTTATAAGAGAGTTCAAGTTCTTCAAGATTTCCTTTCTTTATTTTCGGCTCAGGAAGTTCTTTTCGTTCTATAATCGCCCACATCGTTTCTTCCCACTGTTTTGTGAGACTAGGTTCTTTTTTGGAAAACGGCAGATGTAGGAAACCATAAAGATCCATCATTGAAAAGCGAGCCTCAATCTCCGTGTTGCGAATAACTTTATAAAGTTCTCGTTCTTCTGACAGTGATGCTTTTTTTGTTCCAGGCGGGCTTTCGAATTTTTCCCACAATGCAAAAAAAGTACCAAGATCACGATAATATCTTTGGAAGCGTTCAAATACAGAGTTTGTTGGAGCAATCGCAAACGTTTGAACGAGTTCGTCCTGCTGTTCGAGAAGTCGTTTCATTACTCTTATATCCTTTGTAAAAGCTACTTTTCCAACGTTATAAAGTCCTTTTCGACCAGCACGTCCGGCAATTTGTTTCACTTCTTGAGATGTTAAACGGCGTCTTCTCGTACCGTCAAACTTGTCTGTTTCTAAAAAGACAATCCGGCGAATCGGTAAGTTTAATCCCATACCAATCGCGTCAGTAGAGACAATTACAGTTGTTTTCCCGTCCATAAACTGCTGCATCTGCTTTTTTCGCGTTTCTGGAGGCATACTCCCATAAATCATGCTAACTGCATGACCATCGCTCTGAAGCTTGGCTGCGGTTTCAAGAACGCGTCTTCTTGAAAAGCAAACAAGCGCATCTGCTTTTTTCGTATGCTTAATTTGGAAAAATTTTGATTCCACTTCAAGCGGAATATCGCGCTTATATTCATTGATTTCAATTTGAGAATCTCCTAAAAGCTGTAGGATCATCTTTTTCGCGTTTGTACTAGCAATAATATGTACTTCATGAGCATTTGCTTTTGTGATAGCTTTATACCATGAAAAGCCGCGATCTTTATCTGTTATCATCTGTGCTTCATCAATTACAATAACATCATAAAAATCTTTTTCATGAAACATTTCAACTGTACAGGAAAAATGGCTCGCTCCTTCTATATTTTTCTCTTCTTCACCCGTTTTTAGCGCACAGTGAATGTTTTCACTCGTTAACTTATCAAACACTTCAAGTGCCAACAGGCGAAGCGGCGCAAGATAAAGACCGCTCTGAGCTTCCTTCATTCGCTCTAAAGCATGATACGTTTTTCCTGTATTCGTTTCACCGATATGAAGGACATAACGCTTATTACGATCGAAAGACGGGCTGTATTCACGGCCAAAAATATCTTCAATCATTCGCGCTTCTTCTTCTCGTTTACGTTTTAATTCAGCAAGCTCTTCCTCTTTCTTTCTTATCTTTTCCGCAAAGTCTTTTTCATATATTTCTTTATGAACGGAAACATCAAAAGGAACGTTGGAAAGGTTAAGCAGATCAGAAAGGTTTTCTAATTCTATTTTCTCAAAATAATCTGATTGAAGATTATAAAGAATGAGATCGTCTACGCTTAAATCCGTTAATTTTTCATGAAAGGTTTCTTCGTAATCATGAAAAAATGCTTCAGGAAGATGTTCTATAATTAACTTTGGAAGCTGCTCAGAAAGGTAATTTTCAATAAGCTTTTCATAAGCCTCATAATACGTTTCATAGGCATAGATATGCTGACTATCTACTTTATGAACCGCTCCTGTTAATTCGCTGAAAAACTCAGATACCTCATCATAATCAGAAGCATGAAAGGAGCCTTCTTCAACTAACATCTCTTCAATTTTAACCGGATCAATTCTTCGATATTTAGGTTTACTTTTAAAATCATTTGCTAATTGCTGAGCTGCATAATGCCTTACATACAAATAAAACAGTTCTTCATGATCGTCAATAATTTCTTCAACAGCATTTTCTATAGCGGTTAATACTTTTGTTCTGTTTTCCTTGATTTTCTGTTCTTTTTCCCGATTTAAGAAATGACTTCTTGCATTTTGATATCTTACTTGCCATTCTTCTTCACGATCTGAAATTTTTTGATGAAGCCATGATGTTACATCAAAAGGCTGGTAGGTTCTCATTTCGTTTCGAAACACTTTATTAATGATTTTTTTGTCAATGCCATCCACTTCATATCCCTTTTTACTTAAATAGCGCTTTTTCTCTTGTTTTGAAACAGCATTCGTTACTTTTGTAAGCCATACATTTATCCATAATTGTTCTGTATAATGCCCTCGGTCTGCTAAATAATCTTCAAAAGAAGGCAGTTCTTCTTTATCTTCTAAATAATGATTAATGTCTTCATAAATTTTCTTTTTTGTATGCTCAACAGCACGAGGATACAACTCAGTAATAGCAGCCATCATAAAACTCCTTTCAATTTGTTATCCAATTTTATTAGGGTTAAAGGACTCTAAGAAAAATGGTCTTAATGAAAAAGGTGAAGTTGTTCGATGAGGAGATATTAGGGAGTATTTTTTTATGCACTCTTTTTACGAACGTATATTCTTATCATAATAACTGTTTAAAACAAAAACAAATACTTTTTTGAAAATATTTAATATTTCTTTTATCAGAATTTCATGATAAATTAAAGAATGAAGAAAAATATACAGCTGAGAGGAAGAACAAAATGGAACAATTAAAAAACGTGACACTTATTAAAAAAGCAAATCATTACTTTGACGGTAAAGTAACAAGCAGAACGGTCATCCTAGAAGATGGATCTCGTAAAACATTAGGAATTATGATGCCTGGTGAATATGAGTTTTCTACTGATTTAAAAGAAGAAATGGAATTTTTAGCAGGTCACTTAGAATACAAATTACCTGGTGAAGATTGGAAAATAATTGATGGAAGCGGCGTCTTTTATGTACCGGCGAATGAGAAATTCCAACTAAAAGTACATACGGTTGCAGATTACTGCTGCTCTTATTTAAACGATTAATTTTTAGTTCATTTAAAGAGAAATAACGGTCCGTTATTTCTCTTTTTTTTGTTTCATTTCCTTTAATGCTTCATTGATTTTATCGAGATCTTCTTCACTTAAACGATCATTTTCCCATGTTAAATTTTCTTCTTTTACAACATCTTCTAATTTCTTTTTCTTCTTCATCACAGCATCTTACCTCCTTTATTTTCACTATACCCGTTAAGGCGACTGAAGATGCTTTAAATCCTTCACAAACGTTTCAATTAGCTTAAGATGGCCCTCTAAGTCAGAGCGATCATCCTCATTCATATCATCATGAAAGGATTCACTAACTAAATCCGATTGTCCTCTGTGCAGAAGTGTGCTCCAATAATGAATCTTCTCATCTATTATGCTATTCATCTTTTCATCTGCATCCCCTTATATTGATTTTTCAGCTTATCTCTTTTACTTAGCGGATTTTTAAATATGTTGATAAAGTTTCTTTCAAGCTCCCCTGATCATCGTTTGTTTCAATAACAAAGTGATCCCCATCTAAACGAGCGTTCAAGTTTGTAAAGCCCTGCCGTTTTAAAAAATCCATTATATCATCGACTTTTTCTGTTTGGGTAACGAGAACTTTTTTCCCTACGAAGTCCTCGTTGACATACACATCATAGCTATCATGCGTATTTTTTATATTTTCTTCAGCGGTGCTTAACCCCATTAGAAAAGGCGGTGTATTGACAATGTTATCTCTCATAATAAGGTCCTCTTTTCATCTTTTTTGTTATTATGCACAGATTGCACACTTTTACACGATTCTTCCCTTTTGTAAAATCCAATTTACCGCCTCTGCCAAATTAGAAAACTGTGCTCTTGGCTCTCTCTTGCCAATTAATATAGAGTGGACACCAGCCGCTTGTCCTGCTTCAATATCAGGATCACGATCACCAATCATATAACTTTTACTTAAATCGATATCATACTTTTTAGCTAAGTCTAAAATCATTTTCGGTTCAGGCTTGCGGCATGCGCATCCTGCTTTTGGTTTATGATGACAGTAAGCAATATCATTAATAGACGCACCAAATTCCCCTAAATCACTGATCATTTTTTCATGAACCCGATGCAGCTCTTGTTCTTTCATATACCCTAAACCAATGCCGCCCTGGTTTGTCACAACAAACACTTTATATCCTTCTTCATTAAGTTTTTTTACTGCTTCGCCAACACCTTCTAACAGAAAAAACTGTTCTGGCTTATTGACAAACTTCACCCGCTTGCTTAATACCTCATTTATCACACCATCACGATCTAAAAACACCGCTTTATTCATTGCATCGCCTCCATAATGTCTCTTTGTTTTGTTTTATTATGCTGCATTTAAAATAAAAGTATCGCTGTAAGAATATAATAAAAGCTGTCTATTTTATGTTGATATTACCTATGTCAATGAATGATTACCATTAATTACATTTGCGCAGAATTTATTTTCTGTGTAATATAAAGGTAACGTTCAGGTAATCGCTGCATCGCTTCGATGTAGAGGAAAGTCCATGCTCGCACGATCTGAGATGATCGTAGTGTTCGTGCTCAGTGAAAAAATAAACTGAGGTAGTTCGGCTAATGCTGAACTAACGGCAGGGAAAGCACCTACGTCTTTTAGATATGGTGTGAATACCTTGAAAGTGCCACAGTGACGTAGTTCTCTTGGAAACGAGAGAAGTGGAACGAGGTAAACCCCACGAGCGAGAAACCCAAACTATGGTAGGGGAACCTTCTCAACGGAATTCAACGGAGAGAAGGACGAATGACGATTCATTCGTAGATAAATGATTGCCGCCGGAGTACGAGGTTCGCACCGTTTGCAGTACGAAGGTACAAAACATGGCTTATCGAACGTTAAGGCGAAATGCACATGAGTTTTAAATTTAAACTTTTATAGATAGAAAGCTTGGCAAATTGCCAAGCTTTCTTATTTTGAGTAAACTTTTAATAATAAATAACAAATTGAAAAATAATAACCATACAACCATTTAGAGAGGATTTGTATGTATGCATAAAACAAAATTCTTTTTATTATTTTTTGTTTTATTTTTAGTCAGCCAGGCGAGCTCATACTCTGTATTGGCAAATGAAACTGCTGCCAGCGAAGATAAAACCGCAACGATTTCTATTGTTTCTTTTACAAATGAATTAATTGTTGCGAAAGAAGTACAGTTCAACGAAAACGAAAGCTTATTAGATGTAATGAAAAGAGAATTTAACATCGAACTAGAAGATGGCTTAATCGTTTCCATTGAAGGTCATAAAAGCATTCCAAATGAAAATATTCATTGGGCATTGTTTGTAAATGGAGATGTTCAAACCATCGCTGCAGATGAAATTTCTCTGCAAACTTCTGACTATATCCGCTGGTCATTAGAAGACTTTGATGAAAGAGAGATTTTAAAATAATAATGCAAAACAAAAAGAAATCGTCAATAGAACAGTTCTATTGACGATTTCTTTTTGTTTTGCACATTTATCTAGAAAAATTATTATTCGTTCTAATTAATGATTTAATGTAACGGCTTTTATTACTTTTAAATGAAAGTTTATTTACAACTAAACACCCTAATGCAAATAATAATAATAAGATGAACCCGAGACTATAGCTTCCTGTTAGATCTTTAATAATCCCCAATGCAAGAGGTGGGAAAAATCCTCCAATACCCCCAATCGCACTTACAATTCCAGTCACAGCTCCGGTATTAGCAGCCGAAACCTCTGGAACGAGTTTAAATACGGCTCCATTTCCTAATCCTAATAAAAAGGCCATGAATAAACAAGATCCACTAAATAGAATAAAATCATGATTTGTAAAACTAATGAATCCCGCACAACAGGAAATCCCGACAAATAAAATGTTCAATACGTTTGCAGCACCAAAACGATCCGCCGCATACCCTCCTAAAGGCCTGACGACTGTTGCAATAATAACAAATCCTGCAACTTTCCATCCTGAACTTACTGCTGAGAGCTGGAAATTTTGCTGAAGCAATGTAGGTAAATAAAAGCTAAATGCAACAAATCCTCCAAATGTTAAAAAGTAGAATAAAGATAATACCCATGTTTCTTTAAACTTTACCACTGAAAGAGAAGTCTTAAAACCTTTTGCCTCTTTTTTTGGTACGGATTCATGGGTTCCAAACCAAAATATGACTACCATAATCATTAATACGATTGCCGTTCCCCAAAAAGTCCAGCTAAGACCAAACTGAGCGGCAATAATAGGAACTGAAAAACTTGAAACCGCAGTTCCTAAATTACCCATCCCTGTAATTCCAAGAACTAACCCTTGTTTCTCAGGTAAAAACCAACGAGTTACATAAGTGACTGCAATTGCAAATGTAGTACCTGCCATTCCGATTAAAAAGACCCAAAATAATAACGATAGATATGAATTAGAAAATCCTGCACCTACTAACGGAAAAATAAGAAAAATCATTGTAAATGTATAAATCTTTTTACCGCCATATTTATCAGCTAATATTCCCATTGGTATACGCATTAAAGAGCCTAAAATAACAGGCATGACGACTAAAAAGCTTTTTTCAGTTTCACTTAAACCGTAAATGTTCTGAACGGTTGCGGCGATAGGTGAAATAATAGACCAAGCAGTAAATGAAACGATCATGGCTAAAGTTGATAATACTAAAATTGATATGTTACTTTTGACTTTCAATATTAATCCCCCTATTTGATACAACTATTTAGTAAATAAAAACCGTCATTTGCTATTATTTCACAACCTCTCCTTTAAGTGACTTTCTATGTAAGGAAACTTAACAAGGTTTTCTGATATTTTAATTCTGTAAGTATAATGAGAAACATACAAAAAAGCAGGAGAACGTTTAAATGTTCTCCTGCTTTTTTGTTCTTCCTCATCCAGTTCAACCTGTAGATCAACTGAAAAAGGATCAATTTGATGAATAGTATGAAGCCATTGACGAAGGGCTTCAATAAGATTTAGTTCAATTAATATTTGCTGACGACCATTCACTTCTATTTCAGCAGAATATCCATACTCCTCATCATACATTAATTCAACAAGTACTTTTGAAGACTTGTTTAGTGTAAATCGAGTAAAATTTATAGGTTACATAGATTATTTGACTTTAATATAAACAAAACATAATATAAGGTCATAAGAACTTTTAAATAATTGGAGGTAACATATTGGAAACATTTCAATTAACAAGAAAAGAAATGGCCGATCTCCTTCTTTCACTTAAAGGCTGGAATTCTAAAAAGCCTCTTACAATTTTGCAGGAGTCATGGGGAAAAAAACATAAAAAAGAGATTGAAAATGGAAAGTCAACAAGCGCTCTTATTACAACGGCTTTAGCATCTATTTTTGAAAAAATCATTAAAGTGGAGGAACGTGATATTGGTTTTTCACTTAATGAAATTGTGGCACTTGGCAATCAAATTGAAAATACGAACTTTTCAATTACTGCACTGCAAAACTGGGTAAAGCGCGATATTAAAGAGATGGTAGGATCTCCACAAAAAGGGAAGAAATATTCAATTGAACAAGCGGCACTGCTATTTATGGTGGAAGACTTAAAAACAGCACTGGACTTTGAATCGATTCGAAAACTTTTAAGGTTAATCGTAAATGATCCGTCAGACCAAGATGACGATTTAATTAATCCTGTCCTCCTATATGCTTCTTATTCCTCCTTATTTGAGGAGTTAAATCAATTTGACAGCAATCTTGATAGAGAACTTTTAAGTGAAGGAAAACTCCAAGCGATTGAAGCGGTTATTAAACGTAAAGCAGATCAGTTAGTTGAGACATTTCAAGGCCTTAATGCTGATCAGCGAGAAGCCATTCGAAATGCGATTGTTATTTCTGTATTATCCGTTCATACTGCTTATTTCCAAATGATGGCAAAACGATATCTATCAGCAACTCTATTTTTGCAAAACTTAACAGCTGCTTCTGAATAGTAAAAAAGCGATGGTAGTTTTCTATACTATCGCTTTTTTATAACGATTTTAGTTAATTTAACCGGCAGTTTGCGGCTTGGCTGTATAATATACACATTTCCTTTTTGTTCTTCTTTCATATAAGCTAATGTGTCATTATAAATGTTATAGCGTTCTTGAAGAAGGGCTGCTATTTTTCTCTGTTTCAATCTTAATCTGTTCGCGAAGCTCTTCTAACTCATCCAAAAGTTTCATCACAAGCTCATCGCTTTTCTTTAATTCTTCATTTAAGCGAAGCAGTGTTTCTTCTTCCCATTTAAAAGGATCACCATTTTCTGGTGTGCGGGGAAGATTTTCATAAATATCTCCTGCTTCTCTTTCGTCAGGCTGAAAATAAATGGCTACTTCACAGCCTGAATCGCCTAAAGCAATTCTTTTTCGTAAGCTTACTTTTCCATATCCGAACTTTCGAGAAGCAATGCCGCCGAATACACTTGAAGTCATGCGGCATAAATGTGGGGCATCTTGTACGACTTCTCCAAATGGACACGCTTTTGCTTTAACAACAACATGATCTGGATGAACAGATGAAATGTAAAAATGACCGCCGATTGAGTTTTTAAGATCAATAATGACTTCAGCATATTCTTCAACAGTCCAAACACTGTCTTTATCTCCATAAAACGATTCAATCCATTCGCCTGTTCGAACCCCGATTTGACAAACATATTCTTCTGCTGTTTTACCAACTGTTTTTTCATGTATATGAGCATATTGCGTAATTAATTTTGATAAAAAAACAGTACCTGTTAACGAGGCCTTATTAGCCATTATACGTCCTCCCCATTTATTAACTATGATAGTAGATAAATAGCCTTAATATTTATTAAAATTATAATAGATTTAAAAATATAATAAAAGAAATTGGTATGAACAGATAATTTTTTATGAAATTTAAACCAATTCCCTCGGTTCTACAATTTGCGCACACTTAGGGCATTTTGCACAAATTGTCTCCTCGCTAGAAACAGCTTCAAGAGGCTTTGAACAGCGTTTACATGATAACTCTACAAAATCTATATAACGCTGTAAAATAAAGCGGGTAACGCCTCCAGTACCGCCGCAGTAATGACAAATCAGTCTTACTTTCCCACGCTTTGTCACTTCCGCTTCTCGGACGCTGTTACAATCTGAACAGCGCTCC
Organism: Bacillus taeanensis; assembly: GCF_003318295.1. Lineage (GTDB taxonomy): Bacteria > Bacillota > Bacilli > Bacillales > UBA6769 > Maribacillus > Maribacillus taeanensis. The sequence goes on from NZ_QOCW01000012.1 coordinate 34,590, forward strand.
CAGACGCTTAAATATTTAGTAAGGGAATAATTTATTTTATTAGAGGTTATAGCAATTTCGTTTGTTTGTTCGATTATCTCTTCTGGATTAAAATCAAGATAGCTAACTAGTAAAGAAATCATTTCAGGAGCATGAACTCTTGCTGCTAATAATATTTGTTTATGATCAGCATACGGCATATTGAGCCATAATACTTTATCATCTAACAGCATGATTGAATATGGAAATGATGATGGAATAACTTTTGCAGCGCTTAAATTTACAGCATGAGGCTCTTTCGTAAAAATCGTGATTTCAAGATTTTTATGTTTTATCTTTTCCCAAAATATGTCGGAAATCTTACTTGCAAAAGGTATGGAAAGCAGCACACTTTTCTTCACTTTCTCGAGATCACCAATCATTTGTTTGTCATCTTTTGGTTTATACCAAATCAGTTTTTGATGTTGAATCAGTTCACGTAAAAATTGGTTTGATTGGTAAGAGGAATTCTGATTTTTAAAATGAGTAAAAAGTTTAGATAATGCTCGTTCTTTTGGAAGCCGCTTTTTTAAAAAGGACTCATCGGCAACTGCAATAAATTTCCCTCGTGATCTTGTTACAGCTACATTGATTAAACGATCACTTTTTTCATCCTTTATAAGCATACCAGGACGTGTTTCAGGAAAGCTGTCCACCACATCAAAAATGATGGAATCACGTTCTGATCCCTGAAATTTGTGTACTGTTGCCGCAAGTATATGTTTATTAGGCAGAATCTCTTTAATCAAGCTGTTCATGAGGTTTGCCTGCGCTTTATATGGTGTTACGTATCCGATTGAATCTATGCCGCTTTTAGAAGCTTTTAGAATTAAACTCATTGAAAGTAATACTGAAACAAGATTATAATGAGACCCCGTTGTACTGTCTTTGGCTCCATATGCATGAAGATTAGACATGTTGAGCAAAAGGGCGGCTTCTTTGGCAAACGGCTTTTTATTAGCAACTTCTTGTTTTTTAATGACGCTTTTATGATTGCTCACTTTTCCTTTATAAATAATGCGGTTTGTAAATGCCGAAATATCCTGATGCATTCTTCGCTGTTTCGTAAGCATAAATAAATGAGGATGAAAGATTCCCTTCTCCGTTTTCTGCGCCATTCCAGTTTGATAGAAAAGATCTTCTTTTAACCATTGATTTACATAAGGATGATCAGCTAACGCAATCGGCGGAAGCTGTTTGAAATCACCGCATACAACCACTCGTTTTCCAAGAGAAGCTGCAAATGCAATTTGCGGAGCGTATGCCATACTAATTTCATCTACTATCACTAAATCATATTCTTTTTTATATAAAACGCGGTCTGAAGCTGTTTTTGATAGCGTTGACCCAATCATTTGAGCGTCTTCAAGCAGTTCTTGTTCTAATTTTTTTATCTCCATACTTATTTTATGGAGATGTTCATCAACAAATTTCATCCGTGAAGCCCCTGTTTGTCGGCGGATGAGATTTTTGCGTTCTTCTTGAAATGCTTGCTGCTTTTCAAAAAGAGTAGGATAATTATTTTCAATAAGTTTTGCAGAAAGTAGGTCTGGAGATTCCTGCATCTGTTCATTACGGCTAAATCCATAGCGAACGATATCTCCAGAATGCCAATTCTGCTTTTTTTTCACATATTTTGCAATCTCTAACATTAACACATCAACCGCTGCATTGCTGTGCGAAAGAACTAATACCTTTTTCCCTTTACGATAATGATTGGCGGCAATTCTCGAAAGCGTGTATGTTTTTCCAGTGCCGGGCGGTCCCCAAATGTAGGTAGTCGCATTATAAAATGATCTTAACAATGCCTCATGCTGGTCATTTTTTATCGTTTTCTGAAGATGATTAACGGGCGCTTCGCCAGTCATGAGACGTTTTACTCTTCTAAGCTTTTGACGATCTTCTTTTATTTCCTTTAGTCGGTCAATAAGCGATTCCAACAACTGCCATGGTTCATTATATAAATCAGCACCTTCAATAGAATTACCAAGAAAGTCTGATATTTTAACGTATAGAGATCTTCCTTCAGAAGCAATCACTTCCCCTTTAACTTCCCTTTCCTTATATACAATACGAACAGGAGAACTATCAGGAACGTAAAGCTCTGCAGTGGTGTGAAAGTGATACACATATTCCTCGTGACTTTTCGCCAACAGCTCTCCTGAAGGAAGAATATATCGTTCTCCCCCATTTTCCTGCAAATAGTTAAGCTCAATAGCAAGGGCGCGGTTCCATTCAAATAAAAAAGATCCAATTGTGCGTGTCATGCTGTAAAACTCCCTCTTTCATTCATGCCGTTCTTTTTGCTTATTTATTGTAACATGTAAAAAAGATATAAACGAAAAAGAGATATCCGGATGTTTTTCCAGCTATCTCTTTTAGTGTTTTTTAAGGGTTTGTTGACCATAACCCAGCAGACTTAACAAACACACGTGTATTTAATTTTAATTGACCAACAATATATTCAGCAAGATCTTCAGGCTGCATCACTTTTTCAGGATTGCCGTCAGTAAGGCCTGTATTTATTGCTAATGGTGTTGCAACCGTACTTGGGGTTAGCGCAGTTACACGAATATTATGTTTCCGTACTTCTAATGCAAGCGACTCAGTCAGACCAAGTACGCCAAATTTTGAAGCACTGTATGCACTTGTTACAGGGGCGCCTTTTTGTCCTGCTGTTGATGAAATATTGATGATATCTCCAGTGCTGCGCTCAATCATATCAGGTAATACTGCGCGCGTTACATAATACACACCTAGTAAGTTCACGTTAATAATTTTTTCCCAATCCGTTACTTCTAAATCAAGGAATCCGCCAAACTTCGCAATTCCTGCATTATTAATTAATATATTAATCAATCCTAATTCTTTTTTTATAGAGTTGACTGCTTCAATAACTAATTCATTTTCAGAAACATCTGCAGTTGCGATGGCGACTTTTACACCAAGTGCTCTAATTTCTTCAGCGGCATCTTGTAAATCACTTTCAGAACGTGCGATTAATCCAACGTTCACGCCTTCTTTTGCTAATGCAATCGCGGTTGCTCGTCCAATTCCTTTACCGGCGCCTGTGACTAAAGCGGTTTTTCCTGTTAAAATTTCTGCCATATGTCTACACCTCTTTACTAAATTCTATGACTTAAGTAGATGCTTATTTTATGAAAATATTTTAATAACGTCAATTAATTTGATTTTTATATAATTACTATACAAATAAAAAACACTCTTTTAATAGAGTGTTCTAATTTGCTGCTTTTATAAGCTTTTTTATTTCTTTAGTAATTTGTGAAGTGATTTCTTCATATTCTGTACCGTCTTCAAACGTAATCGGTTTTCCAAAAATAACCCCCGCTGGTTTAAACCAACCATTTTTAGCACCATACACATATGTCGGTACAACAGGCGCTTTACTTCTTGCTGCAATAAAGCCGATTCCTTTTTTTGCTTCTTGAATTTCACCGTCTTTTGAACGTGTACCTTCAAAGAAGATCGAGAAAATTCCACCATTTTTTAATATTTTCAACGTATGTTTAAGCGATTTCATATCCGCTTGTCCTCTTTTAACAGGAAATGATCCCATTTCGGTAATGATATAGGAAAAGAAACGATTTTTAAATAGTTCTTCTTTTGCCATAATGTACATTTTACGAGGTGCATGTGTGCCCACTATAAGAGAATCATAGTTGCTCGTATGATTCATTGCTAAAATGCAGGCACCTTTCGGAATATTTTCTAAACCTTCAATTTTTAAGCGAAAACGGATCATTAAAAATACTTTTACACAGAAACGAATTATACGATAGACCAACTTAATATTCCCCTTTTATATCTAATTATTAAGAATAGAATATCACAGATTTGTGATCTTGAGTAAAAAATCTAAGAAGTATACAATAGAGAAACAGCAATGGAAGGTAAATAAACAAAAAATGTTTCTTTTTAAAAATAATATGTATCGATAAAAGATAAGGAGAACCGATGATGTTTGATCCCACAATCTATGAAAACTTAAAAGTCGTCATGGAAGGTGCTATCTATGATTTAGATTTAACAAATGAAATTAAAGTAAGGAATCGAAGTGATATTCTTAACTTAGCTGTAATGTCAAGGTGCTTTTCTATGCAGTTTCAATCCTATAAAGCAAAAGATTCTTACCCATTAGCCGAAATCGCTTTGCATACATCAATGAAAGATCTGGCTCTTGAAATATTAGAAGAAAATGAAACAGAAGCAGGTTGTGAAATAGCTGTATATTTTTATACGAGGATAAAAAATATTGAAAAAGATTGCTCTCATATTGAATTCTTTTTAAATAATATATGGAATCAGCGTCCAGCAATTAAACAAGAAATTTCATACTACTATAGTAATAAGAATACTGTTTATAACAAAGTAACCTTAACATTCGGACGTAAAATTAATGAAGATCAAATTGATGATTTTCATAATATAATTGATCATACACTCCAATCCCTGTATTATTTTGAAACAGAACTTTCATGATAAATATTATTTATACACGCTTCATTCAATCTCCCACTTTAAAAATTTAAGAATAAAAAGATAAATAAAAGGGTGATATCAATGATTAAACAGCTTAAAAAAAATGTAGAAAAAGAATTATTGCCAAATATTGATGTATATAGTAACAGCCCTTTTAATCCAGTAATCGTTTCAAATATTCCTGAAAATTGGGTTTTAGTTGGAAAAGGAAATTATGCAGGGGTATTTCTTCATTCTAAATTTCCAAAGTATGTAATAAAAGTTTATGGAGAAAATCGGCCTGGAATAGAAGAGGAAATTGAAGTATATAAAAAAATTGGAGATCATGCGTCATATTCTAAACTTTACGCGTATGGAGAACGATATTTAATTTTAAAAAATCTATCTGGCATTACGTTATATAATGCAATAAATAAAGGGTTACAAATTCCTGAGCAAGTGATTAAAGATGTAGATGAAGCTTTGAGTTATGCGATAAACCAACGTTTAAATCCTATTGATATTCACGGTAAAAATATTGTTATGGATAAGGGAAGAGGATATATTGTTGATATTTCTGATTTTTTACAAACAAAATCATGCAGGAAATGGAAAGATTTAAGAAAGGCGTATTATTCCTTTTATAAACCTTTCTTTAGTAAAGTGCAATTTCCAATACCGATGTGGGGATTAGATCTTATTCGAAAATCTTATCGTTATTATAGTCGTTATAAACGGTTGGAAAAATGGGAAATTCGTCCAAAAAATAAACTTAATAATAGTGAAACACATTATAAAGAGTAAGTGTGAAAATTACTGTTATGGAGAGTCACTTCGCTCTACTTATTCTTTAACATTAAAAGAATCCTTACCTTGCTTCTTGTTTTCCATCTTCCATTTTCACTGTTTTTTTAGGTCTATGCATCTCTTCGTCTTCGTTATCTTCCATGTTATAAAGGCCTATGAACATAAATCCTCATGCCAGCGCAAATGATGCCCATGCTAAAAATGTAAAAGCAGGGGTATTTCTTTTTCGCATCGTTATTTATAACTTCTTTCTTTTTATTTTATTGTTAGTTTATTGTATTTGTTGTTAAGTTTTTTAATTACTATTGTTTGTTTTTTAAATTATAATTTTAAAATAAATATGGTATGTGAAATTTGTGAGCGGATTCATTTTATTCCGTTAAAAATAAACAAGCCGATACTCTAATAAGATAAGAAATCGACTTGTTTATACTTCTACACTCCCTAAAGCTAAACGATACTTGAGCAATCCTAAGCATTATAAAAAACTGAAATTATTTTTTATTTTGAGAAGGATTGTTAATCACTTGTAATACTTTTGTGTTCTCCTGCATTTCACTGCTGCAAATTGGGCATGTTGGTTCTTCACTGCTTTTAAAGTTATCACGAACCCAACATTTACACCCATCAGACGTACATTCCCAAATTTTTGTTTCTTCTGTTTGTATTTCTTCATCATTTTTTCTACCGTACATCTAAATTCACATCCTTTTATAAAGGTTAAAAAAACAGCTTCAAATTAAAAGACTTCAACTAACATTTTATCCTTTTTCCACGTGTTTATATCTTACAATTTTCTTCTCCATCATTTCAACATCTCAAAAAATTCACTTATTATAAAAAGTGTTTGTAAAAAACAGGACCCTTTTATAACAAGTGAATGTATGGACTGCTAATAGTTTTTTATTATTAATTATAACTGAAATTACATATTATTGTCAAAAATCTTTAATCTATGGTTAACAGCATGAATCAGTTCATCAATATGATGATATGGCTCTTTAATCTGGAGCATTTTTCTAAGTATTTCTTTAGAGAATTTACTTATAGGGAGCTCTTCTTCCCAACTTCGCTCAACTTTTGATGAAGGGGTATAGTCAGAATAAAGCAGAAAAAGAAGAAAATGACCAAGCGAATAAAAATCACTTTGAAATGTTACTTCTCGTTTTAATTGCTTTTCGATCATATAATCTGAAAGCCTTTCTGCATGTACTGTTGGTTTATCACCAATATACCTGGCTAATCCAAAATCAATGAGGTGGAGTTGATTTTTCACCACTATAATATTTGGAATTCGTAAATCTCGATGCACAATATTTTCATTGTGTATATATTTTACGATGACTAACAATTGTTGAAGAATTTGAAACGCTTCATTCTCTGTGTAAGTTTTGCCTTTATGAAAAATTAAATCCTCAAAAGTATTTCCGTTTATGAATTCCATTGTGAAATAGAAATCATCTTTAAAGAAAAAATTTTCATGGATTTTAGGAATCGCAGGATGATTAAGCGTACCTAAGATGTTTGTCTCATAATGATAAGACAGCTTACTTTTTTCGTCTTTTCGCCGGCTTGGTTTTGTTTGCTTTAATACATATAACTTATTTTGCTGCCTAGTATCGCGAACAAGATACGTAATGCCGTAACTGCCCATACCAAGTGTTTCAACAATCTCATATTTTCCTTTTATCATTGTACCGTTTTTGAGGGGGCGATCTTGTAAAAAAGCTTTTATACTCTTATAAATTGAAGTTACCAATGTCTTCACCTAACTAAACATGTTAACTGCTGAAAAAGCTGGAAAAGAAGCTGCCGCTTTTATGTTTTCTTTTATAATGAGAATGTCCGTAATGAGAATGTCCCTTTCTATTATATCCTCTATACCGATGACGTTTATCACTGCTGCTGTATGAACGATAATGTTTACGTCTATTTAAAAGCATTTTTATTATTTTTTTTAACATTGTCATTCTCCTTCACTTTGAATTACTAATATATACGACTAAAAAAATAAAAGGTTTCGTTTTTCTATCGAAAAGGAACTTTAAGACAGCTATAATTAAGATAATATCAATTAAAAGTAATTTTAAAGAAGGTATATTAATATTGGATGTAATGTTATTTCGTTTTATTAACAATATTCGCAGGGAAAGAGGAGATAATCGATGAAGTGATGAAATTCATTGCGTCTTATGCTGTTTATGTATTCATCGCTTCATTTATTCTTGCACTTTTTTCAACATATCTTATTAGATGGCTGTTAATAACTATTGCCGCAAAAAGACATCAGTCCAAAACACCTTTAAAAGTATAAAAAAAGATACATGGTAAAACTGTTATACTAGCAGTCTACCATGTATCTTTTCATATTTTTTCACATAAAAAATTAGATTTTCATAATACCGCCAGTGCTCGCGGAAGTAACAAGCTTAGAATAGCGGGCAAGGTAACCTGTTTTTACTTTAGGTTCAAAGCCTTTCCAATCCGCTTTACGAGCTTCCCACTCTTCTTCAGGCACTTGAACGTCCATTATACGTTTGTCAATGTCAATCACAACATGATCGCCGTCTTTAACAAATGCTAATGGTCCGCCTTCTGCTGCTTCCGGTGAAGCATGTCCGATTGAAATACCGCGGGAAGCTCCAGAGAAACGACCATCCGTTACAAGCGCAACTTTTGCTCCAAGCCCCATCCCCATGATTTGTGAAGTTGGTGCAAGCATTTCCGGCATTCCAGGACCGCCTTTTGGTCCTTCATAACGAATAATGACTACATGCCCTTCTTTAACTTTGCCATTTGCAATTCCTGATAGTGCTTCTTCTTGAGATTCAAATACAATTGCCGGTCCTTCATGACTTGTAATACCAGCATCAACGCCACCTGTTTTAATAATCGCGCCATCTGGAGCAAGGTTACCGAATAATACAGCAAGACCGCCTTTTTCAGTAAATGGATTATCAATTGGACGAATGACGTTATAATCTTTTACATCGCAGCCAGCAATATTTTCACCTAATGTTTGACCTGTTACAGTCATTGTATCAAGGTGAAGTGCGCCCTCTTTTTTCGATAATTCGTTAAGGGCCGCTGATACACCGCCTGCTTCATGTAAATCTTCAATAAACACGTCAGAAGCTGGCGCTAATTTTGAAAGATGCGGTACACGTGCTGCTACTTCATTAATTCGCTCAAGCGGATAGTCAACACCTGCTTCATTTGCAAGAGCAAGTGTGTGAAGAACTGTATTTGTTGAACCGCCAAGTGCCATATCAAGCGCAAATGCATTATCAATCGCTTTTTCAGTTACGATATCACGCGGTTTTAAATCCATTTCAATTAAGTTCATAAGCTGTTTTGCTGATTTTTTTACAAATTCTTTACGCTCCGGCGCAACCGCTAAAATTGTTCCGTTTCCAGGAAGTGCAATTCCAAGCGCTTCTGCTAAACAGTTCATTGAATTCGCGGTAAACATTCCTGAACAAGAACCACATGTCGGGCAACCAAATTGCTCAAGTTCCTGCAGCCCTTTTTCATCAATTTTACCAGATTGATAAGCACCTACGCCTTCAAATACTGAAGAAAGAGAGATTTTCTTTCCATCACTTGTCACGCCGGCTTTCATCGGACCGCCGCTGACAAAGATTGTCGGAATGTTTAAGCGCATTGCTGCCATCATCATTCCCGGTGTGATTTTATCACAGTTCGGAATACAAACCATACCGTCAAACCAGTGCGCTGAAACAACCGTTTCAACGGAGTCCGCAATAATTTCACGACTTGGTAATGAATAGCGCATGCCAATATGTCCCATTGCAATTCCGTCATCAACGCCAATTGTATTCATTTCAAACGGTACACCGCCTGCTTCACGAATGGCATCTTTTACAATTTTCCCAAATTCTTGAAGGTGAACATGCCCAGGAACTATATCAATATATGAGTTAACAACCGCAATGAACGGTTTATCAAAATCTTCTTCTTTTACACCTGCTGCTCGAAGTAAGCTTCGGTGCGGTGCTCGGTCAAATCCTTTTTTAATCATATTACTGCGTAATTCTGCCACAACAAATCCCTCCACATTATTAACTTTTCAATCTTCTACATATTTTGATTTTTTAATATTGTAACACTATTTTTTATACTTGTATATTTAACAGGAATTATTTATTTTTGTAAAGATGTGATTTTAGAAAAATTTCAAAAAATTATTTGCAGAGGATTACGTACTATCTGTACTTTCTACCTAAAAACGCTGAACTGTTAACAGTTCAGCGTTTTTAGGTGATTATTTATTTTTCATTGTTATTTGTTTGTTCTTCTGTCTCAATTTGACTTTCTTCATACCACTGATCTAAAACTTTTGCATCTAATACTTTTTCTTCAATATAATTAACCTGCTTGTCTGTAAACTGAGGTTTCCAATCAACCTCCAGCTCACCAGCTAATTTTGTAACCGTTAATAATTCCTGCCAAGCAACATAACGCTTATACCAGAAAAACTGTGGTTGTTCGCTCATATAGGGGTATAAATCGTCAAATTCAATATGTTTACAATCTACTGTACGTTCAAATTGCACTTTTGCTTCAGAAATTTTCTCTTTAAAAAAGCTGTTCATATCTTTACTCACGATTTTTCACTCTCCCAAAATTAAAATAATATAATCTTCATCTCGTTTCCTGTTTTTCCTTTGATATGCGCTTTAAAACTGCTTACTTTTATAATGGTGGTTATTTTTATAATATTCAATATTTATTTTGCCATAATTCCTAAAAGAAATGCAATGTTAATGCTTGAATAGCAAAATAAAACGAATCAGCCAAACGTTTTATTTGTTATTATTTAAAACACTTGGGTGATTCGCTTCCTTGCAGGTTTAGTTATCTTCGCCGCCTGGATATTGCTCAATAATTTCAAATATATCTCTTATATCACAGCCGAGAATTTGCGAAATTAAAATTGCTACCCCAACAGAAGGCATTGCTTTAATAAAGCCATTTTTATCATTTTCACACCATCTGTGAAGTTGACTATGATGGACATTCAATAGTTTTGACATTTGTGTTTTTTTAATCCCTTTTTCTTTTAAGTATTCTCCAAGTTTACTTTTTACTTTAACTTTCAACAATAACATCCTCTCTTAGAAGATTTAAAGAGATATATGTCATTATAAATAACTTTTCATTTTATTGCTAGAATAAGAGATCTATCTATAACATTATTTTCTTTTAAATTGGAAAGGTTGTTGTAAAATATTTTTTTACTGAATCGTTGTTAACACTAGTGAAGCAATCAATCCAAGTGCCGTAATAAAGCCGACAATAGGTCCACCCTCCTCATGTGCTTCGGGCATCATTGTAGAAGAAACCATTGCGACCACGCCTCCTGCAGCAAACGCGCTAATTCCAGCAACCAATGAATTGGAAGCATCTTGTAAGAAAATAAACCCTAAACAAGCACTTAAACTAGATAATAAAAATACGATTACCCATAAAAATAAAATCTTCCTGTTGGAATATCCATCTTTTTTTAAACCAATACTGCTTGATAATCCTTCAGGAAGGTTGCTAATAAAAATCGCGATCACTAACAAATAGCTCACCTGCTGATGAATTAAGCTAATACCGATAATAACAGACTCTGGTATGGCATCAATCACCGTTCCGATAAAAATCGCTAATCCTGAATTGTTTTTGGGATTTTCTTTTGAACGCTTTCTCTCTTTTCCGCCTCGTTTTGCAATCATGATATCAAATGCTGTAAACAAAGCAGCTCCGATCATAAATCCACTAATCGTAACAGAAAGACCGCCAATTTGAAGCGATTCATCAAGCATTTCAAAGGAAGCGGCGCCTATTAAAACCCCTGTGCCAAAAGCCATAATATAACCAATGATTTTCTTTTTAATAGGTAATAAAAGTCCCATTAAGGCACCAATAAAAACAGCAGATCCAGCAATCCCACCCCATAATAATGCATGCCACATATAATATACCATCCTTTATTTAAAATCATTTTCCAAGGAATATTTTGTGCCTGACACACTAAAAACATACAAATTAAAATAAAATCAAACAATGTTCTTGTTTTTTATGCTGTTTAAATATGATTTAATAAAAAGTAGTTTATATTAATAATTTCTAAATGGAGATGTGACATGGAACAATCTTGGGATCAATTTTTAATCCATTACGGGTATTTCGGAATACTACTACTTCTTATTGGCGGCATTGTGGGAATTCCATTACCAGATGAAATTTTATTAACATTTGTAGGATATAATGTTTATCGAGGAAATATGACATTTGTCATGGCATTACTATTTGCTTTTTTAGGAAGTGCCATTGGAATAACAATCAGCTATTTTTTAGGATCTAAGTTAGGTTTACCATTTTTAAAACGGTATGGAAGTAAAATGTATATAACTGAAAAAAAACTTGTGCTGACTCAACAACTTTTTAGGAAATACGGTTCCTTTCTTCTCTTTATTGGCTATTTCATTCCAGGAATAAGACATGTAACAGCTTACTTGGCGGGTATTTCTAATTATAAGCCTCTTAAATTCTCAGTTGTTGCTTACTCTGGGGCATTGGTATGGACTTTATCGTTTATCACTTTAGGCTTTCAATTAGGAGAAAAATGGAATGATGTAAATAGACATTTAAACGATTTAACTCCTTATATTTGGTTAGTTCTTCTAACAATAAGCACATATTTTATTTACATTCGTGTGATTAAAAAGAACAAATGTAATTAGCATAAACCCAGGGACTAGTCCCTGGGTTTATAACTTGTTATATGCTTTTATGAAGCAGCTTTTTTAATAATGGAAATAAAACATCAGGCAGTTCTTCAATAACTGGAACGAGAATGCTGTATTTTCCATATATATTTTGAATTGTTTTTTGTTGTGCTTCATCAATTTCTCCGTTTGCTAGGAAAACATTGATTACTTCAATCCCATGTTTTCTCGCTTCTAATACCGCTTCATGTGTGTCGACAATTCCATTTTGTTCATATCCCATTGCTGCAGGTTCGCCGTCAGAAAAGACGAGCAGAAACTTTTGTTTCTCACTTCGCTTTAATAAGTTTTCCGTCATATGGCGAATCGCATAACCATCGCGGTTATCTTCTTCAGGTTCAAGCTGCATAATTTCCGGACCAATTTTTCGTTTTAATGAAGAATTAAAATCAACAACAGTTTTAAAGTAGTTCGGCTGTTTTGTTTCTGTTGCTTCATTTGTATCTTCCCAAAATCCAACAATCGTGTGAGGAACAAAAACGGACTTAAGCGCTTCATGAAATAGCGTAATACCAAGTTTGGTTTGCTCCATCTTATCAAACATTGATGCAGAGCAATCAACAAGCAGAGAGAAAGCCGCATCGATTTCCGTGGAAGGTTCCTGTTTTTTATAAAAAAGACGCGGGTTTTCATCCGTAAAAAGACGAATTAACTTTTTATTTAACCGCCCAAAATGAAGATCATTTCTAGGCATAATTTTTTTATGCTCTAACGTTTTTTGAATCATTTGTTTTAACTTTTTTTGATAAGGTGCCACAATCGTTTTATTGCTTTCGTAATTTGAAAGATGAACAGCAGTTAGCGGCTCAGGCGTTAAAAAGATGGAAAAGGCAAATTTATTTTCTTTGCCATACTCGTTGTCTTTTCCCCCCTCTTTCAACTCCTGTTTGCTTTCCAACGCTTCCATTTCAGAATAATCATTTTGGGTACTTTTTTGCGCCGAACCTTGAACAATTCCCATTGCTTGGTCTCCTGAATCGCCTTCACGAACTCCTTCACCTAACATATCAGTTTGGGAACCTTGTTCAAGGTCAAACTGCAGAAAGCTTTTCGTTGTTTCACTCGTCTCTCTATGCCACATCGGCATTTTTTGTTCATGAATGTCTTCGTCGCCATCTTTTTCTTCTTCTAATACATCACAATTAGTTAGCTTATCTTTTCTCTTTAAATCCTCAAATGTTAATGAGTTCTCTCCTGCCTCATAATTAAGCTCAGGAAGGAGAAAATACGTATTTAACATATCACCTTCTAAAATCTCTTCAAGCACTTCAATAAGACTTAGACAAACCTTCGAAACATCTTTTGTTGATTTCGTTTCGAAAAACTTTGTAAGTTCATTTTGAATAAACGGCATTGCCCGGTCAATACTTTCGTTAATGGCAGGCACTTCTTCGACAAATGACTGAGCTGTTAACAGACCATACATCAAATTAAAAAGAGCATCCGTATGAACACTTTTTACAATATTCACTTTAAATTGACTTTCAAAATCTCGTTGATATACTGCTCGCCTAACTGCAAAAGCTTTTTTCGTTCCTGGACGCTGTCTTTTAATAATTTCCTCAAGCCGCAAGTCTTCTCCCAATACAAAAAGCTGTTTCGCAAAACTTGGCAGAGACGTTTTTGCTGCTCTTTTTAAAAATTGATTCATTTCTTTTCTATTCGAATTGTTCATATTTCCAACCGCTCTTAAAAACACTTCACTTTTTAAGCCGTATACACGTTCTTCATTTGTACGGTTGTCCCAAAAATGACTTAATAAAATCTTTTTATGAACAGGATCATAATAAGAGCGATACCCATATTCCACTTCTAGGTCAGCCATTTTTGATAAAGTTTTAGCTAAATCGGAAAGTTCCATAAACAAAAAAGAATCTATTTTTTTATCGTTAAAAAGTATATGCTTCATGATAAAAACCTCACTCAAATAACGTTTCAGCTATATTTTGAATGGCTGCTTTCTCCCTCTCGTCTTCTAGCTTTTCAATAATCCCTCTTTGAATGGCGCGAATTGGCGGTAAGTACACAGCTAAATCACAAGTATCGATTAATGCACGTACAGATGCCGCTTCTTCTGAAATTTGACCATTTCTTACTTGAACAATCAAGTCAGCCGATAACGCTACAAATTGATTGAGGAGTGCTTCGTTTTTTAACATTGTTTGATTACTTAAAACCATTTTTAAGTGCGGACCTTGAATATACGGCACGTCAATCACTACAAAGCGGTTTTTTAATGCTTCGTTTAAAGGCACTGTTCCTACATATCCTTCATTAATCGCAGCGATGACGCCAAACCCTGCAGATGCTTTTACAACTTCTCCTGTAAATGGATTCGTAATCATTTTTCGGTAATCCAACACCCCATTTAAAACAGGAAGTGTCTCAGGTTTAGCCATATTAATTTCATCAATATATAACAGATGACCTTTTTTCATCGCATTGATGACAGGTCCTGAAATAAATTCAATTGAATTTTTTCCATTCTTTTCAACAATCGTTTTATAGCCTAACAGGGCTTCTGCATCTAGATCAACTGAACAGTTGATGCTGTGCATTGGCTTTGAAAAAAGATGGGATAATGTTTCAGCTAACTTTGTTTTACCCGATCCAGTTGGCCCTTTTAATAAAACATTTTTACCTAACGATAGCGCAATGATAGCGTCAAATAAAATGGAACGGTCACTTGCAGTATAGCCACTTGAGCCAACTAACATTTTATCTTCCGGAGACAGCGATAATAAATTGGTTTTATTTTGAATGAGTCCTGCCTCAATTTCTTGAGGAAGCTGCAGATTATCTGTATAAACCGACATAAAAACAATCCTTTCAACCATGTTATTTTAACATGTTTTTTCTTTTATAATAAAAACTCTACTAGAGTATTCTACTAGAAATCATACCATTTCTGCAAAAAAACTAGTTTTTTGAAAATTTTTTTAAATTTTTTTCAATGAAAATTATGTTATTCTTATACTGTTTTCTTATTAAACATACAGAATTAAATACTGAAAAACTATATTAATAAAGATTTTAACTAACAGAAGATCTAATTAAAACCTTAATATTTATACAGTTATTTATTTTTGTGTAGTTATTTAAATTTTCTTACAATATTGACTTTTCTTAAATTAAAATTTAGATTAATAATTAGATGGATGCGTTTTCTAAAATAAACCATTTTGAGGTGATGATTAAATGGAAAGCAGTAAAAAACAGATTCCCATACAAACCGAGAAAGAACAGCAGGAACACTCTTTTAGAGACTATTTAACCTTTATTATTCCTTCTCTCATTGGCATCTTTTTATTTATGATACCCTTTTCTTATAATGAGGAAATTACAATTCCGGTTGCCATGTTAGCGGGTTTCGTGGAAAGCAGTTTAGCGAACTACTTACCAATGATGATGACTGTAATCATGATACTTACAGCGCTTTTTTCATTACTTGCCATTCTTATAAAGCCAGCTTTTATTATGAAGCGCTCGTTTATGAAAACACTTTTTAATGTAAATACGTTTTGGTTAATAACGAGAATTGTTGGCGCTCTGTTTGCCCTCCTAACCGTTTTTAACATAGGTCCTAAGTGGATTACTTCAGAATATACTGGAGGCTTGCTGCTGTTTGATTTAATTCCTGTTCTATTTTCGGTTTTCCTGTTTGCCGGTCTTTTCCTTCCACTTCTTCTTAATTTTGGATTGCTTGAACTTTTTGGTGCGCTGCTAACAAAAATTATGCGGCCCATTTTCACTCTCCCTGGTCGGTCTTCAATTGACTGTTTAGCATCGTGGTTAGGAGATGGAACGGTAGGAATTCTTCTTACAAATAAACAGTATGAAGATGGATTTTACTCAAAACGTGAGGCTGCAGTAATTGGGACAACTTTTTCTGTTGTATCCATCACGTTTACGATTGTTATCCTTTCCTATATGGAACTACAACATTTATTTTTTCAATATTATCTTACAATTGTCATAGCAGGACTTGCGGCAGCTATTATTTGCCCACGCATTCCTCCTCTTTCAACCAAGCCTGATACATTTTTTGAAAAAGTAGAGGCTAAAGGAGATAACGTGGTGCCAAAAGGAGTTTCTCCATTTAAATGGGGGATTTTAAAAGCAACAGCAGAAGCAAAGAGAAATAATGATTTTCCCGCTCTTTTAAAAAGCGGCGCTAAAAATGTGTTAGACCTTTGGTTGGGTGTTATTCCGGTTGTGATGGCAATCGGAACAACAGCACTTATTATTGCTGAATATACACCTCTATTTAAACTATTAGGTGCACCATTTATTCCACTTCTTTCGATCATGCAGGTTCCGTATGCTGCAGAAGCTGCCCAAACAATGGTCGTTGGATTTGCTGATATGTTTTTACCTGCTGTGATTGGAAGCGGCATTGAAAGTGAATTTACCCGATTTGTTATTGCGTGCGTCTCTGTTACACAGCTCATTTACATGTCTGAAGTTGGCGGTCTGTTATTAGGGTCAAAACTACCAGTGAGCTTTAAAGATTTAATCATTATTTTTATTGAAAGAACGCTTATTACACTCCCAATTATCGTACTCATTGCTCATCTTATTTTTTAATAAGAAAGCTGTTTTAAAAATGAGGCTGATCTGATTGATCAGCCTCATTTTTATTATGAATGCTATCAATCTTTTATTTTTGTGCTATAATTCACTCTATTGCAGTTATACTAATTTAAATTTTAAGAGGCGAACACTTATGTATCAAACGAAAACAATCAAACAAAAAATTGGATTATTCATGACAATTTTACTTCCAGTCCTTGTGACACAGCTTGGTCTTTATGCGATGAACTTTTTCGATACGATGATGTCAGGTCATGCTGGGTCAAATGATTTAGCTGGTGTTGCAATAGGATCAAGCATTTGGGTGCCAGTGTTTACCGGTCTAAGCGGCATTTTACTTTCTATTACTCCGATTGTGTCGCAGTTAATTGGATCAGAACAAAAACAACATGTATCTTTTTCTGTTATGCAAGGTATTTATCTTTCTATTGGTATAACCATTATTATTTTTATAATAGGGCTTTTTTCATTAGACAGTATTTTAAATACGATGAACTTAGAAACTGAAGTTCAAACCATTGCCAAAAATTATTTAACCGGTTTGTCATTTGGGATATTACCGACCTTTATTTATACAGTATTTCGGTGCTTTATTGATGCCCTTGGTAAAACAAGAGTAACGATGACTATTACATTGCTTTCATTACCAATTAATGTTCTTTTTAACTATTTGTTGATTTTTTGGAAAATTCGGCTTTCCTAAATTAGGTGGAGTTGGTGCTGGCTATGCATCTGCCATTACTTATTGG
Organism: Bacillus taeanensis; assembly: GCF_003318295.1. Taxonomy (GTDB): domain Bacteria; phylum Bacillota; class Bacilli; order Bacillales; family UBA6769; genus Maribacillus; species Maribacillus taeanensis. Next base: position 52,039 of record NZ_QOCW01000012.1, read on the forward strand.
TGTATTTTTTTAATCACTTTATATGTTATTCACCGCAAAGAACCGTTTAGTCATCATCGAATTTTCCAAACCTTTTTTCCTATTTCTCTTTCAGTTTGGAGAGAACAGCTTAAAATCGGCGTCCCAATTGGGTTTGCGATTTTTTTTGAAACAAGTATATTTGCGGCAGTCACATTACTAATGAGTAATTTTGATACAATAACAATTGCCGCTCACCAAGCCGCATTAAATTTTGCTTCATTTTTATATATGGTTCCGCTCAGTATTTCTATCGCTTTAACAGTTGCAGTTGGTTATGAAGTCGGAGCTAGACGATATAAAGATGCCGTCCATTATAGTTATTTAGGAATTGGTACCGGTATAATGATGGCCCTGCTTTGCGCAGTAGGATTACTAGTTTTTAATGAACAGATTGCAAATTTATATACAAGGGATGAAGCGGTTTTGAAGCTTATAAAACAGTTTTTGCTTTATGCGATCTTCTTCCAATTATCAGATGCAGTAGCGGCTCCGATACAAGGAGCGCTTAGAGGATATAAGGATGTAAATGTAACTTTGTTTATGGCGCTTATTTCGTATTGGGTTATTGGACTTCCTGTTGGGTATTACCTCGCCAATTATACTACTTTTGAAGCATTTGGCTATTGGATTGGTTTAAGTTCTGGGCTAACAGCAGCAGCCATTACTTTGTTTATGAGGTTATATCAAATTCAACATCAGCGAAGTATAAAAATTTTAAAGAGCCCTTCTTAAACAGCCTTTGCTGCTTTCATAATCTAAAAATATTAAGGGAATAATAGGGATTAGAAGGGAGTAATGAAGATGAATCAACCTTACTTATGCCCAAATTGTAAAACAAACCGTACCCGTTTTAACATTATTGAACAAGTTGCAAAACCTGTGAAGCTCGACCCGCAATCTGGTGAAGTGGTCGAACAATATTCAAACGATACATTAGAGCCATTTCACATTCCCTACCGCGGGGCTTCAGTCAAAATTCAATGCGGGGCATGCGGTTTAATTGAAGAAGAAACAGCTTTTATAAAGCGAGCGCAGTATGAACAAAACCATTAACTAAACATACACATCCGCATTTGATATGCGGATGTGTATGTTTAGTTATTCAGCAATGCCAGCTTCAAGTGCGATTTCAATCATTTCATTAAATGTTGTTTGTCGTTCTTCAGCAGTTGTTTCTTCCCCTGTAAACACATGATCACTTACTGTTAAAACAGAAAGTGCATTTGCTCCATACTTTGCAGCCAGCGTATAGAGTGCAGTTGTTTCCATTTCAATTGCAAGCACCCCGTGGTCAGCTAGTTTCTTTACAATATCCATGCTGTCGCGATAAAAGACGTCACTTGTTAAAACACTGCCCACTTTAATATGAAGTCCTTTTTTTACTCCTTCATCATATGCCTTCTTTAAAAGATTAAATGAGGCAGTTGGTGCGTAATCAAACCCTTCGAAGGCAAGACGATTCATTTGCGAATCTGTTGAAGAAGTCATCGCAAGAATAACATCGCGAACATTTACGTCTTTTTGTATCGCTCCGCATGTCCCAACACGAATTAAGTTTTTCACACCATAACTGCGAATTAACTCGTTTACATAAATAGAAATAGAAGGAACTCCCATACCTGTCCCTTGAACAGAAACCCGCTGTCCTTTATATGTACCAGTAAATCCAAGCATCCCGCGCACATTGTTATAACATAGCGCATCTTCTAAAAAGTTTTCAGCAATATATTGTGCTCGCAGTGGATCACCCGGCAGTAAAATCGTTTCAGCAATTTCATTTTCTTTTGCTTCGATATGTATACTCATATGCAAACCTCCATTGATTTTTCATATCTATAGTTATCTATCACATTCTGAATGTATGTTTTGCTTCATTATTTTCGCATACTATTAATAAAAAAGGCAAGGTGATTGTAATGCATGATCGTGATAACATTGATAATCCTATACAGAGAACGTTACTTCTTGATTTACATGAAATTTTATTAGGGTTAAATGGAGAATGTCAAACAGATCAGGTATTTTATAACTTTATTAATGAATTAAAGCTTTTTAATAGTAGTGATATGGAACAATTAGCAAATACAGTTTATGAAGCACTTAGAAAAAACGACGCGTTTTAAGGTCGTTTTTTCCACCTATCATTACAATTATTCATACTCATCATAAGTATCGGGAAAGAAAAATTCTTTATTTAACATTGAAGCAAGATCTTCTTTATACTTTTCTCCAGTATAGGTGATAAGTTCTTGTTCAATTTTTTTAATGTCTTCTGTAATTTTTTCAGCTGCTGCTGCCTCATAATGATGTTCTTCTAATTGATTTAATAAAAGCTGATAAGTTTCTGAAAGCACATACACCTGTTCTAACCTTTCTATAAGAGGTAAATTATAGAATTTCATATTGCTTCCTCTCCTTTCTTGAATCAATGTTAGATAACACATCGTTAGGGTTTCAATTCAATAAACTTTTTATCCCTCTCTAGATAAAAAACGGGTCACAAAAAGGACCCGTTTTTTTAGAATGAATTTAATTCATTTTGAAGTATTTTTAAGTTTTTTGGCATAATACTTTTTATTGCATCAAAAAGCTCAGTATCATGATAAAGATTTTCAGCAAGAAGCAAAATACTGCCATAGTCCTGCTCCGAACGAATTAAGCGGCCCATTCCTTGTCTAAGACGAAGAAGCATATACGGTACATCCACGTCATAATAAGCATTCTTAGAAAACTTACGCTTTGCAGCAAAAACAGGATCATTTGGAGGGTATGGCAATGACCATACAATTACATTGGAAAGAGATGGTCCCGGAATATCTAACCCTTCCCATAAGCTTACCGCACATAAAACACTTAATTCTTCTCTTTGAAAGACAGAAATTAATTTGCTAATTTCTTGATCTCCTTCAAATAAAAATGGCCATTTCTGAAAACATTCATGTCCTTTAATCATTTCTTTAAATCGCTTTAAATCTTCTTTTTGATTAAATAGTATGAGTGCTCGCCCTTCTGATCTTTCTAACGCTTGTATCGCCAATTGAACTTTCTCTTTAAACGTCCCCTTTGCTAGATTTGGAGCCAACACCTTCATCTGTTTTTCATAATCATACGCAGAGTCAATTGAAAAAGATAAATAAGATTGAATCCCTAAACCATTTGCCATATAATCAAAAGATTTATCATTTGATAAAGTAGCAGAAGAAAAAATAATCGGTATTCTCTTTGAAAAAAGTTTTTCTTTTAAAACTTCTTGAACCAATCGAGGCATAATGACTAGGATTAGCCCTTCAGTTTCCTGAACTGTCCATGCAATTAAATTTTCCTGCTTTAAAAATAATCTTAATGCATGTTGAATCATTTCAATATGCTCTTCTACAATTCGAAGTTGATATTCTTCAATGGTATATAGTTCACTTTCAAACACAAGTTCATCTTCTAACTGTGAAAGAAGTTTTTGAAGGTTTTCCCCTTCTCTTAATAACACATTTGAAAAAGTAATCTCTCTCCGATCAGATCCCGCAACCTTTTCAGTATGTTCTTGTAAGGTGTGAAAAAAATGATCACTTTGTAAAATGATTTCATCAATTAAAAGAGCAACCTGTTCACGCACATCATTTGCACTTAAACGAAGTAAAATTTCTTCTAATACTTTATGGCTCATTTTATATGTTAGCGCTTTTTGAGCAGCAACTTCTGCTAAGTGTCCTTCATCAAATACAACAGCACTTGCTTCTGGCAAAAGCGGAAGTTGTCCTTCTCTTTTGCGAGCATCATATGTCCAAAGGTGCTCCATATAAAAGTCATGTGAACATATGATCAAATCAGCTGCATTACGATAGTGGTCTCTCGATAACGTTTGACCGCATCTATGTCGTTTATCACATACAAAACAGTCTTGAAACTTATCCCATCCAATGGAATGCCACTCAGTATCACTTAAATTCGAATAGTCTTTTCGATCGCCGTAATGATAAAATGACTGCATGGTTTCATTACTGTTTACAAACGATGGTAAGGTTTCAAAAATTTCATCGTAGATCTCATCATAATCTATTTTGCCGTCTCGCACATGATCTAACTTCTTTAAACATAAATACTGATCAGGCGATTTAGCTAACCGAGCATCAATATTAAGATTCAATGCTTTAGATAGCTTTGCAATATCTCCTTCACGCTTCACAAGCTGTTCAATTAACGATTCATCTGCGCATGAAATAATAACTGGCTTCCTCATATATCTTGCATAGCAGACTGAATAAAGCAAATAGGCAATTGTTTTTCCCGTTCCTACTCCAGCTTCTGCGAACATAATTTTCTTTTCTTGAAAAGCTCTTTCAAGTTGAAAAGCCATAAAAATTTGTTCATCGCGAAGTTCAAACCCTTGTTCAGGAAGATAATCGTAGAAAACATCTCCAATCCACTCATTTAATTTTTCAAAAAATGAAGAAGAAGCATCATATGAAAAAGGTAATGAATGATATGTACCCATAGTTGCACCTCAACTTTCTAAAAAAAGTAGTCCAGCATTTAATTATCTAGAAGTTTAAAAGAAATGTCAATATAAATACAAACAGAAGGCTCCCTAAGGTTTAACCTTAGGGAGCCTTCTGTTTGTATTTCCTTATTTTATTCTAACAATGGAGGAATATCCGTATTAAATAATTGAGAAACCGGGACAATTTCAATTTGTTTTTCTTCAAAAAATTTTAATGCTACCTGTATTCCTTTTACAGTATTTTCCCCTTTAATTCCTACATGGCCAATTCCTATTGCTTCTCCTTCTTGTTCCGCAACCTTTAATAGCTCTTTCATTTGTGACAAAACATGTTCCCTTGAAGAATGGGTGTCATCTAAAAAGATATCACGTTTCTCCCATTGTATTCCTAGATCTTCAGCCAGCTCTGGAATAACAGACTTAGGACTTGTTCCGCTATCTACGATATAGAGGTTATGTTTTTTTGCAACTTCTAGAATGGCGCGCATAATTCTTTTATCTTCTACAATTAAAGAACCCATATGATTATTAATTCCTACCGCATGAGGAACATCTAATATGGCTTCTTCTACTATTTTTTTTACTTCTTTGTTTGATAAATTACTCGTTATCGGATTTGGACCCAACCATGATAATTTTCCTTTCTTAGGCTGTAATGGCAAATGAACAATTACTTCAAGTCCATGCTTATGAGCCAGTTCTGCTTGTTCAGTTGATTGTTCCAAAAATGGCATTACAGCAACGGTGATCGGAATATTTCCAGATAAAAATTCTTTTACACCTTTCACATTTCCACCAAAATCATCAATAATAATAGCAGCTTTTTTAGTTTCTTTGGATGATAAATCTTCAGCATAGATATTTGTTAATGGTGTTGCAATAAAAAAAAGATACATAATGATTACAATAAATAATCGAACTCGCATTATAGGAAGACCTCCATTTTAATTTTTTTTAGTTTTTATATAATTGTTGTTTTCTATTCTTTTATTTTATATTATTAATACGGTAAGTGAAATTTTAAAAAACGAATTTAAAAGATGCTAACAAAATATGTCAGCATCTTGATCCTGTTCTTATTTTATTTAAGCAGACCAGTGCGGGGGAGTGTTTTTATCCCAATAAATTTTTCCTATTTCATGATGGGTTTGAAAGTTATCTGTTGGAACATGATAATGAAAATTAAACCAATAACCATCAAGCGGAGGATGATCTCTTCTTACATGAAACCGAATAATATCTTGACCGTTTCTTTCATCATAAATATGAAGAATCTTTTCCCCGAGACCACCGGCTGGGTTTTGAGAAATTTTCAGATGGCGAATTTGTTCTTCTTCCAACTCTTCCCCTAACAACGTTACAACCTTACCAAATTTCGGTAACACTTCCTGCTCATATTGCTTTCCTACACGTCTATTAATAACTGGACCAAACTTAATTTCTGCTAATTTTTTTGCTTCGGACATCGTATAAGTCATAAATTCGTTTTGAAGTTTTTCTTTTTCTGAAAACGACTTTGGAATTACATTCCATGATACACTTTCACTAAGTTTAGCTTCATTATTTTGTTTTTCAGGTTGTGCTAATTGTTCTTCAATAAAATTTTCGGAAACAGCATCACCTTTTGTATCGATGCTATGTGCTACAACTTCTGAACGTTTGGAATCGCTATCATTTAAAAGAATCGACGTAGGTACAACTGTTCCAAAAGTGAGAATTGTAATAAGTACAACGATTGATTTCCGTAACCAGAGCGGCATTTTATTTCTTCCTCTCACTATTTTTATGTTCATTTTCTCACACATTCAGCTAAAATGCTAGAAAAAAAAGACCTATTTCACCTCATTCATTCTCCTTTTTATTTCAATAATTAATATTTCTATCGTTTTTGGAAAGAGTACCCCTTCCTCAAGGAATGTGAAGGGCGATAGACCAATCAGTAGGGAGGGGGTGAATTTCCATCATTTATGACGAACGCAAGTACGTAATAAATGATATCATAATAGTTGTACATCCTTGTACATGCTCATTGAAAACTGAACATATAAGGTTGTAGCAGGAAAAGACGCTCTGCTGCGTAAAATGTTCAAGCCTAGAGAAGCCGAAGATGCGTGATACATGACTAGCACAACGTGTGAAAATGGTGCAGTAGGCTTATTAAAAGAAGTCCCAAAGGCAAGACCGATGGGATAGAGGAGTTGGGCGTATTTAGACCGCCAATGTGTCAACTCCACTAACGTTAAGCGTTCAGAAATGTTCGATACGTTAGAAACCCCCACTTCAAATTTTCGTTAGAAAATTAAGTGGCGGGAGTATTCATGTAACTTATTCCTTTACTTTACTCTTCAATTAGTTAATACTCATATCTTTCTGTTTTCACTAGACTCTATCATATCTATAAAAATGAGCCGTATTTTTAGTAGTTAAATCTTTAACATTCTTACTACTTATCTTCTTTATTTCCGCTGTTTTTTGAACGACCTCTTTTAATAAAAGAGGTGTTGTTTTCGTATTCTCAAATATTTCATGATAAGGCCATGGTCCATCTGTCTCAAGCATTAATTGAGATAAGGGCACTTGACTAACTAACTGTCGATCTCGCTCTCGATAACATATTTCAGGTGTTACTGAAATAAAATAACCGGCCTCAATAATCAATTGAAGCAGTTTTTTTTCCGCTTTCAGCCAATGAAAATGTGCGTTAACACCTTCGTACTTTTGAAGCAGTTCATAAACTATCGCTGCCTTATCATGGACAGCATGCAGGACTACCGGCAGTGAAAGCTGCTTTGCTTTTTCTATGAAAATTTTCAACAGCTCTATGTAGTGCTGTAAAGAAGGAAACTTAGAGTTTTCATATGAATAATGAGGCAATCCAATTTCTCCTATCGCAGAAATTGTATGCCGTTCAGATCTTATAAGGGTTAATAATTCATTTAATTCACATTCAGCAGGTAAAGGCTGCTCAGGATGAAAACCAATACACGGTATGACGAAATCCGGAAATTGATTAGCAAGTTCAAGGGTGTCATATGATGAACGTAAATTGGTGGAAACTGATACTGCTCCTTTAATCCCTGCTTTTTTCCATTTTTCTATGTATGCTGGTAAATCTTCACGATTATACTGATCTAGATGAATATGAGCATCTATCAAGATGAACACCTCTTTTGAATAGTTGATTTATTCAAGAAATGGTTGATTAAAATAAACAATATGTGAAGGGTCTTCTTGTTCTTTCACAATTTCATGAAGCACTTTAATTAACTCATTTGGTTTATATGGTTTTAAGAAAAAGCGTTTTGCGCCAACAGATTTACTATAATCGTTTTCATCTAAAGCCGTTGAAATAACAATTGGAATGTTTTCGAAAAACGGATTCTCTTTTAATTTTTCAATGAATTCCCAGCCGTTCATCTCTTTTTCAAGCATAATATCTAAAACAATTGCAGAAGGAGTTTTTTGTTTTATATTACTAAAAGCTTCTTCACCACTCTTAAAAAGGTAAACATTAAACCCACTCCTTACCAATTCTTCTTTTAATAAAAGTGCTAAACTTTCATCATCTTCTACTATAAATATTGTAGGACGTTTCTCATTATAAGCGGAATCATCATGCTTCACTTTTTGTTCAACAACAATTGGAAATAAAATTGTAAATGTACTTCCTTTTCCTTCTACTGAATCAATAGTAATTTCACCTTCATGAGCTTTCATGATTTCTTTTGAAATTGCTAATCCTAACCCTGTCCCACCAATTCGCTGATCATTTGAACTATCAATTCGATAAAATTTTGTAAACAGCTTACTTATTGCTTCTTCAGGAATTCCTAATCCTTCATCAGATACTGCTATCGCTAAGTGTTTCTCTTTGATTTGAACAGTAATTCTAACCTCTCCTCCGTCTGGAGAATATTTGACAGCATTACTCACTATATTTGTTATCACTTGTTTTATCTTGTCTTTGTCTGCAAATACCGTTGTATTAAACGTACATTGTTTTAATAGAAATACATGTTTTTTGGAATTTACTTTATTTTCCTCAATCACTTCCTCTATTACTGGAAGAATATCAACAAATTTTTTTAAATATGTTTGCTTTCCAGCCTCCATACGCTGAACATCTAAAAAATCATTAATCAGTGTTGTTAAACGTTTTGCTTCTTTGTAAATCGTCATTAAATATTTTTTTTGTCTTTCTGGTTTTAACTCTCGATACAACATTAACTCTGTAAATCCAAGCACACTAGAAAGAGGTGTGCGTAGTTCATGACTAACAGTGCTGACTAATTCTGATTTCATTTGATCTATTTCGTATTCTTTTGTAATATCTCGATGAACGAAGATTGCGCCAATCATTTCGCCATTTTTTTCTATTTTTTCATAGTACATTTGAATAAAACGAGGTTTATTTGTAGTGAATTGGTATTGAATTACTTCACTTTTTGGCTTTTCACCTTTAATCACAGTAGAAAAAAATTGCAGCACTTCCGCAGATTCGGCCGTATTTTTTTTGAACATCTCCTGCCATTCTTCTAGTGAACATCCAATCACATCGTTTATATCAGCACAATTCATAAACTGACACATCTGACGGTTTACTTTTAAAATACGCCCTTTCCTGTCTACATACTGAATACCCTCTCTTACTGAATCAATAATATTTTGATTTATTTCTCGTTCTACTTCTTCTTCATATTGATTGATAAGGTTTTGTTCATTTTCTTGCCTATCACTCACTAAAAATCTCTCCAATCATCTTCACCAATTGAATAGGACTAAATGGTTTTGCTAAAAAATAATCCGCTCCTGCCCGTTTTACACGCTCTTGATCCACCTGTTGACTTTTTGCTGTTAACATTAAAATTTTTACATTTCTTTTTTCAAAATCAAAATTTCTTCTGATTTTTTCGATTACTTCAAGTCCAGTCATTTTCGGCATCATATAATCAAGTAAAATTAAATCATACTCAGTTTCATATATTTTTTTGCATGCTTCTTCTCCGTCTTCTGCTTGTTCTATTTCATATCCTTCCTCTTCTAATGTATCTGTAACAAGCATACGAAGAACTTCTTCATCTTCAGCTAGCAAAATTTTCAAAGTCGTCTCCCCCTTATATTTTTTTATTAATTAATCTCTTTATTCTTGCTTCTAATTCTTTAATATTAAATGGTTTTGTTATATAGTCATCAGCTCCTAGTTCTAATGCTCGAATAATATCTTTTTCAGCTTTTCTTCCAGTGAGCATTACAACAATATAGCGGCTCTGATCATATTCATTTCTAAGCTTTTTCAGAACTTCCAATCCATCCATTCTCGGCATAATGCCATCAAGAATTAACACATAAGGCCCACTGCCTCGATGCCAGTTATCATTAAAAAACTCTTCTCCTTCACGAAAACTTTTTACTTCGATATGATAATTTTCTTTCGCTGCATTTTCAAAATAATCTTGAACCATCTGTCGAATAATTGGCTCATCATCAATAATTCCAATTCGAATGGTTTTAGAACTTTCCGTTTCTTCGAATATATTAGAAGGCGTAAACACACAATTCTTCCCCATTTTTTTGGCTTTATCTAAAGCAATTTCTGCCTGTTCAAGCCACTTTACTTCTTTAATATTTGTTTTATTTACTTCCACCACTCCAGCTGAAAAAGACAAATGAAAGAAAAGTTGATTGTAAGAAAAGTCGATATTTCGAAATTTATCCAGCATATGTTCTAATAATTGATTTGCTTCCGCCGCTGAAGTATGGGGAAGTAATAGAACAAATTCTGTTCCCCCATAGCGTATTAAATAATCAGGATTACGTTTGTTTTCAAGAATCAAGTTTGCAAATGACCTTAAAATCTCATCTCCTGTTAAGTGTCCATAAGAGTCATTGATATTTTTAAAATCATCTATTTCTATCATTGCAATTGTGAATATTTCGCCTGTTCGTGTATATTCTGCCAACTGGCGATCAAACTCCATCATTAAAAATTTACGATTGTAAACATGCGTTAATTCATCCATTAAAATAGCATTTCTAATCGATTGACGCCTTTGAAGATGTCTTTTAATTCGTACAAGAAACTCATTCATTTCAACTGGTTTTTTTATAAAATCATCTGCACCTTCTTGAAAGCATTGGATACGTGTTTCTCTATCATTATGCAAACTCATCATCATAATAGAAATAAAATGAAATTCTGCTTGCTTTTGAATCGTTTTCAACACTTCAACCCCATTTTTTTCCTTCATATAAATATCTAAAAGGACAATATCGGGTTTAAGACGATAAAAAAGATCAATTGCTTGATCAGCATATAATGTAGCAAAAACCATCCAGCCTTCATTTTCAAGCTTATTTCTTAAAGATTGAACAAAAATCGGATCATCATCCACTAATAGGATCGTGCCCTGTTTTTCTTTTAGTTCCTCCTTAAATTCGCTTATTTCTTCTATTCCTTTGTGCTCTTTATATAAGTTAACAATCAATTCATAAAGATTAGTTTGTATTGTTTTTAAGTCAACCTGTTTACTGCTTAACTCATCAAAATGTTGAATTGCTTTTTCTGCATATTCCGCATATTCGTTTAATCCTAGAGTAGGTGCTGTTCCTATAACCGAATGAAGAAAACAATGAACATCTTTTTCTAAGATAAGTGCGTTTTCATCAAACCAATCTTGTAAATTACCCTTAATTTTTTCAATAAAATACCATTGATACTTGTTCATTCTCACCCTCCTGAATCATTTCCAAAAAGAAAGTTATTTTTCATGTATTTTACTAATTATCCGAACTGTGAAGAATCAATTCCATTTTATAATAGCTGAAATTAGCTGGATTCGCCATGTTGAATCATTATCACATAAACATCATCAAACTTTTACCCACAGCAAGCTGCCTTATGTAAAAAAGATGATGCAATAAACAATTGCATCATCTTTAAACTTCCACTACAATATCTCCATCAAAAAAGTATAAATACTTGTTATAAAGCGGCTTTTTCCAAATCTGTTCTACTGCGTTTTGATAAAGCTCAAGCTGTATTTTATAACGATTAAGGAGGATAGACTTCACTTCTTCTATTTCTCCTTCAACACGTCCAGTAATTGTATCTGTTTTATAATCTATTAAAGTTAATCCTTCATGATCTTCAATAATTAAATCAATCACACCCTGCACTAATACCTTTTCATTACTTTTTAATGAACGATTATTCGTAATCGTATTGGCAGGCACTGCTAAACTAAACGGAATTTCTCGATGAAGCGCCTCTGCATTTAACATTTTCTTACCAAGCTTTGAGTGAAAGAACGCTTGAATTTTTTTTATTTCAATTGTTTCAGCTTGTTCACTTGTTAAGATCTCTTTATTTACCATCTTAGCTAAAAGTTCCTTTATTTCGAGCTCTGATTGAGCATGATCAAATGATAAATGCTGCATTACCATATGCATGGCAGAGCCTTTTTCAGCGGCCGTTAATCGCTCTTTTTGTAAAAACTTTGGTCGTTCAGAGATTTGTTTTTTAAATGGACGAATCAATAATGTATCACTATATTCATCTGCAGATTCTCGTTGTCTTTTAATTTCTGTTACACTTTGTTTTGATTTAATTTTACTCGTTTCCTCATACTCGTACTTCCACTGTAGAGAACGATAAACAGTTTCCTTTTCTTCACTAGTAACAGCAACCATTTTCCCATTTTTAATTTTTTCAATGGTCTCTTCCATTAGATCGGTTTCATGTTCACTTAAAGTGAGAAAATTCGCAGCATCTATCACTGAAATTTTCCATTCCGAACGATCTTGATAAACTTCTGCTGCAGGAAGATGAGAAACAGATAAATAATCTCTTAAAATTTGACTATCACGGTGTCTTATTAAAGCTGGTCCAATCCAATCAAGATAGGAACGGCTCTTTGTACGTTCGAAATCAGGAAGAAGCCATTCTTTTTCATGAATATGCTGTCCCCATTTTTGAACATCTTTTTCCAAGTCTTTTACTGTGCCAACTAAATACAGCTTTTCTTTTGCCCGCGTTAAAGCGACATATAATATCCGCATTTCCTCAGCAAGCATCTCCAGTTTCATTCGCTGCTTAATTGACAGCTGCAGTAAGGTAGGATAACTTAAACGATTAGTAGGATCAATAAATTTCGTTCCAAACCCAAGTTCTTTATGAAGTAAATACGAACGATTTAAATCCTGCATATTAAATTGTTTAGAAAGCCCTGCTGTAAACACAATTGGAAATTCTAACCCTTTACTTTTATGAATTGTCATGACGCGCACTACATCTTCTTGTTCTGTTAAAGCACGTGCTGCTCCTAAATCGTTTCCTCGATCCTGCATCCGTTCAATAAAGCGTAAAAACCGAAATAGCCCTCGAAACGATGTTTCTTCATATTGACGTGCCCGATCATAAAGGGCGCGTAAATTTGCCTGCCGCTGCTTTCCACCAGGGAGTCCGGCCACAAAATCATAATAGTTTGTCTCCTGATATAAATGCCATATTAAATCCGATAAAGCCCCTTGTCGCGCTTTTGTACGCCAACTATCTAATCGATCATAAAAATTCACTATTTTTTTATTAAGTTCTGTATTGTTTTCCTCATTTAAGTAAGCTTTCATGGCATCAAAATAGTATCCCTGTTTATCAGAAAGACGAATTTGCGCCATTTCTTCTTCCGTACAGCCAATAATAGGCGAACGCAACACAGATGCAAGCGGTATATCTTGATATGGATTATCAATCACTTTCAAAAGCGCCATCATGATCGAAACTTCTGTTGCTTCAAAATAACCTGTTGATAACTCAGCATAAGCAGGGATTCCCTGAATCTTCAATTCTTCAAGAAGACTTGGAGCCCAGCTTGATGTGGCACGAAGTAATATTACAATATCACGATACTGAACCGGTCTCATTGCCTGCAATTTTTTATCAAACACTTCAGCAGGTGTGCCGTTTTCCTTTCCAACTAATTCTTTAATTTTTTCAGCAATACACCTTGCTTCAAGCTGCACCGTTTCAAAGTCTGAATCATCTAATTCAACTGAAGCTCCTTGATTTGATTCCTTTTCATCCTTGCTGCGATTAATAAGAAGAAGTTCTGCTTTTACATTTTCACTTTTAGGATATTCTGCTCCTAAACGAAGCTCGGCATCATCATCATAGTTCAGTTCTCCAACTTTTTCATTCATAATTTGTTTAAAAATGAAATTCGTCGCATGGAGGACTTCTTTTCGGCTTCGGAAATTTTTAGATAAGTCGATTCGAAGACCTTTTCCTTTTCCATCTTTTGAATAAGCTTTATATTTCTTCAAGAAAAGAGCAGGCTCCGCAAGGCGAAAACGGTAAATGCTTTGCTTCACGTCTCCAACCATAAATCGATTTCCATTCTTCTCATCTGCTTTTGAGACAAGCTGGATAATAGATTCCTGTACTTGATTTGTATCTTGATATTCATCAACAAGCACTTCAGCAAATTGCTGTTGATAGGAACGAGCTGTCTCAGATGGGATAACGTTTTCCGGGATTGAAGCTTCATCTCGTAAAATAGCAAGACAATAATGTTCTAAATCAGAAAAATCAACTAGACCTTTTTCAAGCTTTGCTTCCTCATATTTTTTTGCAAATTCATTTACAAGTGCAGAGAGTGTGCGAATAACAGAAGCAGTATGGCGGAGCTCATCCAAATAATGATTAGGATGACGTTCAAAAAAATCCTCTTGAATAGATTCCATTGCTTCTTTTGCAGAGGCACGTAAACTTTTCACCTCTTCTTGCAGCACTTTATCACACCCTCTGCACGGCTTTAATCTATCAAATGATAGGTGCTGAAAACCGTTATAGAGTGCTTCCCATGTTCTTTCACCTTGTAAAAGAGAATCAACCTGATGAGCTTCCCTCTGCAGATTTTCTAGATAAGGACGAGGCCCTTCAGGTGATTCTGCAATGGCTGCAGCTTTTCTTAACATTTCTTTAATTCCATTTAACTGAATAAAAATATCACTTATAATCTCTTTTACCCATTCAATGTCATCAATCTTTTGACCTTCTGTAATTTCATACCGCGCCACCATTTCCAAGAGCCAGTGACTTGGCCATGGATGACTTCTTGAAAAATCATATATTTTTTCAATTAAAATTTGCAAATCTTGATCACTGCGATCGCTTGAGTAACGATCTACTACTTCATAAAATTTTTCTGGGTTTTCTGCGCTGTAATGTTCCTCAAACATTTCTTCTAGGATTTCATCGCGCAGTAATTCTGCTTCTGTTTGATCGGCAATTCGAAAGCCAGGATCAAGATTTATTTTGTAATAATTTTGTCTTAATACTTCTAAACAAAATGAGTGAAGTGTTGAAATCGATGCTTTGTTAAGCAGTGAAAGCTGTCGACGTAAATGCAATGAACTAGGGTTCTCTTCTAATGCAGCTTCAATCGCTTCACCGATTCGCTGTCTCATCTCAGCCGCTGCGGCATTTGTAAAGGTAACAATTAATAAGCGGTCAACATCTACAGGATCATCTTTGGTTTTAATTCGTTCTATAATACGTTCAACCAAAACAGCTGTTTTACCTGAACCGGCTGCTGCGGCAACAAGTGTATTTTGGCCTCTTGCAGCAATGGCTTTCCATTGATCATCTGTCCACACTGCATTTGCCGGCTTTTCAATTATTTCACTCATCATTGTCCCTCCTTTCTTCTCTGATTTTCTTTAATACAACCTCATCTTTTTCTGCTTTTAACACTCGGAAGTTATTATCCTCTAACGCTTGATCAAATTGACAAACGGATTTGTAGACACAATACGTACAAGGTGTTTTATCTTTTAACTTATATGGCGCAATATGAATAGACCCTTCTGTCATCTGTTGACCAATGTTTTTAATAAGATCATGAACATGCTCTCGAATAGCTGTTAATTCTTCTTTTGAAGCAATTGATGAACTTTTAGAAAAAGTCCCGTCTTTTTTTATGCCTGCTGGAATGATATTCGATTGATTCGAAATGTCCGCATCCATTAACTGAACATTTTCTTGATCAGCTAAAACGAGTCCTTTCATCTTATACTTCTTAAATAATTCTTCCTCAATCTTTTTAGAAGATAATACATTTTTCACTTGAATCATTGGATTATGAACATGAAAATAAAGCACACCAGCCGGCAGCGCTGCATCTCCTAACCATTTCGGGGCATGTGTAATTAATACATCTAAATACGTAAGCATCTGCAGGGCGAGTCCGTAATAGACTTCTGTTAAATTTAAATCTTTTGCACTTGATTTATAGTCAATAATCCGAAGCATGATTCCTTGTGAACTATTGGCTTGATCCACGCGATCAATTCGGCCAATTACTTCAAGTACAATTCCATTTGAAAGTGTAAACGTGATCGGCGGAAGCTTGGCATTAGGACCAAAAGGAACTTCTATACCAATAGGAGAATACCCGCTTTTTTGTGCTTGTTTACCTAAAATAGAGGCTGCTCTCCCAACAACATCTTTTAATTTTCGTGTAATATAATGATGACGATTAGAACTTAGCAAAATTTGACTTTGTAATTTTGGTGTCAATTGATCAACCATTTGATCAGCTAATTCTTGACACTGCTCTTTACTTAACTTTTTCCAGTCCATATTCGATTGGCGAATATGTTCTGTGATCATTCCTAGAGCTGAATGAAAGAGCTGACCAATATCAGGCGCCTCAAGACGGAAAACAGCACGCTGTTTTAAGCGTAAACCATGAGAAGCAAACTGCGAAAACGGACAGGCGCTAAACTTTTCCATTCTTGATACACTTGCTTTTACACGTTTTCCGTAAAGTTTTCTGCTCGTTTCCTTTGTTAATGTTTGTGGATTATTTTTATAAAATAAACTGCTTAACAAGCGATGTGCTTTTCCGTCAGCATCATGCTCGACAAACCAATTATAAACATCCCACCAGTATGTTTTCATTCCATAACCATGTTTCCAATTGCGAAGCTGACCAGCTAAGAAAGATAATGATTTTTGTTCGTTTGTTATAAAAGACATTTCACCCTCCCTGCCTTCCGGTTCTCCAAAAATCAGCTGCTCTTCAATCATTGGGAACAGCTCTTTTAAACGATTAATGAGAATAGAGGGAAACATCGCTTTTCCTTCTTCATCAGAAAGTGAATAGCTAACATGAAGCTGCTCGGAAGGAGTTGTAAGAGCTCCATAAATATAAAATTGTTCATCTAATAATTTTCTTCGACTTCCAGATGCTAACTGAATACCTGCCCCGCTCATCTCTTCCCGTTCTTCTTCTGTTAACATCCCGTCATCTTCAGGCTTTGCAGGAAGAACCCCTTCATTTACTCCAATTAAAAAGGCGCATTTTACTTTAGAAAAGCGAGTTCGATCAATCGTACCTACTAACACTTGATCAAGTGATGGAGGAACTAGCGAAAACCTCAAGCTTTCCATCCCTGATTCCACCATTTTACTAAACATTTCTAAAGATAGCTGTTCTTCACCTACAATTTCTACAATTTCATCAAGTAAATTTATAACAGCCTTCCATACTTGATCATGTTCTCTTGCTGTTTCTAAATCACCTTTTATTTCAGCTTGTTCACGCCAATTTTCAAGTTTTTCAGCGACTTTTAAATGATCCAAAAGATGATAGACAGCAGCAGCTTTCTGACGACTCGTTTTTGCTTGTTTTATTTTTGTTTCAAACATTGATAAGGGATTTACAACCATTATTCTTAGCTCATTTAAATGCTTTTCTTTTTCAGAAAGCTCTTCTGAAGAAATTGGTTTATCATCTTCCAACTGATAAAAACGTCTAATTTCCCATGCTTGTTCATCCTTCCAGCGCTTTCCATGAATGCCTGCTTCTAATACATGATTTTCAAGAAGATCCATTTGTTCACGCCAATTTTCAAGTTCATCAAAATCATCAACAGGAAACAGCAAATCGGTCTTTAAAAAGCGAAAGACAGCTTCATAACGCCAATTACCTTTAATAACTTCTAAACTCGAGCGAATTAATTCGATTACCGGATGATGAAGCATCGTTCGTTTCGTATCAAAAAAGGTTGGAATATGATAATCATTAAAAATTGTTTTCATTAGCTCATGATAATTCTCCATATTACGAGTCATAACCGCAATATCTCGAAAACGATAATGAGAGTTGCGAACAAGAGCTAAAATGCTGCGTGCAGCGCCTTCTATTTCTGCACGTCGGTTCACTGCAGATGAAATGGTAATTTCTGCACCTTCCCTATAAACCTCTGCAGGTCGACTTTCAAAATATTCTTCTAAGTGAGCAAGAGAAGCATGACGAAAGCGCGGATAAGGTCTTCTTAAAATTTCTAGTGTTTCTACTTCTATGTTATGCTGTTTCGATAATTCTAACAGTGTCCGATAAGTAGTTCCTGTTTCATGAAATAAGGCCAATTCATGCGGTGGATGAAAATCATACGGTTCATCCATTGTTAATGCAACTGTTACTCGTTTGCAATGTTTCATTAATTGTTCCACCACAATAAATTCCTGGGGAGTAAAACTGTGAAAACCATCAATCCAAATTTCTGCTTTTTTTAAGTAAGCAGAGCTTGAAATTTTTTCTGCTAACAATTGAAGCATATCTTCTCCATCTACATACTTACCAAGCAGTTCATTTTCAAATTCCCCATAAATCATCGCTAAATCATGAAGTTTTTCCTGCAGTACATAATTTTGAAAATGATTGGATATTTCCTGATCGTTCATCAGTTGTTCTGGAGAAATACAATACCTCTTAAACTCTGTAACCATTGATGATAACTTATCAACAAAACCTGTTTTATCTGAAGCTCGTTGAAATACTTTTAGTTCATTTCGTTTCCGTTCAATGATTTTGCGAAGCATCATATTGGTGCCCACTGCTGTTAAATGAGTTCTTGTATACCCTCCGGTTTCTTGAAGGATTCTCCAAGCTAAGCGAGACATGCTGAAAACTTGTGCTCGAATCATTCCTCCTAAATTTGGGGTGGTAATTAATGCGTATTCTGATTGAAACGTCATCTGCTCTGGTACTAAATATAAAAGCGGGCTCCCATTTGGGTTATTTATTAAATGCTCACGGATCTCATCTAAACAAAAGGTAGACTTTCCGCTTCCAGCTCGTCCTAATATAAAGCGTAGTGACATATTGACTAATCCCTCCGTACTCCATGCTAATCCATTTATTATCTCATGATTTTTATAAAAATTATAGCAAAAAGAGAAAATTTGTTCGTACTATTTATTAAAAATCATCTCTATAACCTTTACAAGCCTTTAACAGCCTACTAATATAATCAGCTCATAAAAGTCCATCAACATATCAACAGCGTGTCCACTCTTTATAGTAAATCTATATAAAGGAACTATTCAATGGCAGCATTCTCATTTAAACGTAAACTTTTTAAAGGTTCCTCCTAGTTTATCATCATGTACCAATTAAAAAAGATTACCAGCATTAAACTGGTAATCCTTTTTTCACTTTTATTCTTTATTTGATCGGCTGCACCTCACCATAAAACGAGAATTTCCTATAATAGAACCTACATATTTTATCAGTCTTCATTATTTTGCTAAGACCGTACAAATCTTTTTAATTGCCCAGTCAAGGTCCTCTTTGGAAATAATTAATGGCGGTGCAAAACGAATAACATTTTCATGTGTTTCTTTACATAACAATCCTTGTTCTTTTAATACTTCACAATATTTTCTTGCTGGCTCATTTAATTCAACTCCGATAAATAAACCTTTTCCACGCACTTCTTTAATCATTGGGTTGTCAATTGCTTTTAATTTTTCCTGAAAGTACGTTCCTAACTCTAGGGAACGTTCTGCAAGCTTTTCTTCTTCTAACACTTCAAGTGCAGCAACGGAAACAGCACATGCAAGCGGATTTCCGCCAAATGTTGAACCATGTGAACCTGGATTAAAAACACCTAATATATTTTTATTTGCGGCCACACATGAAATCGGAAAAACCCCTCCCCCAAGCGCTTTACCTAAAATATACATATCAGGAATTACATCTTCCCAATCACATGCAAACATTTTACCAGATCGCCCAAGCCCTGCTTGAATTTCATCTGCAATAAACAAGACATTTTTTTCTTTACATAATTCAGATGCTTCTTTCAAAAACCCTTCAGGAGGCATAACGATTCCAGCCTCTCCTTGAATTGGTTCTAATAAAAAGGCTGCTGTATTCTCTGTAACAGCATGTTTTAACGCATCTATATCACCATACGGAATTAATTTAATTCCAGGAAGCATTGGGCCAAAACCGCGTTTATATTCTGCTTCAGAAGATAAAGAAACAGCAGTCATTGTTCGCCCGTGAAAGTTACCAGTACAAGCAATGATTTCCGCTTTATTCTCTGCAATTCCTTTTACTTCATAACCCCAACGTCGTGCAGCTTTAACAGCTGTCTCAACTGCTTCTACCCCTGTATTCATCGGTAAGATCATGTCTTTTTTTGTGAATGATGCAACTTTTTCATAAAAAGGTGCTAATTGATCATTATGAAAAGCACGTGAAGTTAACGTTACTTTATCTGCCTGATCTTTTAATGCTTGAATAATTTTCGGATGACGATGTCCTTGGTTTACGGCAGAATAAGCACTTAACATATCCATATATTTATTTCCTTCAGGATCTTCAACCCACACTCCTTCTGCTTTAGAAATAACAATTGGAAGTGGATGATAATTATGCGCGCCTAACTTTTCCGTTGTAGTGATAATGCCTTTAGATGTTGTCATTGTATTCACAACCTTTCCCCCTTAATAGTTTATTAGTTTTTATCCTTCTTAATCCTTGTATACCACTTTATCTAGCTCAAAAACTGATTTTTCCTGATAATTCTGTTCATAAGGTGTTCATATATGTATACCTCCATATAAATGATGTTTATCTTTCCACATTCTATTAAAATGCAACTTCCATGCCAATCTTACTTTTTAGCTATTTTGCATATGATCAACGTCTTAAAATCATTTTACGCAAAAAAAATTTGCACAAAAAAATATATTTTGCATCTTGTTCGCAAAATATATTTGCACTAATACTTCCAATTTCATAAAATAAATGTACAATCCTTAAAAAGGAGCTAACCTATGCAAAATGAGAATACGAACTCTACACTTAAAACACTCAATTACATTTACAAAAGCATTGTTGATGAAGTAGATGTAGGAATTCATGCTGTTGATCAAGATGGAAAAACAATTGTTTACAATAAAAAAATGATGGAAATTGAAGAAATGGATCGTCATGACGTACTAAACAAAAATTTACTTGATGTTTTTATGTTTTCTGAAGGACAAAACAGTACACTTGTAAAAGCATTACAGGAAGGACAGACAACAAAAAATGTGAAACAAACTTACTTTAATAATAAAGGGCAGGAAATTACAACGATCAATCATACTTATCCAATCATTAAAGAAAAGCAAATTATTGGGGCAATTGAAATCGCCAAAGACGTCACAAAACTTGAACGGCTTATTCGTGAAAACATGAATAAAAGAGGAAATACCCGCTTTACGTTTGACAGCATTATTGGTAAAAGTTTTCCGATTCAAGAGGTCGTTGAAAATGCAAAACGAGCCACGCGAACAGCTTCCTCTGTATTAATCGTAGGAGAAACAGGTACAGGAAAAGAACTATTTGCTCAAAGTATTCATAATAGAAGCATACGTTCCGCATGTCCATTTATTTCACAAAATTGTGCAGCACTGCCAGATAGTTTAATTGAAAGCATATTGTTTGGTACAAAAAAAGGGGCATTTACAGGAGCATTAGAGCGCCCTGGTTTATTTGAACAAGCAGAAGGCGGCACATTACTGCTTGATGAAATTAATTCTCTAAATCCAAATCTGCAGACAAAATTATTACGAGTATTGCAGGAAAAAACGATTCGGCGAATTGGAGACACAAACGATAAACAAATTGATGTTCGTATTATTGCAACAATGAACGAAGATCCAATTGATGCAGTGGCGAATAATCGATTAAGAAAAGATTTGTATTACCGTTTAAGTGTTGTTTCCCTATTTGTTCCTTCATTAAGAGAAAGAAAAGAAGATATTTTAGAATTAGCGGCACACTTTATTACAAAATATAATCAGGTTTTTCAAATGAATGTAAAAGGAATAGAAGAAAATGTGAAAAAGATGCTGCTTGCCTATGAATGGCCAGGCAATGTTCGCGAACTTGAACATATTATTGAAGGAGCCATGAATTTAATTGAAAATGAAGATAAAATTGACTATGTTCACCTACCTAGACAGTTTCGCCAGCGGTCAAAATTAAAAGACAATTGGTTATCTAAAAATACCTTTGAACACTTGTTTCATGAAGGAGAGATATCAAATAAAACATTAACTGAACAAATGGAAAAAATAGAATCCCATTATATACAAAAAATATTAAAAGCTAATCATAATAATATCTCTCTATCTGCCAAAGCACTCGGTCTCAGCAGACAAAGTCTTCAATATCGTTTGCGTAAGTACAATATCACTACTGTGACTTAAACTAGAAAGAACCGCTTTTAAAAAGCGGTTCTTTCTAGTTTATTGTAATAATTGAAAGATTGTATAGTTTAATAAATGAGGAAAGATTTCAAACGTATAATGAACATCAAGACGTTCTGTCCATTTATGTGCATCTTTTCCTCTCGGACCAACATTTATTACTGGAATATTTAACTCTTTTAATTCTTGAATTGGCAATGTATATTGACTGCCAAACAGCGGCATATTGCAAATCAACGGCATTAATGATTCTTTTGGCTGCTGAAGGCCGACGAAACTTAAATCTGATAAACCAGGAAAATAGCGTTGGTGTTTAAATTGAAGTTGATAATTTTCTTCTCCATATTTTTTTAGGTTCTTCATTGTTTTAATGACTGTGTTATTATGCCGAGAAGAAATGGCCGGATAAAACGGTGGACTGTAAAACAAAACAATCATTGGAGCCATATCCTTACATAACCCGGCAAGGTCATAAACAAGGCGAGTTGTTAAATCGCGATCCCCCAGCTCCTTATAATTTGCTACGATATATGCTTGACGTCTCTTTAGCTCTTCTTCCCCGTACTGCTGTACTGCTTCATCAAAAAGCTCTTCATAAGTAAGAACATTTACAGAAAACTTTTTCGGTGTGTACGACTGCCATTTCGTAAATTGATGAGCGCGTTCGAAATAGTGTTTTTCAATTTTATCAGCTGCCTTTTGTGCCGAAGCAAGCAGTGCTTCGGTCAGCTTATCAAGCGTCTTTTCCATAAATAACACATTAAAATTTGTAACAGCAACATGAGGAATTTGCACAGAATATTCTTCTTTTAAGTCTTTTTGCATTAAATTAGTTGGCGGCGGGGTAACTTCTCCTTCTACACTCTCGCAGTATTCAATATTAAGTTCTACTTCTTTTGTAATTTCTGCAGCCATGTAATTTGCATTTAATCCAGAAAACGGCTCACCAACATGTGTTTCCTGCCCGTAACAAAGAAAGCCCGGCAGCACTTTTCCAAGTGATCCCGTATAAATATAATCGTTAACATCACCTGGATAGTTTGTAAACATAGGCTCTGAATTCAGACAAGCTGTATACTCTAATTCATATTCTTTAGCAAGCTGCAGTAAAACAGGAGCTGCTTCCCTCATACCCGTAGAATTTGCTTCTTCATCCGGTACAGACAGAAGTAAAACGTTCCCATCGAATTTTCCTTCTGCAGCACGTTCAAGCATACTCATTTGCACCGCTAATCCTGCTTTCATATCCATCGAACCTCGCCCAAACAGCCACTCGCCTTTTTTTAAATCTTCCTGCACGCCTTGAGGAAATTCTTCAATATGATTATAAAAAGCATTTGTTAAGTCATAAGGATGAAATGCTAAGTTTTTCCACTCCCCGTAATCTTCCACGTCGACTACATCAAAATGACTAATTAAAATGACCGTTTTTCTTGACTTTCCATTTTTCACAAGGGCCGAGACAAACTTTCTTCCATCACTCGTTGGATGCAAACGTAAATGTGTGCGATGTTTTCTAAAATAAGAGATGTCTCGAAGCTGAAGTTCAATATATTCTGCAATCGCTATTTCTGCATTTGATCCTGTAATGCTTGGATGTTCCACTAACCTTGCATGCAAATGCATTAAAGAATCTTTTGTTTGCCACTTTGTCATCCTATCCTTCCTTTCCTGACCTAATTTTAATCATCCACTGCCTTTATTACGGCTTATAATAGTTCCACATTCCGATCTCTTCAAACCCTAACCTTTTATAAATTTTCCCTGCGTTTGGATTATCATAAAATAAACAAACCGTTTTTCCTTCAGACAATACTTCCTTACATAAAGCTGTGACACATAACGTTGCTAACCCTTTTTTCCGAAAAGCTGGCAGTGTACAAACTCCAACAATCATTGCTGACATTGAATTTTCGGCAATGGTGGAAGCACTGGCGACAAGTTCTTCCTCTTTTTCAATATAAACTGTACGACCTGTTTTTGATTCAAATACTTTTTTCATATTTTCACGTGTTGTAGGCTGTTCCGTAAAGTTTTCCATTTGAGACCGAAGCAGTAATAGTCGATCAATATCTGTTATTTCTGCCTTCTTAACGATTGATACATCTAATGAATGATCTAATTTTTTTTCGCTTTTTAATTCAAGAAAATTCATTGTTCTTTTTTTCGGAAGGTTAACCGTTAAAAAAGGTTCAATCTGCTCTGTCACGCCTTTCTTTCCAGTTAACCCTTCAAAACATTCATCACGATTAATGATTTCAGAAAACGCTTTTGCATCGTACTTTCCCTGCGCATAAGGCGTATAAATATGATAAAACCGAAGTAATATGGCACGGATGTTGTGCTCTTCGTCAAAGTCTCCCCACAGCTCGTGAAATTTCGTTTCAAATCTAAATGCCTCAATATCTCCAATCATAAATAAATTCATTGCTGCTTCTTTTTTTAAAAAATACAACACGTCGTCCGTATCGAGATCTGTTAATTTGCGAATCATTTTTTCTCCCCTTGTAATAACAACTGCCTCTACTAATTACAAATTTTTTGCGAATTCTTTTATCTCTTCAAGAATTTGTTTTCTGTTACCTTCTTCTATTTCAACTACATTCCCGTAATAGAGATGATCGATTACTTCTATACCGCAAAAATTAAAAATTTCTTCATCTGTTGTTTGGTTCATACTACGCAGGATTCCTTTTTGTTTATATACTTCTTTAGGTGTGCCTGTCGTACAAATTTGAACTGCTTTCTTGTTTTTTAACAGCTTTATTGGTGATTCATACTCTAATTCATACGCAAAACCGTAGGAAAAAACCCGATCAATATATCCTTTTAATATTGCAGGAAGCCCTGCCCACCACACTGGATAAATGAATGTAATAATATCAGTATTTTTAATATAGTTTTGTTCAACTTTGACATCATCATAGTAGTTTCCTTGTTTTGAAGCATGGTATTCTTCCATCGTTAAAATAGGATTAAAGTTTAGTGAATACAAATCCCTAACGATCACATGATCACCTTTTTCTTTTAATGCTGCTTCATAGTTCGTATAAATCGCATGATTAAAACTTTTAGAACTTGGATGTGCAAAAATAATAAGGTGATTCATGACACCCACTCCTCACATTTTTTATATTCATTTTTAAATGATTAGTTAAATTATCACATATTAACCAATAAAAAAACAATAAAAGCCGCCATCAGAAATATGGCGACTTTTAGCTTTTTTTATTATTGAGCTGTATAACCTCCGTCTATAACCACAGCTTGACCTGTTATCCCTCTTCCTTTCTCACCAGAAAGAAATAGTGCATAATCAGCAATTTCTTGAACTGAGAGAAGGCGCTTTTGAGGAACAAGTGGAAAAATCACTTCTTCAAGCGCTTTTTCAAATGGCACTCCCCTGTTTTTTGCTAAATCTTCAAGCTGACTTCTTACAAGAGGGGTATCAACATAACCAGGGCACAACGCATTAACAGTAATTCCTTGATCTGCTCCTTCTAAAGCAGCAACTTTCGTTAAACCAATGACACCATGTTTTGCACTGTTGTAAGCGGCTTTACCCGAAAACCCAATTAATCCATTGATTGAAGCCATATTAATAATTCTTCCAAACTGCTGTTCTTTCATGATTGGAAAAGCATGTTTAATTGCCATAAATGGTGCCTTTAACATCACTTGTATCATCTGCTCAAATTTCTCAGTAGGAAATTCTTCAATAGAGGAAACGTACTGAAGTCCCGCGTTATTAATAAGAATATCTAACCTGCCAAACTGTGATACGGTTTCATCGATTGCCCTTTTTAATGCTTCTTCATCTGTTACATTGCAGGTAAGTCCAACCGCCTCATAGCCTTGCTGTTTAAGCCTTTCTGCAGCTTCTTGTACTGCTGATTCATTTAAATCACTTAATACTACCTTTGCACCATTTTTAGCAAATTCAGAAGCGATTTCAAATCCTATTCCTCTTGCAGATCCTGTAATAAAAGCAATTTTATTTTCAACCAAACTAGTTTCCCCCTATCTTATATATGTATTATAAAACCTTATTGAAGCGCTTTCTATTTATATGCCCAATCCAATTGAAAAAAGAACAATAGCAAGCGCTAAACCAATTAAGGGAACAATTACTGTTAAAGCTCCTAAAGCCCAATAAGCATCCTTATGCGCTTCACCACAAATCGCTCGGACTGTTGTCACAACATATCCATTTTGCGGCAGCGTATCAAGCGCTCCAGAAGAAATTGCAATGGTACGGTGAAGTGCTTCTGGATTAACCCCCATATCCATATAATGAGGTCCTAAAATCGGTAATGCAATCGCTTGTCCTCCTGAAGCAGAGCCCGTTAATCCCGCAATGACACTAACCGCGATCGCCCCTCCGATCAGCGGACTTCCTGGAATATTTGTCATTGTATGAACCGCTGTTTCAAAAGCTGGAACTGCTTTTGAAACACTTCCAAAACCAACAACTGCCGCTGTATTTCCTATAGCGATAAGTGCACCTAATGTGCCATCAGAGACAGCAGCACCAAAGTTCGTGAAATATTTACGGTTTAAAAGATAGGTTGCGATAATACCACCTAATAAGGCAATAATTAATGCTGATTGTTTTAATGAATCATGAAAAATAAATGAAAGAATAAGTACCACAATAAGCGGCACAAGTCCTAAAAGGGGATGCGGCAGCGCTTTCTCCTTTACTACAGGATCATCTTCTCTTGCAGAGAATCGTTCACCATTTGCCACAGCTTTATTAATCATTCTTTTTAACCACCAATAACCAAATACCGCCATAAACACAGCCACAATTAAGCTTACTTCCCAACCTGCATATGGAGTTGTGTTTAAATACTCTATCGGAATCCAGTTTTGAATTTCTGGTGAACCCGCTGAAGTCATTGTAAATGTAACCGAACCAAATGCAAGTGAAGCTGGAATAAATCTTCGCGGTAAATCAGCCTGCTTAAATAAACTAACGGCCATTGGATAAACAGAAAAAGCAACAACAAATAAGCTTACCCCTCCATAAGTTAATACCGCACAAGCCAACACAATGGCTAGAACTGCTCGTTTCATACCTAAATTTTCAACAACCCATTTTGAGACACTATCGGCTGCTCCGCTATCTTCCATAACTTTTCCGAATACAGCCCCTAGTAAAAACATTAAAAACCATGCTGCTACAAAACTAGAAAAACCATTCATATAATTTCCAATTAAATTCGCTTGACCTTCTTCTGCAAGCTGCGGGAATAGCGGAAGACCTCCTGCAACCGCTACCACTAAGGCGCATAAGGGACCTGCCACAAGCAGGTTCATCCCCTTCATTGTTAAAAATATAAGAAGTGCTAATCCCCCAATTAATCCAATCATACTTATCATTCTATTTACCCCCTGTCATGTTATTAATAGGCTTCGAGTTTTACATCACTGCTAACAATAAGTTTCGGTTCGGTGACAGCTTGAATTTCTTCGATTGAGTAACCTTTTGCAACTTCTAACAATAATAAGCCTTGATTTGTTACATCAATTACTGCTCTTTCTGTAATCATTCGATCGACTATTTATGTACATATAGAAGCTGTTAAGCAGTTGTTAAGCGTTCAATGCGTTTTTCTTGGTCACCAACAATTAATTTTTGAACATAAATGCTTGGTGTATGAACGTGATCTCGGTTTAATTCACCTGTTTTAACAAGAGCTAAAATTAGATTTTCAGGAATTCCCCATAACCCAAAGCCACCCACCATAATTGTAGATCCATTCGGTATGTCTTTTACTGCATCATAAAATGAAGAAAGTACTGGTTTCATATAAAATCACTCCTTTAATAGTTTCTAACGATTTATAATTGCAAGTTCTATGCCAACTTTGTAAACCCTTACAAAAAAGAGGTTTATCTTTTTTTAAAACTTTTCTATTTCCATGTTCGTGGAATAAACGATTTACTTTTACTCATAAAAAAAGAATAGTTCATTGAAAAACAAACCTTTCCACAATCATGGAATCCATTCCATGATTGTGGAATAAATAACCGATACTATATTTCGTTTAACGGTAAAGAACTTTTTGCTAAAGAGAATACTTTTTAATTTTATTGTAGAGATTAGATTTACCGATTCCAAGCGCAGCCGCTGCTTTTAATTTATCATTGTGGTGCTTTTGGAGTGCAGCTGTAATCGCCTGTTTCTCTGCTTCTTCTAAAATCTCTTGAAGTTTCTTTTCGCTTAGTTGAATCCCACGTCTTTCTTTCAAATAATCTGGAAGGGAGTCAATTGTAATCTCGTTTCCGTTCGTAAGGTGTACGGACGCCTCAATAACATTTTCAAGTTCGCGTATATTTCCTGGCCATGGATACTCATAAAAAATCGTCAGCACAGACGGATTAATTGTTGTGATTCGTTTTCCTGTTCGATTTGCAGTCTTTAGTTGAAAATAGCGTGCAAGTTGTCCAATATCCTCCTTTCTTTCTCTTAATGGAGGGACATTTAATTGAATGACATTAATTCGATAAAATAAATCCTCTCGAAAGCTTTTTTCATTTACCATTTTTTCTAATGGCCGGTTTGTTGCAGCTACAATTCTTACATCTACTTTTTCAGTGTAAACACTACCAACACGTTCAACTTCTTTTTCTTGAAGAACACGAAGCAGTTTTACCTGCATGTGAAGAGGCATATCACCAATTTCATCAAGAAAAATCGTTCCTCCATCTGCTAATTGAAATTTCCCAATCTTTCCTCCTTTTTTCGCTCCAGTAAATGCTCCTTCTGTATAACCGAATAACTCTGATTCAAGCAGATGTTCCGGAATTGCTCCGCAGTTTACTTTCACAAAAGGCTTATGGCTTCGCTCACTTAGCTGATGAATGCTGTGAGCAATTAATTCTTTTCCTGTGCCGCTTTCACCTCGAATCAATATCGAAACATCTCCAGATGCTACTTTTTTTACTTGGTCTTTTAGGTGGTTCATTTTTTCAGATTCACCGATAAGATCTGCAAGCGTATATTTCACCCCGTTTTTTTCTTGAAATTCTTTTCGGTAATATTCAAGTTCCGATAATAACTCTCTTATATGAGTATTGATTTGCTGCCATTCTTTCGTATCTCGGTAAATAACTGTGCCAAGCGCCCCAATGATTTTATTTCCAGCACGAATTGGAATACGATTTGCAATCATATAATTGTCGTGAATAAACTGCAGATCAGCAATTTCATCCTGACCTGTTTGAACGACAATGTGCATCCTCGTATTTTCAATAATATCTGCAACATGCTTACCTAATACTTCCTCCTGCCGCACCCCTAAAAATTCGCAATATCCTTTATTTAAATAATTAATAAATCCTTTATGATCAACAACAACAATCCATTCGTAAGCGTTGTCAAGAATTTTTTCAAGCAGTTCTTCTTTAAAGCGATGATCTATATTAAGCACCTAATCCCTCTTCTCTATTAAACCTTTTTCTTTATGTCATTCTATTTATTTTATCATGAAGTTCACACATTCATTAGTTAAATAGATTAGATAAACGGGTATGTTTATAAACTAAAGACTGTTAAAGGAGGAGTTATATGAGAGATTTTAAATATAATCTTATGAAACTATTGGAGTACAGTAATGAACTTAAAGACTCTTATGAGCGTTTAGGAGAGGGAGAAAAGCAAATTGTAAAGCAAAAGTATCCTTTTACAGAGGATATTCCAGAAGTAAATGAAAAAATGCGAAAATGGTTTAATACGCTTATGTAGAAAGATGCGGGGGTTGACTTGAAACGACTTCAGTCAGTCCCCATATTATTTTAAAAAAACGTAAAGTAAGCTTTTGTAATAATAATAGCTGAACATACAATAAAACTGAAACGAAAAAAAGATAGCTGCTGATACGTTTTCCATAAAATTTCGTGGATTGCTACAAAACTAACCATCCCTACCGCACATCCCATCAGCCATGTGCTAATTCTCGTAAACGACTCATTAGCTGCTAAACCTACACTCATTCCAAGCCATGTTCCTAAACCAAGCACAAGTGCAAGCCCACATGCTGAATGAACAAAAATCATAAAAGATTTTCTTAATAAAAATAATGGAGAAATTAATGCCATTCCCTCTGGTATATGGTGTAAAAACAAAACAACTAGAAAAGCCGTAAATAAATCTTCTGAAGTCATCACAGCCGTACCAATTGAAATGCCGGTTGGAAAATTGTGCACAAGTATTCCAATCATTAAAAAGAAATAAGAATGCCAATTTTGATCTTGGAGGATAGAGAATTTCGTCATTTTCTCATGCAAAAAGTGATCCAATAATTTCATTATAAAAAAACCAAAACACATTCCTGCGAAAACTCCAAAAGAATCACCTGTTTGCAGTGTTTCTGGAAGCAATTCAAATAAGAGAATTCCTACTAATAAACCACCAGCAAACGTTTGAAACCAAATAAGATAACGCTTCATTACATAGTGAGTAAAAAATCCAAACATTCCTCCTAATATGTAACCAGCAAATCCAATCAATGAAGCTGTAAGAGGTATAAGTAATGGATAATCCAATTTTTCAACCTCATTTCATCTTACGGCATAATAATATAACTTTATTTCAAAACTCTTTATTTTATGTCCAAGTCCTCTGTATAAATTATAAGAAAAGCTCCTTCTACCATTTATTCTATTCGTAAAAGTATTTTTTTCTAATTTTTTCTCTCTTATTAATAGAAAAAGAAGAACATTCTCACATGTTCTTCTTTCCTTTGTACTTTCCATTTTATTTACTTAAGGTAATTTCAGCGGAAAAAGCGGCCTGAATTTTTTTAGTGATTTCTCCCGGCGTCCCTTTTTGGATAGCTGTACTATTCACTTCAATAATTGGCATCACTTCTTGTGTCGTACTTGTTACAAATACTTCTTCCGCTTCTTTTAGATCATGAATGGTAAAAGCTTCTTCTTTTACTTCAATTCCTAATTCGCTCGCTAGTTTTAAAACAACATTTCTAGTAATTCCACTTAAAATAAGATTTGTTGGAGGATGTGTTTGTAAAACTCCATTTTTTATAATAAATACATTTGTTGAGCTTCCTTCTGTTACAAGCTCACCACGATGGAAGATCGCTTCATCAACACCCGAATCGACTGCTTTTTGTTTTCCCAGCACATTTCCTAATAAATTCAAACTTTTAATATCGCAGCGCAGCCAACGGATATCTTCTGTAAGAATAGCTTTTATTCCTGTTAATTGTTTTTCAAAAGGTCGATCAATTTCTTTTGTATACGCTGTTAACACAGGGTTTACTTCATTCGGAAATGAATGATTTCTTAATGCTGCCCCACGAGTAATTTGTAAATACACTTGTCCATTATGTAAAGAATTTCGCTGAATAAGTGTAATGATATGTTGAGCAATTTCATCTAAAGTAAACGGTAATGGCAGCTGTATTTCATCTGCACTACGCTCTAGACGATTTAAATGCTCTCTGAGCGTAAATGGCTTTCCATCATAGATACGGATAACTTCATAAATACCATCTCCAAATTGATAGCCGCGGTCTTCTAGGTCAATCAAAACTTCTTCTCTTTCTATAATTTGATCTTGAAATAGAATCATGTAAATCCCTCATTTTCTATTAACCTTTTATTTTTTCTATATATTCATTTTAAAGGTAGACTTTATATTTCTCAATAAAACAAAAAGAAGTTAGAGGAATTTCCTCTAACTTTTAACAAAAACCATTCTGTTATTTTGTTAATCCTTCAAGAACCGTTTTAATATTCCATTCCATCATCTTAATATACGTATCCCCGTCTTCGCCTGGTTTTCCTAATGAATCAGTAAATACTTTGCCAATAATCGGTACGCCTGTTTCAGCAGATACGGTTTCCATGCTTCGTGCATCAATGCTTGTTTCTAGGAATAAACCTTTAATTTCGTTTTCATTAATAATATCAACAATTCTTGTAATTTGATCCGGAGTCCCTTGGTTTTCTTGATTAATTTCCCAAATATATTCTCCTGTAAAGTTGTAAGCATCACTGAAGTATTTGAATGCTCCTTCACTTGTAACAAGGACACGTTCTTCTTCAGGGATTTCATTAAATTGTTCTACTGCTGTTTGATGAAGTGCCTCTAGTTTTGCAATATACTCCTCTGCATTCTTCTTATAAACCTCTGCATTGTCTGGATCAACCTTGATAAGTGCATCTCTTGCGTTTTCTGCATACTTAATGCCATTACGGACATCTAACCATGCATGAGGGTCTTCTTCTCCCTCTTTGCCTTTTGTTGTTAAATACTTTGCTTCTACACCTTCACTCATGCGAAATACTGGTGCATCTTCCCCTGATTTTCCTGCTGTTTCCATCAATTTATTAAACCACGCATTTCCTGCTTCTAAGTTTAAACCATTGTAAAAGACAGCAGCAGCATCTGTTGTTTTTTGAACATCAACCGGCAGTGGATCATATTCATGCGGATTTGAACCAATTGGTGCTAAACTATGAATCTCAACGTGATCTCCGCCGACATTTTTTACAATATCATAGATAATGGAATACGTTGTCACAACTTGAAGTTTTTCTCCATCCTCATTTCCTTGGGACACTTTACTACCATTTTCTTCATTACTGCTGCATGCAGCAAGTAATAATACTGTAATCATCATTGTTAATAAAAATTTGAAACTTTTTTTAAACATTCCTCATACCCCTTTTTTATTATTTAGCCAATGCGGCTCTTTTCTTTTTCACTTTTAGTGTACGCCATACGATTCCATGTTTTGGTGAAAATAAAAATACCATGATAAAAATAGCAGTTGCTGAAAGAACAATGGTCGCTCCAGACGCTAAGTTATAGGTAAAACTAAAGTAAAGACCGACAACTGATGAAACCACTCCAATTCCAGCAGCAAGAAAAATCATGATCCATAACCTCTCTGTTAACAAATAAGCTGCAGCAGCAGGTGTAATCAGCATCGCAACTACTAATACGATTCCAACTGTTTGAAGTGATGCTACAGTTACCATTGTTAAAAGTGTCATAAGAAAATAATGAATTAATTGAATTGGAAGCCCATAAGCTGCTGCCATCGTTGAATCAAACGAAGTAACTAATAGTTCTTTATAAAATACATAAACAGCTCCTAATACAATAATTCCAATCACTAATGTGATCCACATATCAGATGACCTTACTGCTAACACATTACCAAACAAAATATGATACAAGTCTGTGCTGCTTTTAAGCATTGTAATAATAATAATGCCGGCAGCAAATGCAGCTGTAAACATAATTCCAATCGAAGTATCATGTTTAATGCGGCTGTTTTGACTAACAAATCCTATTGCGATCGCAGTTAAAACCCCGGTAAATACCGCACCGAAAAAGAAGTTAATACCAATTACATAGGAAATCGCTACCCCTGGAAGAACAGCATGTGAAATGGCTTCTCCCATAAGAGCCATTCCTCTTAAAATAATAAAGCAGCCAATCACACCACAAATAATCCCTACCATAGTTGATGTTAATAATGCTTTTTGTAAAAAACTGTACTGCATTAATGCTTCCATAAAAGCCATTATACCGTCACTCCAATCTCATTCATAAAAGCAAATTGGCCTTTATAAGCTTTTGCCATTACTTCGGGCTTGAATACCTCGTCTACCTTACCGTAACTAATTAATTCTTTATTTAATAAAATGAGTTCATCAAAATAATTATTTGCTTTACTTAAATCATGATGCACAACAACAACTGTTTTTCCTTCGTTACGGATTTCTTTTAAAATGTTAACAATTGTTTCCTCACTAGCTACATCAACCCCTACAAATGGCTCATCGAGAAAAAACAGTTCCGCTTTTTGAGCTAGTGCTCTTGCAAGGAACACACGCTGCTGTTGCCCCCCGGAAAGTTCACCAATTTGTCTCGTGCTGTATTCTTCCATACCAACTTTCTCTAAACATTTTAGGGCCCATTCTTTTTCTTTTTTTCTTGGACGCTTAAACAAGCCTAAATTAGGATAGGTGCCAATTAATACAGCCTCAAGCACCGTAATTGGAAAATCCCAATCAATAGCATTACGCTGGGGAACATAAGCAATCTTCTTTCTCACCTGTTTAATCGTGTTACCGTAAATTTTCACTTCACCCTTATCTCTTGGAATAAGGTTTAGCATTGCTTTTAAGAACGTTGACTTACCAGCACCATTTGGACCGATAATCCCGACTAAATTTCCAGGTTCAACTGATAAGCTTATACCTTTTACCGCTTCATTTCCAAAATAGGAAACATGAAGGTCTTCAATTGAAATTGCAGAAACCATTAATGTTCCACTCCTTTTATTTATTAGATTATATTCATTCCTAAATATTTTTTGGTTTAATAATCATTTTTTAGCTTGTGTTATAAGTTTTGCCTGAAGGAAACTTTTTGGGTAAAAAAATAAACAGCAATTTTTCCCTACTTTAAATAAATCTATCTTTAACATATGGTCAAATGTCTAAATTAGTGCTTTTCCATATCATTTTTCACACACTCATATTAAATGGACAAACGTAAAAATGTTTCCCTAATACAAAATCTAAAGGATAAAGACTTTTCTGTCAATACATTTTTATAAATAAAAATGGATTCATATAGAGAAGAATTGAATATACCATTCATAAAAACTCGACCTCAAAATGAATAAAATGTCCTCAAATAAAGTAAAGGCTAGATTGTTACTCACTTAATATTCTTAACTCTAACTTATTAAAATAGGCATTAGAATGATTGTCCACTGAATACGCTTGTTATGTGTGAACTTTTTTATTAAGGAGGAACAGTATGTATACCCAACGGAAAACATATTATCCATATATAAGTCCGTTCGATCCCTGCCCCCCTATGAGAGTTAAAACATATGAAACGCCGCCAAATCTCTATATGGGGTTTCAACCATATGGTTTACCTCAATATTCTCCACAACAAGCGTTAAAACTAGGTACGCTTTGGCCTGCTTTATTCAGCCCATATGATAACCCTTATAAGTCACATGAGGGAATGGGAGGAAAACGAGATGGCTAAACAGCTGCCTGAAGAATTTTATATGTTAATGGAAGAATTACAAGCTGTAGACTTTGTACTTGTTGACTTAACACTTTACTTAGATACACATCCAAATGATGTGGAGGCAATTCGTCAATACAATCATTGTGCAAAAGAAAGAAAGCGATTAAAGAAAAAGATTGAATCAATTTATGGACCGCTTCAGCAATATGGAAACAGTTATGTTGGCTCCCCATGGAACTGGGATGATGCACCTTGGCCTTGGCAACTGTAAGGAAACAATCATGTAAGGAGGGGTTATACTTTAATGTGGATTTATGAGAAGAAATTACAATACCCTGTTCGTGTAAGTACTTGTAATCCTACATTAGCAAAATATTTAATTGAACAATATGGTGGAGCAGATGGTGAACTTGCTGCGGCTCTTAGATATTTAAATCAACGTTATACGATTCCAGATAAAGTTGTAGGTCTTTTAACTGATATTGGAACAGAAGAATTTGCCCACTTAGAAATGATTGCAACAATGGTTTATAAGCTAACAAAAGATGCTACCGCGGAACAGATGAAAGAAGCGGGATTAGGTGCGCATTATGCTAATCATGATAAGGCATTATTTTACCATAATGCATCAGGTGTACCATGGACAGCAAGTTATATCGCTGCTAAAGGTGATCCTATCGCTGACTTATATGAGGATATCGCCGCTGAAGAAAAAGCACGTGCAACCTATCAATGGATTATTAATATGTCAGATGATCCTGATTTAAACGATGGATTAAAGTTTTTACGAGAACGAGAAGTGATTCATTCGCAGCGTTTTCGTGAAGCGGTTGAGATATTAAAGGAAGAAAGGGATCGTAAAAAAACATTTTAAGTTTACAATCCCTTATGTGTCCGCTTTTTTAAGTATGCTTCAATAACTTTTCCTACTACCCAAAGGGCAGCAATAATACAAACAATTAAAGTAAGCTCGAGCGGCTTTTTAACAATTTTTATAAAATCATGACCGATAAATGAAACAATAAAAATCATCACCATTTTTCCTAACACTAAAGCTAGTGAAAAAGTTTTTACATTCATTTTTGATAAGCCTGCAATAACATTAATGAATGCAGAAGGAGTGAAAGGAAAACAAAACATTAAAAAAACAGCTCCAAACCCATGCTTCTCAAACCAGTGTAAGCCAGATTTTATCTTTTTATGTTTGTAAACCCACTGCATAAACTTCTCACTTGCTAAACGTCTTACAATGAAAAATACAAAGAGTGAACCAAGAACCGCTCCAATCCAAGAATATAGAAATCCCTGCCATAATCCATATACAACCGCATTTCCAGCAACAAATAAAAATAACGGCAAAATCGGTAAAAGAGACTCCAACATTGGAAGTAATATTCCAGGGAGCGGACCTAATGTTCGATATTGCTCTAGCAAAGAAAGAATATTTTCTTCAGTTAATTGAGTTTGTATCCATTCAATATCCATTTTCATTAACACCTTTTTAATAAAAGTTAATCACTGTACTCTATTTCAACTATAGCGTCTATTTATCATTTTTGCCAATTATTATATAATAATTTCTATTAAAAAAGTTATTTTTAAATTTCTCCTGCTTATAAAAAAACATCTCTCCAAAGCTGGAGAGATGTTTTTTTATAAGCAGGAGCTGTTGTCATAAAGAATTTGATTATTGTTATAATGAATGATAAGGAGTGATAAAAATGGAATTTATAATAAATATTTTAGTTGGAGTTGGGCTTATTTTCCTTTTTATTATTGGTATTTATTTAATTGATACATTTCGAAAACGATAAGAAATTAGAGACTTTCTACCTCAACATAAATAACTCCTTCAATTGTTCTAATCATCTCATAAACTTCTGTTGTATAAAGTTTCTCAAACGTAGCAATGCGCAATTCAACTTGATGATTTTGATCTTTTAAATCTTTCACTCGAACATGATGAATGTGAATGCCCTGTTTATAAATGGTTTTCATAAATTCGGTTAAATTGCTATCTTTTTTCAAAGTTAACTTTGCACGCATCTCACGCTGTCTAAGTTTTTTAGGACCAATCCATTTTATCAATATGGGTAAAATATTAACACTAAATAAAATAAGTGCTGCCCCTGTAAATGCTTCATAATAAAAGCCTGCACCTGCTGCAATTCCGAGCCCTGATGCTCCCCAAATAATCGCCGCAGTTGTTAATCCTGAAATGGCATCATTATTCCGCCTTAAAATAACACCTGCACCAATAAAACCAATCCCAGATACGATTTGAGCAGCAAGACGCATTGGGTCTGTACGAATATTTGTTGAAAGTTCAGCAAATGTTTCCGCAGATTCAATGGATACAATGGTAAGCAAACAGCTGCTTACCGCAATGACAATACATGTTTTGAGACCTAACGGCTTATGTTTTAGCTCTCTTTCAATTCCTATCATCATTCCTAACAGACCAGCAATACACAATTTTGCTAACACAATGAGACTCATTTGTTTCACCTCTAACTAACTCATTTGCTTTATCCAATACTGTTATTCCTTATGCTATGACGCTTATATACCCATTATGTTACACTCTATATGCAAAAAACTTCTACATAAAATTGAACAAATTAAATAAATCGTTGCAAATTCGTAACATCTTAACACTTGAAAATCATCTGTATTTAGAGTAGTTTGAAAGAGATGCCGCTATTTATTGGTTTGATTGAACAAGGGAGAGAAGATCCGTGAACAAAAAAAGCATCCTCATCTTTATTGTCTTACTATCTCTACTCAGTGCATGCAGCAGCGCTACGGAGAATACATCTCCTGCTGATCCATCTGAATATAAAGAAATAGCATTTGAACGTGTTTCATTAGAAAATACTCCAAATGATATTCAACTTTCAGTCAATGTAAAAGGAATTGAAGAATCAACGTTTGGGCTGCTTGGATCGGATGGAAAACTTTATGTTATCGTTACAAGAGGTGAAAAAGCTTCCACTGGATATGAGGTAATAATTAAAAAAGTGGAACACCGTGTTGATCATATTGCAGTGATTTTTGAATACAAAGATCCTGCGGAAGATGAAGAAATAAAAAATACGTTAACCTATCCTTCTACTGTTATTACATTTGAAAATACCGGATTACCTATTCGCTTTAAGCAGTTAGGTGAACGCTCATGGATTGACGCTTTTCAATAATAACGATGATGTTAAAAGCAGACATGAATGTTTTTAGCACAAAATTACTAAGAGCACGGGAAACTGTTGGATCCCCTGCTCTTAGTATATGTTAAGAAAGCAACATAACCATCCCTAAGTTTTTTTAACTATTTCCATTTTGCCAATAAACTTCTTCAAACGGTTGAACAACTACAAATCCCTCTCCTGTAAACATCATTTGAATGGATTCCCCACTTCCTCTTCCAAAAAACGTCTTCAATGTTACATCTGTCCGAAATTCAGGCTGCAGATGCCCCGATCAAGCAACCGTTGCATTTGGATCTGTAATAATAGGACGATCTGGAGTAACTTTTAAGGTCAGAGGCTCGTAATGAGAGGTGATAGCTACCATACCTATTCCTTCACACCGAACATGAAATAACCCCCCAGCCATTATACCGGTAATACGCTTCATTAATTTAATATCCCAATGAATAGACGGTTCAAATGCAAGAAGATCATTTCCATTTACACAGATTGAATCATTTTCTAAATGAAGAATTGAAATTTTTTTACCTTGATCTGCTAAATATAATTTACCCTTACCTGTTGCTTTCATTAATGAGGCGCCTTCACCTGTAAAGGCCTTTTTTACAAATTTACTTAATCCATGCTCTAGTATTCCTTCTCTTTCAAACTTAATATTTCCATGATAAGCAACCATTGAGCCAGCTTTTGCCCATACTTGACGGTCTAAATTAACTTCAAGAAGCCGCTCTGTTTCAAGTTCAAAAAAACCATGACCTTTATCTTGCTGAGAGGTTTGATTAATAAATTCCTCTAATGAATAGTTATGCTTTAACTCCATAAATAAAAATCCCCCTCCATATATAAATTAACTTTCATCTTTCATACGTAAACATTCTAAAAAAGTTTCAAAACAAAAAAGAGGATAACTCTCATGAGTCAACCTCTCATTCTGTTTTATAGGCGATTTGCTGCTCGGGCATCTTGATGTTACGGTCGAAAAATGCTTGTGCAATAATTTCTTTCGTCTCCTGTACAGCTGTAATATAGTCACTATCAGTAACTGTTGCTACAATTGTAAATTTATATCCTAACGGTGAAGAATCTAACGAGGAAAGACCATGCACACGATATTGTTCAACAACTTGCCCTTCTCTATCTTTTTTCAAATATGGTTGATGCTGTTCATTCAACTGCTCGCACAACCCATTAAGCAGCTCCTTTACTTCCTGAGGGTTTTGTCTAAAGCTTACAATAACACTTTCATATATACGCCTTGATTCAACGTTGCCGTTGACAATTTTTCTTACTTCCCCATTTGAAATTGTTGTAACCATTCCGTTTAGTTTACGAATCTTCAGCGCACGAAATCCTAATTCTTCAACTGTACCTCCGTCAAGCTCTTCATTAATTCGAACAAAATCTCCCTTTTTAAACTGACCTTCAAACAGAAAGAAGAACCCATACAGCATATCTTTAATAGCACTCTGTGCACCAAATCCGATGACGATCCCCAGCACTCCACCTGCAACAAGAAGCTCCTTAATTTCAATAAATGGCTTAACTGCTGTAATGAGAACAATGAAAAATCCTAAATAATTAGAAGACGTTTTGAAAACACTTTCAATCGTCCCTTCTTGCTTTTCATTAATATAATTCGTTCTTTTAAAAAACTGATGCAAACTAAAGCGCAGAAAAAACAGCAGACCATACGTCACAACAATAGTTAAAAACAATGTGAATACATATTCTTTGACACTTAGCCATTCTATGTTTAAAAAATCAGCTGCAATACTATAATTCATACTCTTCCCCCAAACAAAATCCCTTCTTCTATTTAATGAAATAATTATAAGGAATTCATTACAATCTTGCAATTAGATTATTTGATGAACGTTTTTTGGTACATAATTTTTATTTTTTTAGAAAAATTATGTATTAGATAGATAATGGACTGGAGGAACAATAATGACTGAAGATAACAAACGTGCGATACCACAATACCCTGAACCGTTCTGGAGAGAGTCTATACATCTCCCTACATATGAAAGGCTTTCAGAAGATATAAGTGTAGATGCTGCAATTGTTGGCGGCGGTATTACAGGTGTAACCGCTGCCTACTTACTTGCAAAAGAAGGGTTAAATGTCATTCTCTTAGAAGCAGGTAGAATTTTAAATGGAACAACCGGTCATACAACTGCTAAAATTACAACACAGCACGACCTTATTTACGATGAATTTCTTCAACATTTTGGCGAGGAAAAAAGCAAGCTTTACTATGAAGCAAATACCAATGCACTAAATTTTATAAAACATACAGTCAATGAATTAAAGATGGATTGTGATTTTACTGACGAAGATGCTTATCTTTATTCCACCTCGTACAAATATGCTGAAAAAATTGAGAAAGAATACAAAGCCTATCAAACACTCGGTATTAATGGCGAAACTGTTAAAAACATACCGTTTGATATCCCGACTACCGCAGCGCTCATTATGAAAAACCAAGCACAATTTCATCCGCTTAAATATTTAGCTGTACTTGTGAATGAGTTTACGAAACTAGGGGGCATTATTTATGAACAAACAACAGCAGTTGACATAAAAGATGATCTAAAACCAACAATTTATACTCGTGATGGTCATAAAGTAAGCTGTGACAATGTACTTATCTGTTCTCATTTTCCTTTTTATGACGGATTGGGGTTTTATTTCAGCCGAATGTATGCAGAAAAATCCTACGTGATCGGTGTAAAAACTAAAAAAAATTTTCCAGGAGGTATGTATTTAAGCGTTGATGAAACAGTCCGATCGCTTCGTTCCACCACTATTAACGGCAATAAACTCGTATTAATTGGCGGTGAAAGTCATAAAACTGGACAAGGTATTGATACAATGCTTCATTATAACGTATTAGAAACATTTGCTGATGAGGTATTAGGAATAAAAGAATATTTATATAGATGGTCTGCCCAAGATTTAATCACATTAGATAAGCTTCCTTATATTGGTCGTATTTCAACAAGACATCCAAATATACTTGTGGCAACAGGATATAGAAAATGGGGAATGACAAATGGAACAGCCGCAGCCCTTCTTATGCGAGATATTATCCTAGAAAAAAAGAATCCTTATGAAGAATTATATACGCCTTCACGTTTTAAGGCTGATCCAACCATTAAAAATTTCATTGTTCAAAATGCTGATGTTGCCGCACATCTTCTTGAAGGAAAATTCGATCTTACATATAAGAGAATTGATGAATTAGCCCATGATGAAGGTGCTGTTGTACGAGTTAACGGAAAACGTGCCGGCGCCTATAAAGATTCGAAAGGCTGTCTTCATATTGTCGATACAACCTGTACCCATTTAGGCTGTGAAGTGGAATGGAATGGTGGTGACAGAACTTGGGACTGTCCTTGTCATGGTTCACGTTATTCCATAGAAGGCGAGGTTATCGAAGGCCCGGCAAATAAGTCCTTAAAGAAAATTGATGAAAATTAAAGAGGCCATTAAAAAGAAGGCTCTTCTTATCTCCTAGAGATCAGAAACTTCTATACTAACAAGCACAAAGCTTCTTAATAGATAAAGGGTTAACCAGCTTTAATTGGTTAATCCTTTTTTATTTCCAACTATATTAAAAAACTATTTCTTTTAAGAAACAGTTAAAATACTTTAATTGGCAACTATTCCCTTCTCTGTTTTGTGTAAAACCATGTTAAGATACAAAGGTCGAAAAAAAACAGAAAGGGTGATTATGTGTTAGAAAATAGGGGAACAATTAGATTTCCTATTTCCTTTGCTCTATTTTTTGCTGTTATTTTTACTGTAATGGTATATCATCCAGCTCAAAGTAAGGCAGCGGCAAATATCGCGGTACTGCTAAACGGGAAAGAAATTAAATCTGCGACTGCATTAACTCTTATTAAAAATGATCGTACATATGTACCGATTCGTTTTCTATCAGAGGAAATAGGTGCAGAAGTAAAATGGGATTCTTTAAATAGGAAAGTTTCCATCTCTTTTAAAGATAACCGTCATATTGAGCTTTGGATTGATTCCATTCAATATGAGGTAAACGGCGAAAGAAGGATGATGGATGTTACGCCATTTATTAAAGAAGGAAGAACAATGGTTCCTCTTCGTTTTGCTGCTGAAGGAATGGGCTTAAATGTCCGTTGGGATAATGTAATCCGTACCGTTATATTAGATGAAGTAGGACTTCATACTGTGATTACAAATGACACCTTATATCGGCTCAGTCAATTTTACAATACAACGGTTGATGAATTAATTCGTCTTAATAACTTAAATTCTACTAATATTTATCTCGGACAAGTTCTAAAAGTGCCAGCAGCTCAAAAAATTACTGGACCAGTAAATATAACTTCTTCCCTATCTGATTCTGAATTAGAATGGCTTGCTAAAATTATTACAGCTGAAGCAAGAGGTGAATCCATGCAGGGTCAAGTGGCAGTAGGTGCTGTTATTATGAATCGAGTAAGCAGCAGCGAGTTCCCAAATACCGTAGAGGAGGTTGTACTCCAGCAAAACAACGGTCATTACCAATTTACTCCTGTGGCTAGCGGTGCTATTTACTCGATTAATCCTACTTCGGAAAACATCGAAGCTGCAATTCGCGCAGCAAACGGTGAAGATCCGACAAATGGATCACTATTTTTCTATAATCCTAGTATTATAACTAGCGATTGGATAAAAAGCAGAACAGTGTCAACAATTATCGGTAATCATGTATTTGCATTTTAAAGATTAGAATGCTTAAACAGAAACGACTTTTTTATTAATAGAATGTTTTTTAAAAAGCGTCGGTAATATGCCGATGCTTTTTATTATAGAAATCGTATACAGAATTAAATGAATGTCTGCATATAGATAGTAAGAGATACAGTTTGAAGGCGTGCAGAAAATGAAAGATAAAAAACGAGTCATCCTTAATATTGCGTTAACCTATATCGGAACGGTTGTAGGAGCAGGATTTGCAAGCGGGAAAGAAATAGTGGAGTTTTTTAATCGCTTTGGAATTCTTGAGTTTTTCAGCATACTATTAAGCGGCCTTTTCTTTATAATAGGCGGAATAAAATTAATGGTTATCTCAAAACGAATTCATGCAAAGTCCTATCAAGATCTAAATCTTTATTTGTTTGGTTCATTGATTGGACAAATTGTCAATTGGTTGTTTTTAATCCTTAACAATCTTATTTGTGTTAACGATTAAATCTTTGCCAAAAGAATTACAACAAATGATGAATAAAAAGCCTGTAAACAGAAAATCCGTTACAGGCTTTTTAAAAGTTATTGAAACATATTTAAAATACCAATTGCATCGAGAAAAACAATAATAATAGCCAGCGGTACAATATAGCGAATGCATAAAAACCAAACCGCAAACCAGCGTTTCCCATAGCTTGTCCCTGCACTAATTTCTTCTAAGAGGACCTCTTTTGAAATTTTACGCGAAGCAAAAATAGAAATAAACAACGCGCCAAGCGGCAGCACAATATTTGATACAAAATAATCCGCAAGATCAAACACCGTTTTATCAAACAGTTTTACATCACTTAACACACCAAATGAAAGGGCAGATGGAATTCCGATTAAAAAGATAATCAGTCCTGTTACCCATGTTGTCTTTTTTCGCTTTGTACTGTCCTCTTTTGTAATCGCGGCAACAATAATTTCAAGCATTGAAAACGCAGATGTTAGCGTTGCGAATAAAAACAGTACTAAAAAGATGAATAAAAACAGCATTCCAAACGGCATC
This sequence comes from Bacillus taeanensis, assembly GCF_003318295.1. Lineage (GTDB taxonomy): Bacteria > Bacillota > Bacilli > Bacillales > UBA6769 > Maribacillus > Maribacillus taeanensis. The sequence goes on from NZ_QOCW01000012.1 coordinate 96,115, forward strand.
GCATTAAATACTGCCGGAAGAACGACAAATAATAAACCAGGTCCTTCTGTAGGTTCAAACCCAAATGAGAAAACTGCAGGGAATATTGCAAGACCTGCTAATAATGATATAAAAATATTCATTGCAACAACAATCGAAGCCGATTTTGTTAAGCTTTCTTTTTTAGGTAAATAAGAACTGTATGTAACCATCACTGACAGCCCCACACTTAAGGCAAAAAATGATTGGCCGAGTGCAAATAAAATTGTATTTGAATCAAGATTTGCGAAACTAGGATAAAGGAAAAAGCGGATTCCTTCACCTACTTCACTTAACGTTAACGAGCGAACGATTAAAATGATAAAGGAAATAAATAAAGCAGGCATCATAAATTGACTTGCTTTTTCAATCCCCTTCTGAACGCCTTTTTCCACAACTAAAATTGTCAGTAACATAAACACGAACTGTGCAAATACAGAAAGAACTGGACTTGCAATCATTTCTCCAAATAATGGACCGTACTCATCCTGCCCTATGCTGCTTAATTGACCACTTATGAGCTTCACAAGATAAATTAAAATCCATCCGCCAACAACACTGTAAAACGATAATAGAACAAAACTTCCAATAACACCAAAACGACCAATCCAGTGCCAGCTCGTTCCCGGCGCAAATGTTTTATAAGCGGAGATCGCATCTTTTTGCGAGCCTCTTCCGATAATAAACTCTGCTAATAAAATTGGAAGACCGATAAATATTGTAAATAATAAAAAGATAAAAAAGAAGGCCCCCCCACCGCTCGTTCCAGCTACATACGGAAACTTCCAAATCGCACCGAGACCAATTGCAGAACCCGCTGCCGCCATAATAAAACCAATCTTAGATGTCCACTGCTCTTTATGCTGACTCATAATTCTCTCCCTAATAAAAAATTGTTTACTCTACCATCAGTTAGTATACACTTTCAAATAGCAAATGAAAACTATCGTTCATCAATTTATAATTTTGTGCGCAGCTCCCAAAGTTCTGGGAAAAAACGATGATCAAGTACTTTTTTTAAATATGTGACACCTGATGATCCCCCTGTACCTTTTTTATAACCAATAATCCTCTCCACTGTTTTCATATGATGAAACCGCCATTGCTGGAGGCGATCTTCTATATCTACTAATTTCTCTGCTAATTGATAAAGATCCCAGTAGGCGTCAACATTACGGTATACTTCAAGCCAAGCGGCCTCTACACTTTGATCTGCTTGATAGACTTTTGTATAATCTTTCTTTAACCTCTCCGCGCTTATTTGAAAACCGGCTTTAGAGAGTGCCTCAATAGAGACATCATACAGGCTTGGTTCATGAAGCGCCTTTTTTAAGCATTCATATATCTTGTTATCTTTTTTATAAATTTCCAGTACATGACTTGTTTTAAAACCAAGCGCAAATTCAATCATTCGGTATTGATAGGATTGAAAGCCAGATGATCTGCCTAATTTGTCTCGAAATTTCACATATTCTGATGGAGTGAGCGTGGCCAATACATCCCATGACTCGATCATTTGTCTTTGAATTTTTGAAACACGGGCAAGCATTTTAAATGCAGGCTGCAGTTTATTATGTTGTATAGAAGAAATCGCGGCTTTTAATTCATGAAGAATTAGCTTCATCCACAACTCACTCACTTGATGAATAACGATAAACAACATTTCATCATGATGATTAGATAACCGATTTTGGCTCGATAAAAGTTTATCTAAATCCAAATATTCCCCGTAAGTCATGCTGTTTTGAAAATCGGTATGAATGCCTGTTTCTGACGTTAGCTCCTTATTGTCCCCCTTACCTTTCATACCTTTCCCCCCTTATTTATTATTTAACCGCTTTAACGACAGCACGCACCGGACTTCCGTCACTATCTTTTAATGCGAGTGGAAGTGCGATTAGTTTATAATCTCCCGGGGTTACATGCGAAAGAACAACATTTTCTAATATATGAATTCCGTTATTAAATAAAGCATGATGCGCTTTAAGTTCCTTACTATCGAGCGGATCTACTGAAGGAACATCAACTCCAACTAAGCGTACGCCCATTTTCTTTAAATACGGAGCAAGATCTTGACGTAAATGCGGAATTTTTTCAGGAAATTGATAAGGATTCATACTAGCGTTCGTTTTTAAAAGCAGTCTTTTTACGCCTTCCAACTGATAACTTTGCAGTTCAACTTCTCCAATGCTCTCATACTGGGAAACATCAATGATTTTTGCTTTTCCTACATAAATGTTAATATCAAGATCCAGTACTTTTTTTCCATGATCGTCAAAATGAAACGGCGCATCAATATGTGTTCCTGTATGTGTGCTCATTTCAAGCTTACCAACATTAACAGAGCCGCTTTCTTTCTTAGAATACGCTACTTCATAAGAAAAAGGCGTATCGCCGGGCCAGACGGCAATATCATTGTTTAAAGGTTGAGAAATATCAATCCACATTAACTACCACTCCTTTTTACGCGATAATACCGCGTGTATTTGGATATTTTTTATACTGCTCTTCTGTCATAATTTTTTTCAACGTTTGAACAGCCTTCCAAACCTCTTCATACGTATTATATAAAGCTGCAGGCGCGAGGCGAATACCATTTGGCGCTCGAAAGTCAGGAATCACGTTATTTTCCTTGAGCGCTTTACAAATTCGAGCCGCTTCTTGATGTTCTAAATAAAGATGACCGCCTCTTCTCTCCTCATCAGTTGGATTGCCTATTGTAAACTCCATCCCTTTTAATTCATGCGCAATTAAGTTCATCATATAGTTTGTTAGCTGCAGAGACTTTTTTCGAAGTCGCTCTATTCCGGCTTCTTTAAGTAGTTCGAGTGATCCAATTAACGGTGCGCAGCTTAAAATATGAGGGGTGCCAATTTGATAAGCACCTGCATCTTCTGCTTGTATTAATGTATGCTCCATATCAAACTGTTTTTCTTTATGTGAGCTAAACCACCCGGCAAGACCTGGCGTTTTTTTAAAATGTTTTTTGTTTACATACAGTCCAGCCGTGCTTCCGGGTCCGCTGTTTAAATATTTATAGGAACACCAAACCGCAAAATCGACTCCCCATTCACTTAACTGATGCGGCAGTGCACCAATAGAATGACAAAGGTCAAATCCGATTAAGATGCGGTGTTTATGCGCTTCTTCTGTTAAACGCTTCATATTAAGTACTTGACCACTTCGATATAATACACTTGGCAGCAGAATAAAAGCCACCTCTTCACTCATCGCTGTAATAATGTCCTCTTCTTCAATCATTCTTCCATCTCGGCTTTTAACGGTTATCAATTGTTCGTCAGGGTTGTAGCCCTTTAACTCGAGCTGACTTTTTAGCGCATAAATATCTGATGGAAATGTTAATTCATCAGCCATTATTTTTGTTCTTTTTCCTTTTGGCTTATAAAATGTTGCAATCATTTGATGAAGATTCGTCGTCGTAGAACCGGTTACAATTACTTCTTCAGTCGCTGCACCAAGAAGCGGAGCCGTTAATTTACCAAGCTCTTCTGACAAATAAAACCAAGGATATTTTCCTTCCGTCCACCCGTCAATGCCATACTCTCTCCAAGAATACAGCACCTCTAATAATGATTTTTCCGCTCTTTTTGATAGTAAACCTAATGAGTTGCCATCTAAATAAATACTTCCCTCTTTTATGTAAAATTCATTTCGAAAAGGAGCTAATTTGTCTTTTTGATCGAGTTCACAAGCGTAATGTTGAGAAGAATCAAACCTCTCTTTATTCATATATATGTCTCCCCTTTTAATACATTTCAGTTGTTTTAATTCCCTGAATTTATTATATCAATAAAATAATTAGTTGGTTTTATGTTTTCAATATTTATTAAAAACAATTACTATGCCTTTTTTAGGATAAACATTCCCTGTTCAGTTTAACTTAAACAATAGGGAGGTGATTTACATGGAAAAGCAACACTTTACAGTTGCTGGTACAAATATTGACGAAGTAAAACAGCTAAACGCTCAATCTGGTTTGTCTTATAATCAAGTAAAAGAAGTTTTAGCAAAAACAACAAATATAACGGGGGCAGAGATTTACGGCCATCAAGATTTTCATAACATACGAAAAGAAATCGAGCAATCCATGACAATGATTTATAGCGATAAACAATGAAAAGCAGGCTCTTGGCAGCCTGCTTTTCATTGTTCTTTCTATTCTTTTCCATGAATAGAATGTGTACAAGTCATCTTTATGGATACATAAGAGGAGTGTGAAAATATGAGTATTTTTTTAAGCTATATTTTTTTAGGGTTATCATTATCGGCTCCAATTGGTCCGATAAATGCCGCTCAATTAGATAAAGGAATTCGCAACGGCTTTTTTCACGCTTGGCTTATTGGTGTTGGAGCGATGGCTGCTGATGCTTTGTATATGCTGCTCATCTATTTTGGGATTGCTCAATTTTTAAGCACACCGTTTATAAAAACATTTCTTTGGTTATTTGGCTTTTTTGTACTCGTTTATACAGGAATTGAAACATTAAAAGGCTTAAAAGAAATGACGATTGAAAATAAGCGCACTGACGAATTAATATCAAAATCATTTTCTGTCGGATTTTTCATGGCTCTTTCTAACCCTTTAAACATTTTATTTTGGTTAGGCATTTATGGCTCGATTTTAGCAAAAACAGTTGATTATTACGGTACTTATCAGCTCTTTTTTTACAGCTCAGGAATTTTTATTGGCATTTTAATATGGGATATTGTAATGGCGGCGGTCGCAAGCACATGCAAGCACTATTTAAACCGCCGTCCACTTCAAATCATTTCTTTACTGGCTGGTATTTCATTAATTTGCTTTGGTATTTATTTTGGCTTCGAGGCGTGTAAACAATTATTTTTATAAGATAGGGCATTCACCTTATTCACCTCCGCGTAATATGTATATTTTGTATCGCTGGAGGTGAACGATTCAATGACCGAGTTGTATAAAAAAAGTTGGCTTGAAGAAAATCTACTAGATCTTCCAAAATGGCAGCGAGATGCTTTTCTAAAGTTTGCTAACATGATTAATGATGATGCAAATACGTATCCATGCGTTCCGGGACGGCAGGGGTTTCAATTAGATCATCTTCGCTTCGGCTTTAGCTGTGATCCTAGAAAAAGCGAGTCTTATTACACATTAGCAGCCCTTTTAAAACAGTACAGCGAATGTTCAAGAGATACTGGAAAATACGCTTCCTTAGTTGTTATCTTTGAAACACCAGAAGACTTAACGGAAAATGCCTCTGTTGAAATGTATGAAAATCTTTTTTGGACACTTTTAAATGAAACAGCAAAGCTTGATGAAGCAGAATGGCCAGAGAATATTCCTGATAATCCTTCCCACCATTCCTGGGAATTTTGCTTTAATGGCGAACCGTTTTTTGCGTTTTGCGCAACACCAGCACATGTTATTCGCAAAAGCCGGCATTTTCCTTATTTTATTTTAGCGTTTCAACCGCGCTGGGTATTTGAAAAAGTCAACGATTCAACACCATTTGGAAAAAAAATAAAAAAGGCGATAAGAAAACGTCTCGTTAACTACGACGGTATACCTGCTCATCCTTCCTTAAAATGGTACGGCCAAAAAGATAATCATGAGTGGGAGCAGTATTTTTTACGTGACGACGACACTTCTTTATCAAAATGCCCCTTTTCTCGTATGAAACATGCCTTAAATAAACTTCGCTTTTAACTTGTATGTTCTTGATTTCTCCACCGCTTTCTCATCATTAACGTTATAATTCCAATCACAGCAGCAAACAGCACACTGACAAAGAACCCTGGCCTGCTCGTTTTTTCTAATAATGTTCCGCTTACCGCAGCAGTGATTAAAAAAAAGGCAGAAAAGGTTTTTATTTTATCTTTTACATTAAGTTTGCTAAGTTTACGGTAAGAAAATAAAATAAACAGCCATGTATATAAAAGCATCAGTCCTGCCGCTGTTGTCAGATATTCATATATTTGCTTTGGTAATAAAAGCGCAAGAATAATCGATACAATTAACCCGCTTGTTGTTAGGGCTAAGGCAGGGAGCGGCACTTTCCATTTTCCTTTTTTCGAAAATAACTTTGGTGCATCGCCGTCTTCTGATAATGTTACAAGTATGAGTGTTACTGCAAATAATGAGGCAACCATCGTTGAAAATCCTGCAATAATAAACGCTCCATTAAAAATATCAAGAATATATGGAAGGCTGTATTCTTTAAAAGCGACTACAAATGGGCTTTCTTGTTTATTAAAAGCATCAAGAGGAACAAGCAGTAAGGCAAGACCCAGAGATACAATATAAATAACCGCTAGAATAAACAACATTACTTTTCCTGATTTCGACGCTTCTTTTGGATCAGTTAAATTGGCAGCCATCAGTCCCATTACTTCAATACCGCCAAAGGCGTAAAAGGCATAAATTAATCCAGTCCAAAGTCCGACGACGCCGACCGGAAAAAACTCACCCACTGAATTTGGAATTTGCGCTTTTATTGGTCTCCCACCGTCAAAATATCCAAATAAGGCAAGAACAGCAAGGACAATAAACATAAGAATGGCAGCAGTTTTTATGACCGCTAAAATATTTTCTGTTTTTTCAAAGCCATGAGCTCCTAGAAAAATAACGATAAGGCCTAAAAATCCATAAATCGAGGCTAAAATCCAAACCGGCACGTTTGGAAACCAAAAGCGTGAGAAAAGAGCAAGAGCAGTTAATTGGCTCCCCATAATGAGCATTTCAGCACCCCAATATACCCAGCCGCTGCTAAACCCGGCCCAACGCCCGAACGCTTTTTTGGCATAAGAACGAAAAGAGCCTTTTTCAGGATGTTCTGCTGTCATTTTTGCTAAAGCTTCAAAAACAAAGTATGTCCCTACTGCAGCAAATAAAAAAGTAAAAATAACAGAAAAACCGCTTTTTTCAATAGCTATACTCGATCCTAAAAAAAAGCCCGTCCCTATTGTACAGCCAACACCAATTAAGGAAAGCTGCCACCACTTTAAATAGGCTTCTTCTTTTTTATGTACACTGACTCTTTTCATCACACGCCTCCTTGCTTTTCCCATCATTTAGTGTTGGAAAATAGAAAAAGATTTATGTATGAGAAAAGTATCTCTCATCCATACTGTTACAAGAAACTGTACATTTAGGAGAGCAGCATGAAAAAACATTTTCTTATTCCCGCTAAAACCGGTTTAAGTATAGAAGTGAAGAAAGGCTCTATCATTAAAATTATTGATGTTGAAGGACAGCAGGTTGCTGATTTTACAGCTTATCATGCTGAGGACTATCATGAAAAACTCGATCTCCGGGTGACAATTGATGCTCTGAATACCGTTTATTTTAAACTGAATGACGCTCTTTATTCGAATATGTACCGCCCAATGTTCACAATCCTTAAAGATACGGTAGGCAAACACGGCGTACTTCTTCCTGCTTGTCGGGCTGAAATGTATGAATGGTTATATAATAAAAATGGGCATCGTAATTGTTATGATAATTTAAATGAATCCCTTTCTAAATTTAATATTCCAAAGTCTGATCACCATTATCCTTTTAATATTTTTATGAATACAGTGCTTCATCAAAACGGAACATTACAAGTGGAAAAGCCGCTCTCAACCGCTGGGGATTTTCTAAAATTAAAAGTAGAAATGGATGTTATTATCGCGATTTCTGCCTGTCCAGTTGAGGAAAGTCCTTGTAATGGCTATTTCCCTTCTACTATCGAACTAGAAGTTGAATGTTAAAAAAGCAGAGTTCCTTCCCACAAAGAAGAACACTCTGCTTTTAATTTTTAGAAGTTAAATATTGAACTAATCGATTATGGCTTTCTTGATGAAGATACGATTGAAGTGAAAAATAACGATGGTCCGGATAAAGGTTTTTCACCTGATCTGCAAAATTTTCATGAATAACAATCAGATCTGTTTCTTCTGAAATCTCATGAATAGAGGAATGGTTAAGTCTGATCGTTAAGCCTGCTTCTCTCAGCTTTTTTCGAATTAATGCCGCTCCGACTACACTTGAAACCATTCCACCCTCACAAGCAAAGGTGATTACTTTAATGGTTGGTTGGTTTTTTAATAAAGTTTTTATCACAACGCTTGCTTTGCGCATTCCTTCCTTTCTCTCATTACTCGTATTTATTTCTTAGCCTCATTGTAACAAGTACATGAAGCAAGAAATAGTTTTACATCCTTAAAATTTGTCAATTAAAGATAATGACAAATTTTATATTTATACAGCTTTTCATACTTGGTTAGTTGTTTTCTCTTTTTAAACGCTCAATAAGATCATCATATCCTTTCATTTCCGTAAAAGATTGCAGCGGGTAATACATTCGATCCGGAGCAGTCTTTTGTACGTTTGAAAGAAGCTTTTGGTGACAAATAATTAAGTTTACATCTTCAGGTATTTCATCAAGACCGGCGTTATCCACTTCGATTTCTAAGTTTGCCTGCCTTAATTTTTTTCTAAGCATCGCTGCTCCGACCGCACTCGATCCTAATCCAGCTTCACATACAAAAAGGATTTTATGGATATGTTGAAAGTTAGACTGATTTATTTGATTACATTTCGGCTCTTGATACGCTTTCTCTTCTAACCATTGTGCTCCTGTTTGTTCCTCATTCAACTGATCGACCGTTTCTAATCTCGTTATTTCAGTCACATGTTCACGGTTCTCTTCTTCTGTTGGTGATTTTAAAAATGGATCTAATACAAGAAAGCTGATAAGAAAGGAAACAAGTGCTGAAGCTAAGACACCGATTAACACAAAAAGCATATCCTCTTTTGGAGCTAATCCAATAAATAAAAAGATACTTCCCGGTGATGGAAGTGAAACGAGCCCTACATCAAACAGCTGAAATGTAATCGTTCCTATCATTCCGCCTGTGACAACGGAAAGAAGTAATAAAGGTTTTCGTAATATATAAGGAAAATAAACTTCATGAATGCCGCCAAAAAATTGGATAAAACAGGAAATTTTTGCTCCTCTTCTCTGTTCTGCTTTCGTTTTTAACCAATAAGCAAGCAGAACACCAAAGCCTGGACCAGGGTTTGCTTCTAATAAGAAAAAAATTGATTTACTTAATTCTTTTGCTTGTTGAATACCTAACGGAGCGAGTATCCCGTAATTAATAATATTATTAAAAAAGAAAACTTTTGCCGGTTCAATAATCAGCGCTGTTAATGGAAGCCACCCAGCATAAATCACATCTTCTAAAAGCGCGGTTGACCATTTTACCCCAGCAGACAATGTTTGACCAACATACAAAAAACAAATGCTTGTAAAAAAGACGGCAACAATCGCACCGATTAAGTTCCCGATTAATAATTCTGATCCTACCGGCAGTCTTTTTTTGACGGCTGAATCAAGCTTATTAACAATCCAGCCGATTACGGGTCCAACAATCATTGCACCAAAAATAACAGAAGTGGAACTAGCAAGTGTTAAGCCGTACGTAACAATAGAAGCGACAACAGCACCGCGCTGACCGCCCATCAGCTTTCCACCAGTATAAGCCAACAATATCGGTAAAAGTGTATTGTATATTGGATTCACTAAAAGAAGAAGTCGATCATTATAAAACCAGCCATAAATCCCAAAAAGTTCACGTATAATTCCAACTGCTATAATAACAGCTACATTTTGCCAAATCATCGCACTGAGCAGTTGACCAAATTTTCTCATTAATTTTATAACCCCTTTAAAGATCCTACTGCTTTATTGCGATACAGGTTCGATAAAACATCGTCTATTGTCGCATTCACTTCTTCTCGTGAGCCTTCAGTTAAAACAGCGAGAAATTCATCCTCTACTAGCATCGCACTAATTTCACTAATCATTTCAATGTGCTCTTTTGGCGAATCTTTTGGAACGGCAAGAAGAAGAAAGGTGTTAATAGATTGGGCGGCATCGTCATCACGATTCCACTCAACAGAATCATTCATGCGGAAAATGGAAACAAATAGCTCTTTTACCCCTACTGTTTTTGCATGAAGCATTGCTACATTTTCTAAAACAAATCCTCCCTGCTTCTCACGCTTTTCAAGATCTTCATGCATTTTTTCAAAATCGCAAATAACGAGCCTTTCTTTAATCTGTTCCAGCACGTTTAATAAAAGCGGCTGTTTCACTTCGACGTTTTCCACAATCACTATATTTCTTAAAATTTGCATCATGCCTTCGCCGTATTTCGCAAGCGACACCATCGAAGACTGTTTTTCAAGCTGCTTTTTGTCTTCTTTTACGAATATTTCTTTTTTAGAAGCAAACTCTAATATTTTTTGGATTTTTGTAAGATCTTCTTTTACTAAAAATGGACTTACTGTTACAACCTTTTCATTTCCTTCTAAAAAGGGAAGGTTAACAGTTGAAATAAAAATATCAATCTCGGTATCATCTTTTATCAATCCTTGAAGCTCATTAACTGAAATAACATCTTTCACATGAAGATTTGGCATTTCTGTGCGAATTTTAGAGGCAAGATATGTAGATGTACCAAGACCACTCGCACAAATGACGACTGCTTGATAATTCTTCTTTATCATATCTTTCTTACGGATAAGCGAAGCACCAATATGCATCGCTAAATAGCCGATTTCCTCTTCTGGAATGATGTATCCTGTTTTTTCTGATAAAAGTGTGCACGCTTTTTCACACGCATGATAAGTATCTGGATATTTTTCTTTAATTTTTTCAAGCATTGGATTATGAATTTGAAGCCCAAGCTTTAAACGGTTAAAGGCAGGTACAAAATGTGAAACTAATCCATCAAGAAGAAAAGCATCGCTTTGAAGAGATTCTTCTAAATAATATTCTGCTGCACGAATAAAACTTTGTGCTAATTCAATCCACTGAAACGCTTCATTGTCTGCTATCTCGTTTTGCTGCTTCATCATTCGGGCTCCTGCTAAATGAAGCGCAATATAATTCACTTCTGTTTTTGGAATAGCAATCGATAACCCTTTTTCTAAATTAGTCACAATCTTCTCAGCAAGAAAATAAGCTTCTTCATCTAATTGATTGACTGGATAGGCAGGCTGTTCTTCAATAATTTCACCGTGCTTTATTCTTTCAACAGCAAGCATTAAATGAACAATTAAATTCACATAATTTCGATCCGTTAATTCAATCTTTTTGTGCGCATCAATTACTTCACGAACTGCTTTTTCAACAACTAAAATATTAGGGGTATGAACAAATTTTAACAGTCGATTGCGAATCACTGCTTCTAATTGATGATAAGATTTATTTTCACCTTCTTCAGTTGGAGAATGAAAAAGCTCCATCCATTCTTCAAATGTAATGTCTTTATGCATAAGCCGAGACAGCATCGTACGGCGCTGCTGTTCTGTTCCTTCAACATAAACGCCAACACCCGGCAGGCGAACAAGTATAATACGTCCTTTATTTAACCAACCTTCTGCTTTATCTAAGTCATTACTGATTGTTGATTCGGTTACTCCATATTTTTTACTGAACACAAAATGTTTCACAGGTTCTTTGGAAAGAAGCAGATCATAGGTGATTCCTTCTTGTCTTTCTTCAGGAGAATAAGCAGACATTGTTTTACTTTCCTGCAGCTGTTTTTCCAGCAATTCTCTGCCTTCAGATCCTCCTTTTAACTCAATTCCTTGACCAATTTTTTTCCCAACTTTTAAATCGTAGTGCTGCAAAACAGATTTTAATGACGTGATTTCACGTTGAATCGTTCTCGTACTAAGTTTAAATTTGTCCGCTAGTTCTTTGTATGAAACAGGACCTTTTGCATATAACAACGTTCGAAGCAGTTCTTTTTGCCGTGAATCGATCAATGGATGCTGCTGTGTCAATTGCTTCTCTCCCCTTTTAATGATTATTTATTTTTAATAACGCGGTCGCTTTTTTCTGCAATTTCTGCTGCTGTTTCTTCTGGACTTTGTTTATTTATTAGCATGGTGGATAGTTCGGTAAAAATAAACGTATTAATCTGCGGCCACTGAGGGATTTTTGGTCTTATATACATATTTTCTTCTTCCCACGCTTGAAGTGCTGCACGAACAGAAAGTAAATTTGGCATCTCTTTCGATTCAATTGTCCCAACTTCCATTCCTCGCTGCACTTCAGGTAGTTTGTAAACAGATTGACGTGTGGGAATAGTTCCTCCTTCTTCCGACTTTAAAATCATATATTGAGACTGTGGCGATGTAGCCCAGACGAGAAATAACCAGGCCGCTTTTTTCTCTCTACTGTTTGCATATTTATTAATTGCAATGCCTGTACCGCCGTATGTATGTGCACGGCGGACCGTTCCTTTTGGCAATACGGTCCATCCAACTTTGTCAGCCACTTTTGATGTTTGACTGTTTGCAAATACGGCAGAATAATCATGCCACTGCGGAGCCATGGCAAGCTCACCCTTAGCAAAGACTTCCGCTAGATCGCGCCAATCCCAAGATGTACTTCCCGGTGCTGCAATACTTAACAGCTGTTTGTAAAACTTCAGCGATTGTACTGCGGCTTCTGACGTCATTGTTGAATTCCCTGGGGTGTTTGTGCCAATACTTCGACTGCTGCTGTTTTCCAAATAGTCGCCGCCGTTTGCCGCGAGAATATTGCTAAAATCATTCATGAGTGAATCATGACGTTCTGCTTGATGACCGATTCCGTATTTTACCTCTGTAATCGTTCCATCTTCCACTTTTTTATTAATCCATTTGCCAATTTCATAATATTTTTGCCATGTTAAGCTTTCCCCTGGTGTCCAATCATAGCCCATCTCTTTTATAAACATTTCTTTGTATTTCTCAAAGACATCTTTTCGATAAGCAAGCACCATTGTAGAAGCGTCATATGGAAGAGCAAGAAACTTTTCTTTATTTTCCATGTAGCTGACAACGTCCACTTGACTTTGAATAAAATCTTCTACACCTCCAGGAATGTGAGGCATCGTTGGTTCCTTATTAAATAGGTTTAAATCAACAAAATTCTCTTGATATTTTGTTAAAATTTGATAAGGATCGGCATAAATAATATCGTAGTTACTTGCTTTTGCGTTAAAATCAAGGCCAACTTTTTCAATGACTGTTACAAAATCCATTTGTTCAATCGTTACCTTGATTCCTGTTACGGCTTCAAATTTATCGATGTTTGCAGCAAGCGCAGCGGAAGGAGGCGTATTTTCAGAAATCATTGTTAGCTCGGTTCCTTCAAACTGCTTCCAATCAAATCCTTGTGGGGCTTCAATTGTTGGCAATCCTTCAACCTTTCCCTTAAAAGGAGCTTCCACCAGCACATTAGGATTGATATGTTCTGCATTTGTGCTCTTGGGATCAAATGGTTCTTCTTGTAATGTGCAGGCTGATATTATTAACAGCATGAATATGTAGAAAACTACTTTAATTGAATATCTCATTTTTTCTGCCTCCCCCTCCTCTCTCATAAAAATGATCCTTTTCTAAAAACTAGTCAGAAAAGGATCATTTTTATTTTTTCAAGAAAGCAACCCTGCTAATTTTAATCCATAAGGAATGCCTTCCTCTTTTACATCTTTTGTCACGAGATCAGCTGCTTCCTGCACAACTTTTGCGGCATTTCCCATCGCGATACCTTGTCCTACAAATTGAAGCATTTCAATATCATTAAGACCATCACCAAACGCATAGACATTTTCTTTTTTCACATCAATGCGCTCTAGCATTCTTTGAATCCCAACTGCTTTTGAACCGCCAAGCGGAAGCACATCAGCTGAATAGTGATGCCAGCGAATAAAAGAAAGTTCCGAAAAACGATCACTATACTGTTTCTCATCATGTTCTTCACAAAACAATAAAATTTGATAAATTTCTCGATTCTTATAATATGCTGCATCATATGTTGGATAATGGCCTATTTTTAAACTGTTGATACTCGTATCAATATGAGGATGACTTTCATAGTTTGCTTTCATGCCGAGATGATCTTGAAACACTAACGGATGATTTTTGTCACTTGTATAGTTTTCTAATTCTGCAATGATCTTTTGATCAATTGGATTTTTATAAATGACGTCTCCCTTATAAACAACATACTGTCCGTTAAAGCTTACAAATGAATCAATTTCAAGTTCTTCTAATAACTCTTTAAACATAAACGGAGCACGACCGGTTGCAATCGCAACTTCAACGTCGCTCTCTTTTAGCGCTTTTACTGCCTGTTTTGTTGAAAGCGGCAGCCGTTTTTCGCCATCCAATAACGTGCCGTCAATATCAAAAAACACTAGTTTCTTCTCCATCTCCATCACTCCTCTATTCTAATTTACAACTACTATTGTACATTAGAATAAGTCAACTGTATTCCTATAAAACAGCTTTAGTCTTTCATCACGCTCTTCATACTTTTGAGTTGTTATTAAAACCCTTACATTTCGGTAAATAAAAAAGCTGAGGATATTATCTACCATTTTACATTTAGTAAGCTGCCTTTTCATCCTAAAGTTCTCACAATTTTGTCATCCTTCCCTTATGACAAAATTTAAGCAGTGAAAATAGTGGAGTATATAAAAAAGAGTTCACTAGCCAGTTAACAAACTGACAGAGAACTCTACACATCCCTTTTTAATCCTTGCTGTTTGGATAAATCATAATTTTTATACTTTTATCTTTTTCTGTTCTTGCCGTTTCAACAGCTTCTTTTATTTCATCTAACTTAAATGAATCGGTAATTACTTTTTCAATGTTAAGATTACAATGACTTAATGCTTGAATAACAGCCGGATACGTATTGGCATAGCGGAAGACCCCGTATACATCAATTTCTGCATCAATGAGATGAGCAATATCAATCGGGATCTCGCTCTGTACCGGAAGTCCGACTAAAACAAGTCTGCCACCTCGATTCACCTGCTTTACAGCCGCTCCAATCGCATGCTGATTTCCTGATGTTTCAATTAAAACGTCAATCCCTTTTCCATTCGTTAATTCTTGAAGTCTATCATTGACATCTTCTATTGTTGGATCAATTACGTTCGTCGCTCCCATTTCAAGAGCTAATTCACGGCGAAAAGGGACAACATCACTAGTGTAAATTTCTGTAACACCAAACATTTTTGCTGCTTGAATCGTAAGCAGACCGATTGGTCCAAGACCTGTAATAAACAAGCGATCAGCAGGACCGACTTTACCGCGTTTCATTGCATGAAAGCCGACTGATAACGGTTCTAACAGCGCCCCCTCTTCATAGCTCATGCTGTCCGGCAGTTTAAAAAGAAAATCACTTCTCACAGAAACATAATCGGCCCATGCCCCGTCAACAGGTGGTGTCGCCATAAACACAACGTCTGGACAAAGATTATAGCGTCCTGATTTACAATAGCTGCATTTTCCGCATGTAACACCCGGCTCAACTGCAACTCTTTCACCTACTGAAACATTTGTTACATCCTCACCAATCTTTACAACTTCTCCAGCTAGTTCATGTCCTAAAATAATCGGTTTTTTTACTTCATAACGACCGATTTTCCCGTGCTCATAATAATGTACATCTGAACCACAAACACCAATGCAGGCTACTTTAATTAATGCTTCATCTCGCTTTGGTTCCGGCATTTTCACTTCTTTTACTTCAATTGAAAGAGGCTTATCAAGTACAGCTGCTTTCATTTGCGACACATTCATCAGCTCCTCTATTTTCCAGAATTTATCCTTTAACAGCTCCCATCGTTAAACCGCGTACAAGCTGCTTTTGCGTAAACCATCCTAAAATAAGTACCGGCAAAATCGCAATAGTCGCTGCCGCTGCCATCTTCGCCCAGAACAAACCTTCCTGTGTCATATAAGAAGACATATAAACAGGCAATGTTCCCGCATTTGTATAACTCATACTTACCGCGAAGAAAAATTCATTCCAAGCAAATACCATTGATAATAATCCTGTTGAAATTAAACCTGGTCTAACGAGCGGCAGGACCACTTGGAAAAAGCTTTGTAGTCCTGACGCACCGTCAATTTGTGTTGCTTCAATAATTTCATATGAAATATCTTTAAAAAATGAGCGCATCATCCAAACGATGAGCGGAACATTCATTGCGGCATAAAGTAGAATTAAGCCTGTTTTCGAATCTAATAAATTTGTATTTTTAAAGATTAAATAAAGTGGAATAATAACTCCGGCAATCGGTAAAAACCTTGTTGAAATAAACCAAAATAAAATATCATCACCTTTTTTCACTTTAAACATTGCTAAGGCATATGCTGCCGGTACACCTAAGGCAAGCGCGATTAACGTTGACACCGATGTAACGATGACTGAGTTTACTAGAAACTCACTAACGCCTAAATCCCAAATCATTCGAAAGTTTTCAAGCGTTGGTTTAAAGAAAATGGTTGGCGGGATTACAATGGCTTCCCCTTCACTTTTAAAGCCTGTAATAAAAATCCATAAAATCGGAAAAAAGAATAGAAAAGCTGCAAGATACGTAACAAGGGTTAATCCACCTGAGACGATTTTTTTCATTACATTTCCCCCTTGAATGTGCGACGTAATACTTTAATAAGTGCAAGCATCATAATAATCGTTAGAATAACTGTGATCACACCAACTGCTGTTGCTTCTCCAACATTCCAGCTTTGGAAACCGATGCGATATACAAAGAATGATAGGTTCGTAGATGCAAAGCCGGGACCGCCGGATGTTGTAACATAAATTTCACCAAAAACTTGGAGAATGAACATTAAGCCAAGCAGTACAACAACTTCAATGTAACGAACTAAGTGCGGAATTGTTACATTCATAAACTGCTGAATGCGGTTTGCACCATCTAATTGTGACGCTTCAATTAATTCATGCGGCAATGACTGCAGTCCCGCAAGTAAGATTAGCATAAAGAATGGAATCCACTGCCATGAAACAATCATAATAATCGCTAGAAGAGGACGCTCAGAAAGCCAATCAACCGGTGCGCTTCCGAATACGTTCGCAAAATAAGCGGAATAACCAAAGTTCGGATTTAGCATCATTGTTTTCCAAATAATTGCTGACACTGTCGGCATTACGAAAAACGGTGAAACAAACATCGTACGAACGATTCCTTTTCCAAAAAAATCCCGGTTCATTAAAAGGGCAAAAGTTAACCCTAATATAAAACAAACGAGTAAGATCGAAACGGTAAGTAAAAACGTGTTGCTAAGAACTTGATAAAACGCCGGCTGGGATAAAACACTTGCAAAGTTTTTCAACCCTGAAAACGCAATGCCGCGATCCGGCCTCATAATATTCCAATCATGCAAACTATAGTAAATCGTAATTAAAAATGGTACTTGCGTTATAATGGCCACAAAAATAATACTTGGCAGCAGCAGCCGTTTTACCGGCGGTTCATTTAATTTCTTTTTATTAGGTTTTCGATTTGTCGTCACACCGGAGTACTGCTGAACAGCTTCACTCTGTCTCATACTACTCCTCCTTTTTTATCGTTATTAATTCGCAGTTCTTTATTTCTACGAAAGAGAAAGATTGATTTTTCCTCTTTCGCAGATTACTTTCCGATTATTATTTTTTATAGCCGCCTTCTTCTGCTGCTTTTTCTGCTAAACGCTGCGCTTCTTCCATTGCTTCATCAACTGTTTTTTGACCAGCGATTGCTGCTGCAATTTGCTGACTGACTTCTGTCCCAAGCTGTTGGAATTCAGGAATCGTTACATATTGAATACCTTTATACGGAACTGGATCTACCGTTGCATTTTCATAGTCAGCTTTTTGCATAGATTCTAAAACCATATTAGAAAACGGTGCTGCTTCTTGATACTTAGAATTTTCATATGTTGATTGACGAGTTCCGGACGGCGCTACACCCCAGCCTTCTGTTTCGCCAACTTTTTCAATGTATTCTTTGCTTGTTGCCCATTTAATAAATTTAAATGCCTGCTCTTTGTTTTTACTTGCTGATTCCACTGCAAGCGACCATGCCCATAACCAGCCGTTATTATCTTTTTCCTGCTTAGGCGCAAACGCATAACCGATTTTTCCAGCTACTGCTGAATCATTTGGATTGTTTAAAAAGCCTGCTGCAACTGTTGCGTCATACCACATACCCGCTTTCCCTGTGGACATTAATGTAAGTGCTTCTGTAAATCCTGTACTTGTTGCACCAGGTTGTCCTGCTTCATTTAACAAATCAATATAAAACTGGACAGCTTCTTCCGTATTGTCACTGTTAAGCTTTGCATTCCAATCTGTGTCATACCATGAACCGCCGAATGCGTTTACAATTGTATTTAACGGTGCCATCATTTCGCCCCATCCAGGAAGACCGCGAATAATAATACCTGTTGTACCTGTCGTTTCTTTAATCGTTTTAGCCATTTCAGCTACTTCATCCCATGTAGGATTTGTCGGCATTTCAAGTCCCGCTTCTTCAAAAATTTCTTTGTTGTAATACAGCATGCTGCTTTCACCGTAGAAAGGAAGCGCATACAGTTCATCGTTATAAGAAAGCGCATCTTTTAATGGTTGAAACACATCGTCGATATCATATGCCGCTTTTTCTTCTTCTAATAATTCATCAAACTGCGGTGTTAAAGAATCAATCCAACCGTTTTGTGCCCAAATCGGTGCATCATATGTTCCAATTGTTACAATGTCAAACTGTCCTGCGCCAAGTGCGACATCTTCAGTTACTTTTTTACGAAGATCATTTTCAGGAAGAACAACAAATTCAACATCAATTCCTGTCTCTTTTTCAAAATATTGTTCGGTCATTTTCTGCATAATTTTCATATCCGGGTTGTTTACTGTCGCAACCGTTAACTTACCACCTTCTCCTGACTCGGCACCTCCTCCTGACTCAGTGCTGCTGCATCCTGATAAAACGAGTGCTGCCAACAAAGAGATACAAACTAGTAAACTAAAAAAATTTTTCATAAAAATTCCCCCTCTGCAATTTATTATGTTTATTGGTTTCGCTTACAATTTTAATTTTAGCAGGGGGAAAGGCCTTTTACACGCTTTATATGTCAGAATTTTGTCACATTAGCAACATGACAAAGTTTATAGAATTCTTGAAAACACTGTGTTGGTAAGGTTTTCAAAACGTAAAAGCACTGACTTATCAAACGTTGCTGTTTGCTTCTTTACCACAAAAGTTATGAGATCTAGGGTTTATCCCTAGCGTTCATGTTATTAAAAATTATAGTTCATTAAACATTAAAAGCATTTTATATTACATATTCATTAAATTATCTAAACCAATAATTTCATTGATCCATGTATCTGTTACAATCTCATTTGTTACAAATGTTTGCATCCCAGAACCAATATCAAAAGCTACTTTTCTATACTTTTGCGCAATGTAAGGCGCCAAAATAACAGCATTTACTCCAGCTGCTAAAAAACAAATATCAAAAGAAAAATGATCAATTTGTTTTTTTACTTCTGGTATATCTTCATATTCATAAATAGGGATGGCCCCTACAATTTTACAGCCAAGCTCTTTTGCATATTTTTGCTCTAAAGCAGTTTTTGCTTTAGGAGCCAAAGAACCGATTAATAATACTCTTCTATTTTTAAGAAGTTCTTTAAATTTCTGTTTTTGTGATTTCATAAAAACCCTTCTAATGTTTGCTTCAAAAAACGCTGCAGGTTCTATATTATAAATGGATAAAACTCTTTCAGTAATTTCTTTCGCATTTTCTTCAATCGTATTATACCCTATTATATCAGCTGCTTTTACTGCTTCTAACAATTCTTTTTGAGCTTTTGGATTCGGAAACCTTATTCCTCTATGATAAAATCCTTCTTTCACACCTTTATTTGCAATTTCTGACTCTCTCTGGAGATGAAACTGATATTTTTTGAGCACTTCATCCGAATGGAATCGATCTTGTCCCATCACAACTGCCTCTGTTTGACCTACAGATATAATTGAGCAAGGTTTCTTTTTTTCAAGTGATTGTATGAGCCGACTCATTAATTCACTGCTGTTTAATTTCTTCATCACCATCTTCTTCCTTTCCCTCATTTAATAGGATTTCAATCTATTAATACCAAATTATGTAATGTCCGAAAAGGTGTGACGGTTAAAGTCTAAAACAACAGTGAATTAGAGAAAAAACTATGTACATTAACCATTATTTCTCCATAAAATGTTTGTCTACAGTAAATTTTTATTTCTTTAAATATTTTTTAGGGGACAGACTTGATTTTGTTATTTGCTTCATATATTTATCTTAAATGAAAGGAGGAGTTAACATGACTGATCAACAAGCGCTGGAACTATTAGTTGGATATGGTATTGTCTTTTTTATTGTCACATTTGTTCTTGGGTTAGTTGGTTATTTGCTAATTGGATTTGCATATTTAAGCATGACTAAACAGCTTAACATTCCGAACGGCTGGCTCGCCTTTATTCCGTTTGCCAATGTGTATATCCAAGGTGAAGTGGTAACAGAAAAATTAAACAACAAAGGCGGGCTTATCTTTTTATTAGCTTTAATTGCCGCGATTGTACTAGGTGCCATTCCAATCCTCGGAATTATTATTAGTATTGCCTTTGCTATATTAGGTTTCATGGTCTTGTACTGGACATATAATAAGTTTAGTGAAAAAGCCTTGCTAATGATTATCTTCAGCATCCTTTCAGGCGGCATTCTTACTCCGATCTTTTTGTTTGCGATTCGCAACAACCCAGTGCGAGGATAATAACATAATCCTTCTTACATTTACCATGTTTTTAAAAACCCCTCTCATTTTTCACTCTATTTCTACAAAACATAATCCTTTTCAAATCTTGTAAGTTAAGATATGATGATAATATTATTTTTAATAAGGAGGGGATGACAGCGATAAGTCGTAATAGTTATTTTACGCTCTGTTTACTATTGCTTTTATCAACATTAAGTCTTTCCCACCATACACCGATTCATCATACAAAAGCTTTTGTTGATGAAAATATGCAGCTCCCAGTTGATTTATATGTAAAAGATGATCATAAAAATAGTAAGTTTCTAGCTTCACTAACTTCGCTAGTATCCTTAAATAGTGTAATTCTGTTAGTTGCTTTAACGTTAAGACGACTCACATTTAAGTATCCATTCTCACTTTTCTTTTTATTAGCTGTTTTTTATCAGTCATCTTATTTTCGCAGACCATCGTTTACTCCATAAAAAAGATCTCATTTTAAAGGAGGAAAACGATGATGTTTTTCATTCGCATGTTACTAATTGGAAGTTTTTCCTTAACTGCGCTAAGTCTTATTCTTTTTCAAGGAATTGAGATTTTCCACGCGTTTATTGACATGTTTATAAAGAAATATTAAAAATAAGCAAATAACCGCATGAAGATGCGGTTATTTGCTTATTTCCTCCATTTTCATTAAAAATCCTTTCGACTTTTCCCTACATTCTTTTCATGGAAGATACACTTACAACAGTTGTATAAATTTCTTTTTAAATTGATATGATGAAAATAATAACAAAGGGAGCGTGATATTCAAATGAAAGGATATAAATAAACCTCATTTTTCTAAATGTTGCGATCATTTATTTATTACCACATTTGAAAAAGTTCTTCTCTCCTGATTACAAGTGGTTTCCTTTCCTCTTTCCCCTTAGAATGAATTCAAAAAAGGGAGAACTGCTCATGACAAATTACGAGGAACAGATTTTAATTAAAAAGATTAGAAATCTCATAAAAACCTTTCAAACTAACCCTACCTCTGATTACCATGCTTTCCTGCAAATTCTCTCTTTAACCGAAAAATTAACTTCCACAATTAATAATTCCAACTAACAATAAGAATAGGTTTTACGATTGCTTAGATGCTTTTAAAAAGGAGGCAGTTGTATGAAAACCGCTATTCAACTTTTTTTACCTGATTGTTTAAATCATAAGAAAATAATGGAACTTGTTTCAACAGCAATTAACTTTAATTGTGATATTTTCATTGAAAAAAACAAAGAAAAGTATAATGTTAAAAGCTTTATAAATATGTGTACAATGAATGGTCTAAAAGGGGAGATTTTTCTATACGCTGTTGGATCTGACTCTTCTACTGCGATGGAAAAACTGTACCCCCTCTTATTAACAAACAAATAAATAAAGTTATCATCAATTTTTTTCATCCTTCTTCTTGCAGCAAAATAAACTTTTTAATAAAAAGGAGACAATAAGATGGAATACTCCACTCAATGTTTGCTTTCTAAAAAGATAAATCATGAACAAATTATTAAATTAGTATCTAAAGCGAACCAGTTTGATAGTTATATTTTAATTGAAGCAAATAATATGGTCCTGAACGCTAAAAGTTTACTAAGCATGTGTCAACTGCCTCAGTCAAAAGGAGCTATATCACTAACTGCATTTGGAAATGACTGCAAATCAGCGATAAATGAGCTAAAACAACTTTGCATTGAATAAAAAACAATAATTTGATAAAAAAATTCTTTCTTTTGCTTTTTATAGCAATGTCATTTACTCAGCAGAAAGGATGATGAAAGTGATTGAATCAACAGATTGTTTTTATGAACTGCTTTTAGACTTATGTGCGGTAGAGGAAGACACGCTTCAAACACCGAGAGAAAGTGATGAAGCCAACGTTTTAGAAGTAACGATGGAGATGGCGGTTTAATCATCATTAACTTAGGGGGGCTTTTTATGAAGGTGTGTTATCCGCTTCGAGTTGGCAAGATTGTGAAGGTAATAAATGAAGAACTTCCAATATGCGGAGAAATATGTGAAATAAAAGACAAACAAAAAAACGGTCAATTTCTTATTAAGTCAGCAGACGGTTTAACTTTCTCAGTAAATAAAAGTGATGTTGCCCCATGGTTAACAAGTAAACAAGAAATGGCTCTTTATGAAGCACAGCTTTTCCAACTGCAGTTGTTAGCAGTAGAAATTAATGACCATCATTGGTTTGATGAAATAGGGAAAATGCTAAGCGAATTAAAGGTGAAGCAAAATAATTATTAAATGGTTTGAACTTTTAAAATGGCGGTATAAAAAATAGATATAAAGTAAAAGTTCAGCACAACACTTATTATCAAGATCAATCAAAAAAGGTGATAAAAACTTCCATTAAAAGGAGTTAGTATGATGTAGAATTTCAAAAAGTGGAGATATGATAAAAATAAGGTGAAGCCCATTCTTTTAAACAAAGATCAAATAATCCGCTATAATACTCTATTTCTTGAATTTCAACGTTCCTTCAAGCGACCTTTAACAATGAAGGAAAAAAGTTTTTTAAAGTGGGTTGTTTTAAAAAATATTTCTATAGAGACAATAAAGTAGAAAAAATAAACCTCTAGGTATTGTTCCTAGAGGTTTATTTTTTAATTTTTTTATTCTTTCCATTTCAATTAAATTTTTTATAAAGGCAAAATTATTAATTAGAAAAAATTAATAATGATACAATTAACAAAAGTTTAGATATAAAACTGCAGGCAACACCAATCCATGGCAGCACTTTTAAAAACCTCCTCTATTAGCAATTTACACTTAGTATGCGCAAATTAATGGAAATGTTGCATGTCATTTTAATTACATATAGGTGCATAAAAAAACAACCTACCACTCACTGTGATAGGCTTGAAGGGGGAAAGTTCATGTATGAGAAAACTTACTGCTTAGCTTACTTTCATACTAGCACGCTTTCATTCGACATATACGTAATATGTCATGTTTTATATCATAGTTTTTTAATATTTTTACAAGTAAACCCTTGCTGTTCGACCATTTGTGCAATACTTGGATAATAAGTTTGTTTATAAAAAGATGTAACAGCTTCTGACCATGTTGTATCTTTTTCACCATTTGTTCGTTTTTTCATATATTCACTATACGTTTCATCATATGTATTTATGGTTTTCTGTAAGTCACTGTTATAGCTTTCCTGATGATAAACCGCTTCTTTTGGTAGACGAGGTTTCTGACCTGGATCCTCTGCTCCATAGCCTACACATAACCCAGAGATTGGCAGTACATACTTTGGCAGCTCTAACAATTCAATAACTTCTAATGGATTACGTCGAATACCGCCAATCGGTACAATTCCTAACCCGCTTGATTCTGCTGCTGCAATCGCATTGCCCATAGCAAGCCCTACATCTGCTGCGCCAACTAAAAGCGCATCAATATCATCAAGTGCCTCAAGTGTAACATTTTCTTTTTCAGCAGCGAGCTGTGCACGGTAAAAATCCGCACAAAAAATTAAAAATACTGGTGCTTCTTTAATATGTGCTTGGTTTCCGCAAAGCTCAGCAAGTTTTTGTTTTCTTGCTGGATCTTTTACAGCAATAACAGTCACTTGCTGACCGTTAATCCATGAAGGTGCTGCTTGTGAAGATTCAATCATTTCGTTTAGTAATTCCTCTGGAACGTCTTTGTCTAAATAGCTGCGAAATGAACGATGATTTTTCAATGTTTTAATGGTTTCATTCATCTATTTTCTCCTCCTTTTCCGTCTATGTACTAGCTTATCTTAGCTTTTATGAATTTTCAAAAGATATGAATAAAAGTAGGAAACAAAAAAACACTCATGTCTTTCATGCAGTTAAGTTTGTTTGGCTGTTGTTATTTATCTATCCATACTTAATTTTTCTTTAACAAGAAGAGGCAGCCATAGAAGAACTAAAATTACCTCCAAGGAAATCCAAATAAGATATATCGGGTTTAAAGATTTTAAAAAATTGTCTTTTCCCTTTTGTTTATGCGTTGATTTTTTAGTTTTAAAATAGGAGCCTAAATATCCAGTAACTTTCCACGTATAAATAATTCCAATAACAAAATAAATGATTAATATTATCAGAAACATACTCATTTTTTAAAAGAACCGCCTTTTATACCAAATTTACCCACGTAAAATTAGAGTTCTCTAAATCCATTTAAATTATCATAATAAAAAATAAAAGAGGCTGGGACATAACTAGCTTCAAATAATGAAAAAAGAGAAATTGCGGACGCAATTTCTCTTTTTTCATTATTATGCCTTATATCAGTTGTTGTTGGCTGTGAATTTTCTTAAATTCACAGCCATT
>NZ_QOCW01000013.1 GCF_003318295.1 Bacillus taeanensis
CGAAGGGATCAGTTAGTTTCACGCGCTCGACTTGCATGTATTAGGCACGCCGCCAGCGTTCGTCCTGAGCCAGGATCAAACTCTCAAATTAAGTTTGAATTGCTCAATAGTTGTTGTCGAAAGAATTGCTTCTTTCGGGATATTGCATAAATTCGCTTGGCGTTTTGTTCAGTTTTCAAAGAACAGTTGTTATCACTTTTCGTTGAAGCGACAAGATATAATTTATCATATATTCAAAACCTTGTCAACATTTTTCGAAAAGTTTTTTTCGTGAGTGTTAATTGCTTTTTTGCAATAACCTCGCGACAAGATAATACTTTACATGATACTAAATAAAATGTCAATACATTTTCTTAAAAGTATTAAATTTTGAATCCACTTCACTATTATAGCAAACATTATTAAAATTGTTCAGTAGTCATTTTATTCATGAACGAAATGATTTGGAGCTGAACTTAAAAAGAATTCCTTCGCTATATTTAGCGAGGAATTCAACAATTAGAAACTTTTCTTCTTATTCCGTGATACGCTTCTTCTAAATCATCTAACGGCACCTCATACAAATGACGGCCATCACTCATTTTATAAATATCAAGTGAGATTAGCTCATTAATAATCCAATCTTTTCGATTTTCAACATTATTATAAACTGCTTCCATCTTAAAGCCCCCTTTTAAATACAATTTCTTAATTAACTAGTAGAGGGAAACAAAAACTTAATTGAAAACGCTTTCTTAACATTTATTGTAAAGGAATCTATAGCGACAGTCAACACCTATCTTATTATTTTTCATAATAAATACCCTCTTTTTAATATGTTAAAACCCTTCTCTTTAAAAGGATTTTAGCGTTAAATAACGAAACAACATATAAGAAGATCGAATATTATGTTTCACGTGGAACAAAATTTGTCGAACAGAGGTGAGAGATGATGAAGGAAGTCAAAACAGCAGATTTATGTGATGAATTTCATGAAGAACTTCAAATTTGTACCCTTTCTTTTCAATCATATGGAAAGAAAAAAACTTTTTCAGGGCCAATTGCTACAGTGAAAGTTAAAGATGATAATATACTCGTTCGAGAAGCGATTTCTTCTATTTCAAAAGGAGCTGTTCTCGTCGTCGACGGTGAGGGTTCAAAAAATTGCGCTCTACTTGGAGATAGGCTAGCAGCAATTGCGCTAAAAAGGGAATTAGCGGGCATTATCATCTATGGATGTGTTCGTGATTCAGCAGAACTTGCTAAACTCGATCTTGGGATTCTCGCAATCGATACGATGCCTTTGAAAAGTAAAAAAGAAGGAAAAGGCGAAAGAGACAGTATTCTTCAGTTTGGAAGCGTCGAATGGAAGCCTCGAAATTATGTGTATGCAGATGAAGATGGTGTTGTGATTTCACCGCGCCCTTTAGCATGATTTTTTATAAATAATGAAGGGGGTGTCTCATTAGGGTCTGACCCCCCACAACCTCATACAAGATATAGATTCATTTTATAAAACGTATACTTATATGAGGCGGGGAGGGTCTGACTCTATGCTTTTGAGACAGCCCCTTTATTATTATTTAGCAAGCACATCACAAAAAGCTTTCATGTAAGGTGGTAAGTCAGGCGGTCTGCGGCTTGAGATCAGATGTCCATCTACAACAACCGGCTCATCAATCCACTGTGCGCCCGCATTTTCCATATCATCTTTAATGCCAGGTGTACTTGTTACTTTCTTTCCTTCAAGAATTTTTGCGGAAATTAATACCCAGCCAGCATGACAAATTTGCCCGATTAGCTTTTTATTTTCTTCCATATACTGAACAATCTCAATTACTTTTTGGAAACGGCGCAGCTTGTCTGGTGCCCATCCTCCAGGTACTAAAAGTGCATCATAATCTTCTGGATTAATTTCATCAAATGAAAAGTCGGCTTCTGCCGGTACCCCGTATTTTCCGATATATGTTTCTTTAGATTCCCCGCTCAAATGAACAACAGCACCTTCTTCACGTAAGCGTAAAATCGGATACCATAACTCCAAATCTTCAAAGTCATGATGAACAAAGCTTAAAACCTTTTTCCCTTCTAAACGCATGACAGTTCCTCCAATGATTAAAAAGTTTATCAACCCTCTTTTATTGTATCAAACGAACAGAACAGCTGTAAAAGACGAGCCATTATTGCTGGACATTACTAAAATTTATACTTTCTTACTCTTTAAGTCAAAAAACGACCTGTCTAATAAAAGACAGGTCGTTTCTCAATTATGAACGAACAGGATATGGATTTTGAAGCGCTTCTTCTACATAACTTTTTTCAAAATACTCTTCATAAATCGATCTTACCGCTTTATCAGCACCTTCTTCTTTGACACCAAACATCATACTAACCTCAGAAGAACCTTGGTTAATCATTTCAATGTTTACATTGGAACGCTGTATTGCTGAAACAGCTCGTGCAGCAATTCCGATTGTTTGGTGCATGGCTTCCCCTACAATCATAATTAACGCAAGACCGCGCTCGATTTCAACTTTATCTACTTTTAATTCATTTTTGATGCGTTCCACTAAACGCATTTCTTTTTCAGCATTTAATTGATTCGCGCGAAGAATAACAGAAATGCTGTCAATACCTGATGGTGTATGCTCATAAGAAACATGCTCTTCTTCTAGAATTTGCAGCAATTTACGACCAAAACCAATTTCGCGGTTCATTAAGTACTTTTCAACATAAATACTTAAGAAGCCTGTATCACTCGCAATTCCAACAACAGGGTTTAATGCATATTGACGCTTGGCAATAATTTTTGTCCCCGGTGCTGATGGATTATTCGTATTTTTAATACAAACCGGAATACTCGCTCGTACTGCTGGCGCTAATGCTTCTTCATGAAACACAGAAAAACCTGCATAAGATAACTCACGCATTTCAGAGTAAGTAAGCTCGCTAATTTCTTGAGGATTTTCAACTAAATTCGGATTTACGACATAAACAGAATCTACATCTGTAAAGTTTTCATATAAATCTGCTTGGACGGCCGCCGCTAAAATAGCGCCGGTAATATCTGAGCCACCGCGCGGGAATGTTACAAGTGTTCCTTCAGGCGAATAACCAAAAAATCCTGGGAAAATTAAAATGCCTGATTTTTCGCGAAGCTTATACAGATTGTCATAAGACTCTGGAAGCACCTGCGCATTTCCAGCTTCATTGCTTACTAAAAGGCCCGCTTCTTTTGGGTTAATGTAATGTGCTTCAATTCCTAGGCTTTGCAGGTAATTTGCAATAAGCTTGGCATTGTTATCTTCACCGCTCGCTTTAAGGCTGTCCATAAATAAACCCGGATTGTTTGTATCGATCGCTAAACGCGCTTTTAAATCAGCACGAATCTCTTCAATAATATCGGTACCTAAATTAAGGTTTTGTGCAATATCTTCATAACGGGCAATAACCTTTTGAAGTTCTGCTTCCGCGCTTCCTTTCAGTAAATATTGATCAGCAAGAGCAATTAATAGATCGGTTGTTTTCTCATCTTCTTTACATCGCTTTCCTGGTGCTGATACAACGACAAGGCGGCGCTCAGCATCTGCCGTAATAATATTGCATACCTTTTTAATTTGTTCTGCACTCGCTACAGATGATCCACCAAATTTTGCAACTTTCACTTTTTTTCCTCCTCCAGCCTGTTTCATGTTGAATAACTATTGAGGCCGATTTCCTACCATAACGATATTAAAATATTCAGTCTAGTATAAATATTATAGAAGATTGTAACATAAAATCGCTAAAAAGAAAGGGTTCTTTTTTTAATATTGAAAGAAAGCTTCTTTTGCATACTCTTTAATTTTAAAAAAGGGAACAGAAATCTTATCCTTTAAGATGTTCTGTCCCTTTTAATCAGAAGTTATGCTGAGCGTTTTAAGCTTTCTTTGCTTCCAATGAAGCCTTGAATTTTATCAACAATAAGCGCAATTGCCCCATCCCCTGTTACGTTGCAAGCTGTTCCAAAACTGTCCTGTGCAAGATAAAGAGCAATCATTAATGAAAGAAGTACGGGATCAAACGCAAGCATCCCCTCTAATAAACCAAGCGCCGCCATTACCGCTCCTCCAGGAACACCTGGTGCAGCGATCATCGTAATCCCAAGCATTAAAATAAATGGAAATACTAATGAAAATGAGATTGTCATATCATGAAGCATCATTACAGCAAGTGCACAGCTTACAAGTGTAATCGTGCTTCCTGATAAATGAATTGTTGCCGAGAGCGGAACAACGAAATCAACAACTTTTTCGTTTTCAACATTCTTTTTTGCCTGTCTTACTGTAACCGGAATTGTTGCTGCAGATGATTGCGTTCCAAGTGCTGTAAAATAAGCGGGAAGCATATTTTTTAAGAGCAGAAATGGATTCTTACCATTTATTCCGCCGCCAATCACATACTGCAGAATAATCATTGCTGTATGAACAAGAATAATAATCACAAATACTTTTGCAAAAACAGACATAATTGTCGCCACTTGACCACCGTGTGTCATATTCGCGAAAATACCGAAAATATGAAACGGAAGCAGCGGAATAATCACATTCGCAATGAGTTTTTCAATAATATCACGAAAATCCACCATAAATTTCTCTAGTGTATTTCCTTTAATCACCGCAATACCAAGTCCGAGTGCAAACGATAGAAGAAGGGCCGTCATAATTCCCATCACCGGCGGCATTTCGACTGTAAAGAAGCCGGATACGAGCGCTTCTTCCGGATTTTCAAGTTCGCCTGACAGCGCGCCTACTTTTAAAATTTTAGGGAAAACAGCTGTACTTACAAAATAAGCAATTGTACCAGCTAAAACTGTTGACGCATAGGCAACACCTGCCGTTAAACCGAGGAGCTTCCCTGCCCCTTTCCCCATTTGCCCGATGCCAGGTGCGATAAACCCAATAATAATAAGCGGAATCGCAAAACCTAAAAAATTACCAAAGATGCCATTAAACGTTGCAAAAAGTTTCACTAACCACTCTGGAGAAAAGCCGCCAATCACAACGCCAAGCGCCATCGCAAGTAAAATGCGCGGCAGTAATCCCAATTTTTTCATTTATTTGTCCTCCCCTGATGAACAGTTGTCTTTTTATCGTTGCGTTTAGTATACATGAAAAATCACTTTACCTCTTAAAACACAGAATAATAAAATAATTATATTTAAATAGAATTTTCAAAATTAATAATTTCCTAATCAAAACCCTCTCATTCTATAGAACGAGAGGGTTAACAGCTATTTCTTATAAAGAGTAGACTTTAAAAAATAAGTTTAAAATAATATCCAAAATAAGCAAATATAATACCACCAATATAACTAACACTCACATAGGCAATGACAAGTTTCCAAGAACGCTTTTCAATCAGCGCAATTACTTCTACTTTAAAAGTTGAAAAAGTGGTAAAGGCGCCCATAAACCCTACCCCAACCAAAAGTTTCCACACAGTTTCTACGTCAGCTCCTATTAAAACACCTAACAAAAAAGAGCCGCATATATTTACAAAAAGCGTGCCATACGGAAAAAGTGATGGAACATACGCTTTGACCCATCCGCTAATTGTAAATCGGGTTATCGCTCCAAAAAAGCCACCAACAGCCACAAGGAGAACATTAATCATACGACTTCTCCCTTCTGCGGCCAAGCTGATAGCCAAACCAAGCAAACAGCAGACCGCCAATAAAGCTACTTACTACATATAAAAGAGCCGTTATTATTAATTTTTCTTCCAACAGCATTACTGTCTCCACACTAAAGGTTGAAAAGGTTGTAAAAGAGCCAATCAAACCGGTTCCCATTGCTGCTGCTAGCGGTTTTGATACTTTATTTTGTTTCATTATTCTTGTCGTAAACCAACCGAGCATGAAACAGCCGATTATATTTGCCAGCAGTGTCGCAAGCGGAAAGGGAAAAAACCATAGAGACGCCGTGCTTATACTAATACTGTAACGAAATAAAGCTCCTAAAGCTCCAGCTAATCCTACAAAAACATAGATCACATTCTTTCACCTGCACTCTCACTAATTGTTCTTATTTAATTTATCATGACTATCTAAACGCTGGTGCCTTTTTTATCATTCTTTATAAAAACTAAGACTAGGATACCGCATAATTCTTCGTTAAAATAAAACAAGTAATAAACCATTACCTTTTTGTCTTCTTTTCACGATGTTAATAAAGGAGAAATCATAATGAACTATCAAAAAGATCCTTTTTCAGGAACATTTGAAAGCTTAGAAACGCTAGTCGATACAATTAGTGAAGTAACAAGCTGTCCGGTTACCCTTGAGGATGCCAATCATCGCTTACTTGCTTACAGCTCACATGAAGCACAGTCCGATCCGGCTCGTATTGCAACCATTATCGGCCGGCGTGTTCCTGAAAGAGTAATTAACAGTCTATGGCGCGATGGTTTCATTCAAAAGCTGTTAAATAGTGATGAACCGATTCGCATTACCCCAATTGATGAAATTGGTTTGGGAAACAGAATTGCCATTTCCATACGAAAAAACAATGAAGTATTAGGATTTATTTGGCTTCTTGAAGTAAATGTTGAACTAAATGATGAGGACTTTTTACAACTGAAAAAAGCGGCACAAGCAGCGAAAACAAAACTTTTACAGCTTCAGGTACGAAAACGAAAAGAAGAACAAGGTTTGCAGGAATTCTTTTGGCAGCTATTAACAGGACATTTACATGTAGAAACTGTTATTAAAGAAGAAGCAGAGCGTTTAAGGGTGAGCTTACCGCCGTTTTTTCGTGTTCTCGTTTTTCAATTTTCTGAAGCACTTAGTGAAAAAGCACAGAAGCAAATTCACTATATTTTATCAACCACACAAAAAGTTAAAATTATTTGTCATGCGGTAGATCGCAATCACTTAATTCTTCTCGCGGCACCGCAGCCTTTAAGTCCTAATAAACAGGATGTTGCCGAGTTTATAAATGCCTTTATAACGCAGATGAAGGAGCGCTTTAGTATTCATGCCGTTGACGGTGCATGCGGCTCCATGTATGACAGTTATTTAAAAGTAGAAGCAAGCTACCAAGAAGCACTTACGGTTTTACAAATTAAAAAGCAGTTTCCAAAAGAAACAAACGAGATTAAAAGTTATCAAGATCTTGGATTTTACCGGTTTTTGCCGGTTATTTTAGAACAAAAGCAAAAAGAACACATTGAAAACCAAGAACTGCAAAAGCTTAGACAGTATGACCGCATCCATAACAGCGGATTTGTTCATACGCTTGAAGTATTTTTAAATCATGACAGCAATGTAAAAGAAGCGGCACATGCTCTTCACGTTCATGTAAATACACTAAACTACCGCTTAAAACGAATTTCCGAAATTGCGAACATTGATTTAAAAAACATGGCGCAAAAGGTGACGCTGTACCTCGATTTAAAAACAGAAAAACTTCATGAGGAGTTCAATTTGTGAAATTTCACAAATTGAACTTCTTTTTTTCTTTTTTCTCAACAATGTATTAAACCGTTTCCACACGTATAATTCTCCTTAGATAAAACAGTTTAAGCCATTTTAAGGAGGCATATATTATGCGTATCGGAATTCCAAAAGAAATTAAAAACAATGAAAATCGTGTAGCCATCACTCCAGCAGGCGTTATTTCTTTAACTAAATCAGGTCATGATGTAATGGTAGAAAAAAATGCGGGTGTCGGAAGCGGTTTTACAGACGCTGACTACAAAGCGGCAGGTGCACGTATTATTGAAAATGCAGCGGATGTATGGGAAAACGCTGAAATGGTGATGAAAGTAAAAGAGCCTCTTGCATCAGAATACGGCTACTTCCATAAAGATTTAATTTTATTCACTTATTTACATCTTGCGGCAGAGCCAGCCCTTGCCAAAGCATTAAAGCAATCTGGCATTACAGCAATTGCTTATGAAACAGTCGAGCAAAACCGCACCCTTCCATTATTAACCCCAATGAGTGAAGTCGCAGGACGTATGTCTGCTCAAATCGGGGCACAGTTTCTTGAAAAACCAAAAGGCGGCATGGGGATTCTTCTTGGCGGTGTGCCTGGTGTTAAACGCGGGAAAGTAACAGTTATCGGCGGCGGTGTTGTTGGAACAAATGCAGCAAAAATTGCGATGGGTCTTGGTGCCGATGTTACGATTATTGATCTTAGCCCAGAACGCCTTCGCCAGCTTGATGATATTTTTGGCACAGAAATTAATACATTAATGTCAAATCCAATGAACATCGCAGAAGCCGTTGCGGAATCTGATCTTGTAATTGGCGCAGTCTTAATTCCTGGTGCAAAAGCTCCGAAACTTGTAACAGAAGAAATGATTCAATTGATGAAGCCTGGCTCTGTTGTTGTTGATGTTGCGGTTGATCAAGGCGGCATTATTGAAACCGCAGATACGGTTACAACACATGATAACCCGACATATGTGAAACATGATGTTATTCACTATGCCGTAGCAAACATGCCTGGTGCGGTACCAAGAACATCAACGATTGCCCTTACAAACGTCACGATTCCTTACGCGCTTCAAATCGCGAATAAAGGTGTAAGAAAAGCGGTAACTGAAAATCCTGCACTAGGGCTCGGTGTAAACGTGCTAGGAGGAGAATACACATACAAAGCAGTCGCAGAAGCATTAAATGATCACTATGCTTCCCTGCAGGATGTTTTATACAGCGAAATTGTAACGGTATAAGAAAAGCGCAAGGCGCCTGCTTATCGGCGACAAGCACAAGGCAAGACGGCTAGAAGATTGCTTTTTATCTTCTGGACGGGTTGACTTGTGACCTCGAGCCGATGGCGCCTGAAGCTAGACACCAAAACTTATACTTCTTATCTTTTAAAAAAGGAACGTAAATCCCCCCATTAAATAAAGAGGTGACCTCATTTTGAGTTCACCTCTTTTATATGCCTTCTTTTTCAACTAACTGTAAAAAATGATGTAAAATGCGTGCTGTCAAACCCCAAATCACATAATCTTGGTACGTATAAAAATATTCGGCAATTTGAGTGGAACGCCATTTATATGCTTTGCCATTCGGAATTAAATGAAAAGGAAACGATTCGTTTGGACGTACATGCAAATCAACATGATGCCGATCAGGGTTTTGTGTTAAAAGCTCTTTCAGCGGCACAGAAAACACTTCGCCCACTTCACTTTCATTTGGCTTTAAAACAGCTGTTTCTGAAACAACGCCCACAAACGGATAAATTAACAGCTTGTACGGCATCACTAATACATCAAGCGGAGCGGCAATTTCAATATCACCGTTGTTTATACCGAGCTCTTCGCATGTTTCCCGTACAGCTGTTTCTTCTTCATTCTTGTCCTCATCATCGACTCTTCCGCCCGGAAAACAAATTTCTCCCGGCTGTGTTCGAAGTGTTTTGGCCCGCACTTCAAATAAAAGATGTGTTTCTCCGCCTTCTCGAAGAAGTGGAAGCATCACTGCAGACTTTTTCATTTTTTCATGCCCTAATATGTTGGGCTTTCGATTTCCAAGCTGCTGTTTAATGGCTCCAATGTTATAATTCATCATTTTTCATCATCACCTTTATGCTGGATTCCGATGAAACCTTTCAAGCTAATTAAATTAATAAATTAAATAAAAGAGGCTTGTTGTTCACTTCCATATAAGGGAATCCTTTTTCCTCCATACGCTGCATTAAGGACTGATAATCATCAGGATGCTTTAACTCAATTCCGACTAATGCAGGACCTTCACCGCGGTTATTTTTCTTCGTATACTCAAAACGCGTAATATCATCTGTTGGACCAAGCACATATTCAAGAAACTCTCTTAATGCGCCGGCACGCTGTGGAAAAGTAACGATAAAATAGTGCTGAAGTCCTTCATAAATCATGGAGCGTTCTTTAATGTCCTGCATGCGCCCAATATCATTATTCCCACCGCTAATCACACATACAACATTTTTCCCTTTAATTTCTTCTTTATAAAAATCTAATGCCGCAATCGGGAGCGCTCCTGCAGGCTCTGCGACAATTGCATTTTCATTATAAAGCTCTAAAATTTTTGTACATGCTTTTCCTTCTGGGACGACGACAATGTCATCAATCAGTTCTTTCGCAATATCAAACGTAAGGTAGCCGACTTGTTTCACAGCAGCGCCATCTACAAATTTATCAATTGATTCAAGGGTAACCACTTCACCTTTTTCAATTGATTTTTTCATACTTGGCGCTCCAAACGGCTCTACACCAATGAGCTTTGTTTGCGGACTGATGCTTTTAATATACGTTCCCACACCAGAAATTAACCCGCCGCCGCCGATTGTCGCAAACATGTAGTCAACCTGTTCATCCATTTCATTCATAATTTCCATTCCAATCGTGCCTTGACCTGCAATCGTTTTAACATCGTCAAATGGATGAATAAAACTCATGTTATGCTCTTCACAATATTTTTTTGCTTCAATAGAGGAGTCATCAAACGTATCACCAATTAATTTAACTTCAACATTTTCTCCGCCAAAGAACTTCACTTGATTTACCTTTTGACGAGGTGTTGTACTTGGCATAAAAATTTTCCCTTGAATATCTAGAGCCTTACACGAATAGGCTACCCCTTGCGCATGGTTGCCGGCACTTGCGCAAACAACACCTTTACTTCGCTCCTCTTCTGACAAGCTTTGAATTAAATTATATGCGCCTCTTATTTTAAAAGACCTTACAACTTGAAGGTCTTCACGCTTTAAGTAAACATTACACTCATACCGCTTTGATAACACTTCATTTCGCTGCAGCGGCGTTTGTGTGACAACGTCTTTTACGGCTTGATTTGCAATGATGATATCCTCGATTTGAATTCTGTTCATATGCCAACCTTCCTTTTGTCTATATTTCGAATGTATTGTAAATTTATTTTAAATTTTAAGACTTATTTTAACACAAAGTCCCCCCTTTGAGGGAGTGAAACGAAAAATGTCCATTATTTGTTTTATTTTAGCCTTTCATGGCAGGTTCCCATACAAGTTCCCACTCTATTAATGAGGCTTTCTTGTCTTGTGCTTCTTTTGGAAACAGAAACGACCAAGGCATCGTTGTATGTGGCGGAATATGAAGCCTTGGGATGGTAAAAACATGCTTTGCGAGCTCTGTGCCGTTTTCTTTATAAATTAAAGTCAGCTCATAAACTGAAAAAGAGCTGTTCTTGCTGTTTTGAATAAGTGCTGTCGCAATTAAATCCCCGCGATGGTTATATGCCGCTCGAATCGGAATAAACTGAATCTCTCCTTCTGTTGGAGGGGGTGTTCTTTCAAAAATCTTTTCGATTAAATCATGATCCTGCTCTGACAGCACTCTTTTCCATGTTGGTTCATAGACAAGCTCCTGTTTCATCATGTAAGCTCCTTTTATTTATACTCATTATTGTGTTTATTGGGACACTTTTATAGTTGTCTGTCATTTTTGAGCGTTTTTATTTTCTGCCTTAACCCTTTTTCTGTCATCGAAAAACAGAAGTTGTGAAAAAAGAAGATCTGCTCCAGCCATCCGGTATCCTATCACTGCTGTTTTCTTAACTGCTTGCGATTGATAAAATTCTACAAAAGGCAGTGCTTCTGTTTCCTCCTCCTCTGAAGCAAAAGAACTGACAGAAATAACGGGCTCATCTTCTTGAAGATAACTTGAAGCAATATATCCCGTCTTCTCATTCACTGAAACAGGATACCATACAAAGTGGTTTAGGCTCTCAGAGCGCTCATCATATACAAAATCACCAGTAACTTTAAGTGCCTCCCCAACATTAATAATTTCAACAAGGCTTGTTGTACTAGGTGATGATCTCAACTTCACATCATCTGCCGCAAACAAAACATCTCCTGTTTGAAAGTGATGTTTTGTTTGGGTTAATGAATCATTTAGTTTATAGTTCATTTTCATAAATTTAATATTAGCGGTTTGATTTGGATCATAGCTAAAATCGGCTGCTTTAAATAAAAACTCTCTATGTTTTAATATGACACTGTTTCGCTCTTCAATATAGCGAAATACATTCTCCTGATAGGCATCCAGATTTCGTTCACCCGTCTTTTGAATGATAGGACTGTTTACCGGCTTAATGCCGTTATAAGCCATAACTGAAAAATACCAGCTTTCAATATATTTAGGGTGATGATCGTTCATTCTCGGAAGATCATTGCGTTTAAAATGATTGACTAACATATTAACAGCTGTTTCAATATTATAAACAAGGTCATTTTTTAACCGTTCACGCTCATATCCCTGAATGTTTGTAATTTGCATCAGTCCAATACCGCCATCATCTGATATTACAGCTTCTCCCTCTTCATTAAAATGAAGCCACTCTCCATTTTCTTGGGTGGCGATTCCTTTAACAACTTCAGGAGGTACGGGGATTTCTGCTCTCAATGCAGCTTCTGTTAGTAAACAATTCATGACTTGGTAAGAGGGATTCCCAGCCCTGACAGAATTGTAACCACACTTTCCAGCAATCGTTTCTTCGTTATTAGCAAACAGCGGCTCCGGCACTAAAAACAGCACTATAGCAATGAAAAAACTTAACGAGATTCTTTCAATCTTTGTCCGCTTTATCCTCACTTTTATTCTCCTTTATGCTATGAAGCTAGTTGTTTACTAGCATTCTATCATGAATAATTGAAAACTTCCTGAATGAAGGTTTTTTCAATCAATAAAAAAACGACTGCGGCTGCAGTCGTTTTTTATCTTCATCTTTCGGAAAAGACCATTACATTTCATAGAGACAACAGCCTTCCACACGCAGCTGTTTAATCAATCTCTTTTATTTATTTAAAACCCGATACAACAGCAAGGTAAAATGAAGCCTTGTAATTTCATTGTCTGGCTTATAAGTGCCATCAGGATATCCTGCTGTAATGTTATTTTGAGCTAATATCCTAATATCGCTCCCAAAGTAGTGCCCTTCTATATCAGTAAGAAGAACAGTCTTTCCGCTTGATTCCGTTAACTCAAAGGCCCTGTTAAGTACAGCTGCCATTTCTCCTCGTGTTAACCGGTTTGCAGCACCGAAATATGTACTGCTTTTCCCAGAGAAAATTTTCTTAGGGTGATGATAAACAGCTGCAATATCCTCTGCAAACCAATCATCTTTTTTCACATCTTTAAACGAAAGGTTGTAAGGTAGTTTGTCTAAGTTTAAAGCCCGGCTTAGAAAAACGGCCGCCTCAGCTCTCGTTAATAAAGAATCAGGTTGGAAATTATTACCTGTATATCCCTTAATAATCCCTAATTGGTACAGTGCATTCACTTCTTTAAAGCCTTTATCTGTTTCGTTAAGTCCAAAATCATCAAATTCATGAATCCCTCTTAAATAGCTTGATGCAACATAACCTGATTGGCCCTCTACATCTACAACCGGATACCAAACAAATTGGTTTGCATTACTTATTAAATCATACGTAAAAGGACCTGTAATTGTAAGAAATTCATCTTTTTCTAATTGTGGTTCATCACTTTTTGTTTTAGGTTGACTACGCAGTTTTACAGCATCTGTTACAGAAACAATAGTACCTTGCTCAAAATGATGCTTTGTTTCAGTAAGAACAAAATCAACATTATATTGCAGCTTTTCAAACTCAATATTCTTTATGTTTCCTGATTCGTCTTTACTATTATCATACGTAAAATCACTTTTGTTAAAAGGCAGCTCATCATGTTTTAAATCTAATAGAATATCTCCATTAATATCCGAACTTTGTGCTTCAATGTACCGAAATACTTTCTCTTGATAAGCTTCTTTATTTCGCTCACCTGTGTCTCGAACAATCGGACTATTTACCGGCTTTGTGCCGTTATAAGCCATCACCGCAAAATACCAGCTTTCAATTTTGTTACGATCATGATCATTAATTCTTGGTAGATCGCTGCGCTTAAAGTTTTCATTCAACATCTTAACTCCCTTTGCAATGTTGAAAATTAAATCATTTTTAAGCTGATCTTTTTCAGATTCCTTATAATTGGTAATCTGCATAATCCCAATGCCGCCGTCCTCTGAAATAATTGCCTTTCCTGACTCATCAAAATGCTTCCATTCCCCGTTTTCTTGTGTGGCAATTCCTTTTACAACTTCAGCAGGTATGTTAGCTTTTAGAGCCGCTTCAGTTAACAGACAGTTCATCACTTGATAAGACGGGTTTTCTTTTGATGTGTTGTCATACCCGCATTTTTCTGCAATTTCGTTTTCAGCAGCAAAAGCTCCTTGTGAAATGAGCATGCTCATAAAAAGTGCTGCTATTACTGCCCCTATGTTTCTTCTAATCGTTCCTTCTTTCCCCACTGTTACACCTCACCATTCTATTAAACTAGCATTACAGCAAATTGTAACATAGGATAATTCGAATAAATACCATTAATAAACATTTCAGGGATAATGAACTAAAAAACAATGAATATTCCTTCACTTACTAGTTGAAGTGGGGAATATCCATTGTTTCTAAATCGATCCTTATAGAAGTAGATTCCTCTTTTTCTTCGTTCCTTAACGAGTTGTTACCTTTTCTTCATTTTCTAAATCAACGGCAGGACCAAAAAATTCAAAGTGAATTCGTTCTTGCGGCACATTCCATTCGAGCAATGCACTGCGAATCGCCTTCATAAATGGCAGTGGTCCGCAGAAGTAGAAGTCTGCTTCATTTGTTTTAAGCATTTCTTTTAACCACGCAAGATCAATATATCCTTCTTTATCAAATTGTCCTTCCTTGCGATCTTGTTCTGTCGGCTTTTCATAACAGAAATACGCTTTTACATGTTCTTGTTCATTTGCTAGCTTTCGAACACCCTCACCCAGTGCGTGATACTCTCCGTTAATAGCTGCGTGAATAAAAGTTACCTTACGCTCAGGCTGTACCGCTGCAGCTGTATTCAGCATACTAACCATCGGTGTTAAGCCAACTCCACCGCTAATAAAGACAGCCGGTAAAGATGTATTCATATTTAATGTAAAGTCACCAGCAGGAGCACTTAATTCAAGCTTATCTCCTTCCTTTAGGTTATTATGAAGATAATTTGATACTTTTCCGTCAGGCTTGTTATTTCCTTCCTCACGCTTTACACTGATGCGGTAATAATCTTTTCCAGGTGCATCTGATAAACTGTACTGACGAATATGTGTATTTTCTTCGCCAGGTATTGCAACTTTTACACTTACGTATTGACCAGGAAGAAAAGTTGAAATAACCTGCCCATCCTCAGGCTTTAAATAAAAAGATGTAATAACACTGCTTTCTTTTACTTTCTTCGCAATAACAAATGGTCGGAACCCTTCCCAACCGCCTTCTTGATTTTCTGCTTCGTTATACATTTCTTTTTCAATCCCGATAAAGGCTTCTGCAATCACGCCGTACGCCTCGCCCCACGCCTCAATAATTTCATCTGTTGCCGCATCACCTAATACATCTTTAATTGCCATTAATAGATGCTCTCCAACGATCGGATAATGTTCTGGCTTTACACCAAGACTGCGGTGTTTATGACCAATTTGTTTCACAACAGGAATTATTTTTTCAAGCTCATCAATATGCTTTGCCGCCGCATAAACAGCATTTGCAAGCGCCCCCTGCTGTCTGCCCTGCTTTTGATTTGCATGATTAAAAATATTTAACAACTCCGGATGATTCGTAAACAGCATTTCATAAAACCTTTTTGTAATCGCTTCCCCATACACTTCTAATACTGGAACCGTTGACTTAATTGTCTCAATTGTTTTTGGCTTTAACATAAGAAAACTCCTCGCCTTCTTAAAGAAGTATTTTAAATACATCTTTATGATATCCTTTTTCTCCATAAAAAAGCAATATTTAAAATACATCTTTAATAAATTCGTCACAATTAAGAAAGAATTCTTCGTTTATAACTTTAAAAAA
The DNA here is from genome assembly GCF_003318295.1 of Bacillus taeanensis. Classification (GTDB taxonomy): domain Bacteria; phylum Bacillota; class Bacilli; order Bacillales; family UBA6769; genus Maribacillus; species Maribacillus taeanensis. Next base: position 15,888 of record NZ_QOCW01000013.1, read on the forward strand.
ATTTATGATAAAATAACAACATACATGTATCGTTGAAAGAGGTATGAATATGCGCCTAACACAATATACAGATTACTCATTACGAGTTCTTATTTATTTGGCCACACAAGATCGGGAGAAGCTTTCCAATATTAAAGAAATTGCCGATGTTTACAGAATTTCAAAAAACCATTTAATGAAAGTAACATTTGAACTTGGGAAGCTTGGCTATATTGAAACAGTTCGAGGTCGAAACGGCGGAATCCGACTTGCACTTCAGCCAGAAACTATTAATATTGGAGAAGTCGTTCGTCAAACAGAAGAAGATTTTTATCTTGTCGAATGCTTTGATGCCGATAGAAATGCCTGCATTATCAGCCCTGCCTGCCGCTTAAAACATCTTTTAAATGATGCCCTTAAAGCTTATATTAGTGTTCTTGATCAATACACACTTGCTGATATTGTTGTAAATGACAAGAAACTGCTTGAACTATTTAGCGAACAAAAGAATTAAAAGACGACTGCATCTGCAGTCGTCTTTTTTCCTATTTTGAAAAGAAACCTCTTAACGCAAAGGCTGCGTTTTGAGGACGCTCCGCCATACGGCGCATAAAATAGCCAAACCAATCGTTTCCAAACGGAACATATACACGCATCGTATAGCCTTGTTTCACTAACTCAACCTGCAAATTTGTGCGAAAGCCGTACAGCATTTGAAATTCAAATTGGCTTTTTGGAATGTTATTTTCTCTTACAAACTGCTTTACTTTTTCAATAATATGATGATCGTGTGTCGCAACCGCTGTATAACTGCCGCTTAACAGGTGCAGTTTAATTAAACTAAAGTAATTTTCATCAATTTTCGCTTTTTCTTGATAAGCTACCTCAGGTGACTCTTTATACGCTCCCTTCACAAGGCGAAGCGGGATGCCCTGTAATGCTTTTATATCTTCTAGAGAGCGATGTAAATAAGCTTGAATGACGGTTCCTACATTATCATACTCTTTACGAAGCTCGGCTAAAATCGTTAATGTTTGCTGACAATGTGAATAGTCTTCCATATCAATGCGAACAAAATTATTATACTGCTTTGCGCGGCTGACAATGCGGCGCATATTATCTATACAAAAATCCTCACTAATATCAAGACCAAGCTGCGTCATTTTTAAGGATAAATTGCAATTTGCTCCTGCTGCTTCAATCGCATCTAACGTTTGAAGACAACATTCTGCTGCTTCTAATGCCTCTTCTTTTGTGCTGGCAAATTCACCTAAATGATCAAGCGTACATGTTAGTCCTTGGGCATTTAATTCCATTACTCGCTCTACGGCACTATCAATTGTTTGACCTGCGACGACTTGTGCGGCGCCAAACTGTAACCCCCACCTTTTCGCCGCAGTATTCATCGCTTTATTTTGTGAAAGAAACATGAAGAAATTTTTCATTGGCTGTTCAAGCATCATTATAATCGCCTCCATGTTAAATGTTTGTTTGTTAACACTTTTAAAAACTTCATTTTACTGCTTTATAATGCAAGACTTATGCCAATTTTATTAGTTTACAAGACAACCATTTTTAGTGAGTTGCATATAGAATTTTTAGACATATTCGTATAGAATGTAAAGTAGATAAACAAATTTGTATAACTGCTGTATTATTTGGTGAAAACGCTTTTAAAAAAGGGGGCTTTTTCATGCATGTTAACATTTCTCTTCAATCGATTGCTCTTCCATGGAAACCACAGCTCGATGAAACAAAAATGGTCTGCTGTCCATGCAGCCGCACCCTATCGGAAATTAAAGAACTTCCCCTCCACGTTGATATTGCCCTGAAAGATAAAAGCGGAAATTTTGTCGGATGGGTACCATATGAAACGCTTATTAAGGCCGTTTTTAAAGAATGGAAACTGCTGCATGCGTATTATGAAGCACTCCTCTCTATTGCCGACGATGCCGTAACTGTCGTCGATGCGTACGGAAAAATTGTATCTTGGAATCATCAATCAGAAGAAATGTACGGAAGGAAATTTCAAGAAGTGGCCGGCCGCTCGGTTACGGAATTTTTTCAAGAAGATGCTGTTGTTCTTATGTCGACGCTAAAAGAGGGGAAAAGCGTCCTGCAAAAATACAACCAGCCCCAGCCTGATATGCATGTTCTAATCAACACGAAACCGATTTATATAAACGATGAAATCATTGGCGGTATTTCTGTTGAGCGCAACATTAGCGATGTTGTAAAGCTAAATGATGAACTCGCAACAACAACCGCCTATCTTCATGAATTAGAAAGTGAATACGAAAAAGACCATTACCTTTCCCCTTTTAATAAAATTAAAGGCCGCAGTAGCGCATTGCAGGAAGCTGTAATGCTTGCTGAAAAAGTTTCCGCAACAGATGCTACGGTTCTTGTAACAGGTGAAAGCGGGGTTGGAAAAGAGCTGTTTGCTGAAGCGATTCATAAAGCAAGCCCCCGCGCAGAAGCACCGTTTATTGCGATTAACTGCGGCGCGATTCCGGCTTCATTATTTGAAAGCGAACTGTTTGGCTATGAAAAAGGCGCTTTTACAGGAGCAGTGAAAGGTGGAAAGAAAGGAAAATTTGATCTTGCAAAAAACGGGACATTATTTTTAGATGAAATTGGTGAAATGCCGCTTGAACTGCAGGTTAAGCTGCTGCGCGTCCTACAGGAAAAACAGTTTTACCGCGTTGGCGGAACAGACCCAATTCCAATCGATGTTCGCATTATCGCGGCTACTAACCGTAACCTTGAAGAAATGGTCGACGCAAAGATTTTCCGCGATGATCTTTATTACCGATTAAATGTTATTTCCATTCATGTTCCCCCGCTTCGCGAACGAGGGGAAGACGTTCCTGAGTTAACCCAGCTTTTCTTAAAAGAGTTTTCAATAAAGTACAGTAAGCCGATTCCAAACATTGACCCTGAAGTGATGTATACACTCTTACAATATCCTTGGCCAGGAAATATTCGTCAGCTTCGTAATGTTGTTGAGCGAATTACGATTTTAGGCGGGGAAGATGAAGTGATTAAACTTCATCACCTGCCAACAAGCTTCAAGAACCCAACACTTCCAAAAAAGGAACCCACTGATATCCCGTTGGAATTTCGGAAACTTGAAGGCGGCAGTGAGGAAGCTGAAATACGCTATGCCTTAAAAACAACATACGGCAACCGTACCGCAGCTGCAAAACTTTTAGGCATTTCCCGTGCGACCCTGTACAACAAAATGAAAAAGCACAACCTTTGCGGGGTCTGACCCCGCAAAAAGACAACACCGTCCATTTGTCCATGTGGAGAGGACAATCGGGCGGTGTTTTGAGTTTATAGAAACTAATGCCTAATAGACGGTACATTAGATAAATCAGTTTGTTTTAAGGAAAGATGAAGCTTCCCTTCTTCATTTACCGCACCGTAAAATACTCTCGTTATATCGGCAACGTTTTGTTCAACGAGCTTTTGTCTTACCCACTGTTCATCCTTGTTTATTCGCTTCAAAAGATCAGCTTGAATTTCTCCGTCTAATATCACTGGAATTTCATAGTTTTTCCCTTTCTTTTGAATGTTAAGGTCCTCTCTTGTGACACCTTCTTTCATCGGCACAACCTTTATTGATAAATTTCCATTTGCTTCAATAATAGCGATTTCTACATCCTCCATGTGAAAAACATCCTTTTCACGCATCATTTGCAAGATATTATCAATCGAATATTTAATTTTTTTCATATTTCTCATCAGAAATTTTCCATCATAAATCACAACAGTCGGTTCAAATGTTAACAGCTTTCCAATACGGCGACTTCTCATTTTTAAAAAAATAATAAATTTTTGCAGCAGTGCAATGGCAATCATCGCTACGACAGTATGGATATGATCAATTTTTGGATCGGCAATATCCGCACCGACAACGGCCCCCAGCACTAAAATCACGAGAAAATCAAATACAGGCAGCTCTCCAATCGAACGCTTCCCCATATATAAACCAATAAACAGCATAAAAGGAAGAATTGTAAGAATACGGCCAACTACTTTTACAGAATCCATGAATACATCCACAGCTCAAGCACCTCTTTATCTCAATTACTCTTATCCTTTCCAGCTTAAGCCATCTATTATCCAACTAATCTTAAGAAAATCTTAAGAAATTTACGTCTTATATGTTAAGATTTAAGGCTTACAATGGAAACATCTTAGGAATGATATACTTTTGAAGGGAGGCGAAAACATTGAACCATTACTTTGTATTAGTAGTAGATGATGAAAAAGAAATACGCGATGCGATTGAAATATATTTAAAAAACGAAGGTATTACGGTAATAAAAGCAAAAGACGGCATTGAAGCGATTGAAAAATTAACTGAGCATGACATTCATCTTATTTTACTTGATGTAATGATGCCGCGCCTTGATGGCATTAATACAACATTTAAAATACGCGAAAAAAACAATATTCCAATCATTATTTTGAGTGCAAAAACAGAGGACACTGATAAAATTTTAGGGCTGCAGGTTGGTGCTGATGATTATGTAACAAAACCGTTTAACCCAATGGAGCTCGCTGCACGAGTAAAATCTCAGCTAAGACGATATGTCAGCCTTGGTACATATGAAGGCGGAAATAAGATCATTGATTTAAACGGCCTTACATTAAATGCAGAAGCCAAAGAAGTAACAGCACATGGTGAAGTTGTAAAATTTACACCAATCGAATATAAAATCGTTGAACTGCTGATGAAAAATGCCGGCCGTGTGTTTTCCATTCATGACATTTACGAACGAGTGTGGGAGGAACCCGGCTACAATGCTGAAAACACAGTCGCTGTTCATATTCGTAAAATTCGCGAAAAGATTGAAATCGATCCGAAGAATCCAAGATATTTAAAGGTGGTATGGGGAATTGGCTATAAAATGGAAAAATAAACTGCCGATCATAATTTTTATTTTACTTGTCGCGTTTTCATTAAACGGAATTCTGTTCACTCTTTCACATCTAAACTCTGATCTGCACAAAAACTATTTTGAAACGATGCAGTTTGATGAAGAATTAAATAACTTGATTAACTATTTAACACTATTTGAATTTAACGTGGTAACACCAGAAAAAGCGAAGGAAAACATTACAGTAACAGAAGACGACATTGAGGAACACCGCTATCGATATGGCGCTTTAACAGATCAAATAGAAAATCTTAAACAGCAGTATGAAGGCCGTATTCAAGGCGCGATCGATGCTGGTAATGAGGAGGCGGCCAATACCTTTAAAAAAGAACGAGACGCAAAAATCGCCGACATTACAAAAAACTTTACAAGCGATGAGCATGTTCGTGAAAAGGTAATAAAAGAAAAAGAACAAAAAATTGATGAATATTTTCGTGAGCTGGAAAACTTCCGTCCTGATCTTAAACGATATCATGAAGCATTTCAATATTATTTAAAAGACGTAAAAAGCGGCGAAATTTATACAAATGTAAATGAAAAAAGTGAGGACAAAGTAGAACAAGCTTTTACTAATCAAAAGATGTTGTTTACAAGAAACTATCCTAATGATACTAATTCCTATTTAACAACGACAGACGCTTACTATATGTATGGTCCCACTGTCCCTGAAGTTTTTGACAACCTCCCTAAAAGGTCTTTTGAAGGCATTGTTGCGCTGCCTGCAGCTGGAGCTGATTTTCTTTTAGAGAACTATGAAAACTATAAAATGAAACAAATGGTTTTCTTTAGTTATATGATTGCAAGTCTGCTAACTTTAATCACAAGCATGATTGTTTATAAAAAATTCCCTTTAAAAGAAAAAATACAGCTTGAACGAGTAAAACCCTATTACAACCTTCTCCCGATTGATGTACGTGCTGTTAGTTTTGCTTTAGCAGGAATGATTCTACTTAGTGTACTGACTTATAATAACCATTATGATTTCTATTACTATTTTAATATGAGGGACTTTTTGTTTCATGTAGGAATCGCAGTACTTGTTACAGCTGTACTTTTAACCTTACTATTCATTCAAGGAAAACTTTTACTAGACACAGTAAAGAACATGGATCAATTAAAAAGAAACTGGCAAAATAGCCTGCTTCTAAAAATTTATCACAGCCTGCAGGATGTCTTTTTGAATCGCAGTGTCGGTATGCAGTTCTTTCTGTTGTTAACTATCGTGTTTGGTCTTGGGTTCGGGGCGATGATTGTTGTTATTGAACCTTCAGTTATCGTTTTTTACGGGCTTTTATGCTTAATCATTGGTCTGCCGACACTTGTCATTTTAATTAAGCGTATTGGCTACTTTAATCGGATTTTTCTTCATACAACTGCAGCCGCTCACGGACACTTTGAGCAGGACCTTCCTGTGAAAGGGAAGCATACATTAGCGCGTTTAGCTGATAATGTGAATACATTAAAGCACGGCGTTAAATCATCCCAAAAAGAACAAGCAAAAAGCGAGCGCTTAAAAACAGAATTAATTACAAATGTAAGCCATGATTTGCGCACACCGTTAACATCCATTATGACGTATACGGATCTATTAAAAACAGCAAATTTAGAAAATGATCAACGCGACGCATATATTGAAATTATTGACCGCAAAACAAAACGACTAAAAGTGTTAATCGATGATTTATTTGAAGCATCAAAAATGGCGAGCGGCAATATTGAGCTTCAAAAAGAAAAAGTAGATCTTGTACAGCTTTTGCAGCAGGCATTAGCAGAATACAGCGAGACAATTAACGAATCTTCCTTACAATTTCGCGTGTCAAATCCTGACCCGCCCCTTTATGCCATCGTTGACGGGCAAAAAATATGGCGCGTTTTTGATAATTTAATTAGCAACATTCTAAAATATTCGTTAGAAAATACGCGCGTCTATATTTCATTAAAAGAAGTAAACAATCAAGCCGTTATTACGTTTAAAAATGTTACAAAATATGAACTTGGTGATAATATGGACGAACTGTTTGAACGCTTTAAACGCGGTGACACCTCCCGTCATACAGAGGGCTCTGGTCTTGGACTTGCGATTGCAAAATCAATTATTGATCTTCATGAAGGAAATTTAAACATTGAAGTGGATGGTGATTTATTTAAAGTCATTGTTATATTGAAAAGGGTCTGACCCCTCAAAAAGACAATCACCCCATTTTGTCCATGTGGAGAGGACAAAAAAGAGACCCATTTACACTGAATGGGTCTCTTCGTTTTATTTTTTAATACATTTCAGAAACTGTTTTCGCCTGCATATGAAGCACTAAATAATCAGGACCGCCTGCTTTAGAGTCTGTGCCTGACATTTTAAAACCGCCAAATGGATGGTAACCAACAATAGCGCCTGTACAGTTGCGGTTAAAGTAGAGGTTGCCGACATGAAAATCTCGCTTTGCGCGCTCAATATGTTCACGGTTCTTTGTAAGTACTGCACCCGTTAAGCCGTATTCCGTATTGTTGGCAATTTCAAGAGCATGATCAAAATCTTTTGCTTTACTAAAACCAACAACAGGACCAAAAATTTCTTCCTGCATAAGGCGTGCTTTCGGATCAAGGTCTGCAAATACAGTCGGCTTAATAAAGTAACCTTTCGAATCGTCACCCGTACCGCCTGCGACAAGACGTCCTTCTTCTTTACCGATTTCAATGTAGTTCATGATTTTATCATAGGATGCTTGGTCAATAACAGGTCCCATATAGTTATCATAGCTCGTTGTATCACCTAATGTTAATTCGTTTGTAAGCTTTTCAACTTTACTTAATACTTCATCATACACTTCTTCGTGAACAACCGCGCGTGAGCCTGCTGAACATTTTTGACCTGAGAAACCAAACGCGGACACAACGATTGATTCGGCTGCAAGATCAAGATCGGCGTCTTTATCAACTACAACAGTATCCTTACCGCCCATTTCCGCAATGACGCGCTTCAGATGGTTTTGACCCTGATGCACTTTCGCGGCACGCTCATAAATACGCACGCCAACTTCGCGTGAACCTGTAAAACTAATCAGAGCAGTTTTCGGATGATCTACTAAATAGTCTCCTACTTCAGCGCCGCTTCCTGGCACATAATTGACAACTCCTTTTGGAAGACCTGCTTCTTCTAATACTTCCACAAACTTTGCTGCAACCACTGGTGTCGCGCTCGCAGGCTTTAACAGCACTGGATTTCCTGTTACAATTGGTGCCACTGTTGTACCGGCCATAATTGCAAAGGCAAAATTCCAAGGCGAAATGACGACACTAACACCCATTGGCTGATAAATATATTTATTAAGCTCGCCTTCACGGCTGTTAACTGGTTTTCCTTCTTTTAAAGCAACCATTTGACGCGCATAAAATTCCATAAAATCAATTGCTTCTGCTGTATCCGCATCCGCTTCTTTCCACGGCTTTCCTGCTTCTTTCACAAGCAGTGCCGAAAACTCATGCTTGCGGCGGCGCACAATTGCAGCCGCACGGATAATAATATTTGCGCGCTCTGCAGGGTCGACCTTACGCCATGATTCAAAGGCCGTACTCGCTTCATTCATCGCTTTTTCCGCAATTTCTTTCGTTGCTTTTGAAACTTTTCCAATCACTTCTTCTTTGTTTGCTGGATTGATGGATACAATCTTATCATCTGTTGAAATACGCTCCCCACCGACAACAAGATCATAGTCTTTTCCAAGCTGTCCCTCAACCTCACGTAATGCTTCTTGAAAGATTTTTTGATTTTCTTCTAATGAAAAATCCGTAAATGGTTCGTGTTTATAAGGTGTTAACATGAATCATCCCTCCAGCATTAAATTATTTCTCACATTACTTTATTGCAAGTAATGTGCCAACATACCGATAAAATAAAAAAACTGTCCTATTAAAGGCTTTACCACTTTTCTATTTAAAGTAAACGTAAAAAGGTTAGACAATTTTAGACATAATTATCTAATTTGCTTATACACTTTACATATTTGTCTAATTTATTAAAAAATAACTAAAAAATGTCCAAACTCGTTAAGAACAAGCTTGGACATTTTCTTAATAATATGGCGAAATCATTAAATAAACGATCACGCCTGTTAAACTGACATAAAGCCAAATCGGCATCGTAATGCGGGCAATTTTGCGATGCTTTTCGACCTGCATATTTAAGCCTCGCGCAACAGTGACAAGCGCAAGCGGTACAATTGCTGCTGCAAGAACAATATGTGTAATTAAAATAAAAAAGTAAATATAACGAAGAATGCCTTCTCCACCATAATGCGTTGATTCAGCTAACGAATGATACGTTAAATACGTAACAAGAAACAATGCTGTTGATGTAAAAGCCGCATAAATAAAGCGGCGGTGCATTGTCACATTTTTCTTTAGAATCATATAAAGCGCCGCCGCGAGAAATACAAACGTAAAACTATTTAAAATCGCGTTGATCATCGGTAAAAATGTTAAATTTAAACCATCAAATCCTTCAAGTTTTGGCATAAAGAAAAGAACAGCAACAATTGCATTAATCGCAATTGATAATATCACAATTAGCGGTGTATAATTTCGCTCTTTCACTTTGCATCTCCTTACCTATTGAAAAGTTATTTCCCTTCTTAGAATAAGGAAATTTAAAAAGAAGAGCAACTAAAAACACGATTATTAATAAAATGTTCATTTATTGCTCAATTTTTGTTAAATCGAGTGCTTTTTCAACCGCTTCAATTACTGCCGGATCTTCTGGTGCCACTTTGCTGACAAAACGATTCAAAAGCTTTCCGTCTCGCGATACTAAAAACTTTTCAAAATTCCACTGCACTTCTTTTGATGCATCCACTTCCCCTGTAATCTTTTCAAGAAGTGATGATTTCTCTTGGGAGATTAACCATTTATATAACGGATGCTTATCGGAGCCTTTTATTTTAATTTTATTAAAAAGTTCAAAGGAGATGCCGTAATTTTCCGTGCAAAATGTTTGAATTTCTGTAATTGTATTCGGTTCCTGCGCCCCAAAGTCATTGGAGGGAAACGCTAAAATGCTTAATCCTTTGTCACTGTATTTACGATTCAACTTTTCTAACCCTTCATACTGGGGAGTAAAACCGCAAAATGACGCTACGTTCACAATTAACAGCGCTCGATCTTTGTAATCCTCAAGCTTTTTCTCTTCTCCACCTGCTGTTTGCACAGTAATGTTGTAAAGTGATTTTTTCATTCCTCATTCCTCCCTTTCCATATAATCAGGAAGTACTTGTAACCATCATAGTATGCCATAATTTCCTTAAAAAGTTAATTAAAAAGCTTTTTTCTGTTTTCCATGTCATATTAACATGAAGGACTGGTACAATAAAATTAGAGTAAAGCAGTTTTAAGTTATCAAAAGGAGTGCTTTAATGAATGTATTAATTTTAGGGGCATCAGGACGTGTTGGAAGGAAACTCGTTCAATATGCGTTAAAAGATGGTTATGATGTAAAAGCATTTGTGCGTAATCCTGAAAAACTACACGCCTTTCATGAAAAGCTAACCATTTTTCAAGGCGATGCCCGAAGCAGAGAAGATATTTTTAATGCTATAAAAAATGTTGATGCCGTAATAAGCACACTTAGCACGGATAAAACAACAACATTAACAGACAGCATTCCACTTGTTATCGAGGCAATGAAACAAGAAAACATTTCACGAATTATTACAGTTGGAACAGCCGGTATTTTAAACAGCCGCACAAATCCTGAGCTTCTTCGCTACCAATCAAGTGAATCAAAGCGAAAGCTGACAAGAGCGGCGGAGGAGCATGAAAAAGTGTTTCGACTGCTGGAGCAATCACAGCTTGATTGGACGATTGTTTGTCCTACTTACTTACCTGATGGAGACTATACAGGTACCTATCGTGTCGAACAAAATAGGTTACCTGAAGCTGGGAAAGAAATCTCTGTCGCAGATACTGCTGAATTTACATATCACCAGTTAAATTCAGATAAATTTTTACGTACACGGGTTGGAATTTGTTATTAATTACCCATTTTTTAAATTTTTAAACTTGTTTTAAAGGCTGGCTCAAAAACATAGGGTCAAACTCTAGTGAGCCAGCCTTTTCCTTTAATCTTCTAATGGATTTAAGTTTTCATTTCCACTTAGATTTACAACAAAATGTGTAAGAAGCTCAATTTCTTCCTTTATATCGCGTAAGCTTGCCGTTTCAACAGGGGCATGCATATAGCGAAGCGGCAGGGATACAAGCGCGACAGGGACACCTTTTCCTGTTAACCTTAGTTTATCAGCATCTGTTCCTGTATGCCTTGGCGTTAATTCATACTGCAGCTTCATGTCCAGCGCTTTTGCGCTTTCTTCTAAGAGACGATTGATTTTCCAATTAATCGGCGCTCCCTTTGCAAGTACAGGTCCTTTATCAAGGCTGATGCTGCCGTGCTTTCTCGTATCAACGCCGGGATAATCTGTGGCAAACGTTACATCAACTGCAATTGCCATCGTTGGCTCAATGCCCGCCCCCGCAAAATAAGCACCGCCCATATTTGTTTCTTCATTTACGGTACTTACTGCGTAAACACCAATATTTGTCCCCTTTTTTGCTGCTTTTCGCAGCACTTCAGCTGCAATAAATGCTCCTGTACGGTTGTCTAAGCCGCGTCCTGAAATACGGTCATTCATTAACCATTCTAATTCGCGTTTATAAACAGCTAAATCGCCGATCGCCACAAATTTTTCAACTTCTTCACGATTTTTTGCACCGCAGTCAATATAAATATCTTCAAATTTCAAATCATCTTTTACACCGCCATGATGCTGAGCATTTACACCAATCACACCGGTAATCGTTTTATTGAATCCAAAAATAGTAACTTTCATGCCAACCGCAGCTTTTGGACTAATCCCGCCGAGTGCCTGCACATAAATAAACCCGTTTTCATCGATACGGCTCACAATAAAACCAATTTCATCGCAGTGTCCGGCAATTAATACTTTAAAGGGGGCCTCAGGATTTAAAATACCAATCGCATTGCCTACCATGTCTGTCCGAATTTCATCAGCAAACTGTTTTACATATGAAATCCACTTTTTTTGAATGTCCATTTCTGCACCAGATGGAGAAGGTGTGGCTAATAATTCTGTTAAAAACTGCTTTGATTGTTGTTTCAATGACTGTTCTCCTTTCCTGCATATCTATCCCTATCATAACAAATTTTCCCTCTCAAGATGCTGCTTCTTAAGATGATTTATCTTCAAGCCAAGCCACAATTTCTTCATACATACTTTCTTTTTCCCCTTTAATATTTGAAAAAGTTTTCACGCCTTCTTCTGTTAATGTATGAAACTCAATAAACGGCGCATACGTACGATCAACAAAATGAGGCCGCACTTCATAAACATTTCGCTTTGAGCCTTGCACTTTATTTAAAATGAGCGTAAACTCATCAATTGTCAGCATTTTTAACGGTTTTATTTCTTCAGGACTAATCATATTTACTCCTGAGGAAAGAAACTTCTTTTTATTTTGCTTCACCCATTTTTTAGATTTATAATCATCCACATTTGTAATTTTACCCGACACCTGCACTCACTCCTTTGATTATCATTAAAATATTCCCCTATTTGATAAAGTTCATGCTAAAGAGGGCAAATTTATGAAAGAAATCTTGAAAAAATTCCCCCTTTTTTACTTAGGGGCATATATATGTTATGAGAATGAAATGATAGGAGCGGAGATGATGGCAAGAAAACTTTGGGGTGTTGATTCTGCCGCAGCTGTGACAGATGATTTATATAATTGTGTAGTAAAAAATTACGGCAAGCCGAGCTATTGGGGACGTTACTTGACGACCGTAGAAAATGTATCTGATGGGCTTACAAAAGAAGAAATTCGTTTGCTGCATAATAGAGGGGTAAAGGTTTTACCGATTTATAATGTCTTTAAAGAAGCAGTTGGCTATGAAAAAGGGAAAATTGCTGCACTTAATACCCTTTTTCATGCAAGAAGATTAGGATTTCCAAAAGATGTTTACTTATTTGCAAATGTTGAAAAGTTTTTTAATGTCGACGAAGGTTGGATTCGCGGTTGGGTCGACGGCATCTATCCGAGCGGCTATCGCCCGGGAATTTATTCCGATCCAAGTCAAGAATCTTTTAACCGCGCATACTGTCTTGCAGTTTCAAACTCTGACAAGGTCGGCAAGCAAGTTGTATTATGGAGCCAAGAGCCTACTCCAGGTGTTTCAAAGGCTTCGAAAGCACCAGACTATAAACCTATGTCACCGCCCTGCACAGTAAATGTTTGGGCATGGCAGTACGGCGAAAATGCGCCGGAGTGCCCGATTGATACAAACTTAATGGATCAGCGCTTATATAATAAATTGTATTAAGAAAAGCGGAAGGCGCCCGTTTATCGGCGACAAGCACAAGGCAAGACGGCTGGAAGATTGTTTTTTATCTTCCGGACGGATTGACTTGTGACCTCGAGCCGATGGCGCCTGCAGCTGGACATCTAGAAAAGCGGAAGCGTCTTGCTCACCCCCGATAAGCAAATGTTCTTCCGATGAAAAGGTGCTTTTTACATTTACGTCGGAAGGTTATTTGACTCGAGGGGGTAGACGCTGCAGCTGGACATTAAAACTTATCCTTTCTTACATTTTAAAAAGGGTCAGACCGAAGTCTGACCCTTTTTAAAATGTATTAACGACCTTCACTTGCATAATACTGCGAAAGCTTCAAAATCATAGCGCCCATACGCTGCTGCTCTGGTGCCAAAATTCGTTCAATGCCTTCTTCACTTAACGCTTCTGCTGTAATCACGCCAACGGCAACCGCAAGCACGCGATCTTGAAATGCTTCTACCAATAACGCTGTAACATTCTTTTCTTTTGCATATTGAAATAAAAAGCGCACCTGCATTGCAGTTGTAAAACAAACCGCATCTGCCTGTCCTTCAATAATTTCTTTGTAAAGTACCTCCAGCGCTTCATCCTCCGGCGCAATATGCTGATAAGGCAAAATTTCCGTATGCGGAGCGCCTTTTTCATCAAGAAATTCCATTAACTTTGGCGCCGTATCGCCGTGAAGCTGCACGGTTACTTTTTTTCCGTTTAACTCTACCCCTTCAAGAGCACGAATTAAGCCGCGTGTTGTGCCGTCATTATCGCTAACATCCGGCTCAATGCCGCGCTTCTTTAAGGCTGCACGCGTTTTATAGCCGCGAATTGCAATGTTCGCCCTTTTTAGCACCTGCAAAAATTTATCGCCTTTTCCGATATTTTCAGCGATTTCAAATAGCTTTTCGGTTCCAATTCCTGTCGTTAAAATGACCCAATCTGAGCCTTCTTTAATAAGTCGCTCAAGATCTGGCTGCACTTCCTTTTCAGCAAGGAAAACCGTGCCCTGCGCAGGAAGAACAGCCGCACTTCCGCCTTGCCGTTTAATAAGCTCAGTCATTTCTTCCGTTTTACGCGACGCAGCTAAAATAATATGCTTTCCATCTAATCCTTTAGCCATTTTGATCTCTCCTTATTCAACCACATTTTTTCCTATCATATCATAAAACTCATGTTAATCAGATTGAATAAGTATGGTTTAGGAAAGCACGTTTGAATAATTAACAAACAATAACACCGCACCGCCTGTAAATACAAGCAGTCCAAGGATAAAGTTGCGCTTATTCTCCTTTTTCCACTGACCGATCAACTGCAGCAAAACGCCTACAAAAAACGAGGCATACTGCACCACCTCTAATTGAGGATAACCTTCTTTCCATAACGGCTGCAGCAGAAGAAAAAGAATAAAAATAGAAAGTAGTAAAAGCGATCCAAACGTATAAGGGGTTCGAAATTCTCCTTCAGTCGGTTCTCTTAACCCGGGCATCATGTATATTCAGCTCCCTTCTTACTAGCTATTATAACATGTTTACATAAGAAGAGGTTGACTCATTAAGATCTGACCCCGCTCTTTTAGAGTCAACATCCTATCGAATCAACCTTCTTTTACTCGTTAGCCCGCTTTTTTTACTGCTGCTTTATAATGATTGTCAAAATAATCATTTGTTTCACTTACAATCACTTTGCTTAACAAAATAAGCGCAATTAAGTTTGGTATCATCATTAAAGCATTCGTCATATCAGCAAATGCCCAAACCGTGCGTAAATTTGCGACTGCACCGATCCCGCACGCGAGTACGTAAGCAATACGGAATCCATTAACAAATCGTAAGCCAAACAAATATTCAAAACATTTTTCCCCGTATACATACCAACCAACAATTGTCGAAAATCCAAAGAAAATAACCGAAAAGGCAACAATATATTCGCCAACAATTCCTAACGCCGCAGAGAATGCCGCGCTCGTTAAAGCGCCTCCTTTAAGATCTGCCGCATGTTCAACACCTGAAATCGCACCGCCTGTTGGATCCCAAAAGCCTGTAATAATAAGTGATAAACCTGTCATTGTACAAACGATAATCGTTACGATAAATGTTCCCGTCATCGCGACAAGCGCTTGACGTACAGGGTGATCAGCACGGGCATTCCCAGCGACAAGAGCTGCCGTACCAAGACCTGCTTCATTTGAAAAAATCCCGCGTGAAAATCCGCTTCGAATCGCTTCAGATACAATCACCCCTGTAAAGCCGCCTGCTGCTGCCACTGGATTAAAAGCATAAAAGAAAATTAATTTAAAAGCTGGAATAACCTGATCAAGGTTTAAAAGTAGAATTAAGATTGCCCCGCCCATGTACAGAACCGCCATAATCGGTACGAAAAAGCCGGCCACTGTACTAATACGCTGAATACCGCCAAAAATAATTAAACTTACAAGTACCATTAATACAATAGCAGTAGTGGTGCCATTAATATGAAAGCTCTCGTTCATCACACCGGCAATTGTATTTGATTGAATACCATTTCCCGTTCCAAACGTTGCAAAAATCGCAAAAATCGCAAACGCCATTCCAAGTGCTTTCCACTTCTTTCCTAAACCGCGTTCAATATAATACATCGGACCACTTGAATATTCACCATTCTCATTTTTAACACGATATTTCATCGCAAGAAGCGCCTCACCGTACTTTGTTGCCATTCCAACGAGCCCAACGATCCACATCCAAAAGATTGCTCCCGGACCGCCAATTGTAACGGCTGTCGCTACTCCTGCAATGTTACCGTTTCCAATTGTTGCCGCCAGTGCTGTCATTAATGCTTTAAAATTACTAACATCACCTTCAGCTGTTTTATCCGATTCCTGCTCTTTTGAAAAACCAATTTTAAATGCATATCCTAATTTACGAAATTGCAAACCTTTTAAAATAACTGTTAAAAAGATGCCTGTCCCAAACAATAAAATTAAACTCGGTGTTCCCCATAACACGCCGTTAATCTTTTGCAGCATACCGTAAACATCCATTATCTATCTCTCCTTAACCCTTTTTGTAAACGCTTTCCTTGTTTTCTGTTTCATTTTAACATTTTTGTGAACTAGCATTTTTGTGAAATTACAAAAATATTATATAGTATTTTTGTAGTTTTTAACAAAAAGAGGGAATAGAAAGATTATTCTAAAAAAACAAAAGATGTATGAAAAGAGTTCCTTTTACTTACATTAAGAAAAGAAACCTTGTGCTATTTTTAAAGGGGATATGACGGAATGATTCGAATATTAGCTGTAAAACAAAACCTCGAAATCGAAAAAAATCTTTCTGTTGAACAACTAAACTTAGATTTATACAGCTGGTATTGGGCTGACTTCAGTGAGCCGATAGAAGAAGAAAACAACCTTCTTTCAAGTTATTTTCATTTTCATCCGCTTGCGATTGAAGACTGTTTTCATATTTTGCAGCGTCCAAAACTTGATTATTATAAAAAAGCCAACTTTTTCGTTACCCACGCTTTAAATCAAACTACACTAGAACCTGAAGAAATCGATTTATTTATCGGTAAAAATTTCGTCGTAACCTATCATCATCGTAAACAACACGAAATCGACAAAGCATGGAAACAAGTAGAGAAAATCACGGAGAAACGCGAATATGGGCCTTATTATGTGTTATACCTTTTAATGGACAGCATGGTTGATAACTATTTTCCAATCGTTTATAAAATTGAAGACGCCCTTAACCAAATTGAAAATAACCCCCATAATAAATCAATGAAACACCTGATGGAAGACTTATTTGATATTCGCAGTCAGCTGCTGCAGCTAAGACATACGATTATACCGATGCGTGATTTATTGTATCGCATTTTATATTCCAGCCACTTAAATATAAGGGAGATTAACGATCTCTATGAATATTTTTCAGATATTTATGATCATTTGCTTCGTCTGACAGAAAAAATTGATTCGAATAGAGAAATGACGGCAGATATTCGTGACAGCTATTTATCGATTAATACCCATCATATGAACCGCGTCATGATGGTTTTAACCGTCATTACAACCATTTTCATGCCGCTTACTTTTATTGCCGGCATTTACGGCATGAATTTTATGAATATGCCAGAATTAACATGGGAATACAGCTATTTTATCGTTCTTGCCGTCATGGCAGGAATCGCCTTAAGTATGTTTATTTGGTTTAAGCAAAAAGGATGGTTCGATAACTAGCTGCTGATAAAATATTAAAAAGCTAAGCAGATAACATATTTACGTTATCTGCTTAGCTTTTTTGAAATAAAATGGTTACCCATTCATTTGATTGCATCCGATGCGCAATCTGATACCCATTCTCTTCAAATAGCTTCCTTACCCCTTCTTCATTCCACTCCACAAGACCGGAAATTAAAAAAGCGGCACTGCCTTTATGAAGTAAATGATGCTTTGTTACAATATCAATCGTTTCATCGCCACCAATATTAATGATCACTAAATGATAAGAAGTATTGCTTTTATAATTTCCATGAAGTAAGTCTGCTTGAATAACATTAATTGTTGAAACAGCATTCAGCTCGGCATTATAACCTATTTCTCGCTCAACCGGCTCAATATCAACTGCTTCTACTTTTTTCGCGTGACGAAGTGCGGCTGCAATGCTTAAAATTCCCGATCCTGTTCCTAAATCAAGTACCGTTTGATTTGTAAAATCACGATCTAAGAGGATACGCAAACAATCTTGAGTTGTTTCATGAAGCCCTGTTCCAAACGCACCCTGCGGCTCAAAAATGAATGTTTTCTTTCCTTTATAAAACTCTTTTGTTTCAGGACTGCAGATTACCCAGCCGTTTTCTAAATCAATATCTTCAAACGGCAGCTGCCATGTTTCTTCATGTAGTTCCTTATATGTAATTTCACTTTTAGAAACGTTGAGCGCTTTTGTAATTAACTCAAAATAAGCGTCAGGTAAACTCTCGACTTCAAACGGTTCCGCGTAAATTTTTAATGGAATCTGTTCAACGTTTTTTTCAAAAAACGTATAGCCGTTTCTGTCAGCCTCTACTTCAATTGGTGTTTCATAATACACATTAAAAATATCGACCGCATTTAATTTTTCAACATATTCATCAACACGCTCATAAGGAACGTACACAATATATTCATGAAGCATAAAAAAATTCCTTTCCATCGTTTTCTAGCCTTCATTATAAGGATTATCAGCTGAAAAATCCATTTCCTTTGTTATATGGACTTATAAAGCTAACTATAAAAAAAAGTTGTCTCAAAATCATAGGGTAGACCCTATAACTTTGAGACAACCTTATCCTTCGTACCGCACATCTGTAATCGGTATATATGGAAACTCTTTACTTATATAGAAAGCAAGCGTTAGAAACAAAACAAAATATAAAATAAAGAAAGCATCATATCTTGAAATACTGACTTTATAATAAAACGTACGTCCATTCACCATTGAAAACCGTTTTGCTTCCATTGCAACAGCAATTCGGTGGGCGCGGCGAATGCTTTGTGAAAGAAGCGGAATCGAATAGGATTTCAGTTTATAGTAAAAAGCGCCGATCCCTTTTTTTCCTTCAACCCCTCGTACTTTCATCGCATAACGGATCGTCTGAAACTCTTCGATCATAATAGGAATCAATCGAATCCCCGCCATAAAACTATACGCATATTTTGGCTTTAATTTTAACTGCTGCATTAATGAATAAAATAAATAAACAGGTCGGGTCGTTAACGCGAACAGTACCCCTAATATGGCAAACACAAAAGCGCGAAGCCCTAAATGAACGCCGCGGAAAAAGCTTTCTTCTGTAATATGAAGCAGTCCCCACTTCACCCATGTTGTGTCACCTTGTCCGAAAAAGATCATCGATGTTGACGTAGACGCGGCAATAAATAAAAACGGCAGTGTAATAAGAAGAATTCGTTTTAGCGGATGACCTGTAAAAACAAGCAGCAAAATCATCGTTACCGCCGTATAGTTAATCATAAAATTTAAATTATGAATAAACAATAAACTTAAAAATAACAGCACCATAAAAAGTAATTTCACACTTGGATTAATTTTATGAAGCCATGTTTCTTTATACGATACATCAAGCTGCATCTATCTCACCCCTTATGTTGCAGACAACACAACTTCTGTGCGCTGTGAACCATACTTTGCCGGCGTTTGATCACTTACGAGACGGCCGTCTTCAACGGTCCAAATTCTTGTAACAAAATGCTCAGTAATCTCAGGACTGTGCGTGACCATAATAATCGTTGTTCCCTGCCTGCGCCAATGCTCAATCAGCTCTAACATCGCAAACGTATTTTTGGCGTCCTGTCCAAACGTTGGTTCATCTAATAAAATGATTTTTTGTTCTTTTACAATAGCCGCCGCAACACTTAAACGGCGTTTTTGACCCATCGAAAGTAAATAAGGATGCTGCTCTTTCTGCTTTGTTAAGTTAAAAGTATGAAGGAGCTTCGTTACTTTTTGATCAATCTCTTGTTCAGTAACTTTGTCTAACCTTAACGCATAAGCAATTTCTTCATAAACAGAATTTGTAACAAATTGAAATTCAGGATTTTGGAATACAAACGTTAAATAGTTTGTTAGTTTTTTTATTTTTTCCACAGGCTGTCCCTCTAATTGATAGATACCGGTTGTTTTAATAAACTGCATAAAAGCATGAAGAAGCGTACTTTTCCCTGCGCCGTTTTCACCAATGACAGCGATCCATTCGCCAGCGGTCACTTCGGCTTTCGGTACTTCAATTTTTGTTTCTTTCCATCGGTAACCTTTAAAATCTTCTACTATTAATAAAGGCTCTTGACTACTGCTTTCAACAGAAGGAAGTTGTTTATTTGTCCGCTTAAGATAATCTTCCCAAACCCCTGGATACCAAATGCCCTGTTCAATCAGCGCTTGCTTATGCTCACTTAGTACGGTTTCTTTATCTCCATCTGCAATAATTTCACCATTTTCATTAAAAAGAACAATTCGTTCAATAATATCAATTACATGTTCAAGTTTATGTTCAACAATTAGCAGTGTTTTATCTTCCCCAACCCGCTTAATCGTCTCCCAAATCTGCTCTGTTCCTTCAGGGTCAAGCATCGCTGTTGGTTCATCTAAAAATAGAACATCTGGATTTAAAGCCATTACCGAAGCAATTGCAAGACGCTGCTTCATCCCACCTGACAATGTTTGAATATTTGTATGAATATCTTCTAGCTTTAAGCCTACTTCTTGTAAATGGTAATGAATTCGCTCTTTCATTTCCGAACGCGGCACTTGTAAGTTTTCTAATACAAACGCAATTTCTTCATCTACAAACGGCATGCAAAACTGTGTATCAGGATCTTGAAACACATAGCCCCATGAATCTGGAATTTGAATTTCTTCCGCCTTCATCGGCACTTCAATCGAGTTTGGAATAAGTCCTGTTAACACTTGAAGCAGTGTGGACTTCCCACATCCAGACGGACCAAGAAATAATACTTTTTCACCTTTATGAAAAGAAGAGGATAAATCCTTGAACAACAAGGACTCTCCTCCTGGAAATTTTAAGCGTAACTTTTCTACAGATGCAATCTTTGTCATAAAGACACCTCTTTTAATCGTTTAACGCCTCATAATCTTTCTTAGATGCCGGGCGTACTAAATTTGTAACACCTGTTTTTTCTAATGCGCCTACAAGATAATAAGCAAAAATACCAGAAATAATAATTGCACCAAGAGAACGTGCGCCAATCATTAATAATAAGTTCCATGTTTCAAGATCAGCAAGATAACCTTTATAAAAGTCCATTACAAAAGAACCAACCGCTGAACCAAAACCTGCAAGTGATACAACAAATAAATCAACGCGCTTATAACGAAATGCCATAAATACTAATTCTGCAAACAAGCCTTGAAGAACACCATAAATTAATACTTCTAGACCAAACTGAGAACCGGTTAAAAACTCACCAGATGCCGCGGCAACTTCTGCAAGAAGGGCAACACCGGGTTTACGAATAATTAAAAACGCAACCGTTGCGGCGATAAACCACATGCCGTAAATGAGTTGATCTAAATGAATGCCAAGCGGCGCAACCGCTGAATATAATGGACCCCATAATTTATACACAAGACCAAATACAATCGCAATCACAATCGTTACTAAAATATCTGTTAACTTTAATCCTTTAGACATCTTTCATTCTCCTTTTATTATAAAAGTATGTTTTCTTTGTTTACAGGCCATGTTTCTTTTGTATAAGCCATTTCCCAAAATGAATATTCATACTGACTGCTAATAATAAAGTGCTCTTTCATGCGGTTACGGTCTTCTTCTGTAACGCGGGCTGCAAGCTCATCCAAACGATTAATTTGTTCCTCAACAAGCTCGCGGAACCATTCCCCGCCGTACGCGGCAATCCACTCTTGATAAATCGGTTCTTCCGGTTTCTCACCCTGCAGACGTTCACCAATTTCATAATAAAGCCAGTAACAAGGAAGCAGGGCAGCAATAATATCGCCTAAATGACCGTTTAAGGCAGCCCGGTATAAATGAGATGTATACGCATAAGCAGTCGGTGCCGGCTTAAAGTTCGCTTTTTCCTCGTCTGTAATGTCTAATCGTTTTGAGAAGTTTTCATGTAAGCTAAGTTCCGCTTCAGCTGTTCCCTGTGCATGAGCTGCAAGGCGGCTCGTTGTAAATAAATCGCCTGCTTTTGCTGCGCCTAATGCTTGTACTCTTGCAAAATGAGATAAATAATACGCATCCTGTTTCACATAATAACGAAAACAATCAAGTGGAAGCGTTCCATCTGCAATTCCCGTTACAAATGGATGATCAAAGCTCGCCTGCCAAATCGCATCTGCCTCTTTTCGAAGCTGTTCAGAAAATTTCATTTCGATCCCCTCCTATAAAAAATAAAAAGCCTACTTCGGAACAGAAGTAGGCTAGAAGTAATTGAACATAAACACGCATATAAAAAATCACACTTGTTCGCATTTACTCTATCCACTTCCCTCCGCTAGCATTACCTAGATCAGGTTAAGGGTTAAGGCAGTTCGCCTCTCTCAGCATGTACATGCACCCCTAGTGGAAAAACGTATATTATTGTCATAATCTTTCTTATACTATACAACATACAATATTTTTATATTAAACACAACCACAATTATTTTTTAGTTATGATATCTTCTTATAAATAAAAATTTTTTGAGAGGGCCTCCCTCATTAACTTCTTTTATTTATAGAAAGCCTACAATTCAAAGGAATCATCATAATCATAGCGAAATCCGTCTTGTTTTGCAGCCGCATTTTGTACTGAACATTTTTTTAACAGTTCTTCATAAGCATAAATTTCTTGGTAATCTGTACTTTGATTCATTGCCTGCTTTAATGCCTGCTCAATCACAGTAAGTTCATGTTGTTGAAAATTCATGATTATCACTCCTCATATTTCATTCATTTTAGTTTATCCAGTTTAAACTTCATTATGAGAAGGAAATCTTCTTAATGTTCATACATCATTTTTCGCGTCATCCCGCCGTCGATAACAATGTTTTCTCCTGTAACAAAATCATTTTCTGGGTGGGTTAAATAAAAACAGGCACGAGCAATATCAAGAGGCGTTCCAACGCGATTGGCAGGATGCTGTTTGTGATCAATTTCTCTTAACTCCTCATAATTTCCGGTTTCGATCCACCCTGGGCTAATGGCATTAACACGAATCTGGTCCTCACTAAGTGAAATGGCTAACGCATGAGTTAGTGCAACAATGCCGCCTTTTGAAGCCGCATATGCTTCTGTATGTTGTTCAGACATCAATGCCCGGGTTGAAGCAATGTTAACGATAGAACCACCTTGTTGATTTTGACGCATCACTTTCGCCGCTTCTCTTGCGCATAAAAAAACACCTCGTAAATTAATATTAATGATGTCGTCCCATTCTTCTACTGATAGTTCGTATGGCGACTTCCAGCGCGATACACCAGCATTATTAATTAATATATCAATTCTGCCATATACCTCTTTCGTTTTAAAGATTAATGTTTCAATCTCTTTTGGATTCCGCATGTCTGTTGGAATAAAAATTGCTTCCCCGTGATGTTCTTTAATGGCTGTGAGCGTTTTTTGTGCTTCCTCTTCGTCCATATCTGCTAAAACAACTTTTGCGCCTTTTTTTGCATATTCTATTGCCGCAGTTTTTCCAATACCATTTGCTGAACCTGTCACAATAACGACCTTATGTTGAAATGTCAAAATGAACCCCTCCATTTTATTATCAGTAACCTCTTTATTTATTTTAAACAATCCTTTCTAAAATGGAAAAGAATAGCCATCATCACTGAATCCTCATTTAAGTTTTAAAGGTTATACAGCATTCAAATAGGGAAGAAGATAAAAAGACCGCTAAATAAATCAGATAGAATACAACATATTTCAAGGAGAAAAAAATGATAAAAAAATGGTATTTACGTCTTCATGAAAGCGTGTGGTTTATTCCAGGAAGTTACAGTTTCTTTGCCCTTATTCTTTCTATAATTGCACTTAGCGTTGATACAATCTATGCAAATAACATCCATAAATGGCTTCCTTCTTATTTATTAACAGATGTTGAATTAGCTCAAACAATCTTAAGTGCTCTTGCACCTTCTTTATTAACAATGACAACTATCACCTTTTCCATGATTATGGTTGTCCTAACAACTTATACGTCCCAGTTTTCACCGCGAACGCTGCAAAATTTTATTACAGAACGGCGCACACTAAGAGTATTAGGAATTTTTATTGGAGGGTTTATTTATACGATTTTAGCGCTTTTATTTATGCGCAAAAACGAGGAAGAACAAGTCGTCTTTTCAGCGGTACTTGGAGTTGCTATTTCGATTTTATGTCTCGGTTATTTTGTTTATTTTATTCATCATGTTGCTACTTCTTTGCGGGTAAGTAAACTTATCGAAAACCTTTCGACTGATATTTTGGAAACTGTTCACAAATTACATAAGGGAAATAAAGATAAAAATAATGTAGACTATACGCCACCTTCAGCTCAGATGCTTGATGTTCTTACAAACAAACCAATTGAAGTTCCACCGCTAAACAATGTTGGATATATTCAATTAATTGATTTAGAAGGACTTCGTAATGAAGCGCAGCAGTGCAATGCGGTTATTAAAGTCAATTATCCAATCGGTGCCTATGTTGGTCCTGCCACTTCTCTGCTGTTAATATGGCCCCAATCAAAAAAAATAGAAAACACTCATCGCTTTTTAGATTATATTACAGTCGGAGAATCACGAACGACGTTTCAAGATATGGAATATGGCATCCAAAAGTTAACAGAAATTGCGCTCCGTGCTGTTTCTCCCGGCATTAATGATCCGAATACAGCGATAACCTGTATCAAATCATATGGAAATATTTTACATTAAATTTCAAAAACGCATTTAGGTACAATGTATCATTATGATGAGGAAAATCAGCTCCGGTTAATCGTTGAATATCCGCGTTTTGAAGACCTGTTATATTCAACGTTTTATCAGCTTCGTCATTACGGAAAAGAAGATGTTTCCGTCACCACATCGATTTTGGATGCCTTAATTTTTATTGCAGAAGGAGCTGATCAGTCTATCAAAAATAAAGTTTGGCATTTTAGCGATTATATTATAAGCGGCTTTAACAGCAGCATGCTTCAAGAACTTGATAAAACGTTTTTAAATAAAAAGCTTGATCAATTAGCACAGGCTGCACATACTGAACAGCAGCCAAACTATTTTTAATAAAACAAGCGGCTAACCTCAAAACATAAGGTCACCCGCTTGTTTATATCTTTTTTATTCTTCTTTAAATCCTAAAATTAATGTCGCTGCAAATGCACCAACAACTGCAATCGCAAAACCAATTAGATAGTTCACTAAGTTTGCCATTCCTTCCGGTGCAACAATTGCGATCATTGGAATTCCTGTTAAGCCGTACGCATTGGCCACAACATTTGTAAATACAACATATGCCCCGCCAAGTGCACCACCAATTGCAGCACCGATAAATGGTCTTCTTAAACGTAAGTTAACACCGAAAATAACCGGCTCTGTAATTCCTAAGAATGAAGAAATCGCTGATGGAAGAGCAATTCCTTTAAGCTTTTTATTTTTCGTTTTAAAGAATACCGCAAGACCAGCGCCACCTTGAGCAACGTTTGCCATTGACCAAATCGGCAATAAGAAGTTAACACCGAATTTTGCAAGAAGTCCTGCTTCAATTGCATGGAAGCTGTGATGAACACCAGTTAAAACGATCGTTGAATAAAGACCGCCAAATAAAATACCAGCAATAAATCCTGCTTTATCATATAAAAATTGTAACCCATTACTAATCCCGTCACCTAACAAAGTACCTAGTGGACCGATCACAAGCATTGCTAAAAATCCAGTAAAAATGACTGTTAAAAACGGTGTAACAAGTAGGTCAATTGAGTTTGGTACAAATTTACGCAAGCCGCGTTCAAACTTACTCATTACATACACTGTTAATAATACTGGTAATACTGTTCCTTGATAGCCAATTAATGCAACATCGAAACCGAGAAATTCAATATATGATGGATCTTGATTTCCAAGCACCCACGGATTTAAAAGGGCAGGGTGTGTCATAATTCCACCGATAACCGCACCTAAAAACGCATTGCCGCCAAATTCTTTCGCCGCGCTGAAACCGATTAAGATTGGTAAAATAATAAAGGCAGCACTTGAGAACATATCAAGAAATACAAACCATGCACTTTCAGGCTCTACCCATTGGAATGCTCTCATCATCCCTAAAAGACCCATTAATAAACCGCTGGCAACGATCGCTGGAATAATTGGGACGAAAATATTTGATAATGATTTAGCGACACGAGCAACTGGATTCATCTTCTTCTTAATCGCTTCGGAATGATCACTAGAATCAGTATCCGTACTAAAATCCGCTTCTTCTGATAATGCTTGATATACTTTATTAACCATACCTGTTCCTAAAATAATTTGGAACTGACCTGAACTTAAAAATACGCCTTTTACTTCATCAATATTTTCAAGTTCTGCTTTATTTGCTTTATCATCATCTTTTAAGACAAGGCGAAGACGTGTTGCACAATGTGCAGCACTTTGTATGTTCTCTTTACCGCCAAGTAACGGCAAAATTTTACGAGCAGTTTCTTTTGGATTCATGCTGTTGTTCCTCCTTTATATTTAGCACAGGAAAATAAAAAAGACCTAAAACGCGCAGGAGCGAATACGTACACATAGGTACACGATGCCCTTTACACATTTTAGGTCTTGCCTGCTTTACCAGTCACAATCCTGTGTTATTAATTTATAATCCGCTTTCATTGTAGCTTGATCGACAGCATTCGTCAACACCTTTTTAGCTGTAATTTCTTCCCTTTCCTGAATCGCTAATTTCTACAAGCGCCTCAGGATAAGGTTCAAAATACGTTTGACTTAATAAATAATTATTTTCAAACCGGATCGCCCAAGCCTTTAATAAGCTGATTAAACTGCTTAAGGGTATCTTTTTTTCTTTATATTTTCCCATCATTTCAAGAAAAAATGCTTTTTCTTTTGAGCTTAATTCGTTTTTAAAGTAACCGAATACATGCTGACATACATTTATGTTTGAGGTATAACGCGGTACCCGTTTAAGCAGTTTGTATAAGTACAACTCATAACTTTTAAACACTTCTTCAATTGATTTTTTTTCATGATTGGCGACCGTTCTTCCCATATTTTTCAGCTGTGTTTGGTTGTAAGCCATAAATAAATATTTATTGCGGGAATGAAAATCGATTAACTCCTGCATATCGTGTCTGGTTTTTATGCTTCGAAATTCAGCAAGTGTAAACAGCTTTGTTAAAAAATGCTCCCGAATCGTAAAATTTTTCAGCCTTCCTTCTTCTTCTACTGCCTTATCACCGTAGTTTTCAATAACTTTTCCACCAAATAAGCCGCTGCCTTTTTCTTTAACAGGTGCTTTCTCAATACCTGTATACACTTTTACATCGCGTGTCCCGCAGCTTGGCGATCGATTTTTTAAAATAAAACCGTCTATTTCACCGATTTCTTCTAGAAAAGTATTAGCAAATGCAGTCATCTTTTCCGTTAAATCTTTTTCTGTGGATGGTTGAATAAGGCGATGCTCTCCCTCTTTTGAAACAATCCGAATCACGTCCCTTGGCGTTCCTAAGCCAATCTCCACTTCTGGACACACAGGAATAAAATCAACAAAAGTAGAAAGATTATCAACCATTTCATCGTGAATCACATCCCCATTATATCGGCAGGCAGCAAACTCTAGACATTTACTAACAACGACTGTTGGTTTAACAAACTGTTTCATTGTTCCCATCCCCCATTAACTTATCTCTTGTTAAATAACGATGTATACGTGTTATTGTTCCCTTTAACCCTATTTCATTAAACGGAAAAAAGCAGACTCCTTCTTGAGCCTGCTTTTTTATTAAAGAGATAACTCCCATTTTTTAATCGAGACATTTCCTTGACCAGAAAAGGAAATCTTTTGATTGCTTTTTTCTGGATAAATACGTGCTGTAAATACTTCTTCCCCACCATTTGCGAAAATTTCAACAGAAGATGTATCTAAGAAAATACGCAGTTCAGAAAGTGAAGCTAATTCACAGCGTCTTCTCTCCCAATTCCCGTTTGCAAAACTGATTCGTTCAAGTGAAAGCTTCTTGTCATCAGCATTGTAGATTACTTTTGCGTTATCATGGATGTTGATTTCAATTGAAAACTCGCGACTACCACTGCTTGTAATGAGAAGTTCAAGTGCATCTCCTGCGATTTCTTCAAAGCTTTGAGCCTCATTTGAAAGCTGAATATTTTCTGCAGTTGTTTCTGTTTGGCGAAGTTTTGTTAATTCTTGAACAGGAATTTGATACAGCTTATCGTTAATCAATTTTAACTCACGCGGTAGTGTCATCGTGTGAATCCAGCCGTGTTCAATCGTTGGATGATCTTCTTCATTTTCTTCCGGCATGCCCATCCAACCGAATAATAAGCGTCTTCCTTTATCATCTTCTGTCGTTTGCGGTGCATAAAATTCAAAGCCGCGGTCAAGCTCAGTAAATGCTCCATGTGAAAATTTGGCCGTTTCGTAATCCAAGCTTCCAACAAAATAACCTGCTTGATAAAGGTTGTTGTAGAGATCTCCCTCTGGTGCCAGCCCTTGCGGAGAAACGATAAGAACATCTTTTCCGTCTAACGAAATAAGATCCGGACATTCCCACATGTAACCAAATTCACCGAGCTGTTCTGAGTTTGAACCGGTCATCTCACCGAGAAGTTCCCAATCTGTTAAATTAGCTGAGCGGTATAAGACAACTTTTCCTTCTTCCGCTTCACTTTGAGCACCGATTACCATATACCACTTTCCATCTTTTTCCCATACTTTCGGATCACGAAAATGCGCAGTATACCCCTGTTCAGGGAGGTTTATAACAGGACCTTTTTTATCAAAATGCATGCCATCTGCTGATGCCGCTAAGCATTGATAGCTTTCACGATTTCCCTCTTCATCTTTTACATTCCCCGTATAGAAAAGCAGCATCTTCCCATCATGTTCAACGGCACTTCCAGAATAACAGCCGTTTTTTTCAAACCATTCACTCGGAGCAAGTGCAATTTTTTCATGATTCCAATGAACCAAATCAGCAGACGTATAATGGCCCCAAAACTTTGCACCATGACCTGTTTTAAATGGATTCCATTGATAAAATAAATGATAGGTACCGTTAAACTGAATAAACCCGTTCGGATCATTTAATAGACCAACAGGCGGCATCATGTGATACTTTAAACGATAATAGTCACTTTCAACCTTTTCTTGATGCTTTTCAACTTCTGCATATGCAGCGTGAATAAGCTGTTGTTCTCGTTCCGTCATCTTTACACAGCCCCTTTTTCGTTTTTATCAAGAAGCCCTCCCTTAATCGGAGAAAACTTTCTACTGTACACAGTACTAAACCTTTTCTGCAGAAAGCAAATTTTCTTTTGGATAATGAAAGCGTATTTATAAAGGGAAATCTTTTATTTTCGAACTTTTTGACGTTTTTCCATGCTTCGTTTTAAAGAGGAGTTTTTTTCGCCAAATTAGTTTAATCGTTTAAATAATTAAACTTTATATTAGTAAAACGACCTTTAGAGAAAAGATCTTTCTTAAAGGTCGCATGCCAATTCCACTTGATAAATTAATTCCTTCAATAAATCTACTGATGCTTGAACTTCTAGCGAGTAATAACGCTGCGTACCTTTTTGTTCAATTGATACCAATTTATTATCTCGCAATACTTTTAAATGATGTGAAATTGCTGGTCTTGAGAGCGTCGAATGATTTGTAATCTCATTCACCGTTAATTTTTCATGCTGTGCGAGAAGTAAAATAATATCTTGTCTGTACGTATCACTTAACGCTTGAAAAAGCGGAATACACTGCCGAAATGTTTCAATTGCTTCTTTCGCCATCTTAAAGAACTCCTTTTTATTTATGTCGTTATCATTGCAGTACAGTCATTATACTAGATCATCTGCGTTTCTCACAGTCATTGCAATAAGTTATTCACTATAAATTTGAACATTTTTTGAAAAAATAGTGACAATTCATTGAACAATTTGTTACAATATAAGTAACAAATAAAACAACTACATAATTTAAACTATTAAAATAGTTACCTTTTTATTTTCATACGTATTGTAAGCGTTTACTATAATAGTCGGAAAAAGGAGAGATTGATATGGATATCGTTATTATTTTCATGCTGCTTTCAAGTCTCACACCTATTTTATTATGGCGTCACAGCCGTCATAAATTAGCACTTATTCAAATTCCGTTTGTAGTCGGAATGTGGGCTTATTTTGTGCAGGCTGCATCAGGAAATATTTCACATTTCATTTTACCAGTCTCTTTCTATGGAAACTTAGTATTTGCTGAAGCTGCTATAATATTAGTATTTGTAATCGGACGTGATCTTGAAAAAAGGAAAATGCGTAAAAATCTTCACATTGTTAAATAACTTTCGTTAACCCTACCCACCTTATTATATAAAAAAATGCGGTTTGCACAAAATGTGCAAACCGCATTTTTTGCTTTTATCTAATTAGCTTCCAGCACCTAGCCTCTCGTGTCATTTCCCTCCTTTCTGCAAAGGCAAAGTGCGCCTTTTTGTCAGGAGCTGAAATGCGCTTCGAGGCTGAACAAGGTGCTTCCGCTTTTTTTAATCCAGCTGCAGCACCCAGCCTCTCGTGTCATTTCTCTCCTTCCTGCAAAGGCAAAGTGCGCCTTTTTGTCAGGAGCTGAAATGCGCTTCGAGGCTGAACAAGGTGCTTCCGCTTTTTTTAGTGCATTGAAGTTAGTACCCAAACCGAACCAGCAACAATTACAAATGCGATAAATGCAGATGAAAGCATTTTACCTACCTGCCATTTACCCTCACCTTCTGTTACGTGCATAAACATAAAGAGCTGAATTGCTGCTTGAAGAACTGCAAGGACAAAGACAAGAATAACAATTGTATTATACGGTAAGTTTGTATAAAGTCCCCACCAAACTGCTAAAAATGTTAAAGCGATAGATAGGAGAAAGCCAATAACCTGTGTCCATGGAAAGCCATTATGATTCGCTGTTTTACTTGCCATTATCCCACCATCCCTAATAGATAAACACTTGTAAAGACGAAAATCCATACAAAGTCTAAAAAGTGCCAATATAAACTAGAAATAAAAATCTTTTTAGCAGTATCCGGGTTTAAACCTCTTTTAAGCACTTGGAACATCACTAATATAATCCAGCCAATACCAAGTGTTACGTGAAGTCCATGTGTTCCAGTCAAAATATAGAAAGATGACCAGAATGCATTTGTACTTAAAGCAGCACCTTCATGCACTAAATGGATAAACTCAGTGATCTCCATATAGAGAAATCCAGCCCCGAATAATAATGTGATGATCAGCCAAATAAGCATTGCCTTCACATTTTTTCTTCTCATTTCATTAATGGATAAACCAGAAGTGAAACTACTAATTAATAACAGTAATGTCATAATAATTGTGTTTTTTAAGTCAAAAAGTTCACTCGGAAGCGGACCGCCGGCTGTGCCGCCTTTAAGCGAAAAGTATGTCGCAAAAATTGTAGCAAATAAAGCAACTTCCGCACCGAGGAAAATCCAAAATCCAAATATATTTAATCTGCCAATACTAGATTGATATTCTAATGGCGTGTTTGGATCTACATTCGTACTATGTGCCATCAATCACGCCTCCTTCTTAAACAAGTTTTCCGTTTTATTAATTTCTTCTACACTTACATAATAACCTTCATCTTCTTTATGCGAGCGCATGGAACGGAATGCCAAACATCCAAGTATACCGACCGCACCGAGTATAGCCATCCACCATAATTCAAACACTAAAGCGAAGCCTGCCACAAAGGTAAACGCTGAAAATACAAACGGTGTTCCTGCATTGCTCGGCATGTGAATTGGTTTATAGTCGATTTTGTCTTGTTTTTCTTCTTGTTTCGCTTCTTTTTGCTCCTGTTTCATATACCAGAATGCATCGACTTCTTTTATTTCAGGAACAACCGCAAAATTATAATGCGGCGGTACTGCTGTTGTTGTTGCCCATTCTAATGTACGCCCATCCCAAGAGTCTCCTGAAACTTCTCTTTCAGCGTAACGGAAGCTGTAATAGACGTTATAAACAATAACTACAAAGCCGATCCCCATACCAACGGCTCCGATTGTAGAAATAACATTTAATGTAGTCCAGCCATCTTCCGGCATATACGTGTAAACACGTCTTGGCATACCGGCAAATCCTAAGATAAACTGCGGCAGGAAGCAGACATTAAATCCAATTGTAAAGAACCAGAATGCCCATTTTCCAATGCGTTCATTCATTTTATAACCAAACATTTTTGGATACCAGTAGATTAAACCTGCGAAGCAGGCAAATGCTACACCGGCAATTAACGTATAGTGGAAGTGTGCAACAAGGAAATAGTTGTTATGATATTGAAAATCTGCTGCAGCCATTCCAAGCATAACCCCTGTTACCCCGCCAATTACGAATGTCGGAATAAATGCAACCGACCAAAGCATTGCTGAAGTAAATTGAATTTTACTTTTATATAACGTACCTAACCAGTTAAAGATTTTAATCCCGGTCGGTATCGCAATGGCCATCGTCGTAATTGAAAAGACATTATTGACTGCCGCGCTTCCGCCCATTGTAAAGAAGTGGTGAACCCATACAATGAAGCTTAGGAAAGAAATCGCAACAAGAGAAATAATCATTGATTTATAGCCAAACAATGTTTTTCTTGCAAATGTTGCAATAATTTCTGAGAAAATACCGAACGCAGGCAAAATAACAATATATACTTCAGGGTGACCCCACAGCCAGAACAAGTTCGACCAAAGCATCGGGTTACCGCCGCCCGTTAGTGTAAAGAAATGTGTTCCGAATAATCGGTCAAACGACATTAACGCTAACGTAACCGTTAAGATTGGAAAGGCAAAAACGATAATAAACGACGTAATAAGCGTTGTCCATGTAAACATTGGAATACGAAGCAATGTCATTCCTGGTGCACGCATTTTAACAATCGTTACAATAAAGTTAATACCTGTCATAAGTGTACCAATACCGGCAACCTGTAAACCTAGTAAATAATAGTTAATTCCAGGTCCGGGACTACCTTCAATTGCAAGTGGTGCATAGTTTGTCCAACCCGCATCCGGTGATCCACCAAATACGAACGAGATGTTAAATAAAATTGCCCCAAACATAAATGACCAAAAACTTAAGTTATTTAAATATGGAAAGGCTACGTCCCTTGCTCCAATTTGTAGTGGAACCGCGACGTTCATTAATCCGATTAAAAACGGCATCGCCATGAATAAAATCATGATTACACCATGTGTTGTAAAGATTTCATTATAATGCTGTGATGATAAGAAATCATTATTAGGAACAGTTAACTGTGCCCGCATTAATAATGCATCCACACCACCGCGGAAAAGCATCAGCAGGGCTGCAATAATATACATAATTCCGATTCGTTTGTGGTCAACGGTTGTGATCCACTCTGTCCAGAGCCATCTCCATTTTTTCCAGTACGTAAGAACAAATACAATTCCAATGACCGTTAATGCGATCGAAATATTTGCTCCAAGAATCATTGGGTCATGCAGGATTAAATTATCCTTTATAAAATTAAACATTCAAGTGGCCCCCTTTCTTAGTGATGAGAATGTGAGTGTGAGTTCGAATTAGAGTCAGATTCATGATCTGAAGATACGCCTTCCACTTTAATTCCTTTTATCTCAACGCCGTATTTTTCACGAATTCCCATTGCATATCCAGAATTTGTTCCATGATCGACAAATTCTAAGTGAGTAGATGAAAACGTCATTTCCTCAACATTTTCAGGTAACATTAACTTTTCATATGTTTCTTCATCTAACTTTGGTGCAGTTTCTTGTGTTTCTTTTACCCACTCTTGATAATCGTCTTCTTCTAACGCGACAAAATTAAACTGCTGATGGGTCATTCCTTCACCCGTGAAGTTTGAGTTTCTTCCTTCATATTCGCCAGGCTCATCTGCCTGCAGGTAAAGATCATTGACCATTCCTGGCATTCCATAAATTTGACCGCCAATCTGCGGGACCCAGAAAGAAGCCATGGAATCAGCAGCCGTCACTTTAAAAAGAACTGCAGTATCTTCAGGAACATTTACATAGTTCACTGTTTCAATATTTTCCTCTGGGTAACTAAAAATCCACTTCCAATCCACCGCAGTAGCATGGATAACAATTGCCTCTTTATCAGCAGAAGATTTCGGTGGTTCTTTCAGTTCATAAAGCGCCTTTGCATTCGGAACCGCTAATAATGTAACGATAATAACCGGAATAATCGTCCAGATGATTTCCAATTTTGTACTGCCATGCATATCAGGTTGATAATCTTTACTTGTAACATTTTTACGGTCACCACGGTATTTAATAATGACATACGTAAACATGGCAAAAACGACAACCATGATACCAATCATAAAATAAATAGAAAACATAATAAGGTCCTTTTGAATTTGTCCAACCGGTCCTTTTGGATCTAATACAATCATATCAGTCTGAAAACCTAATACTGTGATGATGATTAGTGAAATTAAACTACTACTTACAATTAAAAATGTATTGCGATTTTTGAACATTTCGTTCACCTTCCTTTCTAAATAAGACACTCTCAAATCGAGCAATATAAAATAGCTAATGTTTTTATAATGGCTTGCAGCCTATTTCTAATAAATCTGTTATTAATAGTGCTGACTTATCATACCAAATTGAAAGCGCTTTTGATTACTTTCTTTCACAAAGTTCAAAAAACGGTCACAATCACTGTGACAAAAAAGCCATTTTTTTTTCAATATTTATTCACAAATTCACATAACAAACTTCACTTATCCTCTCACTAAGAACATTTCCATAAAAAAATAACCACTCACAGGTGAGCGGTTATGTTGTCTCTATTTAAAACTTTTTTCATCTTCTACTTCATGATGCTTATCATGAATAAACAGCTTGCTTGGCTTATTTTTTCTTGCCAATTCTTCTGCTTTTTCAACGGCAATTTCCTTATTGTCATATAAATCGGTCGGTGCCACATTTTCTATTTTAACGTACCAGCCTGCTGCATCTTTATTTGGAACTACACTGTATGTTTTCATAATCTCGCTCCTTTTCTAACATGTTTATAAAACCATTTCCCAATTGAGCAAATGATAAAACATTGCTTTACAGTACGTCTTACCATACGTTTATCCCTTAAAAATTCAACCTAAGAGGAGAACGATTATGAAAAATAAAAAACAGGAGCTTATAAGCAAAATAGATGTTTCAAGTAACCGAAAAGCGGCAGATCTTGTGATTAAAAATGGCCAAATTATTGATGTGTTTAATTTAGAATTTATAAGAGGAGATCTAGCTATTGTTGATGGCACAATTGTTGGTATTGGTAAATTTGATGGACACATTGTGATAGATGCAGAAAATCGTTATATTGCGCCAACCTTTATCGATGGACATGTCCACATCGAATCTTCAATGGTCACACCTGAAGAATTTGCAGAGATTGTTTTACCTCATGGTGTTGCAGCAGTCATTACCGACCCACATGAAATTGCAAATGTTGCTGGAATTGACGGGCTTTCTTTTATGCTTCAAGCTTCAGAAAATCTCCCAATCGATATCTTTTTTATGCTGCCTTCTTGTGTTCCGGCGACCTCTTTTGAAAATGCAGGCGCTGTATTAACTGCTCCTGATCTAGAACCGTTTTATTCCCACCCAAGAGTGTTAGGGTTAGCTGAAGTAATGGATTATCCGGCAGTCTTAAACAGTAATGACGGAATGATTGAAA
Organism: Bacillus taeanensis; assembly: GCF_003318295.1. Classification (GTDB taxonomy): domain Bacteria; phylum Bacillota; class Bacilli; order Bacillales; family UBA6769; genus Maribacillus; species Maribacillus taeanensis. The sequence goes on from NZ_QOCW01000013.1 coordinate 51,671, forward strand.
AGCTTTTAGCAGCGCTGAAGCATCGAAATAAAATTGATGGACATGCGGCTGGATTATCTCCAGAAGCTCTTAACAGTTATCGTACTGCAGGCATTCAAACAGATCATGAATGCGTCACAGCTGAAGAAGCATTAGAGCGAATCAAGCGAGGGATGTATGTATTAATTCGGCAGGGATCTGCCGCGAAAAATTTAACAGAGCTTATTAAAGCGGTAACTTATAAAAATGCGCGCCGCTTTCTATTTTGTACAGATGATAAACATTTAGATGAATTAATTTCTGAAGGAAGTATTGATTATAATGTCCGGCTAGTGATTCAACTAGGACTTGATCCTCTTTTAGCCATCCAAATTGCCTCTTTAAATGCTGCTGAATGCTATGGATTAACAAGTAAAGGAGCCATTGCCCCAGGATATGATGCAGACTTTCTCCTGCTGGATAACTTAGATGATGTAAAAATCTCACATGTGTTTAAAGGAGGGAAACTTGCTGCTAAAAATGGCAAATGTATGCTCCGTAATCCTTATAAAGTAAAAGCGGGAACAAAGTTAACAACTTCTGTTCAAGTTCCTTCTATTACAAAAAAAGATCTGCAAATTCCAATTTATAAAAGCGGCCTGGCTCACATTATTGAAGTGATTCCAAACCAGCTTGTAACAAAAAAACTAATTGAAAAGGTGAACATAAAAGACGGTTATTTTGTTTCATCACCAACAGATGATCATTTAAAACTCATTGTTGTTGAACGCCACCAAAAGAAAGGCACTATTGGAGCAGGCATTGTAAAAGGCTTTGGATTAAAGTCTGGGGCAATTGCTTCAACGGTCGCCCATGACTCTCACAACATTATTGCTGCTGGCACAAACGATCACGACCTTTTAAAAGCGGTTGAGACCATCGTTAAGATGAAGGGAGGCCTTGTCGTTGTAAACCAAGGTGACGTGATCGGTTCACTTCCTTTACCAATTGCTGGATTGCTATCAAAAAAGGAATTTAAAGAAGTTAATGAAGAACTTCATGAACTTCATCTCGCTTTAAAACAGCTTGGCGGCCGCACGAACTTTAATCCTTTTTTAACACTTTCCTTTTTAAGTTTACCTGTTATTCCTGCCTTAAAACTAACCGATTTAGGTCTTTTTGATGTCACCATTTTTAAACATATTGAAGTCGCGGTAAAATAAATATATACCTCCCATGGTAGGGGTCAGACCCCTACCATGGGAGGTATATTCCTACCCTTTTATTTTCTTAATAAACACTACTTTTAAGTAGTTGCCTTCTTTAAATTCTTTTATCGTTTTAAAGTCTTCCGGCAGTGAAAACTGTTCCAAAACTTCATATTTTCCGTTCATTTCCTTAAATGCTGCTTCAATAAAGCCTTTAAACTTCTTCATATCAAATGTGCTGCAGTTTGTGGAAGCAACAATCACCCCATGATCTTCTGTAATCGCAATCGCTTCTTTTAAAAGGTTTTTATAATCTTTTGCCGCACTAAACGTATGCTTCTTTGAGCGGGCAAAGCTCGGCGGATCAAGGATGACCATCTCAAACTTCAATTGTTTTCGAACCGCATATTTAAAATATTTAAACACATCTTCTACGATAATGTCTTGTGCTTCATAATCAATGTCATTTACACGAAACTGTTCAATTGTTTTACTTAAACTTCGATTAGCAAGGTCAACACTTGTTGTTTTCTTTGCACCACCTAATGCTGCAAAAACGGAAAAAGCACCTGTATAAGAAAACGTGTTTAACACGGTTTTTCCTGCCGCATACTGATCGCGAATCGTACGCCTTACTTCACGCTGATCTAAGAACACCCCAACCATTGCCCCGTCATTTAAATAAACAGCAAACACAGCGCCATTTTCTTTGACGAGAAGCGGAAACTCCGCGCGTTCTCCCATAACAAAATCATCATCTTCCATATACTGACCCTTTGTATCAAATCGCTTTTTCTCATAAATCGCTTTAAAGGAAACTAAATTTTCAAGTGATGTTATAACAGATTCCTTAAATTGATATATGCCTTCACTATACCAGTTAATTAAATAGTATCCGTCAAAGTAGTCAATTGTAAAACCGCCAATGCCGTCTCCTTCCCCATTAAAAACACGAAATGCAGTGGTTTCCGCATCTTCATAAAGATGGGCGCGGTGTTTTAATGCGAAATGAAGCTTCTTTTCAAAAAATACTTGATCAATTTTCTCACTTTCTTTTTGTGTAAGCACCCAGCCATAGCCTTTATTTTGCTTGCCGTAATAGCCTTTTCCAATAAAGTGATTTCTTTCATCAAAGAGCTTTACAATCGATCCTTCTTCTTTAAGAACTTCGCTATTGAGTAATGCATCTTTAAAAATGAGCGGATAACCACTTTTGAATTTATTAGTAAACTTTGATTTTATCTTTAAAGAAATTTCTTTCGTCATCTTTTTTCATCCTAACTTCTTTTTATCATTTTCACATTTTATTGCATTCCATGCTTTTCATTATAACGTTATCTGTTCCGAGAGCAAAGGACAGCAAAAAAAGGTTGACCCCAACTAAGAAGTCAACCCCATTATGAAACAGTACCTATTCTAAAGAAACAATAATCGCATCTCCGCCTTTTGAAACCTTTACATTCGCATAGTCAGCATTCTGTTCGAGTTCAAACCCCGTCCCTTCTTCTACAAAGTAATTTTCAATGCCGTATTCAACGTTACCATCCCCTTTATAACGCCCTGTGATCCACACGTCCGCATGCTCATTTTCTAACTGCTGGTTATTTTCTAAGAAGGTACCGCTGTATTGATAAATTCCCGCTTCATTTTTTACTAAGCCGATTTTTACTTTTTCATTGTAAGAAGGCTCTGGTGTTAAGGAAAGATTTGAAATCGTATAGCGAAGAATCACATAATCGCCCTGCAGCATTGAACGCGGATCAACCGGCTCCAGTTCAAGTTTCACTAACTCCCCTTCAGCGAGCAGTACTTCACTTTTCACAACTTGAAAGCCGATAATCGTAACCTGCAGTACTAACACAACGAGAATTGAAAGCCATCTTTTTTTCACAAAACTAATCGATGAACCTACTGCTTTAGAAAGAGCGTCATATCTGTTTGTAAGTATAAAAAGAATAAGCCCTACAATTAGAAATGTCAGTGATTTATGCAGCAAACTCCATAATAGATCATAATATTTATAGATCACATAAGCGAACCAGAACAATAAACTCATCCAATAAAGAGCCTGCTGATCTCTCTTAAGCGCTAGAAAAAGCACAGCCGTTGCGATAATAAAATACACACTATTTACGATGACATACGTAACGAAAGAATTTTCAAATAAAAAGGTTAAAATAAAAAAGCTAAGAAAACTATAGAAAATACTGTTGATATAAACAAGCTCTTTTAATACTGGTATCATCTTAAAACTTAACGCTAACAAAATAATATTTACGATTAATAAGCTAAACACCACTGCTTCCATGTTGAAGTTTTCTTCTAAACATCCGGCAAACAGGACAAACATTGTTAAAAAATACGTTCCATATTTAATCGCTTTGCTTTCATATATCCAAAACACAAATCCAAGCACAGCGATAAATGCAAATGAATAAGCAAGATGAGAAAAAATTACAGAAGGAGCACCGAGAAAATAACCGGTTAAAAGCACTGTATACCGAATAACAGGGTCCCAGTTTTTTAGTAATACTGCTGGTAAGATAAAACCTAGAACCGCTAAAAAAGCTGTTACATAATAAGGAACTTCACCCACAATTAAAAATAATGTTCCCGCGATTGAACTGGCCGCAATCACAGACGAAATTAACGAAATCACCCCGATAAAAATCCGCCTCATCAGTGGACTTTCATTTCCCTTCTTATTTTTTCGCCATTTGCTGATTCCAAACACAGCTCCTGCAACAATCACAACCGGCAAAAACATTGTAAAGAGAAAAACAAACTCAGTTCCTACAAAAATTAAAAAAGCGATAAATTTAATAATAACAAAAACTGTAAAACCTAGTCCTAACAAGACTGTATACCCTTTATGAAAATCTGTTTTTACATAGTAAATAAACCAACGAACTAAAATAACAAGATAAGTAAAACTCATAATCAATGAAAAAGACTCAAATAATTCCCCTGTCGATAAAATAAGCATGGTTATATGAAAGGAAATGAATGCCAAAAAGGCAAGTGCCTGTGCACGAAAAACTCCTTTTTCAATGATTATAAATAAAAGAAGATTTGCGAAAGCCGTTCCTAAAAAGAAGCCTCGATACCAATACTCCTCATTTGTATGAAAGCCTGCTGAAGGAAAAAGAAAGAACCATACGGCTAAATGCACCAATCCATAACTTAAAAAATAAAACGGCTGGTATTTTGTAAAAAAAGAAAACAGAAGCGACGGCACAGCCCACACAACAAACAGCATAAAACTGTCTGCATGGGAATTATAAATTTGCCCTATTAAGGCAATCGTCACCCCAAAACTTATACAGCCTATAAAGAAAAAGAATTCACTTAAAAAGGGGCGCCTAGTAAACCATTTAGCTAACAAAAAGGCTCCTCCGTAAAATAAAACGAGCAGTCCCACACTTAAACTAATTTTTTGCCATTTATCCAATCCACCCCAATTCGATGCAAAAAAATAAATAACTGCAGCCATTATTAAAGAAAGTGCAAGCACATAACCAATTTTTACTGCTTGTTCATTAACCGTTCTCATCTCATCACATCCATTAACAGAGTATAAAACAAGTTTAACTCTTCTTTCTCATTTTATATATATTAACGTATTTTTTTCATTATCCATTCACCCTAAAAAATTTTAATTCATGTTTTCATCCACTCTGCTTTCTTACTAACAAGAACGATAGATATCCGGAAAAAGAGGGTATACAGTAATGAAATGTCTAAATATGTTTGGAGAAGTGAAAATGAAAATACAGAAACCTATTCATAAGAAAAAGGGTCGGATCTTACTTGTACTGATTGTTTTAATTGTAACAACTACCATGATTTATCACAGAATAAAGCCGCTGCCGCCGAATACATCCTTTGCAGGTAAGGTATATAATGTACCAGATGAAGAGGTAGAATTTCTTTATGATCTTACTTATAAACAAAATGGAAAAGAAACGTATGAGCAATCGATTTTTAAAGAAGTTTATCAAACAATTGAAAAAGCGGATAGCTTCCTTATTTTAGATTTATTTCTCGTCAATAGTTACTCAAATGGGGAACGTAACTATCCTCCGATCAGCAGTAAATTAAGAAAAACGATTGAAAAGAAGATGAAAGAAGATCCGAATTTAAAAGTTGTATTTATTACTGATGAAATTAACACAACCTATCATTCTCACACTGCCGAACAAATAGAGCCTTTAAAAAAGCTTGGTGCAGAAGTTATTTTTACAGATTTAAATCGATTACGCGATCCTAACATCTTATATTCGGGAATTTGGAGAACGACGCTATCTTGGTTTGGACAAGAAGGAACAGGATGGCTTCCTAATCCTCTCGCAGCAAATGCACCTTCTGTTACCATGCGCTCCTATTTTAAATTATTAAACATTAAAGCAAATCACCGAAAAGTCGTCATTACAGAAGATGCCGGACTTATTCTTTCAGCAAACCCGCATGATGCGAGTGGGTTTCATTCTAATATCGCCTTTAAAATAAAAGGAGACATTCTCCTCGATATGATTAAAGCTGAAAGAGCGGCTGCCGCTTTTTCAGGCGGAAATTTAAAGAAGTTTCCTACCGAAAAACAGTTAGAAAATATTGAAAGTACCGGCTCTCAGATAGAATCAGATTCCTTCATTAAAGCGCAAATCTTAACAGAAAGTAAAATTCAAGACAGCGTTGTAGAAGCTGTGGATCATGCAGTAAAAGGAGATGTCATTTGGGTTGGCATGTTTTATTTAGCTGATCGTGATATTATTGATGCCCTTGAAGACGCGGCTGAACGCGGAATTGAAGTAAGGATTATTTTAGATCCAAATCAAAATGCCTTTGGCTCTGAAAAAATGGGCTTACCGAATATCCCGATTGCGGCTGAACTGTATAAAACACGAAAAAAACATTTAACGATCCGCTGGTATAACACAAATAAAGAGCAATATCATACAAAGCTTATTTATATAAAAGGAGAAAAAGACAGCACAATTATTGGCGGTTCGGCAAATTATACATCCCGTAATTTAGATGATTACAACCTTGAAGCAAACATTAAACTGCAGGCTCATTCAACGAGTAAGCTTGTACAGGATGTTGATTCATACTTTGAAAGAATTTGGAACAACAAAGACGCAAGCTATACACTTGAATACGAAGCATATGAAAATTCACTGCCTGTTTTTAAATACATTATGTATATTCTGCAAAAGATTTTTCAATTTACAACTTATTAAAAATAAGTGTAAAGCGCCTGCTTATGAGTGATAAACAAAGGCCACTCCGCCTGGAAGAGCTCTTTTAATCTTCGGATGGAAGACGAAACTAACCTCCCTATTATCCTTAAATGAGATAACGCCTCTTCCCTTCCATTTCATGAATATCATTTCTATGCATATAAATGAATTAGAGGTGTTAATTATGGAAAAGAAAAAAGGAAGAATAAATTGGTCTCGTTTTTCTGAAAATATCGATCAAGTTCTTGGAGAAGATTTTTGGAATGACCTTCATCATGTCATTCCAAAACGTGGGCCTTCCTTTGATATGTATGAAACCAAAACAGAGGGTGTTATCATTGTTGAATTACCAGGGATGACATCAATGGATAATATTCAAATTCGGCAAAATGGAACTGAACTGATTTTACATGGAAATATTGGTTATACCTATCCAGTTGAGCAAGAGAAACTTTTGCAAAATGAACGCTTTTCCGGAAAATTTAAACGTGTAATCTCGGTTCCATTTCATTATAAAGCAGAAGATATAAAAGCCCAATATAAAAATGGTTTACTCGAAATTCGAATTCAAAAAGCAGCCCAAGAAGAAGATATTATTATAAATATTGAAGAATAAATTCAAATTAGGAAATTTTTACTATTTTTTTAATCGCCTCAGACGAAAACAGAACTATAAACGCACTTGTTTTCCTTATTTATTCAAAGATCTGTTCACAAGTTATTTTCCTTTCATTGCTATCCCATTAGGGAGGTGATAAAATGGCGAAATTCACTTTTCACTCTTTCTCTATTGATAACCTTTCCGATTCTTCTGGTGTGTTTTCGGGAGATAATTATCAGACTAACTTCTCATCTATCGGGAAGAAAAATGAAGGAAATGGAATGATTAATGGAGATCATAATGTGCTTTTTAATAATAAGCATGTAGTAATGAAAAGAAAAAACGGGCAGGAAAAAGAGTAATGTGGTTCTGGAAAAAAAACAATACCTATAAGAAAGAAATTAGCGAATTACAAAACCAAATAAAAGATTTACAATTGGAGATCGCATCATCAAGAAAGCAACCCATTGAATATCATTTTCATATTAATCACGTTGATATTCATAATCCGACACTCGAACAATTATCGTTTACACTTGATCAATTGGATATTGAGGATTTGAGCGGGGCATTAAATCTAGGAAACAATTTTGGTGTTTCAATTGGGGAACAGAAGAATAGAAAACAGAATTTAAAACAGAAACATCAAAATGAAAAGCGAGCGATAAAAAAAACGAAAGACGGATATTCTTTTTCTTTTCATCAAAAGGAGGAATAAAATGGGGATGCTTTCACCCAACTTTTTCATCGGCACGATTCGCATCGGAACAGTTGAAGGTGCTTCCTGTATAAATTTCGGTAACAACACACCAACAGGATTTGAGAGCTATAAAAAACAAAATCAAGGATTAGGTTCCATAAGCGGCGATCACAACAATATTGAAGGCTTGCGTTCACTACTGAATGATTCTGCAATCATGGATTTACTCGTGAATAGCAAAGAACATAACATTCCGGAGTGGATGCAAACTTTACTTAAAGAAAAGCTGAAAAAGGGAGAACATTAATCTTTTTTCCCTTTTTCATCTATCTTTTGTTCTTCTCCATAAGAAATATTTTCAATTGGCGTATCTATAATGTCATTATCATAAACGACATTAACGTTCTGAATGAGTATATTTTGATCCCCAATTACTTCTCCTAAAGCATTATTTTCTTTGTATTGTGTTTTCCAATTCACCTGAGTGTTCTCACCAACAAAAAATCCTGAATTCGCATGGATATAATTGATTTGAATTGAATCAAATTGAATACTCATCTGTTCACCTTAATATTGAATAGTAGGCTGTGGATTTACAATATTAGGGCTAAAAATTGGTGTATCAAATAGATCATTGTCAATTACAGTATTTAAGTTATTAGTCGCAACAACAAATCCAATCGGCACGCCAGCAGCAAAATTATTTTTCCCTTGCCATGACCAATCTTGTTGGTTGTTTTGACCAGTCGCAATAGTAGCATTTTCATTAATTGCATTTACTGCAATTTGATTAAACACAACTGATACCGGCATAAAGTTCCCTCCCTATAAACCTCTGTATTTTTACACTATTCTTCTATTATCTAAAAGGTGCAGGCACTTCTATCTAAGCTATTACGAAATAAAAGGACTCACTTATAAAAAAGAAATTTTTATTAACTAAAAAACTCAAAGAAGCTGACTTAAAGGGGCAAACCTTGATAAGTCAGTTTTTTCTATTTTGAATACGAAGAATTTTTTAGACGCTTTGCTTTTCGTTTATTCATTAGTTTTTTTGCAATTGGATAAAGAATTGGACCATACTTCACCGCAGCTTTTATTAACCGCTTCATCATAAATCCCTCCTGTTTTCTTGCTCGTTATATTCCCGTTTTACAGCCATTAAAAACATAGAAGGTATCATTTAAATATCCGCCTCATCTATCATAAACGCAGCCATAAAAGATCATCATAAAAGGTGTAAAATTGTGAAGGGGTCAAAATTTTATACCTTTTTAGTCAATCTAACCCCCTCTTCATTGCATAAGCTATCCCTTATAATTAAAACTGAAAGCGATTACAAATAGGTGGTGAGCAAAGATGAAATCTGAAGCATTAAAAGCGTCAACTCACAGTGAAACAAAACAACTTAAGAATAAAGACGAAGCGGCAAAAAAGGCAAAACGAAAACACAAACTGAAAAATTTCCTTACGTATTCAGCATTTGTTGGACCAGCGTTATTATTTTTCCTTGTCATTCAAATCATTCCGTTTCTAATGGGTGTATATTATTCATTTACATCTTGGAATGGAGTAAGCACAACGATTGAATGGATAGGTTTTCAAAACTACATTCAAATTTTTACAAATGATCCGAAGTTTTTTGATTCCTTTATGTTTACAACGAAATTTATGTTTGCAGCAGTTGTGATTAGTAACCTAATTGGGTTTAGCTTAGCCCTCCTTCTAAATCAAGCATTAAAAACGCGCAACATTTTACGTACGGCCTTTTTTATTCCAAACGTTATTGGCGGACTATTACTAGGATTTATTTGGCAGTTTATTTTTGTAAAAGGATTTGCGGCAGTTGGAAAAATGACCGATATTGCCTTCTTTCAGCTTCCATGGCTCGGAGATACGAAAACAGCTTTCTGGGGAATTGTCATCGTATTCGCATGGCAAATTAGCGGATATATGATGATTATTTATATCGCAGCCTTACAAGGTGTTGATAATTCTCTTTTAGAAGCAGCTAGAATTGACGGAGCAAACAATTTTACAATCCTAACAAAAATTATTATTCCATTAATTATCCCGGCGTTTACAATTTGTTTCTTCTTAACGATTTCAATGGCATTTAAAATCTTTGACTTGAACCTTTCATTAACAGGCGGCGGACCGTTTAACTCGACTCAGTCTGTAGCAATTAATATTTACCAAGAAGCATTCCAAAACAACCGATATGGACTAGGAACAGCTAAGTCAATTCTATTCTTTATCGTTGTAGTAATCTTTACAACAATTCAAGTAATGGTTACAAAGAAAAAAGAGGTGGAAGCATAATGGGTGAAAAATATACAAAAACCACATTTATATTAGAAATTTTAGGGATTTTGATCGCGATCCTATTCTTGATTCCCTTCTATTTTGTACTTGTAAATTCTGTAAAAAGCTTTTCAGCGATCTTAATTGATGCAGCAGCATTACCGAAAGAAATTTTATTTTCAAACTTTACGAAAGTGTGGGACATTATTAACTTTCCGAAAGTATTCTGGAATTCACTAATTATTACGGTATGTAGTAATATCGGCCTTGTAATCATTAGTTCCATGGCTGCATGGAAAATGGTGAGAACCCCTGGCAAATTTAATAAAATTTTATTTATCTTTTTCGTATCAGCGATGGTTATTCCATTCCAAACAGTGATGATCCCACTGATGAAGCTTGGTGGAATGCTCGGCATTACAAACAGCATTCCAGGACTTATTATGATGTACTTTGGTTTTGGTGTACCACTATCATTATTTCTTTATCACGGTTTTGTGAAAACAGTTCCACTTGAAATTGAAGAATCAGCAAGAATTGATGGATGCAGTCAGTTCGGGGTATTTTGGAGAATTGTCTTTCCACTATTAAAACCAATTACAGTAACGGTTGTCATTTTAAACACACTTTGGATTTGGAATGATTTCTTATTACCGCTTCTTGTTCTGCAAGATCCAGAATTAAGAACAATTCCACTTGCAACAAGCTCATTTTTTGCTCAATATACAAAACAATGGGATATGGGACTTGCTGCGCTTGTATTAGGTATTACACCGATTATTATTTTCTTCTTATTCTTACAAAAACACATTATTAAAGGAATCGCTGCTGGTTCAATTAAATAATTTGTAAGCGATTGCTGACTCTAAAACTTGATCACGTTATCAACTTTTGTATCCTTTTTAATCAAAGAGATACGAAAATAAAATAGCACTACTATATAAAACATCATTAGGGAGGTTAATTTTTATGAAACGCTTGTTAATGCTTGGTTTATCACTTGCTTTAATGGTTGGAATCTTTGCCGGATGTTCTGGCGGCGAAGAAGCATCCGATACTAATAAAGACGCTGGTGCAGATGGCGATGTTGTCACACTTGATATGTTTCAATTCAAAGTTGAAATTGCGGATCAAATGCAGGCTATGATTGATGAATTTGAAAAAGAACACCCAAACATTCAAGTAAATCTTGAAACAGTTGGCGGCGGCGCTGACTATGGTGCGGCATTAAAATCAAAAGTAGCATCAGGTGAAACACCAGATATTTTTAACAATGGTGGGTTTAAAGAATTAGAGCTTTGGAAAGAGCATTTAGCAGATCTTTCTGATGAGCCTTGGGCTGAAAACGTTCTTCCTATCGGTAAAGTTCCAATGACAGATGAAGACGGCAAGCTTTATGGTATGCCTGTAAACCTTGAAGGATATGGCTTTATTTATAACAAAGATTTATTTGAAAAAGCTGGCATTACTGAAAAACCAACAACAATTTCTGAGCTTAAAGATGCGGCTAAGAAACTTGAAGCTGCGGGTATCATTCCTTTTGCAGCAGGATATGGTGAATGGTGGGTTATCGGTCAGCACTTATTAAACATTCCATTCGCACAGCAGGGAGATTCTGAAGCATTTATTAAAGGATTATATGACGGTTCAACAACAATCACTGGAAATGAACAATTTAAAAACTTTAAAGAAGTATTAGATACAGAAATTAAATTCTCTAATGATAATCCATTAACAACAGATTACAACACACAAGTTACACTATTTGCAGCTGGTGAAGCAGCAATGCTTCAGCAAGGTAACTGGACAGAAAACATGATTTATGAGATTAACCCTGACATCAACATGGGCTTCTTACCAATTCCTCTTAGCGATGATAAAGCTGATGCAGACCGTTTACCTGTAGGAGTTCCTAATAACTGGGTACTTAACAAAAACTCTGAGCATCTTGAAGAAGCAAAAACATTCTTAAACTGGATGGTATCTTCTGAAACTGGTAAACGTTACATTACAGAAGAATTTAAATTCATCCCAGCGTTTGATAACATTGAACCAGCTGGATTAGGTGCTCTTGGCGAAGACATCTTAGCATACTCAAAAGACGAGCAAACAATTCCTTGGACTTGGTTCAGATGGCCGGATGGTGCAAACAAAGAGTTTGCTGCAGCAATCCAAGAATATGCTGCTGGCCAAATTGATTACGATACGCTTCTTGAAAAGCTTCAAACTTCTTGGGATAACTTAAAATAATCGGTTATTAACTTATATGGAAAGCATGTTTATTATAAACATGCTTTCTATTTTTATCTTCTGTATACTGAGGAATTGAGGTGATTAGAAAGTGTTTAAAAATAATATTCGCAATAAGCTCATTCTTCTTTTACTTTTAGTAACCATTTTGCCATTTGGAAGTTCCATCATTCTCACCTATATGTATACGAAGGAATCGTTAAAAGATCAAGCTATTCAAGAAAATATTAACCTTCTCTATCAAGGAAAAAGCAATTTTCAAACGTATCTTGAAGACATTCACGGCCTTGCTTTATCGATTTACAGTCAACCGAAATTTATGAACTTTTTGCGTTCTCCTTCTCAGGAAAATGATTATGTCACAATGGGAACAGTAAAAAATTTTATGCAAACTCTTTTGTATGTGGAAGAAAGTGTAGAACGAGTTTATATGCATATCGTGAAACAAAACAAATCGTTTTATGTTTCCAAAACATCTACAATGGTATTTGAAAAAAAGGAAAATATGAAAAACCAAAAAATTTATAATGAAATAAAAAGCAATCCTTCTCACCTGTATATTGAACCACTCCATTTTCAAGGTTCTTATGATCCACTTGAAAATAACACTGTACCAAAACAGGTGTTTACCGTACATCGCGCTATTATTAATATTCCTTCTGATGAAATCATTGGCTATATGTCAATTGATGTGTTACCAGAAAAAGTGTTCGAGCTTAGTGAAAATCTCTTTAATAAAGAAACAGAAGAATTTTATATTTTAACACCAGATGGAGATATTTTTTATAACTCTCACAAAAATGCCTCAAATCCCGAGACGAACCAAGAGTGGATCTCAAAATTATTAGCAGCTTCAACAGAAAATGGGGCATTAGAATGGCAAGATAATACGTTTAACGGCGTAATGATTTATGACCGCATCGCTCCTTCTCAAGGCGGCTGGGTGATCGTAAAACGCATTCCTTATACAACTTTATATGAAAGTGCTTTTAACGTAACAAAGATGAATATTTTAATCGGTGTTTTCGTGTTAATTCTCGTTATTTTTGCAACATTGTTCGTTTCTTTTAAAATTACTTCCCCTATTCGAATATTGGTGAAAAATATTCAAGAAATTGAAGAAGGAAACATGAAAGTCCAGTTTAAATCATTAGGAAATGATGAGATTGGCGTGCTTGGTGAACGTTTTAAAAGAATGATTGAAAAGATCAATCACTTAATTAACCGCGAATATAAGCTTGAAATTGAAAATAAAACCAATCAATTAAAAGTGCTCCAATCGCAAATTAATCCGCATTTCCTATACAATACGTTGCAATCAATTGGGACAATTGCACTTAAAAATAAAGTACCTCAAATTTATACACTGATTACTCATCTTTCTCAAATTATGAGGTATGGGATGAATATGCAGGAAGATATGGTTCCGTTAACAAAGGAAATTAATCACTCGAAAAGCTATTATTTATTGCAAAAAGAACGCTTTACCGATAGCCTTGACTATACCATTGATGTCGATGAAGACGTCATGCAAATTCTTGTTCCAAAAATGATTTTGCAGCCGCTCATTGAAAATTACTTTCAGCACGGCTTTGATATTCGCCAAGAAATAGGAAAAATTGAAATGAGAGGAAGAAAAATCAATAACTTTTTACTTATAAAAATTTGTGATAACGGGACAGGCATCCAAGAAGAACGACTAGAAGAAATTCGACTTCATCTTGAAACGGGAAAACGAAGAAATGAAGCAGAACGAGAAAGCATTGGCTTAAAAAATGTTCACGATCGTTTAAAGCTTTACTACGGGGAAAGTGCTTCTTTAAACTTTTCCAATCGAGAAAGCGGCGGACTTTGTGTCATAATAAAAATTCCAATTAACGAGAAAGGCGGGGAACTATGAAAGCAATTATCGTCGATGATGAAAAACACGTACGAGAAGGACTTTTACTGCTAGGCGACTTTGAAAGCTATGGAATCGAGACGATTTATGAAGCTGAAAATGGTGATCAAGCAATCGAGCTTATTTTACAGCATCGTCCTGAATTTATTTTTACAGATATGAGAATGCCAAAAAAAGATGGCATTGAACTGCTGAAATGGATTCAGGAAGCTGACCTTCATAGTAAAACAATTGTAATCAGCGGCTATGATGACTTTCAATATATGCGCAGCGCTCTCTTTTACGGAAGTTTTGATTATATATTAAAACCTATTGATCCAGATGTCCTTCATCAAACATTAGAAAAGGCTGTAAAGGAATGGAAAAAGCAGGATCTTGAACGACAGTCACTTTTAGAACAAAATATCGTCATTAATGAAGTTAAACCCTTATATTGGAATCATTTCTTCTCAAAGCTTTTGCAGCAATCAACAATTTCAAGTTCGGAAATAGCTAAAATAGAAAAGGAATTTCATGTTAACTTATGTAATGAACAGTGTACAATTGCACTAATTCCAATGAAAGTTATTATTAATAAACAGTTCCAAGGCGATGTAGATCTTGCCTTTTTTACCGTATTAAATATTTGTAATGAAATGTTAAAAACCTCTCAAACCGGATTTGCATTTCGCAATATGAATAACGAATTTGAACTTATTATTATTTTATGGAAACACAAAAATATCAATCAGCTTATTGAAGAAATTTTCTCTTCTATTTACCAATGTTTAAAAGTAAAATGTATGATTGCAGTTGGCCAAAAACATCCGGCTAATGGTGAATTAGTTCCTGCTTATCAATCAGCTGTTCACGTATTATTAAAGCATAATTTGTTAGAAAATAAAAAGTTAAACAAAATTTATACAAAACAAGACCTAACATTACATCCCTTGACACACCTTTTAGATTATTCACAAGAAATTAAGTTAGCTGTCCAAAGTGCAAGTATTGAACAAGTTGATCAGACATTGCAAAAAATTTATCAACCATTTAAAAACCAACATTACTTATCACTCGAGCAGTTAAAAGTATGGGAAAATGAAATTGAACTTCTAAAAAATCACTGGTTAAAAGAATATGAAATTAGTGATCAGCCTTCTCTCTATAGAGGATTTGATTATTGGCTTGATAACGGTGATTTTTCATTTGAAAAATTTGAAGAAGAAAAACAAAAAGAATTTCACGATTTAATTAAAACACTGTATGATACTGAATATCGAAAAGAAAAAAACAGCATGCAGCAAATTGAAGAATACTTACACAACCATTATCAAAAAGACATCAAGCTTCAAGAAATAGCCGATCAATTCTTTTTAAGCCGTGAATATATTTCAAGGAAATTCAAACAGGAATTTAATGAAAATATTTCCGATTACATCATAAAAATACGCATTGAAAAAGCAAAAACACTACTGAAAAATCCGCATTTGAAAATCTATGAAATTGCTAATCAAATTGGCTATCAAGATGATAAATATTTTAGTAAAGTCTTTAAAAAAATGGTGGGATTTACACCTAATGAATATCGTAAAAAAGTAGACAATTAAATTCGAATTTTTGGATAACAGCTAAGAAGTCACTTTCACTTGATGTGGAAGTGACTTTATGCTTACTTATGGTACGGTTCACCGCGATTAATCCGAAATGCCCTGTAAATCTGCTCAATTAAAACAAGTTTCATTAATTGATGGGGAAGCGTCATCTTTGAAAATGACAGCTCTTCATCAGCTCGTTTTAGAACCTCATCGCTTAAACCGAGCGATCCACCAATAATAAAGGCAACTTTGCTTTTTCCGTATGTTGCAAGCTGATCAAGCTTTTTAGCAAATTGCTCTGATGAATGCTGCTTGCCGTTAATCGCAAGGGCAATGACATATGTATCTGGCGAAATTTTTGCCAAAATCCGCTCCCCTTCTTTTTGCTTTACTTCATTCATTTCTGCTTCACTTAATGTTTCAGGTGCTTTTTCATCGGGTATTTCAATAATGGTAAGCTTTGCATAAGGTCCGAGCCTTTTTTCATATTCGGCAATTCCTTGTTTTAAATATTTTTCTTTTAATTTTCCAACTGAAATAATTGATAGATTCATACATTTATCCCCCAAAATCTAAAACTATCCACAGAACTTATCCACATATACACAGCTTTTATCCACATCCTGTATGGGAATACTAGTTCGATACAACATATGCTGCCTCGTTTTGGCAAAATTCGCATTTTGTGAAATCTTTTGTATCATTTGTGAATTCTTCTAATACTGGCGGGGTTTCCCATTTATCAACAGCATAATCAAGTGCTAATTCTATATGTTCTTTACAGCAATAAATCATCTTTTTCGACTCCTTTCACGGCAAGTATATCACATTTAAATTTTCCTCGAATCCCATCACCTTTTTTATACACATTCGCGTTTGAAAGTATCCGGTGCTCTTAATATTTTAACCCTTTAAAGTGATTTTCTTTTCTCCTAAAGAAAAAAAGAAACAGGGAGCACCTGTTTCTTGCAATTATAATCCTTGTTCTTGTGTAAGCTTTAATGCTGCTGTTTGTTTTTCACCGTTTCGATAAAAGGTAATTTTAAGCTCTTCGCCAATTTCTTTTTCTTTATATAAATATTTCCGTAATTCTACCACATCTTCTACTTTTTGACCATCTAATTCTGTAATAACATCAAGTTCTTCCATTCCTGCTCGTTGGGCTGGAGAATTTGGTACAACACTCATCACAACAATTCCATAATCAATATCGTTTGGAATCTTTAATGTTTGATTCCAATGATAGGTTGGCACTTCTGATAAAGAGCGCAAATTAACACCTATAAATGGCCGCTCAACTTTTCCTGTTTGCTCCAATGAGGTAATAATTGGTTCTGCAATATTAATTGGAATAGAGAAACCAATTCCTTCAACCGCTTCTTGAGCAATTTTACTTGAATTAATTCCAATTACTTGTCCAGCAATATTAATAAGGGCCCCTCCACTGTTACCTGGATTAATCGATGCGTCTGTTTGAATCACTTCTGCCTGCCAGTCTGATACACCGTCCCCATCAAAATCGACTGGAATGGTACGATCAGGATTACTTACAATTCCTTGTGTAACAGTTCCTTCTAAGAATCCAAGAGGGTTTCCAATCGCAATTGCCGGCTCTCCAGGCTTTAATGCTTCTGAACTGCCAAACTGGGCAATGCTGTTAACTTTTGCACCATCCACTCTTAATACTGCTAAATCCATGAGCGGATCAGAACCAATTAATTCTGCTGGAATTTTCGTTCCATCGCTTAAACTAATTTCAAGCTGGTTCGCACCTTCTACGACATGGTGATTCGTTACGACAAAAGCATTTTCACCTTCTTTTTTATAAATCACACCTGAACCTGATCCAGCTTCACCGTATCCTTCTTCCCAAAGACTTGTTTGCTGTAAATTAATGACCCCCACAACAGAATCCTTCGCTTTTTCCACAGCTTTTGTTATATCCGTATTTACATCTACGTTAATCGTCTGTGTCATTGCATTGCCATCTTCTATGTTAGGTTCGCTTTCAATGACCGCTTCATTGCTTTGAATATTTGGAAGCAGTCCCCATTCTGAAAGTGCTGGAACGGAAATCAATATTAAAAATGCGCCAAGAATCGCCCCTAATAATCCTGCTAAAAACCAACCTCCACGATTTCCTTTTTGTTTTTGGGAACGCGTCGTATAGTCTTCATCATAATACCCCACAACTGTCACCTTTCCTTTCGACTAAGGGAATTTCAATTTGCCTATTTATATTATAAAATGAAAGACAAAATTCCCGCAGAATATGGTACGTTTTTGACATTTTTCCATATTCATTTGATATTTTAATTGTTGCTCCAATCAATCCTCGAAAAGAACTTTGCTTTTCTTTCTTCCCACTCACATTCCATTCTAAACACACGATGAGCAGTTTCTGTTACAAAACTTCAAGGCCTGTTGGAACAGAAGGATCCGTGTCCATTAATTTTAAGTTATTTCCAATGACAAATCCCTGCTCTTCAAGCATTTGCTGAACAGTCATTCGTGCCAAGTCTTTCATGTTATTATCTTTGCTTAAATGCGCTAAATAAATACGCTTTGTTTGATCTCCAATCACATCAGAAAGAGCAAGGGCAGCATCTTTATTACAGACATGTCCAACATCGCTTAAAATGCGGCGCTTTACATTCCATGGATAACGTCCCATCATTAACATATCAACATCATGATTTGATTCAAATACAAATACATCTGAATTCTGAATCGTACCTTTCATGCGATCACTTACATATCCTGTATCTGTAATTAAAGTCAGCTTCTTTCCCTGATGATGAAAGACATAAAACATTGGTTCTGCAGCATCGTGAGAAACACCAAATGATTCAATATTTAAATCATCAAAGCTTTTGACTGTCTCTATTTCAAAATGAAACTTCTGATCTAATGGAATACTGCCAATTAGCCCTTCCATTGCCTGCCATGTTTTTGTATTCGCGTAAATAGGAAGTTTATAACGCCTTGCCAGCACCCCAAGTCCTTTAATATGATCACTATGCTCATGCGTGACAAGAATACCGTTCAATTCTTTTGGATTAATTTCTCTTTTTGAAAACAGTGCTTCAAGCTGTTTGCCGCTTAACCCTGCATCAATTAACCATTTTTGTTTGTCTGTTGCGACGTACATTGCATTACCGCTTGAGCCGCTTGCAAGTACGCTAAACTGTAAACTCATGATGTTTTCTCTCCCTTATCTCCAGCAGCTCGTTTATCAATTAATCCATACACAGCGTTTACAAGATAACTGCGCTCATTGTTTACTTCAATATACCATGTTGGGACAAATACTTGGATTTCGCCTTCTACTGCACTGTAATAACCTAATTCCATTCTTGTTATGTTATCCTCATAAACAATATCATTGTTTTCATAAAGTCGATAAAGGGCTTTAATAGGTTCTAAAATCGGATGTTCATTTCCTTGTTTTGTAATATTTAAATAACTTTGCGTATAACCTGTTAATTCCCCTTCATCATTTTTGAATAGATGAATTTGGCCTCGTTTGCTTTCAAGATTATAAAAAATAGGACGTCCTTCATATGTTTGAGTTAAAATTACACTTTCATTCTCTTGATGATGATCAGTCCATCTTATATAATCTGTGCTGTTGAACGTATATGTTTGTAAAAAGTTTAACAGTTGGGCCTCTGTACTTGGCATTGTTCCCGGTTCTTTAAAGGAACCTGTCAATAATGTCTGATTTTCAATTAATTGAATGTTTAAATTTTTTCCTTCTAACTGCTTGATCTTTTCTTCATCAAATTTTTGAACTTGTCCACTAATAGGCGCTAACTTCTCAGGTGCTTGAGAAAGCTTTTTATACGTAATTTTAGATTGTTTGAGCTGTTCTTCTATCGAAGAAACAGGAATAAAATCAAACTGATTCTCATTTTTCTTTTCAATTAATTGAAAGCCAAGAAATAGATTAAGGACAAGGAAAGTTAAAATAAAAATCGTTTTCGTTCTACTCCAATCCATAAGGCCACCTTTCTCCTGCTTCATAAGTTAACTGTTTGCTTTCCATCAACGCTTCCCACTTTCCTTGGTAATTGACAAACCAAGTAGGTGTAAAACTAAGACGAGTACTTTGCGTTGTAATCGAATAACCGATTGCAATTTTATTAACTTTAGAAATCTCATACTTTGAATTCGATTTTAAGTAATCCATGATTTCATATCCTGAAGATAGGGTTGTTTCTCCGCGCGGTGTAGGACTAATAGAGCGCTCAATACTTAAAAGAGACCGTTCATATTTTAATACTTCTGCTCCCTGCCATTCAATTTCAATTTTACTTGCCGGTGAACCAAAGGATGGATAACCGTTAAATATGAGACGATAGTTAATTTCATTAATGTTTCTTGGAGTCCAATTGTACAATACAAATGGATCAGTCCAGCCACCATGACCATTAATAAAGCGGAAACTTTTTACAATCGATGACTCTGTATCTGTTTCATTTTCATTATTTCTTGATGGATTAATATAAATTAGTGATTGCAGCTGATTATTTACCTTTAATTCATGACTCCCATCTGTATAAAGAGTTTCCCCACCTGTATCACTGCTTTTTCTTACAAAACTTATATCGTTAAAGAGAGCATGCATAAACTCATCCTCATCTAACGGCGGCGGATAGGTATCATAACCTGTAATATTAACAGGTTTTTCAGGTAAATAAACAGGTGGTTTTGCTTCGTTTAATATTTCCATAAAAAATCGTTCATAAGCCTGGCTTTCTTCTTCAACTAGTTTGTTATAATGAGCAAAGGATTGATTGATTAGCCTTGCTTCAATAAAACTTCCTTCAGTATAAGAAATAAACCGAGCCATTGTTCGGTTATTATCTTCATAAATAATAATGCGATCTACGAGCTGTAATGTTGATTGTTCATCATTAAATTCAAACAATTGAGCATACATTTCCATTGAAATGGCGGTTGGGAAAATAAATTCCAGGCTATCTTTTCTCTCTAACAATGAAAGAAGTTCTTCACGAGCTTCAGGGTCAAGGGATTTATCTCGAAAGTTATCAAAAGATGCTTCAAGCAGCTTTTCGTAAAACGGTGAATGATGACCCGTATCAAATGTGCTTAAATGCTGATTATTTACATGGAGAACAACCTGTTCCGGACGGATAATATCACTTAAGCTTTCTTCTTTTCCAACCGTATATTTTTTTACTAATTCAATATTTTTAAGTGTTTCTAAGTACGGTTGATAGACCCATAACTGCCACGTTAAAAAAGCGCTTAAGAGCACGAGAACATATAATATAAAGGTTTTAATTTTTTCAATACTCATCGGCGACCAACCTCACTTACTTTCTTATAGGGAAGAGTAAAGTAAATTGTTGTTCCGATTCCCCATTCACTTTCTGCCCAAATATCACCGCCATGGGTATGAATCATCTCTTTTGCAATCGCAAGACCAAGCCCCGTTCCTCCTAATTGACGTGACCTTGCTCGATCAACGCGATAAAAACGATCAAAGATTTTAGATAGATTTGCTTTTGGAATGCCTACACCTTCATCACTTACACTTACACGAATTTTTTTACCCTGCAGCCAGCAGCGAAATGTAATTGTTCCTCCCTCAGGAGAATATTTAAGGGCATTAGAAATAATATTATCAAGAACTTGTGTTAGTTTATCTTTATCTCCGTAAACAACTACTTTTAAATCTTGAAGCTGCCTTACAAATTGAATATTTTCATTTTTAGACATTTCAAAGCGATCAATGATTTTATGAAAGTACTCCACAAAATCAAAGCTTACCATTGTAAGCTGATATTCTTTTTTATCCATTTTTGAAAGCTGAAGCAAATCATTTACAAGGCGAATCATGCGATCTGTTTCATTCTGTGTCACGCTTAAAAATTTTGGAGCAATATCTGGATCCTGCCACGCCCCGTCTTGAAGAGCTTCAAGATAGCTTTTTAATGTTGTCAGCGGTGTGCGCAGTTCATGTGACACATTCACAACAAACTCTCGGCGTTCTTGTTCAATCTGTTCTTGCTCTGTCACATCATGCAGAACAGTAATTAACCCGTTAATTTCATTTTCTTCATTTTGAATAAGCGAGAAGTTTGCTCGCAAAATATAAGTTTGTTCATCATTGCTAAAGTCAAGAAGCATCGAGTCCGAGCCAATATAAAGATCATCCCATGTTAAATCTTTGGATAGACGAAGCAAATTTAACAGCGGTGTCCCTAACACATTTTGTCTTGATACATTTAACATCTGTTCAGATCGGTCATTCATTAAAATAATCATCCCATCGCTATCTGTCGCAATAACGCCATCAGTCATATAGGACAACACCGAACTTAACTTTTTGCGTTCCCCTTCTGTAATCGCATTGGCTTCCTGCAGCCTTTTTGTTAAGTCATTAAACGCAGAGGCAAGCTGACCAATTTCATCATCCCCGTAAACCTTTACTTTACGTGAAAAATCCCCACGCGCCATAATAAGGGCATGTTTTCGCATATCTGTCATCGGTTTTGTAATGGTGCGTGCTAAAACAATTCCTAAAATAGCCGTTATTACCAGGGCAATAATTGTACCTGTTACTAAAATTTTGTTAATATCTTTCATCTGTGTGTAAATATCTTCCATTGACGCTTCGATATAAATAGCGCCTTTAACTGTATCATTATTTTTAATTGGCATAGCGAGTACATAAATACGATGTCCTGTATTAGGATCTCTTAAAACCTCGCCTTCTGATGAACCAAGTAAGGCAATCTTGACACGCGGATCACTCGTCCGCTGTCCTCCAACCCCTGTAATAATATTTTTTGCAATCACTTCTCCATTAAAATCAATAACTTGAATTTCGCGAATTGTTTCCGATTGAGAATTTCTCACAATATCAGCAATACGTACTTTAAAATTATCTTTTTTATTAGCGGATTCACTCTCAAATTCTTCAGAAAGATTATAAGCGAGTAATTCAACTCGCTCATTCACAGATTTTATAAAATTATCTCTCAGCTTTGCTTCGAGCTGTTGAATAAAATACACACTAATAATTTGAACTGTAACTAAAATAAGCAGTACATAAATAAGCGCTAATTTAACATGTATCGAACGAAAAAATTTCACTTTACCCATTTCTTACTGCTCCTGATCAGGGTTTTGCAAATAATACCCTACTCCTCGTCTTGTAATAATCCAAAGCGGGTGACTTGGGTTATCTTCTACTTTCTCACGCAAACGTCTTACTGTTACATCAACTGTTCGAACATCACCGAAGTAATCATAACCCCATACCGTTTGTAAAAGATGTTCGCGCGTCATAACTTGACCAATATGTTTTCCTAAATAGTGAAGCAGCTCAAATTCACGATGGGTAAGCTCAATTTTATCCCCGCGTTTTGTGACAATATAAGAATCCGGGTGAATCGAAAGTTCACCAACGACAATTTCAGCAACCTTCCCACTTTCTTGTGCTGGTGCATCATTTTGATGGCGGCGGAGATTTGCTTTTACCCGGGCAATTAATTCTCTTGCACTAAATGGCTTCGTTACGTAATCATCTGCACCAAGTTCAAGACCAAGCACTTTATCAATCTCTGAATCTTTTGCTGTCAGCATAATAATCGGAAATTGATATTTCTTTCTCACTTCTCGACATACTTCCATTCCATCTTTTTCAGGAAGCATAATATCCAGCAGCATTAGATCTGGCTGTCCATCTTCTACTTTTTGAAGGGCATCAGCTCCATCGTAAGCAACAAGGACCTCATAGCCTTCTTTTTCTAAATGAAATTGCAAAATATCTGCAATTGGCTGTTCATCATCTACTACAAGTATTTTCTTTGGCATATCGTTTACACTCCTTTAAGTAGAGGTTCCAATTATCTATTTAAAATTATCTTTTTAAAAACATCTCTTATATTCTACCACAATGACTGCAGGTGTTACACGAATTCCACAATGCAAGAAAACCTCTAGTCTTTTCAGCCTAGAGGTTTCTTCCTATTTATTTTAAATAGTCCATTGGATTTTGAAGCTCACCGCTTTTATATACTTCAAAGTGTAAATGAACACCCGTTGAATCGCCAGTTGAACCCATTACTCCAATTGACTGACCTTTTGAAACAACTTGACCAACTGAAACATTAATAGAAGCTAAATGAGAATAAGAAGTTCGCATGCCATTATTATGGTTAATCACGATTTGATTGCCATATCCACCATTGCTTCCTGCAGAAACAATTGTCCCATTATCAGCTGCTAAAATCGAGCGCGTACGAGGACCTGCAATATCAATCCCTTTATGAAAAGCTCCCCAACGCATTCCTTGATGACTTGTAATGACACCGCCATCTGCCGGCCAGCCAAGACTGCCTGTTCCTCGTGATGGAATGACCTTGGTTCCTTTTAAAACAATTTTGGTTGTTGGCTCTTCAATTACCTGTTTATTTGTTACTCCACGCTTTATGATTTGGCCATTTTCTTTCATAATTTGATAAGTAACTTCTTGTAAACCTTCTTTTCCTTCTTGTACAACTTTTGTTTCCCCTTTTAAGAGATCCTCAGTCGTTTGAATTTCTGTTTCATAAGGCATTGCTTCTTCCTTTTTTAAAGCTTCCTGAACGATCAATTTTAGAAAAGGTTCGTATGCTGTTACAGCTAGTTCTTGATCAATTTGAAGATATGATTCCTCTGATAAAGAAGGGTTCAAGGCAATTAAATCGTCAACAGATAAATCATACTGAACAGCGATTTCCCCTAACACATCTCCTTCTTTAACCATATATTTCTTTTCTTCTAATGTCCCTTTATTTAAAAGAGTAAGGATTTTATCGTTCGGTAAAATTTGATCCGGCAGTACTTCTTCTTGAGTTAAATTTACTTCTGCAGATAAATCAACAGATTGAATAACAGACTCACCATCTGCTGCTTTTACCTCTTCACCTTGTTCTAATGCCTGCATGACTTCTTCTGATACATATTGTGCTTTAAACTGCTCAATAATTGCTTGTGCGGACGCTTCATCTTTTGCATATCCAACCGTCTTATCAGCAATCACTATTTTTATAGCTTCTGCTTTAATCGCTAACATATCACTTAGTTTTTCAACAACTTCAGCATTGTCGTATTGAGGCATAAATTCCTTCTTTGGAACAAATTCAATATTTGAACCAATTGTCAGCTGCATCCCATTATAATCCTCTGCCATTTCAGCGACATAGTCATACACCTGCTGCAGTACTTCATGTTTATCTGTAACCGTTCCAACCGGCTCCCCATTTACTTGTACTTCATAAACGGTTTGAATGATGCTTATATCTAGAGAAGCGGCAGAAACTTGACTGCTGGGTGCCGCTGTAAAAATAGAAGCAGCAATCATAAAAGCACATGCAGCCTTTGGAATACGTTTTATTTGTTTATGGGTAGATTTTAATTTTTCTCGTGTTATTTTATGTAGACGCTTCTTTGCTGCGCTCATTTTTTATTTCCTCCTAAATGGTCTTCCTAACAACTAAAAGTAGGACAATATTCACCTTTAGAAGGTTATCATAAAATCTCTTCATAATAGTCTTTGTAAACTATTTGTAATATAAATGTATTATAGGTGTAAAAAATATCGCCTTTTTTGTCGAATTGATAATGATTATTGAAAAATATGGAATTTAAATAGAGAAAACTATATAGATAATAATTTGGGTGAGTCTAGTGAAAATAGCACAAAAAAGCATGATAGAAATTCTATCATGCTTGAAATGTTTTAAATAAAATGGTGGCTCGAGACGGAATCGAACCGCCGACACGAGGATTTTCAGTCCTCTGCTCTACCGACTGAGCTATCGAGCCAAATACATGTATGAAAATGGCGGTCCCGACCGGGATCGAACCGGCGATCTCCTGCGTGACAGGCAGGCATGTTAACCGCTACACCACGGGACCAATAACTAGTTCACTAAAACTACAAGTAAAATCATAGCATATTTTATTGCTGCATGTAAAGATTTTTTTATAAAAATGGTGAGCCATGGAGGATTCGAACCTCCGACCCTCTGATTAAAAGTCAGATGCTCTACCGGCTGAGCTAATGGCTCAAATTAGCGACATTTATTATAATATCATTATATTTATCATTGCGCAAGTTTTTTATTTTAAAAATAAGAAGTCCGGTAAACATAAGAAGCTCACCAGACTTCTACTTTTCTAATTATTGACCGAATACTCCGCGAATCATGTTGGTTTGATTACGATCAGGTCCTACGGAAAAGATCGATAATGGAATACCTGTAAGCTGTGAAACGCGCTCTAAATAATGACGGGCATTTTCAGGAAGTTCACCTAATGTTTTTACTCCTGTAATATCCTCTTCCCATCCAGGCATTTCTTCATACACAGGCTCACATTCCGCTAAGATCTTTAAGCTTGCTGGAAATTCTTCCATTACTTCACCTTTATATTTATAAGCAACACAGATTTTTACTGTTTCAAGCCCTGTTAAAACATCAATGGAGTTTAGTGATAAGTCAGTAATTCCACTTACACGACGAGCATGACGAACCACTACGCTGTCAAACCAACCAACACGGCGAGGGCGCCCTGTTGTTGTACCGTACTCATTGCCAATTTCACGAATTCTTTCACCAATTTCATTATCTAACTCAGTTGGGAATGGACCATCACCAACACGAGTGGTGTAAGCTTTTGAAACACCCACAACATGGTTAATTTTAGATGGACCTACACCTGAACCAATTGTAACCCCACCGGCAATTGGGTTCGAAGACGTTACAAATGGGTATGTACCTTGGTCAATATCAAGCATAACGCCTTGAGCACCTTCAAATAACACGCGGCGCCCTGCATCAAGTGCATCATTTAATACAACAGATGTATCCACAACATACTTTGCAAACTGCTGACCATACTCATAATACTCATCTAAAATGTCTTCAATCTTAAATCCTTCTGATTCATACATTTTCTCAAGAAGGCGATTTTTCTCTTTTAGATTAATTTCTAATTTTGCTTTAAATTCTTCTTTATCAAGGAGATCAGCAATACGGATACCAACACGAGCAGCTTTATCCATATAAGCAGGACCGATTCCTTTTTTCGTTGTTCCAATCTTATTTGCACCTTTGCGCTCTTCTTCAAGGGCATCTAACTTTAAGTGATAAGGTAAAATGACGTGGGCACGATTGCTAATACGTAAGTTATCTGTACTTACATCTTGATCATGTAAATAGTTTAACTCTTCAACAAGCGCTTTCGGATCCACTACCATACCATTTCCAATGACACACGTTTTTTCACTATAGAAGATTCCAGATGGAATTAAATGAAGCTTATATTTTTTTCCGTTAAATACGATCGTATGACCCGCATTATTTCCACCTTGATAACGGGCAATCACTTCTGCATTTTCAGATAAATAATCAGTGATTTTCCCTTTTCCTTCATCTCCCCATTGCGTACCAACAACAACAACAGATGACAATATCAAGCACCTCCATCGGCTCTAGCAAATTAAATTTAAGTTTGTAATAATTTCAATTTCAAAACCAAAGTTAGTGTATCAGTTTACACTTGAAAAGTCAATAAAATCCGAACATTAATTTGTTTTTAAGTATGTTTTGTTCGTTTATATCTCTAATCGTCTAGTTTTCTTACACAATGTATAGTATGGCTTATTTTTTATTTTAAATAAGATGAAACGTTTACATTTTTTTAAAAAAAGTGATTAAAATCATAAAAGCCTTTTGCTTGTTTGCAAAAGGCTTTAAAAAAATAAGGAAGTATAAGTTTTGGTGTCCAGCTTCAGCGCCTTGTTCACCCCCTCGAGTCAAATAACCTTACGTCTTAAAGGCAAAAAGCGCCTTTTCGTCGTAAGAACATTTGCTTGTCGGGGGTGAACAAGGCGCTTGCGCTTTTCTTATGCACCAGGCGGCATTCCGCTCTCCTCATGACGGCGCTCTAAGTTTACGAACTTATTATATTCCTTTACAAAAGCAAGCTCTACTGTTCCTACTGGGCCATTACGCTGTTTTGCAATAATAATT
The DNA here is from genome assembly GCF_003318295.1 of Bacillus taeanensis. GTDB lineage: Bacteria > Bacillota > Bacilli > Bacillales > UBA6769 > Maribacillus > Maribacillus taeanensis. Next base: position 79,462 of record NZ_QOCW01000013.1, read on the forward strand.
TCAATAATATTTTTATTTTCACTTTCTTTATCATAGTAATCATCGCGATAAAGGAATGCAACAATATCCGCATCCTGCTCAATACTCCCTGATTCACGAATATCAGACATCATTGGACGCTTATCTTGACGAGACTCAACACCACGAGAAAGCTGGGATAAAGCGATCACCGGAACTTGGAGCTCCCGGGCGATTCCTTTTAAGGTCCTTGAAATCTCAGAAACCTCCTGCTGTCTGTTTTCCCCAGAGCGTCCGCTTCCTTGAATAAGCTGCAGGTAGTCAATCATAATCATACCTAGCCCATGTTCCTGCTTAAGACGCCTGCATTTTGCCCGAATTTCATTGACGCGTACACCCGGTGTATCATCAATATAAATACCAGCATTTGAAAGACTTCCCATCGCCATCGTCAATTTCTCCCATTCTTCTGGAGATAAATCACCTGTACGAAGACTTTGGGCATTAATATTTCCTTCCGCACAAAGCATACGCATCACAAGCTGGTCAGCACCCATCTCTAAACTAAAAATCGCCACATTTTCATTCGTTTTCGTGGCGACATTTTGCGAAATATTTAAGGCAAATGCGGTTTTTCCAACAGAAGGACGCGCCGCTACAATAATTAAATCGTTGCGCTGAAATCCTGCAGTCATGCGGTCAAGCTCTACAAACCCTGTTGGCACTCCTGTAATGTCGCCTTTTGTGTTTGTAAGCAATTCAATTTTGTCATATGTTTCAACAAGAACATCTTTGATGGCTTTAAATGAGCTTGAGCTTTTCCGCTGCGCGACTTCAAGAATGCTTTTTTCAGCTTCACTTAAGACAGTGTCCACTTGCGTTTCGCTTGCATAACCTTCTTGAGCAATGTCTGTTGCTGTTCGAATTAAACGACGCAAAATAGATTTCTCTTCAACAATTTTACTATAGTACCCTACATTTGCTGCAGTCGGTACGGCATTGGCAAGATCGCTTAAATAAGAAACCCCGCCAATTTCCTCAAGAAGCTTCCGATCTTGAAGCTCTGCTGTTACAGAAACAAGATCAATTGGTTCTCCTCGATCGGAAAGATCTAACATTACGTTAAAAATCTTTTGGTGTGCTGCCCGATAAAAATCTTCTGGTGTTAAACGTTCAGAAGCTCCTGTTAAGGCTTCCGGCTCAAGAAAAATAGCACCGAGAACAGCTTGCTCAGCTTCAATATTTTGAGGCGGGGTACGATCTGCAAATAAATCACTCATGATGACTCCTCCTGTCTCTATGTCCCGAACTAAAACTTGTGCGCTTAAACGTTATTCACCTAGGAAAATACTTATTTTTCTGTAACGTGGACTTTTATTGTTGCAGTTACTTCTGGGTGAACTTTCACAGGTACATTTGTGTAGCCAAGAGCACGAATTGGTTCATTTAATTCAATTTTTCGTTTATCTATTTTAAACTTTTTCTTTTTTAATTCTTCACCGATTTGTTTGCTTGTAATCGATCCAAAGAGGCGGCCGCCTTCTCCGGATTTTGCTTTTAGTTCAACCGTTAAACTTTCAAGCTTTTCTTTTAACTGCTTTGCTTCTTCAAGTTCTTGTTCCGCTTTCTTTTCTTCACTCTTTTGCTGCGCTTGTAATGTTTTTAAATTTCCTTGTGATGCTTCTACTGCTAAATTATTTGGGAAAAGGTGGTTTCTCGCATAACCATCTGCTACATTTTTTATTTCTCCTGCTTTCCCTTTTCCTTTTACATCTTTTAAGAAGATAACTTTCATCACTCTTCTCCCCCTTCTAATTCTTCTAAATATTGATCAATGACAAATTTTAATTGTTCTTCAGCTTCTTCAATTGTACTATTGGCCAGCTGTGTGGCTGCATTTGTCAAATGACCGCCACCATTTAAACCTTCCATAATTACCTGTACATTGATTTCTCCAAGCGAACGAGCACTAATACCTATTTTACCATCATTTCTAGAAGAGATCACGAATGATGCAATCACACCACTCATCGACAATAATGTATCGGCGGCTTGGGCAATTAATACTTGATCATAAGGATGATTCGGATGTCCTTTTGCAATCGCAATGCCTTCGCGATAAATAGATGAGTTTTCAATTAGTTTAGCACGAGTAATAAAATCATCCAATTCTTCACGCAATATTTTTTGAACAAGAATCGTATCTGCACCATGCGCTCGTAAATAAGAGGCAGCATCAAATGTCCGCGAACCTGTCCTGAGCGTGAAGCTTTTCGTATCGACTGTAATTCCCGCAAGAAGAGCAGTTGCTTCAAGCATATTCATCTTTAATTTTTTTGGCTGATATTCTAAAAGCTCTGTTACAAGCTCTGCAGTGGAAGACGCATAAGGCTCCATATAAACAAGAACTGGATCTTGAATAAACTCTTCGCCGCGGCGGTGGTGATCAATCACGACCACTCGATCAAGACGATGAACAAGCTTTTCTTCAATTACCATTGAAGGCTTATGTGTATCAACAACAACAAGAAGTGTATTTGGTGTCGCCTGTTCTAAGGCCTCTTCAGGATCAATGAAAGACTGCCAAAGTTTTTCATCTCTTTCTACTTCTTCAATCAGCTTATGAACACTGCTTTCTTTTTCATTTTTATTAAATACAATAAATCCGTCACGTTCATTTGCCTGTGCTACTTTTAAAATGCCAATGGATGCGCCAATTGCATCCATATCAGGTCGTTTATGCCCCATGATAATGACTTGATCGCTATCAAGAATGAGCTCACGTAAGGCATGAGAAATAACTCTTGCCCGAACCCTAGTCCTCTTTTCAATAGGATTTGTTTTCCCACCGTAAAATTTCACTTTTCCATCCAATTGCTTAATTGCCACTTGGTCGCCGCCGCGGCCAAGTGCTAAATCTAAGCTCGATTGGGCCAGCTGTCCAAGCTCCGGAAGCTCCATAGATCCTGAACCAACACCAATACTTAATGTAATTGGAATATTTTGCTTTGAGGTAAGCTCCCGCACTTCATCTAATAATGAAAATTTCGTTTTCTCAAGTTCCTTTAAAATTTGCTGATTGAAAACAGCAAAGAATTTTTCCGAGGAGCTCCGCTTAAGAAAAATACCATGCTCCACCGCCCATTGATTTAATACTTGCGTTACTTGGCTGTTAATATTTGTTCGAACTTGATCATCCATTCCCTGCGTCACTTCTTCATAGTTGTCCAAATAAATAATGCCAAGCACAACTTGTTCCTCATAATACTGCTGTTCAATCTCACTGGCTTCTGTTACATCAAAGAAATACAGCAAACGTTCTTCACGCTTTAAATGGACTCTGTAATAACGTTTATTTAATTTAATATGTTCTTCTTTTTCTTCGCCCTTTATAAGAGGAATTAAATCAGAGGAAATATGATTTAATGTATTTCCGACAAAGGAATCCTCCCCAATGCATGCTGACATAAAAGGATTGGTCCACTCAATTCGATATTCTTCATCATATAGAATAATCCCAATCGGCATTTCCATGAGGGCTTCATCGCCAACTTTTTTTACACGATGAGAAAGTGTAGTCACATATTTTTTAAAGTCATCTCGAAATGCTACTTCAACTTTGATGACGAGAAACAGCACTAATATTAATGGAAGAAACGAGACTAAACCAATGACCCAATCAAAATAGCTAATCATTCCCACAAAGATTACCGATAGTGCAAACAAGGCTACCAAATGATAACCATGCCACCGTTTTGTTAAAAACTTTGGCATATTTTCAGCTCCTACCTAAGATTTCATTCTCTTTCGTAAGTTAAAACCTAAATCAATTATACCTAAGAACTTAATTAATTGAAGAGGCAAGGCTAATAAAAATGAAAAAATTACAGCCATAACCGGGACAGCTTTCGGCCATTTCTTTAAATAACTAAAATAAAAAATCACTGTAATCCCTTGAATAATCATAATATTTTCGAGAATTAAAATTAAATTTACAGCTGCGATATAAAGCGGTGAACCTACTTCACTGCTTACGAAAGAAAGAAGAATAATACCTAAATAATACCATAAAAAACTCTTCGGAAACGACCATTCTCGAAATGGAGGAAATGGAGGTACTTCAATCCGAAACCGTTTTAAAACCATATTCGCAACAAGCTGTGTTAAAAGGGCAAACAATACTCCAACAATCAACAGGGCACTTGGAGCTAAATATTGAAGCACATCAAGACTATCATAAAGCGACTGTAATTGCGCTTCATTGCCTCCACCAATCATTTTAGAAAATTGATCAGCTCTTTCAAGTGAATCTTTCATTAATGTAATCGAATCTTTCATAATATCAATTTTTAAAAACAAAATAGAGGCAATATATAATAAAACAAAACCTGCAATATATGTTAAACTACCGCCAAGTAAGATTGCAAAGGCAGACTTTCGTTTTTTATATAAAGCCCCCATTACAATACCTCCGCTGCCAAATAATAAGGTTAACGGAAGAGCCATCACACTAAATAAAAGAGTTAATGCAAGCGTAACAGCCCATAAAATCATTCCCGCTTTTATCGTATGGCGTACGATAATAAAAATAAATGGAAGCGGAAGGACCCACATGACAATTGTATTAAGCAGAGGAACATAAAAACTTATCATAAAGAAAATGGTATAAATCGCTGCAAGTAAAGCTGCTTCTGTTATAAGATTCGTTTTTTTCATCATTTCAATTCACTCCTCATTGATCACACTCTTTCTTATTTTATGGGTTTCTTTGCTTTGCATCAAATATTTCCTTGAAATTTTTTCCCCACTTCCTCTATTTAAAGAAGTTTCATCTTATCATATAACGAAACGATTAGGAAATAGGGAGCTAAACATAATAAAAAAGCTGCCGATTATCGACAGCTTCAGCCTATATTTATGTAACGGCTGTTTCCTTTACTTTAAGAGGTGCTTGATTCATAAGGAAACTTCTTAAATGTTGAATCGTATCCTTTGCTTCCTTTCCTTCTGCAATAAGAAGCAGCTCATCATCTCTTTTCAACATCATCATAAGAGCAACTACAGCTGATAATGACTTACAGCTGATTGCTTGGGTTTTATGGTATAAATAAATACGATCATTGTATTTTTTAGCATTTTGAACAAATTCAATTGCTTTCGAAGCCGGAATGCGCTGTGCTAGTTTAATACTTTCTGATGCGATTCTTTTCATTTAAAACGCCTCCAAATAGTTTTTTGAATGTTGTTATAAGTATTGTTTCCAAAAAACTATTAAACGAAACATCATTTTAGCTTTTTAATAGAATTGTAATATTTAAAGTTTTATAATGAGTGGATATATTGTTTATAATAACAGCTAGGATAATTATTACAGCTATAAATTATCCCAAAATAACTTATAACATAAAAAAGGGGTATTTTATGAATAATATTATTTCAAAGGGACCAAACGATTATTACTTTGAATACCTTCTCATTGCTGCCCTTTCGCTTATCACATTTCGTAAAATTAAAAAATTAGAAGAAAAGCGCCGAGAAATAAAAAGAACGATGCGAGAACTGAAAAAGTATCAACATAAAATTTAAAAAGATTAAAAATGTTCCACATGAAACATTTTTAATCCTTCTTTAAACGCTCTGAAAATAAATACTAAGCATATGTGTCCTCTCTCTTACAAATATATGCTAAATCCTCAATAACATCATGAAGAGACAGCAGCTCATACGTTAGCACTGTTTTTCCTGAAAATTGATGATGATAACGGCTTTCGGTAGAAAGCGATGTTTCCTGTTTTGCTTTTCGAAACTCATCATCTAATCTTTGAATTAATGTGAAATGCTTAACAGATACGCGATGATCAGGATCTCTTAAAATATCTGTAATAGACTGAGCGGTTTCAAGATAAAAAAGCTTTTCTTCCTCTGTTAACTGCTCCTCTTCAAGCTTTACAAATTGCAAATTACCAATATGATATAAAATTTTTTGTAAATAGGTTAGCTTTTTTTCTGAGAAACTAAAGGAACGAATATCGTGAATGTTATGGCGGCGATATTTCCACTCTTCTCGTTGATACTGTTTTAAAAGAAAGGTTCGTTCAAATTCCCGGCTTAGTTTTTGATATTTCCTGCTTCCCGTAAATAGCTTTTCCTCTGTAACAATTTGGTCACAGACAGCCTTTAACAGCTGACCTGCCTCTTCATATAAAACATCCACTTTATTCGTTAACATACTGCTAAACTTTGGCGGCATAATAAAAAAATTTACAAGTGTGGATACGACAATTCCAATAGAAGTTGTTCCAAGCCTTAATGCAAAAGCTTCAAAATAATGATCAGTTGTTCCGGGAATCATAGCAACTGCTGTCAGTGTGGCAACAAGAATCCCAGCATCTAAGTGAAGACGGTGACAAATTAAAATTGTAAACATTGCTGCTAGTCCATATGTAATGGGAGTATTATCGAATAAAAAACTAAACCCCATCGCAAGCGCTGCCCCGATGGCAGCTGCAGGGAAACGAATCAATCCTTTTCGAATGGAATCCGCTGCAGTTGGTTCAGTTGTTACAATAGCAGTAATAACGGCAAACATAACTGGTAAATCTAAAGAAAGACAAATCCATGCTGTTAGTGATGAAGCAATCCCGGTCTTCATCACTCTTCCACCAAAAAATTTAATTTCTTTTAACGATTTCATTTCCTCTTCATCTCCACAATTTTCATGCCTGTTATTTATTATTATAATATGAATGTTATTTTTTAAAAATTTTATTTATGTATAAACAAAAGAGACAGCCCTTATGGACTGCCCCTTTGCTATTTTTACTCACCAGTTGAGAATGGTAGTAATGCCATTTGACGCGCGCGTTTGATCGCACGAGTTAATTGACGTTGGTATTTAGCGCATGTACCTGTTACACGGCGTGGAAGAATTTTACCACGCTCAGAAACGAAACGCTTTAAAAGTTCTACATCTTTGTAGTCGATGTAAGAAATGTTGTTTACTGTGAAATAACAAACCTTACGACGACGACCTCTACGTTGACGTGCCATGTGAATTTCCTCCCTTCTCTTATGTTTTGTATTTATATTTCGTCCAAATAACCGTTATTAGAATGGTAAATCATCATCAGAAATGTCAATTGGCTTACCATCACTTGCAAACGGATCATCATCAAAACTCGTAAAGTCTTTGTTGTTCCGGTTTGGTTGGTTCTGACTTTGTCCAAAGTTATCGTTTGCTCTTGACGCACCGCTACCTTGGAACTGACCTTGTGAAGACTTTGGCTCTAAGAATTGAACACTCTCTGCTACAACTTCAGTTACGTATACTCGCTGTCCTTGGTTGTTCTCGTATGAACGAGACTGCAGACGACCGTCCACTCCTGCTAAGCTCCCCTTTTTTAAAAAGTTTGCTGCATTTTCCGCTTGTCTGCGCCATACAACAATATTAAAAAAGTCAGCCTCGCGATCACCTTGCTGATTTGTAAAAGGACGATTAACAGCTAAAGAAAATGTTGCTACCGCTACACCGCTTGGAGTATAACGAAGCTCTGGATCTTTTGTTAACCGGCCTACTAAAATGACGCGATTGATCATCAGAACCACTCCCTAATCAATTTATACACCTGGGCGAATCGCCATGTGACGAATGATATCTTCGTTGATTTTTGCTAAACGATCGAATTCATTAATCGCTTCAGGGTTTGCATTTACGTCTAAAACAACGTAGTAACCTTGGTTAAAGTCGTTGATTTCATAAGCTAGACGACGCATACCTACTTCATTAGTTTTCTCTACTTCCGCACCATTTTCAGTTAAAATGCCGCTGAAGCGCTCGATTACTGCTTTGCGTGCTTCTTCTTCTACGTTTGGACGTACAATGTACATGATTTCGTATTTACGCATTATTTTCACCTCCCTTTGGTCTAAACGGTTCCTTCTAAGAAGGAACAAGGAGTAAAGTTTCTCATTACTCACATCTAGATATTATAGCAAACACTTTTTCCTAAAACAAGTCTTTTTATACGTTAAAACGGAAGTGGATCACATCGCCATCTTTGACGATATATTCTTTTCCTTCTAAACGTACCTTTCCTTTTTCACGTGCTGTCCCCATATTCCCTGCTTCAACAAGATCATCATAAGACACAACTTCAGCACGAATAAAACCGCGTTCAAAGTCCGTATGAATAATTCCAGCAGCTTGCGGCGCTTTCATGCCTTGACGGAATGTCCATGCTCTTACTTCCTGTACCCCTGCAGTAAAGTATGTTGCAAGTCCTAACAAGTTATAAGCAGCACGAATCAGCTGATCAAGACCTGGTTCTTCAATTCCAAGCTCCTCAAGAAAGGATGCCTTTTCTTCGCCATCTAGTTCTGCAAGTTCTGATTCGATTTTTGCACATATAACAATTACTTCTGCATTTTCTTCCGCCGCAAACGCACGTACTTTTTGCACATATTCATTATCGCCTTCAAGAATGTCTTCTTCACTTACATTTGCAACATAAAGAACAGGCTTCATTGTTAATAAGTGGAGCCCTTGAACGATTTTTAACTCTTCTTCTGTTAATTCAACGCTTCGAGCCGGTTTTTCATTTTCAAATGCTTCTTTTACTTTTTTTAATGCTTCATATTCAGAAAGAGCTTCTTTATCTTTTTGTTTTGCAAGCTTTTCTACACGTGAAATTCGTTTATCAACAGTTTCCATATCAGCCAATACAAGCTCTAAATTAATTGTTTGAATATCATCAATTGGATCTACTTTACCAGCTACGTGCGTAATGTTCTCATCTTCAAAGCAGCGCACAACGTGAGAAATCGCATCAACCTGACGAATATGTGATAAGAATTTATTGCCTAAGCCTTCTCCTTTACTTGCTCCTTTTACAATCCCGGCGATATCCGTAAATTCAAATGCTGTCGGCACTGTTTTTTTTGGCTGCACAAGCTCTGTTAAGCGCTGCAGACGATGGTCAGGCACTTCAACAATTCCAACGTTTGGATCAATCGTACAGAACGGATAGTTTGCAGATTCCGCTCCTGCTTGTGTAATTGCATTAAATAATGTTGATTTTCCTACATTTGGAAGACCAACAATACCAGTAGTTAAAGCCATAGTTTACACGTCCTTTTATTTAAAGATAAAAATATCTCTTTTAATATGCATAACTGTCCATCATAATTATAGGGAGAACACTTCAAAAATACAAGCGTAACTCTGTTAACTGTTTTTCTCGATATTAACTAAACAGTCATATAAAATGCTGCCAACTCCTATATCTGACTCCCCGGTTGGTGTTAAATTATTCACACTTCCGCCAAATTTTTGCCACTGTCCTTCATCCACATTAATGACGCCGGGCGCTGATTCTTTCAGCACTTTAACTTTTCCTTTAAGTTCACCGCGATCATTAAAAAGATAGACAGAATCGCCATCTTTAAGTTCCTTTTCTTTGGCAATATCCATTGATACTTCTACTGCAACATCCTGCATAGCCTCTATAAATGGGTAATGTTGAGAATGATTAGAACGAAGGGGATGTATGGATAAAAGGGTATAGGGATATTTATTGGCAAGCTCTGGACTTTGTTCCACTGATTCAACTGGAAAGAGAACTTTAATTTGCCCGTCTAAGCCTTCTTCCTCAGCTCGTAATGAAGTAAACTCATACTTCCCACTTGGTGTTTGGAAGTTATAATTGTGCCACGGTACTGAGGCAAGAGGCAGTTTAAATTGTCCGATCTCTTTTAATTCCTCGAGTGGAATTATATCTTCAAGCTTACCGAGGCCCATTTTTAAAAATTCATCTTTGCTGTAATTAAAATCTGCACCAAAACCGAGACGATTTGCAAGTTCGCGCCATATGTCTAGATCTGATTTCGCTTCTCCACGCGGCGAAACAAGCTGTGGACCATAATTAATAAAATGATGATACATTGATGAATAATAAATATCTTCTTCTTCAAAAGTCGTTGTACACGGAAGCACGTAATCAGCCATTTCTGCTGTATCTGTTAAAAATTGATCGACAACGACCTTTGTTTCAATTGACTGAAAAGCTTCCTTTATTTTTGATGTATGCGGTACTTGAGCGATTGGATTACTTCTTGTGACAAACAGCAGTTTAACTGCAGGATATTGGGCAGAAAGAATTTGTTCTGCTTGATTCATTCGTGTAAATGTTCGTACATTTTGTTTCCGCTCAGGCAGTGTTAATGCTTTTTTATTAAAGCTTTCCCCAACACCTAAATTTGCATAATTCACACCGCCGCCTGGTATTCCAATATTCCCGCTCATTGCTGCAAGCGCGTCAATCGTTCGAATTGTATTTCCACCATTTGCATAACGCTGCATCCCGAGCCCGAGAAAGGTTGTCGTTGGTCCATTTCCATACACTTTTGCAAGCTCTTCAATTGTTCCACGGGAAACATTTGTTTTATCCACAACTTCATCCATACTAATGGTTTTAAGAAGCTTTTCAATATCCCCAAATCCATGTGAATACTTGTTAATAAATGTGGATGATTCTAAACCAAGCCTTGTGATTTCTTTCATAATGCCGAGTGCTAATAATCCATCCATTCCCGGTTTAATTGGAATATATTGATCAGCCATTTTTGCAGTTCCATTGTGGATAGGATCAATCACATATAAAGAGATGCCGCGCTTTTTCGCCTCTTTTAAGTGGGAAAAGAGGTGTATATTCGTTCTCACCACATTTCTCCCCCAAATAATAACATGACGGCTGTTATAAATATCTTCTGGCGCATGACTATAGGCATTGCCAAAATCAAAAGCTTGCGCTGCAATACCGGCTCCCCAGCATAAACTTCCAGTTACTTCAGTTACACCTCCATAGCAGTTAAAAAAACGTTGATCCAAATTTTTTAATAAGCCACTATTGGAATAATCATGGCTGTGCATAACTGATGTTGTACCTGCTGTTTCTTTTAGATCTCTCATTTTATCTGCAATCTCATCTAAAGCTTGATCCCAAGAAATCCGCTCTAAGCGGCCGTTTATTCGTTTTAATGGATAAACAATTCGCTCACCGGCATTTGTACGTTCCTTTAGAAGCCGTCCCCGTCCGCAAATTTTCCCTTGGGTAATGGGATGATCAGGATTTCCTTCTATCTTTTTTACCTGATCATGTTCAATTGTTACCCGAAAGCCGCATGCATCCCAGCAGTTTAATGGGCAGGCTGCTGTTTTTACCTCACTCACGTTACTCTCTCCTCATTACTTCCTACTTAATTGCTGTTCCTTGTTTACTCTTCTGCTTTAATTAATACACGTTTTATTTTACGGGAAAATTCCCTCCTTGGAAGCATCACACTATGGTCACATCCTTGACATTTAATGCGGACATCTGCTCCCATTCTAATAATTTTCCACTCATTTTTTCCACATGGGTGCGGTTTTTTCATTTCGACCACATCGTTTAGACCAAACTCTTTTTCTGCCATGTTATAACCCCTTTCATTTTTAAAATATAGTTTCCCTTCTGTGATTAAACGGTTAATTATAGAAAAAATTGTACTGCATATCCTGTTTCCTTTGCAATTAGCAAATCTATAGACAACGTGTTTTAATGTGGAATTTCTAATTTAAACGTATATACTAACATGTTATCAACAGTTATGTGGATAAACTGTTAATATTTTAATAATTTTCTGAGGTTTTAACAATACAAAAAGGTTGGCACCTTCCAGCCAACCGCTTTTTTCACATTTTATCCTTCTTCTGCTTGCTTTTCTTCATCACGCCGGTACATGACTAAGCGCGGGAATGGAATTTCGATACCATGCTCATCAAGATGCAGTTTAATTTCTTTTCTTATTGCCCTGCCGGCTGCCCAATGCTCCATCGGCTTTACTTCAGAAATAACACGCAGTACCACTTCTGAAGCGCCTAAGGTTTGCACCCCTAAATATTCAGGTGTTTTTATCATTGCTTCATATTTTTTTGGAAGTTCTTCTAAAAGCTCTTGAATGACTTTCTCTGCTTGTGGAATATCTTCTTCATAGGCAATGCTCACATCGACAACGGCAATACTGTTATGGATTGAAAAGTTTGTTACTTCAGTAATGCTGCTGTTTGGCAAAATATGCAGCTCACCTGTCCAGCTCTTTATTTTTGTTACACGAAGGCCAATTTCTTCAACAAATCCTTCAAATTTACTAATCTTTACGTAATCACCTACTGAAAATTGCCGCTCAAAAATAATAAAAAACCCTGTAATCACATCGCGCACAAGGTTTTGTGCACCAAATCCAACTGCAAGTCCAACTACCCCTGCACCTGCAATAAGTCCTTTGACATCAATTTCAAACTCCATTAAAATCATTAAAAATGAAATAAAGTAAATCACATATGTTAATACATTGTGGATAAGTTTTACGAGTGTATTTTCACGCCGTTCATTAAGACGAAGCGGTGCTCTTAACCGTACCTGAAAAATGTTATTAACAAGTGATTTTGTAAGGCGGATGATAATCATTGTGCCGATAATAATAGCAAGAATACGAAGTGATTTTATCCCCAAATTAATCCACATCTCTGAATTAATCATATAATCATAAATGGACTTCCACAGTTTCACAAGCCACTCCATAAAAAAACCCCTTTACACCTTTCCTACTATTTTAAGCATGTCTATTCCGAAAAAACAATCAGTCATTCAAAGCGTTTTACAATTGGATATAGTAAAATGGACCCTAATAAGTAAAGATTAAGAACCCCATATAACGGGTATAAAATACCAATTAATGTTGAAAAGCCAAAAGCCGTTAAAGGAAGCATGCATATGATGATTATAGATGCTAAAAGCCAAGTTGGCACCTGTAAATATTTACGAAAGCGGCTAATTAATCCAAATAATCCTGAAACAGCTGTTGTATAAATGGCAAACCATAAAAGAACTGACATGACAAGCATCATCATATAAGGATAATGCTTTAAAATTGCAAAAAGTGGAATTTCATAGACAACGAGCTCGTGAGCTACCTTTATAAGAGATTGATTATATAATAACGAAATGCTTCCAAGTAAAAGGCCGCTCCCAATACTTGCAATCCATACTTCACCTTTTTGTTTCATTTCATTGCCCACTCCGGCTAACACCGCAAGAAGGGAAATAATATTTAACGCAGTGAATGTAAAAGCTGCCGGCCAATTGGAATGGTGATGCAAATCAAGTAAAAACCCATCTGACTTTGAACGAATAAACGTTACTAAAATAAGAACAAGGAGGGTAATTAAAATAGGGATAATCGCTGCATTAAGAGCGACCATTCCTTTTGATTCCCACAAAAAGAGCGTAATAATTAAAAAGCTAATAATTGCAACTCCAATCCAATATGGAACATGCAAAGCTTGTAATGTTGCTCCTCCTCCTGCCAGCATAACAACGGTCGTAGAAAATAAATAAATAATAATCATCCAATCGTAAAGCTTGGTTAGTTTCTTACCAAGCAAACGCTCTAATAGCGGGATATAGTGAACAGATTTATAATCAAAACTAATCTTCATAATGACAAAACAGCACATCGTAAATAGAATCGTAAACAATCCAATGGCTAGTACACTTTCATGACCAAAAAATTGCCATAATTCTCTTCCGGATGCATAACCTGCACCAATTGTTGTGCCAATAATTAAAAACATCCATTTAAATCCGGCTCGCCACATCCATGCTTCCCCTCCTAGTGAAATTCCTTTTCAAAAGCAACAAGCACAAGGCAACTGCCTAGATCGAGAGAGTAAACTAAACCATACTCCCTTATCGCTCCTCCTCTTTTTAGCAAAATGAGCTGATTTTGTTTTTCTCGATGTATAGATAATAGATTTTTACCGTATACTGTTACTACTATTACAAAGGAGAGGATCCTATGAATCTACGTGAAAAAATCTTTCCTAAAAAACCTAGTTCTTTTCGGATCCACTATGAAGAAATGAATGTCCTTGCGGCTGTAACTGCTTATCTTAATCAACTTCTTCCGAAAGATAAAGACCAAGAAATTATTATCGTCTGCATTGGAACAGATCGTTCTACAGGAGATGCTCTCGGTCCGCTTGTTGGTTCAAGACTTATGGAAAAAATCAATTCATCATTTACTGTATACGGTACGTTGGAGGCACCGGTTCATGCTGTTAATTTAGGAGAAAGTTTAAATTATATAAAAGAATCTCATGTTGATCCTTTTATTATCGGTGTCGATGCTTGTCTAGGCCGCGTTTCCAGCGTTGGCATGATTTCTATAGGGGAAGGACCTGTTAAACCTGGTGCGGGCGTACGAAAAGAGCTTCCTTCTGTTGGTAATATTCACTTAACCGGCATTGTTAATGTAAGCGGCATGATGGAGTACTTCGTCCTGCAAAATACAAGGCTTCATTTAGTAATATCAATGGCTCATATTATTGCCGATAGCCTTCATTTAGCAATTTTGGAACGAAACAATACATCAACGATTAAAACAAAAATAAACCCCATTAAACCATTATAAAAAACCTCTTACTTAGTTGTATGCTAATAAGAGGTTTTTCTTACTATTATTCTTTGAAAAATTGAGAGTATAGATAGATTCACGTTTAAAATTCCGCATCGAAACAGAAACTTGAACATTTTAATGTTGATTTATTCATGTGAAAAAACCATGATTAAAATAACTGCTATCTCGCTGAAAAGGGGATAATCGCTTATCCTAAATACCCGGCTCTAATTTCTTCTAATGCTCCAATAAACTGATCAATTTCTGCTTTAGTATTTGTTATTCCAAAACTTACACGTACAAGACCATGCCCTATTGTTCCTAACGTTTCATGAGCAAGCGGTGTGCAGTGAAGGCCGGCGCGAACTGCAATGTTATAATGTTCATCTAAAATCATTGCAATTTCATGGCTGTCAATTCCCTCAATATAAAAAGGAACTACAGCTAATCGTGCCACCTCCTCATCAGGTCCAAATATAACCACGTCTTCTATTTGCTTTAACTGCTGGATGCAATAGTTTGTAAGAGCTGCTTCATGTGTATAAATTTTTTCTAGTGATTTCTGTTTAACAGCTTTTATCCCCGCTAAAAGTCCAGCAATTCCCGGCGTATTTAAGGTTCCACTTTCAAAACGATCGGGCAATATCTGCGGCTGCTCAATATCTTCTGAATGGCTGCCTGTTCCTCCATGAAAAAGCGTATATAGTTCAATTCCCTTTTGAAATAAAAGCGCTCCTGTTCCCTGTGGTCCACATAATCCTTTATGACCTGGAAACGCCAATAAATCAATGTTCATTTTTTCCATATTAATTGGCAAAATTCCAGCTGTTTGTGAAGCATCTACCATAAATAAACAATTATTCTCTTTTGCTATTTTACCAATTTTTTCTATATTCAAGATCATACCTGTTAGATTTGATCCGTGACTTACAACAATTAACTTTGTATGAGGTTGAATCGCTTTAGAAAATGCGACTTCATCAATCTCTCCATTATGATTAGGTTGAAAGTATGTAACGTCGATCCCCTTTTCAAGCTTTAAAGCTTCAAGTGGTCGGCGAACCGAGTTATGTTCATAGGAAGTTGTTAATACATGATCACCAGCCTGAAAAGGAATTCCCTTTATTCCTTGGTTTAAAGCATGAGTGGCATTTTGGTAAAAGGCGACATGCTTTGGATCCTCCAATCCAAATAATTCAGCAAGTTCATGTCTCGCCTCAGAAATGACAGAAGAAGCCCTAACTGCTAATTTATGACCGCCTCTGCCTGGATTTGCACCATACTCTGTTAAAGCCTCTGTCACTGCCTTTACCACTGTTCTTGGTTTTGGAAATGAAGATGCTGCATGATCAAAGTAGATCATTATTCTACCCCTTTCTGTTTCCCTTCTTTTTCTTCCTAGTTCTCGTTAATAATATTACTATTATTTTAACCGTCATCAACCATAAAAAAAAGATAAACCATGATAGAATGGTTTATCACCTATTACTTTTCCTCAATTAACAGTAAGATTCGCTCAAGATCATCTTCTGTAAAAAATTCAATTTCAATTTTTCCTTTATTTTTATTTTTCACTATGGAAACAGAAGTTCCAAAACGTTCTGTTAATAACTCTTCCTTTTCGCGAATAAAAACATCTTTTACAGGCTTTTCTTTTGTTTCACGTGGAACATTTTCATTTAACTGCTGCACAAACTGCTCAAGCTGACGAACATTCATCTTTTCTCTCATTACTTTTTCAGCAAGCGGCAGCATCTTCTCTTTTGCTTTTAGACTTAACAAAGCTTTTCCGTGCCCCATTGAAAGTTCATCTGCTAAAATATACTGCTGGACTTTTTCAGGAAGCTGTAAAAGACGTACATGATTGGCGATATATGGCCGGCTTTTACCAAGACGCTTTGCTAATTTATCTTGTGTAAATTGCAGCTCATTGATTAACCGTTCATAGGCTTTTGCTTCTTCGATGGAATTTAAATCTTCACGCTGTAAATTCTCAATCAAGGCAAATTCCATCATTTGTTGATCGGAAAGTTCTTTTACAATAACAGGAACAGTTTTTAATCCTGCTGCTTTTGCGGCCCGAAATCTTCTTTCACCGGCTACAATCTCATAACCTTTAATACTTTTTCGAGCAATAATCGGCTGTAGAACACCGTGTGTTACAATCGATTGTTTTAATTCTTCAATTGCTTCTTCATAAAAATGCTGTCGAGGTTGATAAGGATTAGCACGTAATTCATTAATACGGAGCTCTTGAATGCCATCCTCACTATTTTCATGGTCGGGAAAGAATGCACTCATCCCTTTCCCTAATCCTCTAGCCATTAGCAATCACTTCCTTTGCGAGGTCTGTATATACACCCGCACCCTTCGATTTCGGATCATACATAATAATTGGCTGTCCATGACTTGGTGCTTCTCCTAATCGAACATTTCGTGGAATAATGGTTTGATAAACCTTGTCTTGGAAATATTTTTTTACTTCTTCGATTACTTGTAAACCGAGATTAGTACGAGCATCAAGCATTGTTAATAACACACCATCAATCATTAACTGCTTATTTAAATGTTTTTGAACAAGACGCACTGTATTTAGTAACTGACTAAGTCCTTCTAATGCATAATACTCACACTGTACCGGAATTAAGACACTGTCTGCTGCAGTTAATGCATTAATTGTTAATAAACCAATTGACGGGGGACAATCAATGATTACATAATCATATTGTTTGGACACCTTTTCAAGGGCACGCTTTAAACGAACTTCTCTTGAAATCGTGGGCACAAGCTCTACTTCTGCTCCAGCTAATTGTATTGTAGCTGGAATTAAATCTAAATTATTTACAACTGTTTTGTTTATTACGGCAGATGCTTCTACATCTTCTACAAGCATATCGTAAATACATTGGTTTACATCGCCTTTATCAACACCTACACCCGTTGTTGCATTTCCTTGTGGATCTACATCAACTAATAATACTTTTTTCCCCTGCGAAGCTAGACATGCCCCTAAATTTACAGATGTTGTCGTTTTACCTACTCCGCCCTTTTGATTGGCAATAGCAATTGTTTTTGCCATTTTAATCACCTACCCAACCTTACAGCACTTTTTATTTTTAATACAAGTTATTCCTACTCAACTTAAATGCGTTTATCTTCTAAAACAATGACACTTTATTAAAAGGTACAAAAACTATCTCTAAACGTTTTCTTTCTGCATTCCTAGCATTTATTCCTGCAAAAAATACAATTGTTTTATAAAAAACTGTGGATAATGTGGACTTTTGTGGAAAATATAAATCAAAAAGGAGCGGAAGGAAAACGTAAAGAGGCTGACCTTATCCGGTCAACCTCTTTCATTAATTTTTTGGAATTCGAATTGTAAATTGGTAATACTCATCGTGTTCTTCTTCATCAGTATCAATTGTCAAACCAGTTTCAAGCACCATATTAACAGACTCACGAATGGTATTCATAGCAAGACGCATATCTTTACTGTATGATTTACGGACTGATTTCTTTTTCTTTTGGGTACCTTCTAACAGCAGCTTTACCCGCTCTTCTGTTTGTTTTACATTTAAATTTTTTTCGATAATTTCCTGCAGTAATTGAACCTGCTTTTCTGGTACTTTTAATGAAATTAAAGCTCTCGCATGGCGTTCTGTAATATGCTTCAATAATAGTGCTTCTTGAATTGGCTCAGGAAGCTTTAATAAACGCAATTTATTTGCAATGGTAGACTGTCCTTTTCCTAAACGCTTTGCTAAACCTTCTTGAGTTAAACCGTGAATTTCAATAAGCTTTGCATAGGCAATCGCTTCCTCAATTGCAGTTAGCTCTTCACGCTGCAAGTTTTCAATGAGTGCTACAGAAGCAGTTTGTTCATCATCCATTTCTTTTACAATTGCAGAGATTGACTCCCATCCCAGCTTTTGTACAGCCCGTAAACGTCGTTCTCCAGCAATAAGTTCATATTGATCGTTTCGTTTTCTTACTACAATTGGCTGAATAATCCCATGTTCTTCAATTGTTTGTGCTAATTCCTCAATCCGTTCTTCATTAAAAACAGAACGAGGCTGAAACTGGTTTGGAATAATCTTATCCACAGTTATCTTCTGCACTTGGTTAGTATCGACTTCTTGTTTGTACTCCTGTTCTTCGTCGACCGTTTCAGTTCTATCCCCAAAACCGAACAACAAACGTGAAAACGGATGCTTCATCGGCCTAACACCACCTTTATTTTCACTTTAAGAAAGTTGACCTTTTTTAAAGGGTTAAAGTATAAAGAAAACTAAAGCTTTCGCTAAAAAGAAGAGGCGACAAGCCAAGTTTTCCTAAACTGCTTAATCTTTTCGTGATTGTTTGTTCTATTCCTGCAAAAATACCGCTAAAATTATCCACAATACATTTGTTTCACGTGAAACAAATGTATTGCCTGTGAATAACTGAATAAGTTTATAATGGCTGTTTATTTGGTGTCCCAGGCTTCCGTGGATATTTTTTTGGTGTTCTTTTCTCTTTTTTAATAATAACAATGTTACGTTCACTTTTTTCAATTGGAAGTTCTGTTTTTTCTAGTAATTGAAAGGTTCCACCTAATATGCGAAGCGCTTTTTCTGCTTCTTTTAACTCTTCATTTAACTGAGGACCCTTCATCGCAATAAATGTGCCCCCTGTTTTCACAAGTGGTAAGCAAAGTTCACTTAATACTGAAAGTCTTGCTACAGCACGAGCTGTCACTAGATCATAGGACTCACGAATTTCCGGTTTTTGGCCAAATGTCTCTGCACGGTCATGGTACAAGTTAACATTTTCAAGATTTAATTTATCCACAAGATATTGTAAAAATCCAATTCTCTTCTTTAATGAATCCACAATTGTTACATGAAGATGTGGAAAACAAATTTTTAATGGGATACTCGGAAATCCTGCGCCTGCTCCAACGTCGCAAACAGTCTGAACGTTTGAAAAATCGTATGTAAATGAAGCTGTAACAGAATCAAAGAAGTGCTTTTCATACACTTCTTCTTTCTCTGTAATAGCTGTCAAATTCATTTTTTCATTCCATTCAACGAGAATTTTAAAATATAATGAAAATTGTTCACACTGCTCTTGGGAAAGGGAAATCCCTTTCTCCAAAAGCTGATCTTGAAACTGCTGTTCATTCATACAATCTCCTGCCTTTTAAAGTTATTTTGCAGTTCTTACAATTTTCCCTTGTTCAATGTACACAAGTAAAATTGAAATATCAGAAGGATTAACACCAGAAACGCGAGAAGCTTGTCCAATTGAGAGGGGACGTACTTCATTTAATTTTTGTTTTGCTTCTGTTGCAAGTCCTTGGATTGCAAAGTAATCAATATCATCAGGAATTTTCTTATTATCCATCTTTTTCATTCGCTCAATTTGCTGAAGCTGCTTATTAATATAACCTTCATACTTAATTTGAATTTCAACTTGTTCTTTTACATCATCAGACAGTTCTTCATTTACAGCTGTAAGCTTTTCGATGTGGGCATACGTAATTTCCGGTCTTCTTAATAAGTTAGCAGCAGACATTCCTGTTGTTAACGCGGCAGCACCTGCTTCTTCTAACACTTTTTTAGCTTCTATGGTTGGCTTAATAATAACTTTTTCAAGTCGATTTTTTTCTTCTTTAATTTTCTCTTTTTTAGAAACAAAACGTTGATAACGTTCTTCCTTAATCATACCAATTTCATAAGCAATATCTGTTAAACGAAGATCAGCGTTATCATGGCGAAGAAGCAGTCGATATTCTGCTCGTGATGTTAATAAGCGATACGGCTCATTCGTGCCCTTTGTAACGAGATCATCTATTAACACACCGATATAGGCTTGAGAGCGATCAAGAATGACTGGATCTTTCCCTTGAGCTTTTCTTGCTGCATTAATTCCTGCCATAACGCCTTGTCCTGCTGCTTCCTCATAACCTGATGTTCCATTTAACTGTCCTGCTGTAAATAATCCTTCCACACGCTTTGTCTCAAGAGATGGCCACAGCTGTGTTGGAACAATTGCATCATATTCGATTGCATAACCAGCACGCATCATTTGGGCTTTTTCAAGACCTGGAATAGATTGCAAAATTTTATTTTGAATATCTTCAGGCAGGCTTGTGGATAATCCTTGAACATAAACTTCTTCTGTATTTCGTCCTTCAGGTTCTAAGAAAATTTGATGACGTGGTTTATCATTAAAACGAACAATTTTATCTTCAATGGATGGACAATAACGCGGACCTGTTCCTTCAATCATACCTGAGTACATTGCAGAGCGGTGCAGGTTCGTATTAATAATTTCATGTGTTTTTTCCCCTGTATATGTTAGCCAGCACGGCAGTTGGTCTGTAATATACTTTGTTGTTTCATATGAAAAGGCACGCGGCTCATCATCACCTGGTTGAATTTCCGTTTTACTGTAATCAATTGTTTTACTATTAACACGAGGGGGTGTTCCGGTTTTAAAACGGACCATTTTAAAACCAAGCTCCTGCAGATGATAAGATAAATTAACCGAGGGCTGCATATTGTTCGGACCGCTCTCATATGCCAAATCACCGATAATGATTTTTCCTCGTAAATATGTCCCCGTTGTTACGATAACCGCTTTTGAATGATATTCAGCACCTGTTTTTGTAATAACTCCTTTACATACGCCATCTTCTACAATTAAACGTTCAACCATTCCTTGAATAAGGGTACAGTTTTCTTCTTGTTCAATCGTACGCTTCATTTCATGCTGATAAAGAAATTTATCTGCTTGGGCACGCAATGCACGTACAGCAGGTCCCTTACTTGTATTTAACATCCTCATTTGAATATGTGTTTTATCAATATTACGGCCCATTTCACCGCCTAAAGCATCAATCTCCCGAACAACAATCCCTTTAGCAGGACCACCTACTGAAGGATTACAAGGCATAAAAGCAACGGCATCAAGGTTAATTGTAATCATTAAGGTTTTTGCACCCATGCGTGCTGATGCAAGGCCAGCTTCTACACCGGCATGTCCAGCACCGATTACGATGACATCGTAAGTTCCAGCATTATATCCCATGCTGATTCTCCTCCTTAAAAATATGTTTATTCTTTCTATTCTTTCAAACGTTATTCACAACTTATCCACAAGAACGTGGATTACTTTCCTAGACAAAATTGTGAAAATAATTGATCGATTAAACTTTCCGAAACCGTATCACCAATAATTTCCCCGAGAAGTTCCCATGTTCTTGTAATATCAATTTGTGCCATATCAATCGGAAGCCCCATATCAATCGAATTCATTGCTTCTTCAATTGTTCCTTTTGCTTGTTCTAAAAGTGCAATATGACGGGAATTGGAGACATAGGTTAAATCTTGTGCTTCGAGGTCTCCTTGAAAGAACAGTGCAGCAATTGCTTCTTCTAAACGGTCTATTCCTTCTTCATGAAGCAAAGAAGTTGTAATCAATGTGTGATTCTCCGCTAACTCTTTCACACGTTCTAGATTAATTTTTTGCTCTAAGTCGGTTTTATTTACAATTACAATCACGTCCATACCAGATGCAGCCTCAAATAATCGCTCATCTTCCTCTGTAAGATCATCGCCATAATTTAAAACAAGTAAAATTAAATCAGCTTGTTTTAAATATTGACGAGAACGTTCTACCCCAATTCGCTCTACGATATCTTCTGTTTCACGAATACCAGCCGTATCAACAAGACGAAGTGGTACACCTCGTACATTGACATATTCTTCAATTACATCACGAGTAGTACCAGGAATATCAGTAACAATTGCTTTATTTTCATGAACAAGACTATTTAAAAGAGAAGACTTTCCTACATTAGGTCGTCCAATAATAACTGTGGATAACCCTTCTCTTAAAATTTTTCCCTGCTGAGCTGTGACAAGAAGCTTATTAATCTCATCTCTTACATAGGATGTTTGGTTAAGAAGCATTTCATGTGTCATTTCTTCTGCATCATATTCAGGATAATCAATGTTTACTTCTACATGTGCCACCGTTTCTAATAATGTTTGACGAAGTTTTTGAATTAATGTGGATAAACGACCTTCCATTTGGTTTAATGCCACATTCATGGCACGATCTGTTTTTGAACGAATTAAATCCATCACCGCTTCTGCTTGTGATAAATCAATTCTGCCATTTAAAAAAGCACGCTTTGTAAATTCACCTGGTTCTGCTAGGCGTGCTCCATTATTCAATAAAAGTTTCAGCACTCTATTTACAGAGACAAGACCACCGTGACAGTTAATTTCAATCACGTCTTCTCTTGTAAATGTTTTTGGAGCCCTCATAACAGATACCATTACTTCTTCTACCGTTTGGTTCTCTTTTCGATCAACTAAATGACCATAATGAATGGTATGGGAGTCTACTTCAACTAAGCGTTTTTTCCCTTTTGGTTGAAAGACCCGGTCTGCTATTTCTACTGCTTCTTCGCCGCTTAGACGAACAATCGCAATGGCCCCTTCTCCCATTGGTGTTGATATGGCGGCAATTGTATCGTATTCCATCTCTTCACCTCAATTTTCTATTTCTTCATCCTTAAAAATTTATATAAATATTACACAAATTAGTTATAACTACTAACACAATAGGATAACATATTTTAAATATGCTATGTGGAAGAGCTATGTTCAGTTTCATTCCAAACATCCATCTTTCTGCCGTTTCATTTAAACTTATTTAAAGTATCCCCAATTATCAACAAGTGGATAACTTTTTATGCTTTTTATTTATCCACAATACCCTTTAGTTTAACTGATTTTATTAGATAAAAGCAATAAGAAAAGCGCAAGCGCCTTGCTCACCCCCGACAAGCAAATGTTCTTACGACGAAAAGGTGCTTTTTACCTTTACGGCATAAGGTTATTTGACTCGAGGGGGTATGCGCTGGAGCTAGACACCAAATTTATATTTTCTTACTCTTTAAGAAAAGCATAAGGTGCCTAAAGCTGGACATAAAAAACCTCTTAGGATAAATCCTAAGAGGAAAATTTTTTATCCACTATTTTTTACGAACAGGCTTGGGAATAATTACAATATTACGATTTGGTTCTTCCCCTTGAGATCGTGTTTGTACGCCTGAAATTCCTTTTAAAAACGCATGGATAACTTTTCTTTCAAAAGACGGCATCGGTTCAAGTACAACGTTTCGGTTTGTGCGAATTGCTTTTTGTGACAGGCGCTTTGCTAGTTGTTCCAATGTTTCTTTGCGGCGCTCACGATAATTTTCAGCATCAAGAGTAATACGTATATAACCGTCTGCATAACGATTGGCCACTAAATTTACTAAGCTTTGCAGCGCATTTAATGTTTGCCCGCGCTTTCCAATTAACAAAGCTATTTTTTCACTTGATAGCCGAAACATTACTTCTCGATCAATTCGACTTCTTTCAATTGAAAGAGAAACGCCCATTTCAAAAGCAACTGCTTTAAGAAAAGATGCCGCTTCTTCGACTGGATCAGGAATTAGTGCTACTTCAACAACAGCTGGTCTTTCACCAAAACCTAAAAAACCTTTTTTTCCTTCATCCATTACATTGATCGTTACATGATCTCTCACTGTATTTAACTGCTTTAATGCCTGTACCACTGCTTCTTCGACCGATTTCCCCGTTACCGTAACCTTTCTCACTTTTTCGCTCCTCCTGTTTTTACCTGTGGTTTGGCGATAAAGTATGTTTGTGCAATCATAAAGATATTACCAATAACCCAATATAATGAAAGTGCTGCAGGGAAATTAATAGCGAAAACAACAATCATCACTGGCATAATATACAGCATCATTTTTAATTGAGGATTTGGATTATCTGTATTCCCCATCATAATTTTTTGTTGAATAAATGTCGTCACACCGGCAGTCAGCGCTAATACATAGTCAGGTTGTCCAAGACTAAACCATAAGAAATTATGAGATGCAATTTCCTGTGTACGCATAATAGCATGATAAAAACCAAGTAAGATTGGCATTTGAATAATTAATGGAAAACAACCTGCTAATGGATTGACTCCATTTTGTTGGAAAAGCTTCATCGTTTCCTGCTGAAGCTGCTGCTGTGTTTTTTGATCTTTTGAACTATATTTTTCTCTTAACTTTTGAATTTCAGGCTGCAGTGCCTGCATAGCTTTTGAACTTCTTGTTTGTTGAATCATTAACGGTAATAATATAAAGCGAATTAACAGCGTTACAATAACAATGGATAATCCATAGTTTCCGCTAAAAAACTCTGCTACTTCTGTTAAAAGCCATGATAGCGGATAAACAAACCACTGATTCCAAATTCCTTCGCTTTCTGATGTAATTGGATCATTGACTTCACTACATCCTGCCATTACCATCATTAATCCAAGAAGCACAATAGCGGTGACCAGCTTCTTCTTCACACCTATATCCTCCTTAACCTTGTTCTTCTATTATCAAAGGGTTATCCCTCTAAGCAGCTCTCTACTCATCCTTCTCCGGAACAGGATCAAACCCACCCCGATGAAAAGGCTGACATTTAACGATTCGCTTTACCGTTAGCCATCCCCCTTTTAATGCGCCAAAACGCCTTACTGCTTCAAGTCCGTATTGTGAACATGTTGGATAAAATCGACAGCTAGGGGGAGTAACGGGAGAAATAAATTTACGGTAAAACTTGATTAAACTGATGACAAAAACCTTCATCATTTCTTATCCACATTTTTCACAGGATATTGTTGATAAACTTTCGCCCTTTTACAAACATGAATAAGGCTGCTTTTTGTTTGATGAAAATCCATATCTGAAGAAGGTTTTCTAGCAATCACAACATAATCTTTATGCATATCTAAATGATCTTGAATTTGCGAAAACACTTCACGAATTAACCGCTTTACACGGTTTCTTGTTACCGCATTTCCAATTCGTTTACTTACTGATAATCCGATTCGAAAATGATCTTGTTCTGGTTTATCAAGCACATATAAAACAAATTGACGATTTGCAAACGAACTCCCTGCTTTAAATACCTTTTGAAATTCATCATTTTTCTTAATGCGGTACTTTTTGTTCATTTGTGACACTCCATGATTATAATCAAAATCTTTCAAAAGAGGTTGCCTCGGTTTGAAGCAGCCTCTTTTTACACAATTATACTCTTTTAGAAAGTCTTACTCATTCTCACTCATTATAAACGTCTTCGTGAAAAAAGACCACTGATTATTCAGTGGCCTATTATTATGCAGACAATACTTTTCTTCCTTTACGACGACGACGAGCTAACACTTTACGTCCATTTTTCGTGCTCATGCGTGCACGGAAACCATGAACTTTTTTACGTTTACGGTTATTTGGTTGGAATGTTGGTTTCATTCTATTACACCTCCCTGAGGTAAATGTTCTACTATTAAGGCAGTCTTACTAATTATATTGATAATAATAAGGAAATGTCAAGTCTTTCTTCGAGTAATTTTTCTTCCCCATTTTCCCTCTTTTTTTAGTTCTTTCTCACCTCTCCACCATTTTTCCACAATGCTTTGGATCAATCGCTAAAATGTTTCAACGCATTTCTGTTCTTAATGGCGTTTTTTATACAAATCCCTTATACAGCTTTCTCCCTCTTTTTCTGTGGATAACTTTTATTCCTCTTTTTCCGACTATCCACACCACTTATCTACAGGTTTTGCACATAATCATACCTTGTGGATAAGTGGTTATCAACAGGGTATGATTACTGTGGATAAATTTAAAAACCCCTTGCAATTAAAGGGGTATTCTGATATTATAGTTGTGTTTTCTCTCGTTAGTAACTTTTGGTTTTCGTATTGTAATCCACACGGTGTGGATAAGTTTATTTACAGGTATTTTCTTTTGTGGATAATAATAGTTGCGATATTGTGAAAACTGTCGATAAGTCGTTTTTCTACTATATTATTATTATCCTTTTTTTATGTGAATAATAAATAGGTTTATGATGAATAGTCGGGTTGTACAAATGTTGTACAATGTTCTAATTTACTACATTGTACGCAGCGTGCAGATTCCTGGCTGTTATTTTTTTGTTGAAGGAGGGAAACTTGTTGAATAATCTCAGTGATTTATGGAACAAAGCACTAGGGGAAATTGAAAAAAAATTAAGCAAGCCAAGTTTTGAAACATGGCTAAAATCAACTGCAGCACATTCATTAGAAGCAGATACATTAACTATTACAGCCCCCAATGAATTTGCACGAGACTGGTTGGAATCACGCTATTCCGGTCTGATTTCTGATACGATTCAAGATATTACGGGAACAGCACTTGATGTAAAATTTATTATTCCCCCAAACCAGCTTGAAGAAGAAATGGAGCTTGAACAAATAAAGAAGCCGCCTAAAATTACAATTGAATCTGAAGAAGCTCAAAAAAGCATGCTCAACCCAAAATATACTTTTGATACATTTGTAATTGGATCAGGAAATCGCTTTGCACATGCTGCATCACTTGCTGTTGCAGAAGCGCCGGCAAAGGCTTATAATCCCCTATTTATTTATGGAGGGGTAGGACTTGGGAAAACACACTTGATGCATGCAATTGGTCATTATGTAATTGATCATAATAAAAATGCTAAAGTCGTTTACTTATCTTCAGAAAAATTTATGAATGAGTTTATTAATTCCATTCGTGATAATAAAACTGTCAATTTTCGTAATAAGTATCGAAATGTTGATGTGCTGTTAATTGATGATATTCAATTTTTAGCAGGAAAAGAACAAACACAGGAAGAGTTTTTTCATACATTTAATGCTCTTCATGAAGAGAGCAAACAAATTGTTATTTCAAGTGACCGGCCTCCTAAAGAAATTCCTACATTAGAGGATCGGCTTCGCTCACGTTTCGAATGGGGACTTATTACAGATATTACCCCCCCAGATCTCGAAACTAGAATTGCAATTTTACGTAAAAAAGCCAAAGCTGAAAACTTAGATATTCCAAATGAAGTCATGCTTTATATTGCAAATCAAATTGATACAAATATTCGAGAATTAGAAGGGGCGCTTATTCGAGTTGTTGCCTATTCATCTTTAATTAACCAGGACATGAACGCAGATTTAGCAGCAGAGGCCTTAAAAGATATTATTCCATCTTCAAAACCAAAAGTTATTACAATTCCAAATATTCAAGCAGTAGTCGGAGAAAAATTCAATGTAAAAATTGAAGATTTTCCTGCAAAGAAACGAACAAAATCAGTTGCATTCCCGCGACAAATTGCCATGTATTTATCGCGAGAGCTTACCGATTACTCGCTTCCAAAAATCGGCGAAGAATTTGGAGGACGCGATCATACAACGGTCATTCACGCTCATGAAAAAATCTCAAAACTTATTAACAGTGATCCTGAATTAAAGCAACAAATTAATGAAGTAGTAGAAGAAGTAAAGGGCAGATTATAAACAAGTAGTGTGGATAACGGTGGATAACTTGTGGACATTTTTACTACGTTATACACATTATACCCACATGCAAAACCTAGTAAACATCACGTTTTTCGAGGCTTTTCCACAAATCCACAGCCCTTATTACTAATACTATTACTTTTATTAATAATAAATATATAAATAATAACGATTAATTTTCATTGATTCACAGGCCATTATTTTATATAGTTAACGTTCCAATTAAAATGAATTTAACGGTAATCATAAAGGAGGACCATTATGCATTTTGTTATTGATAAAGACCAACTCGTTCAAAGTGTTCAAGATGTAATGAAAGCTGTATCGTCTAGAACTACTATTCCAATTTTAACGGGGATTAAAATTGTTGCTCATGATGAGGGCATTACGATTACAGGAAGTGATTCTGATATTTCAATTGAGCGCTTTATTCCCATTGAAGAAGATGACAAGCAATATGTTGAAGTCCAGCGTATGGGAAGTATCGTCCTTCAAGCTCGTTTCTTTGCAGATATTGTTAAGAAGCTTCCAGCAAGTCAAGTAGAAATCGAAGTGTTAGAACGCCTTACCACACGAATTCGATCCGGGGCATCTGAATTTAATTTAAATGGATTAGATCCTGAAGAATACCCGCGCTTACCTGAAATTGCAGAAGAGAACTTATTCAGTATTCAAGCAGATCTGTTAAAACAAATTATTCGCCAAACAGTATTTGCGGTATCTACATCAGAAACACGCCCAATCTTAACAGGTGTCAACTGGCGAATGGAGGATGGCAGATTAACATGTGTGGCAACGGACAGTCACCGCCTAGCAATGCGTCATGCGACAATTGAAAGCAATACAGCAGACTTAAAATTTTCAAATGTTGTCATTCCAGGCAAAAGCTTGAGCGAGCTTTCGAAAATTATTGACGACGGTAATGAATTAATTGATATTGTGGTAACTGAAAATCAAATTTTATTTAAAGCAAAAAATATTTTGTTTTATTCTCGTCTATTAGATGGCAATTATCCAGATACATCACGGCTAATTCCAGATGAGAGTAAAACAGATGTTGTGTTATCCACAAAGAAATTTTTACAAGCAATTGAGCGTGCTTCTTTACTTGCAAGAGAGGGAAGAAATAATGTTGTAAAGCTCGTTAGCTTAGAAAGCAAAAACATGGAAATTTCCTCCAATTCCCCAGAAATCGGAAAAGTATTTGAACATGTAGAGGCGCAATCTTTTGAAGGAGATGAAGTAAAAATTTCCTTTAGTGCAAAATACATGATGGATGCTTTGAAAGCCATTGACAGCGCCGATGTTGTAGTAAGTTTTACAGGTGCGATGAGACCGTTCTTAATTCGTCCAATTAATGAGGATTCCATTGTTCAGTTAATTTTACCGGTACGTACGTATTAAAAAAGTTGAAAGCTATTAGTATTAAGTGATTTAATGACAACCATTTTCATACTAATAGCTTTCTTTTATTACTGATTAAAGTTGTTTAGGAAGAAATTGAGCAATCTATTATCAACAGTTTGTCCACAAATTAAGTTGAAGGTATATATATTTAAAGATCTATGTAAAAAATGATAGGATGGGAAGAGTTGAAAGTAGGTGATAAAATGCAAAAGAAAATTTCAATTGGAACGGAATATATTACACTTGGTCAGCTGTTAAAGCGTGCTGATGTTATTGAAACAGGCGGTATGGTGAAATGGTTTTTATCTGAATATGTTGTTCATGTGAACGGTGAGGAAGAAAACCGCCGTGGCCGTAAGCTTTATAAAGGCGATATTGTACAAGTTGAAGAATTTGGGGAAATCGTAGTGACTCGTCGTTGAATGGAGGAGCTTCGTTGAATATAGAAACCATTACGTTAACAAATTATCGAAACTATAAAAAAGCAGAAGTGTCATTTGAAAATAACGTAAATGTAATCTTGGGGGAAAATGCCCAAGGGAAAACAAATGTTATGGAAGCCATCTATGTATTAGCAATGGTAAAGTCACATCGTACATCACGTGATAAAGAATTAATCCGCTGGGACGAAGAATATGCTAAAATAGAAGGTAGGATAAAAAAGCGAAACGGTCCGTTATCTCTTCAGCTTGTCATTTCAAATAAAGGGAAAAAAGCAAAATTAAATGAGCTTGAACAAAGAAGATTAAGCGATTATATCGGCGCCTTAAATGTTGTCATGTTTGCCCCAGAAGATTTAAATTTGGTTAAGGGAAGTCCGGGCATAAGAAGGCGTTTTATTGATATGGAAATTGGACAAGTTCATCCTGTGTATATTCATCATTTAACCCAATACCAAAAAATACTCCAACAGCGTAATTCCCTTTTAAAAGATTTACAGCGCCATAAAAGTAAAGAAAAATTACTTATGCTTGATGTTTTAACAGCTAGTTTAGTCGAAGCTGCAGGAAGAGTGATTAAAAAGCGCTTTGACTTCTTAAAGCTGCTCCAAGAGTGGGCAGAACCGATTCATCAAGGAATTAGTCGTGGGCTTGAAACATTAAATGTACAATACCTTCCCTCTTTAGATGTATCAGAGGAGATGGATTTGTCGAAAATAATAGAAATGCTTGAGAAAAAGTTTGATAAAATAAAAGATAAGGAGATTGACCGCGGTGTTACACTAGCAGGACCGCACCGGGATGATCTCGGTTTTTTAGTGAATGGGAAAGATGTGCAAATGTTTGGCTCGCAAGGACAGCAGCGCACAACTGCTTTATCAATAAAGCTTGCTGAAATTGAGTTGATTAAATCAGAGGTTGGCGAATATCCCATTCTTTTATTAGACGATGTTTTATCAGAACTTGATGATCACAGGCAATCTCATCTGTTAAATACGATTCAAGGAAAGGTACAAACATTTGTCACAACAACAAGTGTGGACGGCATTCACCATGAAACCTTGAAAAGGGCGACAACCTATCAAGTGGTAAACGGCGAAATTTCACAAGTTAAATGAGGTGATCTATATGTTTATTCACTTAGGAGAAGATGTTGTAATTCGCTCAAGTGATGTGGTGACAATTTTAGATCGACAGCTGCTTACAACATCTGAAGTAACAAATGAGTTTATCGATCGTTATAAAAAAGATGGACTTGTTGTGGATATTAGCGGGGATATTGCAAAATCGATTGTAGTAACAACCGATACTATTTATTTATCTCCACTATCTTCTATTACGTTAAAACGCAGGGCACAAATGGTGGCAGGGTTTGAACCTTTAGAGGATGTTGAAAATTAAGCTTGTCTGATATTGAGAGAGAAGTGTAGGTGAAAAAATGACGACAGAACCATTTGAACAACAAACATATGATGAAAGTCAAATTCAAGTTTTAGAAGGTCTTGAAGCAGTGCGAAAACGTCCAGGAATGTATATTGGTTCCACCGATGTAAGAGGCCTGCATCACCTTGTATGGGAAATTGTTGATAACAGTATTGATGAAGCATTAGCAGGTTATTGTACGACAATTAACGTAACAGTTGAAAAAGATAACAGCATTACCGTTTCAGATAACGGACGAGGGATTCCAGTAGGGATTCATGAAAAAATGGGACGTCCTGCCGTTGAAGTGATTATGACCGTTCTTCATGCAGGCGGTAAATTTGGCGGCGGCGGTTATAAAGTTTCCGGTGGACTTCACGGGGTAGGTGCTTCCGTTGTAAATGCTCTTTCAAGTAAGCTGGAAGTTACCGTTCACCGCGATGGAAAAGTCTATTACCAAGTTTTTGCGCGCGGTGTTCCTCAAGGGGATTTAGAAGTGATTGGAGAAACGGATCAAACAGGTACAACGATTCACTTTATTCCAGATACAGAAATTTTCCACGAAACAATAGAATATGATTTTGATATTTTAAATCACCGTCTCCGTGAGCTCGCCTTTTTAAATCGCGGCTTAACGATTATTTCTGAAGATAAGCGTGTTGAAGAGAAACGCTTTGAATATTGCTATGAGGGCGGTATTAAATCTTATGTAGAGCATTTAAATCGTTCTCGTGAAGTGCTGCATGAGGAGCCGATTTTTGTTTTAGGGGAAAAAGACGGCATTTCTGTTGAGATTGCTGTTCAATATAATGACAGCTATGCAAGCCA
Organism: Bacillus taeanensis; assembly: GCF_003318295.1. Taxonomy (GTDB): domain Bacteria; phylum Bacillota; class Bacilli; order Bacillales; family UBA6769; genus Maribacillus; species Maribacillus taeanensis. The sequence continues at coordinate 111,435 of NZ_QOCW01000013.1, forward strand.
CATTTATTCGTTTGCAAATAACATTAAAACCCATGAAGGCGGTACACATGAATTCGGCTTTAAAACAGCCTTAACAAGGGTTATTAATGATTATGCGCGAAAAAATAACCTTTTTAAAGAAAGTGATCCAAATTTAACTGGTGATGATGTTCGTGAAGGATTAACAGCGATTATTTCGATTAAGCATCCGGATCCGCAATTTGAGGGACAAACGAAAACGAAATTAGGGAACGCAGAAGCAAGAACGATTACCGAATCTGTTTTTGGCGAAGAGTTTTCAAAGTATTTGTTTGAAAATCCCCAAGACGGAAAGAAAGTTGTCGAAAAGGGAATTATGGCTTCGCGTGCCCGCATGGCAGCAAAAAAAGCACGTGAGTTAACACGGCGTAAAAGTGCATTAGAAGTAAGTTCTCTTCCAGGTAAACTTGCTGATTGTTCGTCAAAAGACCCGACTATTTCGGAGATTTATATTGTTGAGGGTGACTCTGCCGGTGGATCAGCCAAGCAGGGAAGAGACCGTCATTTCCAAGCAATCCTGCCGCTTCGAGGTAAAATTATTAATGTTGAAAAAGCAAGGCTTGATAAAATTTTATCAAACAATGAAATTCGTGCCATTATTACAGCGCTTGGTACGGGAGTGGGCGAAGATTTTGACATTACAAAAGCTCGTTATCATAAAATCATTATTATGACGGATGCTGATGTAGACGGCGCTCATATTCGGACATTGTTATTAACATTTTTCTATCGTTATATGCGTCCGCTGTTGGAAAATGGTTATGTTTATATTGCCCAACCTCCTCTTTATAAGGTGCAGCAGGGTAAAAAAGTTCTTTATGCGTATAATGATCGTGAAATGGAACAGTTAATGAAAGAGCTGCCGCAGTCTCCAAAACCTAGTGTACAGCGTTACAAAGGTTTAGGGGAAATGAATCCAACCCAGCTTTGGGAAACAACAATGGATCCTGAATCACGAACAACATTACAAGTTAGTTTAGAAGATGCGATTGAAGCAGATGAAACATTTGAGATTTTAATGGGTGATAAAGTGGAGCCGCGCCGAAACTTCATCCAAGAAAATGCTCACTATGTCAAAAATCTAGATATTTAATGTGAAAGAAAATAAGAAATGAAAGTATGAGAAAAACTTTGGTGAGCAGTTTACCTAACTGCAAACCGGGTTTTTCTAACTTTAATGAATGAAAGATGGAGGTTTACGGCATGTCGGATATCCAAAATCCAAGAGTGAAAGAAATTAATATTAGCCAAGAGATGCGTACCTCGTTTATGGATTATGCGATGAGTGTTATCGTTAGTCGTGCTTTACCAGATGTACGTGATGGTCTAAAGCCTGTTCATCGACGTGTTCTTTACGCAATGAATGAATTAGGCATGACAGCAGATAAAGCATATAAAAAGTCTGCACGTATTGTTGGTGAAGTTATTGGTAAATATCACCCACACGGTGATTCAGCTGTATATGAGACAATGGTACGTATGGCTCAAGATTTTAACTATCGTCACATGCTTGTAGATGGCCATGGTAACTTTGGTTCTATTGATGGGGATGCAGCGGCTGCGATGCGTTATACAGAAGCGAGAATGTCTAAAATCTCAATGGAAATAGTTCGTGATATTAATAAAGATACAATCGATTATCAAGACAACTATGACGGATCAGAACGTGAACCAATTGTCATGCCTGCTCGTTTTCCAAATCTTCTTGTAAACGGGGCATCAGGAATTGCAGTTGGAATGGCGACAAATATTCCGCCGCATCATCTCGGAGAAGTGATTGATGGAGTATTAGCATTAAGTAAAGACGCTGATCTTAGTATCCCTGAATTAATGGAATATATTCCGGGTCCAGATTTCCCAACAGCAGGGGAAATACTTGGACGTGAAGGGATTCGAAAAGCATACAGCACAGGTCGGGGCTCTATTATTATTCGTGCAAAGGCGGAAATTCAGGAGCAAGACAATGGTAAAACTCGAATTGTTGTAACAGAGCTTCCTTATCAAGTGAACAAAGCGAAACTAATTGAGAAAATCGCAGAACTTGTTCGCGAAAAGCGTCTTGAAGGAATTACAGATTTACGCGATGAATCCGACCGTAATGGGATGCGAATTGTGATTGAACTTCGCCGCGATGTAAATGCAAATGTGCTTCTTAACAATTTATATAAACATACAGCCCTACAAACAAGTTTTGGCATTAATCTGCTAGCTCTTGTAGATGGTCAGCCTAAAGTTTTAAATTTAAAAGAGTGTTTATATCATTATTTAGAACATCAAAAAGTAGTGATTCGCCGCAGAACGATGTACGAGCTCAAAAAAGCTGAAGCACGCGCTCATATTTTAGAAGGGCTGCGCATTGCGCTTGATCATTTAGATGAAGTTATCGCGTTAATTAGAAATTCACAAACAACAGATATTGCACGTGAAGGCTTAATTACAACATTTTCGTTATCTCATGAACAAGCACAGGCTATTTTAGATATGCGTCTGCAGCGCTTAACAGGTTTAGAGCGTGATAAAATTGAAAATGAATACCAAGAACTTGTTAAATTGATTGCCGAATTAAAAGCCATATTAGCTGATGAAGAAAAAGTTCTCGAAATTATTCGTGAAGAGCTTCTTGAAGTAAAAGAAAGATTTGCTGATGAGCGTCGTACAGAAATTACTATTGGAATGAACATGATTGAAGATGAAGACCTTATTCCAAAGCAAAATATTGTGATTACAATGACGCATAATGGCTATATTAAACGCCTTCCAATTGATACGTATCGAATCCAAAAGCGTGGAGGACGAGGCGTACAGGGAATGGGCACAAATGACGGAGATTTTGTTGAACATCTCTTCACAACGATGACGCATGATACGATTCTTTTCTTTACAAACAAAGGAAAAGTTTATCGATTAAAAGGTTATGAAATTCCTGAGCTTAGTCGAACAGCAAAAGGAATTCCAATTATTAACTTATTGCAAATCGAAAAAGATGAATACATTACCGCAGTGATTCCTGTAGAAGAGTTTGTTGATGACTGGCATTTATTCTTTGTTACAAAACAAGGTGTAACAAAGCGTTCTACCCTTTCAGATTTTGCAAACATCCGAAAAGGCGGACTAATCGCAATTAATTTCCGGGAAGATGATGAATTAATTGCTGTTCGTTTAACAGATGGCGATAAAGAAATGATTATTGGAACAAAAAAAGGTATGGCGATTCGCTTCCATGAAACAGATGTACGTTCTATGGGAAGAACAGCAACAGGTGTAAAAGGAATTAACCTTCAGGAAGATGATGAAGTAATTGGGATTGGTATTCTAGAAGAAGACCAAGACGTATTAATTGTAACGGAAAACGGCTATGGAAAACGAACTTCAATGGAAGAGTATCGGGTGCAAAGTCGAGGCGGTAAAGGAATTCGCACATGTAATATCACAGAACGAAATGGTAATATTATCTCTCTTAATACGGTAAACACGGATGAAGATTTAATGATTATTACAGTAAGTGGTGTCGTAATTCGGACAAGTGTGAAGGAAATTTCGCAAATGGGGAGAAACACACAAGGAGTTCGTGTTATTCGTTTAGGAGATGGCGAACAAGTTGCCACTGTTGCAAAAGTAGCGCCTGAAGATGAAGAGGACCTTGACAACGAAGAGCTGGAAAATAAAGAGTTAGAAAATGAAATAATAGAAGATAGTGAAAAAGAAGCACTATCAGACTTAGAAGAACAAGAGGATCGAGAAGAATAAGAAGGGTAAAAGGGCGAGAGCATGCTGAGGCAGACTCTCGTTTTCCTATTCCTATTACAAGTAGGATAAGGATATAAATTTTTTTAAAAAAATCAAAAAAACACTTGCGCAATATAAATAGAGATGGTATATTTATATACGTCACTTCGGAACAACGAATTTTCAAAAAATGTTCAAAAAAAGATGTTGACAGAAGAAAATATGAATGATATGATATTAAAGTCGCTGATAAAACGACATCAAATGTTCTTTGAAAACTGAACAAAACGCCAAGCGAATTTATGCAATATCCCGAAAGAAGCAATTCTTTCGACAACAACTATTGAGCAATTCAAACTTAATTTGAGAGTTTGATCCTGGCTCAGGACGAACGCTGGCGGCGTGCCTAATACATGCAAGTCGAGCGCGTGAAACTAACTGATCCCTTCG
>NZ_QOCW01000014.1 GCF_003318295.1 Bacillus taeanensis
CTAATTCCTAACTTTCCTTCTTGATACTCTTTAACCACCATTAACTTTAATTCATCACTATATTTCTTAGCCAAAATAAGCACCCCAAAAGATTAGAATTTCACTCTAACTTTTGGGGTGCACCATACTTCTGCTTGTCTCTTTTTCTTTAAATTGACACATCATTATTCTAGTATTTATAGTGTTAAAAAATGTATAATGAAGAGCGTAATGGAAGTTTCAAATTTTAATGAGGTGAGAGAGAATAGTGAAAAAGCTTGGAATATTTATGTACCGCTTTCGAAAAGCAATCCTACTCTCATGGTTAATTACAGCCATCGTTCTTGGGATATTTGCTTTTAAGCTTCCTTCTGCCCTGCATGGAAGCGGATTTGAAACAGAAGGTACTTACGCAGAAGTTGAAAAGATTTTAAAGAATGATTTTAATGTTCCCGCTCATACAATGCTTCTTGTTTTTGAAAAGAAAACCTCGGAAACAAGCGATGAACAGCTAAAAACATCCATGAATAACACACTAGAAAGATTAACAGAACTTGAAGGTTTTTCAATGATTTCATCATCCTTTGAGACAGGCGAAGGCATTAAACAAAACGCCGCATATGCCGCTATTTCTTTTGACGAAAATGGCCAAAAATCCGCTCAAAACATTGAAAAAGTTCGCAATAAATTAGCTAATGATGAATTTATTAACATTAGTCTAACAGGAGGACCGGTTATTGAAGAAGATATGAACATGGCCAGTCAACATGACTTAAAGCGCGCTGAACTGATTGGTCTTCCAATTGCTCTCATTGTGCTGCTGTTTGCCTTTGGTGGACTTGTCGCCGCGGTTATTCCTCTTTTTATTGGAATCATAAGTGTTGTAAGCACGATGGGACTTCTTTATTTTATAAGTTCCTCTTTAAATCTTTCTATTTTCGTATTAAATGTGGTTCCAATGGTAGGCCTTGCATTAGGAATCGATTTTGCTTTACTTTTTATTAATCGTTTTCGTGAAGAACTTGAAACAAAGACGACTCAAAATGCCGTTGTTATTACTGTTCAAACGGCTGGCAGGTCGATTATCTTTTCAGGATTATGCGTCTTTTTAGGTTTAGCAGGTATGCTTTTAATTGATATTGATATTTTCAAAACGGTTGCCATTGGCGGCATGTTTGTTGTGGTATTATCAGTGGTTACGGCCATTACATTCTTACCAGCGTTACTTGGAATAATCGGTAAAACAATTAATCAGCTAATGATTTTAAAACAAAATACTTCAAAAGTAAGTCCATGGCACCGCTTTGCTAAGTTTGTTATGAAAAGACCTGTTCTTATGGCTCTTTCAGCCTTTGTTCTTCTAATGATTGGTATACTTCCTGTTAAAGATATGAACGTCACAATTCCAGAAGCAGACGCACTTCCAAAAAGTTATGAATCAAGAACAGCGTTTGATACGTATAAAAAAGCATTCATGGAAAAAAATACAACAAAAGTACCAATCATTGTAAATACAAATGCAAACTTTTTAGAAAAAGATACATTACAACATCTTGAAAAATTAACAGAAGAACTTAGTGCTGACCCACTTGTTTCAAAGGTTGATTCAGTATTTTCACTTTCAAATTTAAATGCAGATTCCTTTTGGGAACTTTATCACAATGAATCATCTAAACAGCAGTTTCTTCCGCTAATTGAAGCATTAACTACCGATAAAAAAATGCTTTTAACTGTTTATTTAGATGCGGATCATATGTCAAATCGCACACAAAATTGGGTGAAAGACTGGAATGGAAATTATAATAATTTTACGCTTCAAGTAGGCGGCCAAGCAAAATTTAATCAAGAAATTTTTGATGAAGTTTATCAAAAAATTGGCTATGTCCTTCTTCTTGTTCTAAGTTCAACATATGTGATTTTGCTGCTTGCTTTTCGTTCTGTTCTTATTCCATTAAAAGCAATTTTAATGAATATCATGAGTTTATCAGCAACATTTGGGATTGTCGTTTGGCTGTTTCAAGGAGGACACTTTGGTATTGAACCAACAAGCATCGCCCTAATGATTCCGATCTTTACATTCGGAATTGTATTTGGATTATCAATGGACTATGAAGTTTTTCTTATTTCTAGAATTCATGAAGTGTATCAACAAACAAAAGACAATGACAAGGCAACGTTAGAAGGACTTACCTCAACAAGTAAAATTATTTCTTCTGCTGCTGCCATTATGATCGTTATTACTGGCGCATTCGCATTTACAGGAGTTGTTCCTGTTAAACAAATGGGCATTGCAATTGCGCTGTCTATTTTTATTGATGCGACGATTGTTCGGATGGTCTTAGTGCCTTCTCTTATGAAACTTCTTGGAGATTGGAACTGGTGGGCTCCTTCCTTTCTGCGTTTTAAAGATGAAAAGAAAATTTTTCAACATGGATAAAAGTATATTAAAAGCGCTCGGCTTAAATATTCGTCGAGTGCTTTTTTATTCCTCCTTTCCTTCTCCACTTTAAAACTTTCTTCAGCCGCCCTTAAATTATAAAACCCATTCATAGAAATCCTTTCTTATGAATAAAAATATTTCAATGATTTCTTCCATTGTCTTTTTAACAGGGGAGGTGTATAAATTGTCAGGGGGAATAAAGGCACTGCTGTACATTTTATCTTTTTTTATTCCAATCGTCGGTATTATTGTTGGAATCATATGGTTAAATGATGAAAATGAAGAAAAGAAACAAACAGGGAAAATATGTTTAATTATCGGAATTGTTTCCATAGTCTTAAGCTGTATTTGTTGGTTTGCCGCATCGCTTTTACCTGCCCTATTTAGCAGCTATTAATAGAAAATTTTGAATGAGGTTGACTTATTAGGTAGGGTCTTCTCCTTTTCTTATTAGTCAATCTCATTTTAAAAATCTAAAAGGAGAGCAATATGTATATAAGCGCGTTATTTTCTTTTTTTGGTCGAGCTATTTGTCATCAACTTCCGGAGCGAACCTTTCTTATAAACAACAGCTATCTCCCCCTTTGTGCTCGTGACACTGGAATTTTAATCGGTTTATTCAGTACACTTTTATATCTATGCCTTTTTAAGAAATATAAAGCAAATCAAATACCAACCATAAAAAACAGCTTTATTCTTTTACTTCTCACAGTCCCTATTGCCTTAGATGGACTTACTTCATATATGAACTTACGTGAAAGCAGCAATCTTCTCCGTCTTACAACTGGAATTCCTTTTGGCGTCATGCTTCCCTTCTTTCTTATCCCTATGCTTAATTTTAATAATCAATCTCTAAAAGAGCGGCGCATTTTATATAAAAAAAGAGAAGCTTTCATCCCCTTCACTTTGGCATTTTGCTTAGGAAGTCTGACCTATTTTCATTTAATGTCTTATATTCTAATTTCCAGTTTACTTATCTTGACACTAGTTTTTTGGGGGACTCTTTTAACTTTCCTACTGTTAAAACCAATTAAATCTTTCCAAATGAAATGTTCATCTGCAGTTATGTTATGTTTCTTCATACTCGTGTTATTATCTCAATTAAACGAAATGCTAAGAAGTTTTTATCTTCCATATTTACAGGGCTAATTTCCTCTTCTAAGGCATAAATTGAGAAAGAATAATTTTAACGCCAAACCACTAATAAGAAAGAAGGAGACTGATGAAGTTCAAAACAATAAGTTTATTTACAGTTTTTCTCTATACTTCTTCTGCATTCTCTTGTGCAGCAAGTGAATTAACTCCTATCCATCTGTCTACACTCGAACGGTTTCAATCATTTATTCAAAAAACCCCTCTTTCTTTCTACGTGATTTTAGCTCTTGCTGTTGTGCTTCTATTTAGTTTAATGAGGTGGAGAAGAATACGTACCAGCTCTAGTAATCAACATGACAAAAAAGCCGCTGCTTTCATTACGCCCGGAAACGCTCAACATATTGGAGCACGAACTGAACAACAAGATGCCTTTGCATTTTCAGACCTAACTGATTATGAAACAATTAAGAAATTTGGTGTTTTAAGTATAGTAGCAGATGGAATGGGGGGGCTGAGCGGCGGACGTGAGGCAAGTCAAACAGCAGTGCAAACCTTCCTTTATACGTACTTAAATTCTACTTTTGAAACCATTGAAGAGCGGTTAGATGATGCATTATATACTGCTAATAAAGCGGTATATGAACTCTCCCTCCAAAAAGAACTTCAAGGTCAAATGGGTACTACACTCATTGCCGCAGTGATAAAAGATCAATATCTTTACTGGCGCTCTGCTGGTGACAGCCGAATTTATCTTTATCGCCAACAAAACCTTACACAGCTAACAAAAGATCATATTTATGGAACGAAATTAGACCAAAAAGCAGCAGATGGGGAAATAACAACTGAGGAAGCTGCCAATCACCCTGAACGAAATTATTTAACAAGCTTTCTAGGCTTAGAGACCATTCCTGAAATTGATCGGCAGCATACCCCTCTTATCCTTCTACCTGAAGACCGTGTTATGTTATGCAGTGACGGGTTATATGGAAGACTGACTGAATTAGAGATGATTAATCATCTTCATTTCAACCCTCAAGAAGCTGCAGATAAACTGCTTCAATCTGTTCTTAGAAAGCAGCACCCTAAGCAGGATAATGTCACAGCAGCAATTTTAGGTTATCAAACATCATAGGAGGAATTAGGCTGTGAAAATACAAGTTTATCAAAAATCATTATGGCGTGTTACGTTGTTGATTGTTCTCGGGCTGTTAGCGATGTTTCTCTTCAAACCGCATTCTGCACAAACAAAAGAAATTGATGAACTTGTTCATAGTGTAGTACGAATTCTTTGTTTTACCAATGATGGAACAGGACAATATTATACTGGTTCTGGTTTTGCCATTGGTACAAATGAGCCTGTCCAATATATTGTAACAAACTACCATGTTGTAGAACCAAACATGAACGGTGTGACGATTTTACTTTCAAAAGAAGATCAAATACCTGCTGAAGTCGTAGCATTTGACCGTGTTAAAGATATTACTGTTTTAAAGCTAAGCGAAGATTTATACAAACGGCCTCCTGTTGCTCTTGCACCAAGCGAAACAGTAAAGCCGAGTGAAGAAGTATATGCATTGGGCTTTCCTGGTGCTGCAGATTTAATTGACGACACCCCTTCAGGAGAAGCTGGTGATGTTACCATTACAAGGGGAATTGTAAGTAAAATTTCCGAAGAAGGCGGTCGGAAGATTTTTCAAATCGATGCAAATATTAGCGGTGGAAATTCCGGCGGTCCGCTTGTTAACAAAGATGGTTATGTTATTGGCATTAATACGTTTGGTGTTCAAGGCGTCTCGGGAATTAACGGGGCCGTTCAAATCAATGAACTCATTCCCCTTCTCGATTCTCGAGGTATCCCTTATCAACTAGCCTCTAATCTCGAAATCCCTCATACCGAGCCTAATAATAATGAAAGTCATTCTTTTGGGTGGCTGTGGATTCTCCTTTTAGTTGGCGGGAGCCTTTTATTCTTAATTCTTATTGTTGTATTACTATTATTTATTATGAAAGGCAATAAAAAACAAAAAAACGCTAATCCACTTCCTTCTCAGGCTCCTCCAGCAGTAAAAAAGCCTATTCTTGTAGGGATTTCAGGATATTTTGCTGGCATGACAATTAGAATAGAAAACACAACAATGATTGGGCGTGATCCAAATACATGTCAGCTTGTTTATCCACTCTCTCAAGATGATATTAGCCGAACACATTGTACGGTTAGGTTTGAAGCATCCAGTGAAACATTCTTTGTAGAAGATCATTCTTATAACGGAACTTTTCTTCGTTCAGGAGAGCGTTTTTCAACAGATAGAGGGTATCAACTTAAATCCGGAGACCGCTTTTATTTAGTAACTCCTGAACAAATGTTTGAAGTAAGATTGGAAAAACAACAATGAAGATGATAACAGCTTTATTATCAAATCAAGGTGGTCGAAAAAACAATGAAGATTTTGCTGATTATTGCTTAACCGAAACAGGAGGCTGTTGGGTTGTTGCCGACGGCCTTGGCGGTCATAAGGGAGGAGAAACAGCTTCTAAAACAGCTGCTCATACAATACTTAGTACGTTCAAAAAAAATCCCTCCCTTTCAAACGAAAGTCTCCCTAATTGTATAAACGAAGCACACCATAATCTGCTGAAGCTTCAACAAAACCAGCATTCCCCTTTTTCATTTCGAACAACCATTACTATTTTAACGATTGAAAACGAAAAAGCCCGATGGGGACATATCGGGGATTCAAGGCTTTATCATTTTAAAAACAGCATCATTCAGTCACAAACAAAAGATCACAGTCTTTGTCAAACCCTTGTCAATATCGGTGAAATTAACCAAGAGGAGATTCGCTTTCACGAAGATCGCAGCCGCCTCCTACAGGCACTTGGCATGGAAAAACAGTTAAAGCCATCTATTATAACTGACTCAGTTTCCCTTCATAATGATGACGCTTTTCTTCTTTGCACAGATGGATTTTGGGAGTATGTGACTGAAAAAGAAATGGAACATACGTTATTAAAAGCAAAAACTCCCCAACAATGGCTTACCTTCATGCAGGACATTCTTTTACCACGGGTTTCAAAAAAGCATGACAACTATACTGCTATTGCAATTTTTATAGCGGAAAGAGGTGAGGAGCATGTCGGAATTTGACCACTTATGTATGGGATGTATGATCGACAAAGGCATGGAAAAAGTTTGTCCTGTTTGTGGATGGGAACAAGGCACAATGCAAGAGTCGCCTCAACACCTGCCTCCTGGAACTATTTTACATGATAAATATATCCTTGGAAGAGTCCTTGGGCACGGTGGATTTGGCATTACCTATTTAGCTTGGGATGTTCATTTAGAAATGAAGCTTGCTATAAAAGAATATATGCCGCGCAATTTCGCAACACGAGGGAGCGATCAAGCAACTGTATCCATTTATACTTGGGAACTTGAAACGCACTTTGATCACGGTTTAAATAAATTTTTGGATGAAGCAAAGATTTTAGCACAATTTAGTAATCATCCCGGCATTGTAGGGGTACGAGATTTTTTTAAAGAAAATGGAACAGCTTATCTTGTCATGTATTATTTAGAAGGAATTGATTTTAAACAATATTTAGAACAACAGGGAGGAACAATTTCATTTGAAACTGCCCTAAAAATTATGATGCCTGTTATGGATGCATTAAGAGAAGTTCATACATACGGAACTCTCCATCGTGATATTAGTCCTGATAATATTTATATTACAAAAGAAGGGCAAATAAAAATTCTTGATTTCGGTGCAGCACGTCACGCTATGAATGACTTCAACACTAGTATTTCAGTTATTTTAAAACCAGGTTATGCTCCTGAAGAACAATATCGAAGCAAAGGTAAACAAGGGCCTTGGACAGATATTTACGCTGTTGCCGCAACAATATACCGTGCGATTGTTGGAAAAACACCACCTGAGTCTCTCGATCGTTTAGAGGAGGATATAATTGAACCACCTTCTGTATTTGATGTTTCTATCCCACTAGAAGCAGAGAACGCTTTAATGAAAGCTCTTTCTGTCAAAGCTGCTAATCGCTTTCAGAGTATCGCTGAGTTTCAACAAGCATTCTCATTATCAACTAAGGAACAACTCGCCCATGCTGAATCTATTCGCCCTCCTTCTACACCATTAGAAAAAAAAGAACCAACTGCTAAAAAACGATTTCCAGTCTGGCTTATTGGGGTTCTTTCAATTGGTACTCTCGGTGTTATTACAGCAGGAATTTTGGGAGTGATTCTGCTTATCGGTATTTTTAACGAAGACATTGACCCTGTAACAGAAGAATCTATAAACGGCACGACCGCTGTTCTTACACAAACAAGCAATGAGAGCTCTTCTAAAAAATTAACAGTTCCAAATGTTTTAGATAAAACAGAAGATGATGCAAAAACTTTTATTACAAATGCTGGATTTAAAATTGGCAGTATTCATTATGAAGAGAATTCTTTTATTGATAAAGGTTTAATAATTAATCAATCAATGGAACCTGAAACAATTGCAAATAAAAACGATACAGTTGATCTAACAATAAGTAAAGGAATTGAACTGCCTGTTGATCTTGCAATAATTCAAACAGAACAATTGGCTATCATTAACAAATATTGGGATCAAGGGGCTGCCCTTTATGAGCAAAATAACAAAGAAGGTTCCCTTAAAGCTTATATTCAAGCACGGGATATGGCAGCAGAACTCGTGAAATATAATGGTGACTTTGATGCCCAATTTGCTGAAGGGGTTCTTGCCCGAACTGTCGGAATTTTAAAAGAGGAGCTCGGTTATTATTCTTATGCCCTTCAAGATAATATAAAAAGTGTTGCTATTTTAAATGATTTAGCGGAAAAAGATCCTGTATTTAACAGCAACCAAACAGAACTAGCTATTTCTTATGGCAATCTTTCTTGGACATATTTGCTAAACAACTACCCGAAAGAAGCAATTGATACAGCAGAAAAAGGACTTTCCATTGATTCTAATCAAAAATGGATGTATGCCAATCTTGCTCATGGTTATCTTCTTAATAACCAATTTGAGAAAGCAAAACAGCTGTATTTAGAATACAAAGACGAGTTATTTGATAACGGAAAACCATTTAAGGAATTTTTTCTAGAAGATTTTACAGCATTAGAAAACGCCGGTGTTACGCACCCTCATTTTAATGAAATTAAACAACTGTTAAATGAAAATACTTCCAATCCTACTAATACCACTACTTCTAATGAAGATGAAATAATGATTACAATTTATGCGAACGCGATTTCTTTTGAGCGTGAAGATCTTCCCGGTTATATGAGTACAATTGCTGAACCAGATGGCATTAATAAAGAAACCGAACAATTTCTGCAAGAATTTTTTGCAGCCTACAACAATATTAAACTTGAAATTGAAACAATTCAAAACATTGCAATTAACGGCGAGAGTGCAACTGTGGAAGTTCTCCAACACCTTCACTATGATGATGGCTCACAAACCTATCAATCAACTAATACACTCATTCATACATTAAAAATGACAGAGGATTCACTGTTTCCATGGAAAATTTACGATACGAAAGTGAAAGGAGAATAAATTATGGAGCGCTGTTCTAAAGGGCACTATTATGAAGTTTCAAAACATAGCTCTTGCCCCCATTGCGGCATTAATATTGACTTGAATTTCGAGCGGACAATGACAAAACAGCAAGTAGACTTCCCAAAAACACAAGCTAAAGTGCCTAGTCCACCTTCCCAAAATGATTCAAACAAAACGATTGGTATTGTTCGCAAAAATCTCGGTATAGATCCTGTCGTTGGATGGCTAATCTGTATTGAGGGTGCCCAAAAAGGGCGTGATTTTCGTATTCATAGTGAAAGAAACTTTATTGGACGTTCTGATAAAATGGATATTGCCATTACAGGCGATGAGTCAATCTCTAGAGAAAACCATGCAATTGTGAGCTACAGCCCTAAAAAGCAAAACTTCCGTATTTATCCAGGTGATAGTCGAGGGTTAGTTTATTTAAATGATGAAGAAGTAATTAATCCAGAAGAATTGCAGCCCTATGATGTCATTGAATTAGGGCAAACGAAATTAATATTTATTCCATTTTGCGGTAAAAAATTTCAATGGAAATAGTAAAAAAAAACGCCTTTGAAAAGGTGTTTTTTTACTATTTTTATTAGTCATCATCATTTGAAAACTCAGGATAATCCTCATTTTTATCATCATCCTGCCAATCATCATCAAGGCGATCATGATGAGAACCGCTGCTCTTTTTTCCTTTTGAAGCCGATTGAACAACACCAATTAATACAACAATAACAAGCACAGCTAAAATTAGCCATTCCATTCCATCCCAACTCCCCCTCTTTGTCCATCTAAACTAGTTTATGAAAAAGAAGGTTCTATTAGAACGCATTAGGTATTACTAGAAAATGATTGTTCTCCCTTTTCTAGTAATCTTTTAAAAAACAAATCCTATATATGTAATTTCTTTTATATTTTAACACTTATATTACATTTATTTAACATTCTAAAAGAATGTTTTGAAATTATAAAATGCTTTTGTTACTATATTTTAGTGGCTAAAATTAAGACAAAAGAACTAGGGTGAAAACGATGAAAAAAGTCTTTTTAATGAAAATTAGCATTCCGTTACTACTTTTAGTTGGAGTTTTAATTACCTATCATTCGCTAATAGATAGTACATATGCAGGAATGAGTATTATTCCTGAAAAAAATGATAGTATTCCTTTATATTCGGAATTAAAACCAGAAGAATCAAAATACATCGCTAAAGGAGAAAAGTGGAAAGAAATTTATCATTATTATCTTACTGAACTCCCAAAATACGGATGGAAAAAGGAATATTCACAAGCTGAAGACGGTTGGGAAGGATTTATGTCTCGTTGGACAAAAGAAGATTTTGAAGGTACGCTTTCAATTGATGGATTTTATGATCCGTTTACTAAAAAAACAGAAGTGATTTTTGATCATTCTAAGCCTGAAACTTCTTTTAAATAGATATAAAAAAAGAAACAGTTTTAAAATAATAATGATTAATCCATTAAATAATTATTATAAAAGTTAAAATTGTAAAATTAGAAAAGGAACTAGTATGATCATAATTTCTTTATAAACATGTATATTATTTCCGAATACATGCTCAGCAGAGTAATTACGAATTTACCAGTTCCTTCTCTTTACATTGGACAAACCGCAAAGAATTTAACTTCTCATCCAACAGCTGGCTAATGCGCACAATACGATGATCTGTAAAATTACCATATTGACTGTACGCTTCGTACATTTCTTTCCTTAACGCTTCAATTTCTTCTATTAAATCAATATTTTGCCCCAAATTTCAAATTCCTCCTGAGGTTTCATTACATTTTTATACATATATGGACATTTTAACATATTCCCAAAAAACATCCTAGTAAAAAGTTAAAATATTTAGGTTTAGTAACTCAACAGTAAAAACATGATAGAAAAGTAGACTGTTTTATTCTCACAAAATTCACATAGAAATTCAAGGTTAAATAAGTAATTTCCAATAAAAAATAAAATTCTCTGCTAATTAGCAGAGAATTTTATTTTTTATTAGTAAGTTTGCTGTTTTTTCATTCGTTTTTTCATCACTTTTAATAAAAAACCGCCTTTAAATTTCCGCGGTTCATAGGAAATAATAAATGCGCGTGGTTCATGATCGTCAATTAATTTTAATAAGACCTCTTCACGACTTCGCTTTGCTAAAATTTTCAAATGATAACGAATACTGTCTCTTCCTTCTCCGTTAAACACAGTGACCCCAAATCCTTCATTTCGCAAACATTCAATAAGCTCATAATTTTTATTGGGAATGTTAACAGAAACTGTAATATAGCCAATAGCAAGCTTTTGTTCAATATACCCACCAACATATATTCCAGCTGCAAAACCAAGTGCATAAATAATCATTCCAAGAAGAGTTGGATTATTTAAAACAATGCCAAGTCCAAATACATACACAAGCATTTCAAGAAACCCAAGTAATGACGCTAAAGTCATAATATTTTTTACGACAAATACAATCCGTAATGTATTTAAAGCAATATATACAACTTGCAGCACAAAAATAAGCAATAAGTTCAGCATATAATCTTCCTTATCTTATAATAAAAATGAATTACCCCCATTGTGCCATATGACTAGTCCAAAAAACAATACTCTTTATTGAAAATTATTTTATTATATTTCGCTATATATGATAAAAGAGAAGCAGTTCATTAGAACCTTAATGAACTGCTTCTCTTTTCCTATTCTACTCCACTTTCAGACAATGCATGATCCCAATCCGGAAAATAGTAAAGCGCACTTCGCATTAATTCTGGATAGGCTTTTTTTACTTTCTTTTTGTTTAAAGGCTCACCGCTCTTATGAAGTTGACTAATTTGGGAAATAACCTCGTTTGAACTCATATTTACTTCCATTTTATTCACTCCTTTTTTAACGATAACATTATTCTTACCTAACTGGTAAAATTTACACCCTAAAAATTGTTACAAATTACTAACAAATGAAAGAAGTTGAGACAAATCCCCTCTCCTTATTGTATTTGATATATCATCCATCTTATTGAATGACCGATTGCTTCTTTAGAAAACAAAGAAACCATACATTTTGAGCCAATGTATGGTTTAATAAATGCTTTATATGAGAATACCATCTTTTCCGTCTAAGAAAACTGTAGAGATTTTTTATTTTTCGTATTACATATACTTCCGTGCACCACTAAGATATACACGCTTTAGATCACTAATTTTCCAGCGATAGCTGTGATCTTCTTCAATACTTCCAATTACAACCATTTCCTCATGAACAAGTTCTAAAATTTCAGCTGGAATCGTTACTTCAAACATGTCAGCTTTATCATTCATTATTGTCTCGATTTTTATAATGGAACCATTTTTTTGCTTCACCTTAAATAGTCCTTCAACTTTACCTTCAAAAGAAGAAAGCTCCGGCTTTACTTTAAACCCTTTTTTTGCTGACTTGGCACGAGATCTCCGTGCAGAAAATGGTACATAGTAATCAAAAAACTGAATGGTGTTATAAAGATGTTGTTCATTCTGAGCTAATACGGTTTTGAAAATAGACACCTGCTCTGTTTTATATCTTTCATCAAGCCATTTTACAAAAGCTTTTACTGTTGAAAGTACTGCTTTTGCCTGATTTAGACTCACTTGATCATTGTTATTTAAATAGCTATATTGAAGCAAGTAATTCCAAAAATCAGCTGAGCATTCACTCCATGAAGAGCACTCAGTAGGATAATCTAACAAACTTTTTACTAAAGCATTTAAACCTGTACAATATTTTTTTACTGTTGATTGAGCCTTACCATCTGTTTTTTCTTTAAAAAACTCGACAATATCTTGGGCATAAAAATCTTCTGCCTCTTCAATACTAAATCCTAGTTCCTTAAAAATAGTACCAACTTCTGCTGAAATGTCGTTTTTATTTTTTGGCGCTTCACTTACCTTTTCAAATAAAGTAAACGTTGTGTTACGGACTTTGCTATTTGTAACAAATGGTGATAGCGGTAAGCCTAATTCTTTACGCATCCAGTTAACATCTTCTGTTTGCTCAACCTTACCAAATTGTGCTTTCACTTGAACATATTTATTATATTCATGCTGCTTCAACCAAGCATCCAGTATTTCCACCTCGCCGGCGGCTGCCATTTCTCTTGGTGTTTTTCCATTTAGAAAGTTGAGAGGTTCATTAAGATCTTCCGTTAACATCCGACTTTGAGCAAATAATGCAAAAGATCTTGGGGTTTGCTCATTTGCTTTCATTGAAAAAGATAATGCTTTGGCCTGTTTTGGAATTTGGTGCTTCTTTATTTCTTTATTTAATAATGAAACGTTCTTAAATTGATTTATCCACCCTTCAAACTCTTCACTGCTGCTTGCAGAAAGCGAATCAAAATAAAGTCTTTCATCTTTAATATGAAGCTGTGCAAAAGCCTCCGCAATATAAACAGGAAAAGCCGTTTCACTATCTTCATAACAATACCAGTCACCAATCCATGTTAATACTCCATTATTTTGATGCCAATTCTCCATAATAATATCATTTCGATTAAATAATTCAGTAAGGAATTCCTCTTTATTAGAAAGTTCATATGAAAAAATAAATTGTTCAATGCTCACTGTTTCATTTTCTTTCTTAAGATCATGCTGTAACAGCTGCAATAAAATTTCAGGATAACTGCTTATTATCACTTCTTTATAGGATTCATTTCTTTCATTCATTAAGCGATTTATTTCTACTTTTGCATTTCTGATTCGTTCAGGCTCATAAAATCTACATACTTCATGAATATAATGAACACCATTAAAGCTTTGAATAAATCCTATAGTACCTTGCCATGGAGCAAAAGCTTCCATTTTTTTTGTTTGTGAAACTTTAAATGTTTCTTTTGTAAAGCAATCTTGAAACATGACACCATTTTCATCTATTGCTGCCGTTTCAAGAAGTCTTGGTGAGTTTTCCATCCAATTTTTTAATACTTGATCTTCATCATTAGCAAGGTATCTTTGATTTTCTTCATAAAACCATTCCACACCACGCTTGCCATTCTCAAATGTAATGAAATAAACAAGCCACATATCAAAATATGTATTTAATAAGTTTGTAAGCATTTTAACTTGAAAACGGTCTTGAAAATCTTTTTTTATTTTCTTCATTGTCTCTGAAGAAATCTGATTGGATACAAACTCTTTAATTTGCTTTGTAAATTGCTGTTTTAAGTCTTCAAAACGTTCTTCCCTTAACTGCTGAAGCTGTACCACTTCTGCTCTTTTCATACAACATTTTTTATATTTCTTGCCGCTCCTGCAAAAACAAGGATCATTTCGTCTTACTCCCATACTATCCACTTCCATTCCACCTATTTAATTTCTGCACAATAATTTAGTTTACTATAATTAAGCACTTATTTTAAGTAAAAAATCTTTTTTTGCTTTCTCATTAAATTTAGTACTATTTTAAAAATTATCGCTTATACATATTTCTACAAAGGGAAATCCACAAAATAAACGAATATTTTTCAAAAAATAGTTTTCAGAATATTCTAACTTATGTTATATTGAACGTGGAGGCGATAGCATGAAAGAAAAACAACCAAAACTCGTATTAATAACATGTCACACATGTGATAAAAACCTTGTCTGGACACTTCCTAATGCTGATGTTTTTTGCCCTAAATGCCAAACTTGGATAAGCCAGCAAATTTCAGACAATCATTCTGTAAATACACATATATGTATTTAATACAAAACAATTAATGATCTTCTAAAAAAATAGTTTGTAAGCGTTAACAAAATGATGTACAATAGTTTTAAACAGCATCCCCTAAACTGTTTTATCCCCATCATATTACATAGTATGACGGGAGAGCTATGCATCAGGGTATGGATTCAGGTATTGGACGATTGCTAAGCCCCACCCACTTTAGAAGCGTCCATCTGAAATCCTACCTCCCTAATTCGAAGTTCCTTCCACAAAAAGAACCTCCCCTCTCTTAAAAGAGAGGGGAGGTTCTTTTTTAACTAAAGCGTCTAATAACTTCTTCTAACTGCTCTGTTAAAACTGGGAGTTCATTTTCTGTGAATGTAAAACGTACCCTTGCCTCATCCATATCAAGCATTTCTGAAAACAGACCTCCTAATCCTTTTGCTCGACGATCTACTTCCATGAAAAGTTCACAGCTTTCTTCTGATAGAAAAAAAACAATTTCAAGTTCATCCAATTTATTTTGAAACGGACCGCTTATGGGAATAAACTCAAATTCTTGGACAAATGGCAAACGCTTTTGCATACGGTAGGGAACTGCTTCATTATTGACCTTGCGCAGTTTAAAGCCTAAGTCTGTTAATGCAGAAAAAACCTCCTCTGCTAATGGATGGGCCTTTATTTGTAAATAATCACGATCTGACGGGTCAATGGCATTTTTTATATCTAAACCCGTTTGCACCCACACTTTTGAATAACCGCCAGTAATTGGAGTGTCCATAGGAATGTCAAATTCAAAATCGATCTCTTCCGTTTTATTAGGGAAAATTGTAAATCTTTCACTAATTAAATACTGAGCGATTACTACTTCTTCAGTCACTTTTCGGTCATCATGTTCTTTTTCATAAGTTGTCATAAGCGTTAAATAAATATTATCGATATCTTGCTGCACACTTCCTCCTGAAATCACAACACGACCACTCATTTTTCCACCTGCTTGAATTTCTTCCTGCACTAATTGCGTATCAACCTTTGCAGCACCAATTCCAACACTTGATAGCATTTTTTTCATAAAGGACATATTATACTCTCTCCCTTTCATTGCTTCATCATCAGCTTCTTTTACATTTACGATGATAGATGATAAAGGTTTCAAAAAAATTCATTCCAAGAGATAATTCTTTCTTTATTATTACCTGTTTTTCCTGTAATGGTATAAAAAGAGCGTGAACAACTTTTGCCGGGTCTTAAACTTTTCTTAACGCCAACGAATTGCCATGATTAATTTACAACAAGTTACATGTTCTATCTTTGAATATATTTCTAAATGAAGACCATCTGGATTATAAGAAACTTTCAAATTTGAAGTGATGCCTATTGATGTAATCAGTCGTTCTACTTCTTTTATATTAGAATGTTGAGCTGCATACATTAATTTATTATTAAAATCTGTAGAGCTCGATAATTTATCAATCAAAAGGTTTGCCTCTTGTAATAAATTCTTATAAGACTTTGCTGACTGCATTAAGGCCATTGAATCAATTTGAGGGTACTGACGAATTGAAGGATTAGATATCGGTTGGTGTGGTGTAGGATTCGGAACCATGTTATGCATCATTTTACTCCCCCTTTTGAATTAACTACATTAAAATATATGCGGTTGAAACTTCTTTAGGGATAAAAAATACTAATAAATACTTTGATCGTTTTTTTCAATATGCCTACTTCCACATAAAATTCGCGGATAAAAATCATTAAAATATGCTAACAGTTAAAACGTCCTATTGCTTTATGAAAATATTTACTTTTATACTAGTAAGAAATACATATAAAAGGATGTGAAAACATGAAAGTAAAAGTATTAAAACCTGTTTTTGCCGAATCCGCAAGTTTAGTTGTCAATAAAGCAAATCAATTTGAAGAAACTATTTTGTTCAAAAAAGAACATTGGGTAGTTGACGCTAAAAGCTTACTTGGCATTTTAGCACTTTCTTTACAACCTGATCAAACCGTTGAAATACTTGTAAAAGACACAGATAACAAAGAAGTATATGCTGAATTACTAAATACAGGTCTTTTTAAAACTCTCTAATAAAAATGCCCTTCAGTGCTGAAGGGCATTTTTATTAGAGGATAAACGGTACTATCATATATAAAACTGTTGTAATCCCTGCTGCAATAAGGGCAGGAACTAATTTGAATTTAGCATATGGAATAACCTTTAACTTTAAAATTCCTGCTACTGTATTCGTATCATCGCTAAGTGGGGAAGCAAATGAACCAAATGTTCCGCTTGCAAATACGGCTCCAATAACAAGTGGAAGCTCTACTCCTGACACTTGCGCAAGTGAAATTCCTAAAGGCATTAAAATCCCCCATGTTCCCCATGCAGAGCCAATAAAATATGAAATTACTGCTCCAAGCAGAAATAGTACAGGCGGTACAAACATCTGTGGAATCCAATCTACATTTTCAGTTACAAAATTTGAAAAACCAAGATCTTCTGTCGCTAATGCTAATCCCCATACAATGGTTAGAAGAAGAATAACAGACATCAAACTATTTCCGCCCTCGATAAAATAAAGAATGGTTTTTCTTAGTGAAAACCTTTGTACAAGCATAAGGATAAGAGAAATAAAAAATGTAATCATTAACGCAAGGACCATTGCCGTTAAGACATCCGCTTCAACAAATGCTTTAAATCCTCTATACCCCTGCTTAAAACCGTCCCAATACGTTAAAAAGAGCGTTAATCCAATGACAAGAACAAGAGGAATAACTAAGTTCCATGGTTTTGAAGGAAGATCTTTCGCTACAGCTGGATGACAATCATGCCAATCATCATCCTCAATTTCATTTTTCCCTCCATTTGCATCTGTCGCTGGCTTTTTGGCATGATGAAAAAAGCTTAAATAAAAACCAAGTATAATAATAGTAAAAGCAAAAAAATTATACGGGATACTTTGTATGTATAAATCATAGCCGTCCCCTTTAATTCCTTGATTTTTTAATGCAATATCCACAATTGAAGCCATATAGCCGACAAATGCGGTAGCAATGGGAATTAACACAACAATGGGAGTGGCTGTTGTTTCAATAACAAACCCAAGCTCTTGTGTCGTCATCTTTATCCGTTTTAACAACGCTCTCATTATTGGAGCAATCGTTACAAAGCGAAATGTGGGTGCACTAAATGTACCAACTGTTGATAACCAAGTTAAAAAAAGAGCCCCTTTTTTTGACTGCACACGCTCTGAGACTGTTTCTACAAATCCTTTAATTCCACCTGACATTTTTATCATACCAATTAAGCCGGAAAAGAGATAAAGAAAGATAATAATTTTAATATTATTTTCATTGCCTATTCCCTCAACTGCGTACATTAACATTTGCTGTATGCCACCTAATAATTCAGGCTTTACAAGATATGAAGCTGCTGCTAAGCCAATTGTTAATCCAGGCAGTACTTGTTTGGTAATTCCTGCAACAATAATGACTGCAAGAAATGGCAAAATTGACAACCAACCCATTTCCATCTTTTGGACTCCTTTATGTAGCGTTTATTTATAGATTGCTAATAAAGAAGGAGAACTATACAAAAAAGTGAGAAGCAGTAAGCCTTCTCACTTTTATTACTTTCCTTTTATTTGTCGTTTAATTACTTCATTCCGCTCTCCACCATCTGACAGCTCTTCTGCAAAGGATAAATCACTAGAAAGTTCTTTTGTATACTGAAGATCTTCTTTTTTAATATAGTTACTTAATTATTCTAGTTATTACACATTACGATGTTTACATAATCTTAACAAAATTATCCTTTTATTTTTCTTTAATATGGTATATGATGACATTAAGAAACAAAAGATGTATTTTTAAAACAATAATCTGGCTATTTTTCACCTTATGATACTTCTTAAGATACCCTTCTAGAATACTCCACCACCGTTTATTAGCCTTCAGAACTCAATATTTGTAAATATTTGCAGAAAACTGTTCCCTTTTCATACTCTATAATGGTAAAATTTATTAAAAATGACGTATTATGGAGTGATAAAACAATGAAAATGGGAGATCGATTAAGGGAAGAACGTTTGAAAAGAGGATGGTCTCAAGTTTATGTAGCAAAGCAGCTTGGTTTAAAAAGAAGCAGTACATATGCTAATTGGGAATATAGTTTGCGTGATCCGTCTAAGGAGGTGATGGCTAAACTCGCATCATTATTTGAAGTAACAATTGACTATTTAGTAACAGGAAATATGCCTTCGCAACGGTTAGTTCAACAATACACAACTGTGCAGCAAGACAACAAATTAATTATTAATACAGACGGTTTAAATGAAGCAGACATTGAATTCCTAAAAGAGCAAGTGGAATTGTTGCGCAGACGCGCAAACTCCTTCCAACAATCAACTTGAGCATCTCTCCAGCTTCAAAGATCAGGTTGATAAAATTTCAATACTTTTTATTAGATAATAATAATCCCCATTGATAGTTTGATATTTCACATACTCTTCAGACCATACTCCCCATCCACATAAAGAAAGCAAAGGATGAGGAATTCATCCTTTGCTGTTTTTGATATTAGCACATTTATTTTTCCATAAATGCTAAACGAATTCCTATTACTGCAAAAATAATTGCTTTAAAGTAATTTATATATTTCCCTATTTTATGGTTACTAAAAAACCTTTGACTAAAACTTACAGAAAAAAGTGCTGTTCCTGTAAAGATAATGAATGCCTGCGCCATAAAGATGATACCTAAAATAATCATTTGGAAGGGTATTTTTCCTAGTTCAGCCGATACAAACTGTGGTAAAAAAGCTAAAAAGAAAAGAGAAACTTTCGGATTTAAAATGTTCATAAAAATTCCACGCTTATACAAACTGATAAACTGCTGATTTTTTGCTTCCTTCATTGAAAAAGATGTATCCCCTTCTTTAAATGCCTGCCACACAAGATATAACAAGTAAACAGCCCCAGCATATTTAACTAATTGAAACGCAGCAGTAGATTGATTAAGAATAACTGAAATACCGAGAGCCGCAGCTGTCGTATGTACGATAAGCCCTGTACATAACCCAAGAGCAACAGCAATTCCAGCACGTTTTCCTTGAGAAATGCTTTGAACAATCACAAAAAGAATATCAGGTCCTGGAGCAAGTGTTAACAACATTGAAATCGAAACAAAAGAAATTAAATTTTCAAAATCCACAGCATCACCTCCTGTTAAACCTTCTAAAAGTATTTATTTTCTATTATACTTCCATTTCCATTATCTATTAAGCTTGTTACCCTTGAATATTTCTAGAAAATCTGTTACATCGCTTATTTATTCCATATACCGTTTTCTATTAAAGCCTTTAACATATGCTTCTTCTTTTCTGAAATTACATAAACATAAGCTTCGTATTTTTTTGAGTTTGTATAAATCGTTTGAGTAATTCGTTCATATAAATTTTCTTTTCCAACTCCAAAGTAATCTTCTAAACTATCTAACTTATACAATTGTTCCTCATTCACTTTATATAATTCTCCATAAACAATCTCTCTAGGTAACTCTTCAACAGCTGGATATCCACATCCTGTATCGTATAGCTTCCCATTTGTCCAACAATGCTCCTCTACACATGCTGCATCCTTTAAAAAATAGTGATTAGATTGTTTCTTCTTCAATGAGCCATATACAAACACAAGACTGCTTTCTCTGTTCACTTTTCTTCTCCCTTCTCATGCGTAAACAAAATTCACAACATAAACGTAATCTATAGCTTTTTAATTCATAACCAAAATCCCCCTGTCAAACCAGCATTATTCACCCGATAAATTTTTAAGCTTTTTTCTTTTCAAATAAATAAAAATACGCTATAATTCACAGTATATTAATAGGAATTAACGGGATTAAGGAGTGAATTGTATGAAATTTCTAAAGAAGTTCCTTACAGAGCAATGCCCCACATGTAAAAAAACGCTTGTTACACCTAAAGTGAGTTCTTTTTGTGGTGGAATTGTAAAAAGCTGTCCAGATGGCCACTATAAAAAAGAATATCATCCGGCTCTTGAAACATATATTGAAACCGAGTAAATTGCTTAGAAAAGAAGATCAAACCAAATCTTAACAGCAACACCCGCTATTAACCCCGCTAAAATTACTTGTAACAGTTTAGCGTTTATTTTTTTGCCTATTGTTGCTCCTATTGGTGCAGAGAGCAGGCTTGCAATCATTAAAATGAGTGCCGGTAAAAGCAAAATTTGCCCGGTTGCCGCTTTCCCAATTATCGAGCCAATAGAAGACATAAAAGTAATGGCAAGCGATGTTGCAACTGTCATTTTAGTTGGAATTTTTAATATGGTAAGCATAATAGGTACTAATAGAAATGCACCGCCCGCACCAACAATTCCAGCACTTACACCGACTAAAAGGGCAAGAAATGCTGCCAGCCATTTATTGTACGATACCTGTGCAAATTCCACATTATCAAGTCCTTTTTTTGGAACAAACATCAGTACTGAGGCAATAATTGCTAAGGCCCCATATACAATATTAATAGATTCAGCTGTCATTAATTTTGAAGCAGTGCTGCCAATAAAGCTTCCTGCTAATATACTTGTTCCCATATAAACAATTAATGTCTTATTTAAATACCCCCCCTTACGATACACCATTACACCGCTTATCGTAGCAAAAAAAACTTGAACAGCTGTTATTCCTGTTACTTCATGAGCTGTTAAAGAAAATATGCCAATAAATGGAGGAATATATAAAAGCATTGGATAATTAATAATTGAACCACCAATTCCCGCCATCCCTGAAATAAATGAGCCAATAAAACCAATAACAAAAATGGTAATCATAAAACCAATATCCATGAATTTTCCCCCTTATACAAAAGCAAGGGTACTTTATATGAGGTCTATTATGCAAGAGTTTATTTTCGAAAAAGTTAATAAATAAGAAAAAAGTGCTGTGTAAGTTTGAAGCTTACACAGCACTTTTTATTGTATGTTAGTAACTTTATGAATTAGAATTTTGTTTGATATTGCTCTAGTTCCCAACCATGAACAGTTGTACGGAAGCTATCCCACTCTTTACGCTTTAAACCAAGGTACTCACTATATACATGCTCACCAAGTGTTTCACGAGCAATATGACCTGCTTCAAACTCGTTTAATGCAGCTTCTAAGCTTGGTGGTAAATTATCAATACCACGTGATTTACGCTCAGCTTCGTCCATGCTGAAGATATCGTCCACTACCTCTGCTGGTGGAGTTAAACTGCGTGTAACACCATCAAGACCAGCTGAAGCAACTACAGCAAATGCAAGATATGGATTTGCAGATGGATCTGGACAACGAATTTCCACACGAGTTCCAGCACCGCGAGTTGCAGGAATACGAACTAATGCAGAACGGTTAGATGCTGACCATGCAATATAACAAGGTGCTTCATAACCAGGTACTAAACGCTTATAAGAGTTTACAAGCGGATTTGTAACTGCAGCAAAGTTACTTACATTTTCTAATAAACCAGCAATAAATTGATAAGCTGTTTCAGAAAGTTGTCTTTCATCTTTTTCATCAAAGAATGAATTCTTTTGCTCTTCATTGTTAAATAAAGAAACATTTACGTGCATTCCGCTTCCGTTTGCGCCAGCAATTGGTTTTGGCATAAATGAAGCATGAAGACCAAATTGTTTTGCAACAGTTTTAACAACCCATTTGTAAGTTGTTGAAAGGTCTGCAGCACCTAGAGCATCAGAATATTTAAAGTTAATTTCATGCTGACCTTCTGCTACTTCGTGGTGTGACGCTTCAATTGTAAAGCCCATTGCTTTTAATGCACGGTAGATTGCAAGACGTACTTTTTCACCATAATCATGTGGAGATGGCTCAAAATATCCCGCAAAGTCTTGTGTTTGTTGTGTTGGACGACCTGTTTCGTCTGTTTCAAAAAGGAAGAACTCAAGCTCTGGTCCTACGTTGATAGAGTAACCAGCTTCTGCTGCTTTTTCAACTGTCTTTTTTAAAACGTTACGTGGATCTCCTTCAAAATCAGTTCCGTCCGGATTTGTTACACTACATAAAAAACGCGCTTCAGAATAACCTTCTTCAACAGACCAAGGAAGAACTGCGAACGTATTTAAATCAGGTTTTAAGTATAAGTCAGATTTGTTAATCGGTGAAAAACCAGTAATTGAAGAACCGTCAAACATTACTTGACCACTAACCGCTTGATCAAGCTGTTCAGCTGTAATTGTCACATGCTTTAAAGTCCCTTCAATATCTACGAATTGCATATGCAATAATTCAACATTTTTTTCTTGAATTGTATTTTTAATTTGTTCTAATACGTTTTGATTTACAGAAACCGTCGACATGTAATAAACACTTCCCCTTCATGTAATCTTTCTTAACATCATCTTGTTGTTTCTCATTATAAGATAAAGTTAGAGTTTTCGCAATACTTTTTTAGCTAAATTATCAAAGAATTTTTTAGAAAAAGAGGGATATTGTACAAAATTCCCGAAACTTTATTCGTTAAATCCTATTATAATACGGGAATACTAAGAAAACAGCATTTAAAGTGAAGAAAGGATGAACACGTATGAATAAAATTTTTTCTCTGCTTGTTTTCACAGGAGTACCTTTGTCCATTTTAGGCAGTTTACTGCACTGGTCACAAATTCTCATGTTTATAATCTACTGTATCACAATTATTGCGCTTGCTTCTTATATGGGACGCGCAACCGAAAGTTTAGCAATTATATCCGGACCAAGCATCGGCGGTCTTCTAAACGCTACTTTCGGAAACGCAGTCGAATTAATTATTTCTATCTTTGCTTTAAAAGAGGGATTGATTGAAGTTGTGCTCGCTTCTTTAACCGGTTCTGTGTTAGGAAACCTGCTTCTTGTCGCAGGACTATCTTTCTTTATAGGGGGATTAAAATTTAAACGACAAGCATTTAATGTTTATGATGCAAGACATAACTCAGGTTTATTAATGTTTGCCATTATTGTTGCTTTTGTCATTCCAGAAGTTTTTTCTACTGAAATGACGAACTCAAAATCACTTGCATTAAGCATTGGAATTTCAGCTATTCTTATTCTTCTTTATTTAGCAGCACTCTTTTTTAAACTTGTCACACATCGCGGTGTTTATAAACATCAAAATGATGACCCAACGCATGAAGAAGAACCGGAGTGGTCAAAGCGAAAAGCAATGCTTATTTTAGCGCTCGCTACCGCTGCAGTTGCTTATGTATCCGAAAACTTAGTTCATACATTTGAAATAGTAGGTGAAACATTTGGCTGGAGCGAATTATTTATCGGAGTTATTATTGTAGCGATTGTAGGAAATGCCGCAGAACATGCTTCCGCAATTATTATGGCGTATAAAAACCGAATGAATATTGCAGTTGAAATTGCCGTTGGCTCAACATTACAAATTGCTATGTTTGTAGCACCACTGCTTGTGCTCATTTCATTATTCTTTCCGATTAAAATGCCGCTTGTTTTTACATTGCCAGAACTCATTTCAATGGCATCTGCCGTTCTATTGACCGTCATTATTTCAAATGACGGAGAAACAAACTGGTTTGAAGGAGCGACACTTTTAGCAGCTTATTTAATTATGGGAATCGGTTTTTACTTTTTATAAGACAATCACAAACAGAAAGGCAGAAGGAAAATTCCCTCTGTCTTTTATATTAGAAGAAAAAGGTGCTGTATCCTAACAGACTCCCCCGCAACTCCTTCTATTATATAAGAAATTAATTAAATACTTTCAAGGTTACTCATACAATCCTCTCTCTTTAATAAACCTGTTTCAAAAAACGTTTTTATACATTTTAAAAAATAAAAGTCAACCGCTCTTCTACGATTGACCTTTCCTTCTATTTAATCCAATAAAAACAACGGTGTACAAACCTCTATATTCATTTTATATTGTCTCAATTTCCCAATTTGTTTTTTGACACTGGATCCATGAAACACAGTTAAAATAATCTTTTTATGACTCGCAATTTTTCGTGCTCTTCGATATAGTTTTTCTTTTCGATCATCCTTCTCTTTTAACATAACAACGGCTCTACCTTTTTTCTCTGTAAAATATTCTGCGGCCATCTGTTTTAATTCATGATCTTTAATAACATATAATCCGATCATTAAGAGGGCATCTTCTAATAAGTGTTCAGGGGTTGAAACCCACGTAACTCTTTTGCAGTCATTTTCTACTTCATTTGTTGTTTGCACTAATGACCAAACAGAAAGACCATCTTCAGATAAATAAAGATAATGACTTGGGTTGATCCCCCCTTCTTCAGGGTTTCCTTGTCCAACTAAAATTTGCGAGGTAAGCGCGCCCATTCAAATCCCCCCTATTTTTTCTAACTGTTATAGTACTATTTGTATGTATGAAAAAAGCAGAAATGAACGAAATAAGATTATCAGTGAAATTAATCCTTATCCCCCTTCCACTCTTTTCTTTTTCCGCGAGTTTTTTAGACCTTTCCGTTCATTGGCAAGTAAACATACTGCTCATATAGCTAAAAAAACGTTACTGCTCTAGTTAGAGCAGTAACGTTTTTAATTACATATCCTGTTTTTTTAGTTTAAATCTTCAGGTGAGAAGGCCCCAGGAAGCAATTCCTTTACGGAAATTTCTTGTATATTGTCTTTTAAGTTCGTTAAAATCACTTTCATCTCTGGATCACAAAGCTCAGAGATAACTTGACGGCACGCGCCGCACGGAGGTACCGGTCGCTCTGTATCAGCAACAACTACAAGCAGCTCATATTTTCGATCTCCTTCAGAATGCGCCTTAAATAATGCTGTTCTCTCCGCGCAGTTGCATAAGCTGTATGCCGCATTTTCGATATTACAACCATGATAAACTTTTCCATCCTCTGTTAATAAAGCAGCTCCCACCTTAAACTTCGAATAAGGAGCATAAGCCCTTTCACGCGCTTTTTTTGCTTCTTCAATAAGCTTTGTTTGGTTCATTATTTTCACCTCTTTAAAAGACTTCTAGAAGAATAATTTATACATCCAACTTGCAAATAAACTGCCTAAATAAACACCAAAAATCCCCATTACTCCAGCTAATACAGGCGGTGCAGGAATTGGAAGGCGTAAGACTTTAAAAACAATCCCAATAACAATACCGGCAAGGATACTTAATAAAATTTCTTTCATTTTCTCTCCCTCATCTTTTCAGTCGATATTTATATATATGTCTTAGTAATCCGAATCAGCAACTTCACCTTTTACAATTTTAATACCGGCACTTGCACCGATACGCGTTGCGCCAGCTTCAATCATGGCATGAGCATCTTCACGACTTCGTACACCGCCTGAAGCTTTTACACCAATATCCGGTCCAACTGTCTTTCGCATTAAGGCGATATCTTCTGCCGTAGCTCCACCTGTAGAGAATCCTGTTGATGTTTTAACAAAGTCAGCTCCTGCCCGTACAGATAATTCACAGGCGCGAACTTTTTCTTCTTCGGTTAATAAGCATGTTTCAATAATAACTTTTACAAGCGCCTTTCCTTTTGCAGCTTCTACTACAGCTGTAATATCACGCTCAACAAGCTCATTGTTTTGATCTTTTAAAGCCCCAATATTTAATACCATATCAATTTCTGCTGCGCCGTTTTCAATCGCATTTTTCGTTTCAAATGCCTTCACTTCCGGAGTTGAGGCACCTAACGGAAAACCAATAACTGTACAAACCTTTACATCTGTATCTTTTAATACATCATAAGCAGTTTTTACCCAAGTTGGGTTTACACAAACAGACGCAAAATTGTATTCTTTTGCTTCCTCTGATAATGTAATAATTTGTTCTTTTGTTACTTCTGGTTTTAATAATGTATGGTCAATCATTTTCGCAACGTTTTCGTTCATTATAAACACCCTTCCAATTTTCACTATTTAACATTTTAAAAATTACTGAATATGATCATAAATTAATGTAGGAATTTTCACTTTATCTTGAGTAATTGTGTAAGACTCGTAAATTCTTTCAATTACATCTTCTACCTCTTCTTTATTACTGTGAATCGTTACAAGCGGCTCGCCTTTTTTTACACTGTCGCCAATTTTTTTATGAAGAACTAGACCTACCGCTAAATCTATTTCAGATTCTTTCGTGGCACGCCCTGCACCTAATATCATGGCAGCTGTACCAATGTCATTGGCAACAATTTCAGAAACAATGCCATCTTCTTTCGCTTCTACCTCAAATGTATATTTTGCTGTAGGAAGGTTTAAAGGATTATCAACAACAGATGCATCACCGCCCTGTGCTTCTAAAAACTGCTTAAACTTTTCAAGCGCCTTACCGCTTGAAATAGCTTCTTCAAGCATTTTACGAGCTTCCTCAACGCTTGAAGACTTTTCAGCTAAATAAACCATCTGACTTCCTAATACAAGACATAATTCTTGGAGATCATTCGGTCCTTGTCCTTTTAACGTGTCAATCGCTTCTTTTACTTCCAGCGCATTCCCAATTGCAAACCCAAGCGGTTGATTCATATCTGAAATAATTGCCATTGTTTTACGCCCAAGATTATTTCCAATTTCAACCATCGATCTTGCAAGCTCTTTTGAGTCTTCAAGCTTCTTCATAAACGCGCCGCTGCCTGTTTTTACATCTAATACAATTGCATCAGCACCAGCAGCAATTTTCTTACTCATAATTGAACTTGCAATCATCGGAATAGATTCAACAGTCGCTGTGACATCACGTAAACCGTACAATTTTTTATCCGCAGGTGTTAAGTTGCCGCTTTGTCCAATAACTGCCACTTTATTTCTATTTACAAGCTCATTAAATTCGTTGTTATCGATTTCTACATGAAAGCCCGGAACAGCTTCAAGCTTATCAATTGTCCCACCGGTATGACCTAAGCCGCGTCCAGACATTTTTGCAACTGGAACACCTACCGCTGCTACGAGCGGTGCTAATACTAATGTGGTTGTATCTCCTACTCCACCAGTACTATGCTTGTCTACTTTAATACCTTCGATTTCTGATAAATCGATTTGATCTCCTGATTCAACCATGGCCATTGTTAAATTCGCACGCTCGTCAGGCGTCATATCACGGAAGAAAACCGCCATTGCAAAAGCTGACATTTGATAGTCAGGAATTTCCCCTTTCGTATACTCTTGAATCATAAAATTAATCTCTTGCTTGGTAAGTTCTCTGCCATCTCTTTTTTTAGCAATTAAATCAACCATTCTCATCGCTTATCACCCTTTTTATTGTATTAAACCAAACAACCTCTTATTATATTTTTTTCTCGGCACCAATCATATTTCCCTGTTCCAACGCTTTATAATCTGTATAACAACACATCATAAATTTTTTAAACGATTAAGCTCTTATAAGTAGTTTTCAGCTGAAGATTATTTTTATGAAATAAACTAAGTGCGGTAAACTATTTTTAAATATTCCAATTTGTTGTAAGATGTCAGACTTTTTAGGTGAATCTTTATTTCTAAAAAATAAACTCATGAGAATACGCTTACACTTCTGAATAAAAAAAGAGCCCTACACGCCCTACTTCTAAAGCTAGTCGTCAGACATCTAACCTTCATAATCACACTATAGCATATTTTTAAAAAAAGATGCAAGAAAAAAATTCAGCAATCTCTTACATAAGATTGCTGCTTTTATCAAAACATTAATATAGGGCGAAGAAATGTCTAATATTTTCTCTAAATAGATCCACTATTCCCTCGCCAGTTGTTTTAAAAAGAGCAGCAATACTTGAATTAAAATGAAGTACAATGAAGCATAATTCTTTATGAACCATAAATTTTTTTCTTCACTTTTACTAATAACTCACGAAGCTCAAGGTCTGAAAGATCAATTTTTAGTTTTTCCATATGATTGGGTATAATATTTTTCTCTTGTACTTTTGAATCATATACTGCTTTAATACCGGCAATATTAAGCCCTTGGTCAATATACCTTTTAATTTCAAGACAGCGCGCAATATCATTTAATGAATACACACGATGATTTCCTTTATTACGCCCTGGATTTATAAGCCCTTGTTCTTCATAATAACGAATTTGCCGTGCTGTTAAATTAGTAATTTCCTTGACCACACTAATTGGAAATAAGGCTTCATTTCTTTTAATTTCATCCAAGCAAATCACTCCTATGATTACATTTGAGCTAAACGTTCATAAACCTCACGCAAATTTTCAAACCCTAATGCTTGAATCTCTCTTAAGTAATAACACCAAAGTGCTGCTGTCATTTTCGCATCCCCTAAAGCATGATGACGATTTTCTACGTCGATTCCGCATTTTATACAACACTCTTCTAACTGGAAATCTTTTTGAACCGGATCAACAATCCTCATTAAAAAGGAGGTATCAATAATACGGTGATCAAAATTTGCCCGCATTAAGCTCCATGTCGCATGCTGCATAAATACTTGTTCATGTTTCGCGTGATGCGCAACAAGGGTATGTCCTTTTATAAATTGATAAAAACTTGTAAGCACTTCTGAAAAAGGTGGTGCCGCTCTTAATTCTTCTTCCTTAATCCCGGTTAATTCTTCTACACGTGGCGAAACTGCTGCATTTGATTGAACCAAAGAATAAAATGTATCCTCTTCTATTTTCTCACCTGTTACTTTAACAGCCCCGATAGATAAAATAGTATCCCCCTTCTGAGGATAAAAACCTGTTGTTTCAAGATCAAAGACGACGACCTTTAAATCCTTCAGAGAGAGATCTAAACTATTTTTCACTTTAATTTCTTTTTGCAGCTGTCTTAATAACGAAATATGCTGTGGATTTGATTGATCTTGAATGGATGCATACATGCTTGAATTTACCCTACCAGACAACTGCTTTATAAATTGAATCATTTGATTCATGCGCATTGGTTAACACCCTTTTTCTATTAACCTTTTGGTGTAATTATAAAGTTGAACCCCTTTTTTCAAAATCTCCTTCAGCTCTTTCTTTTGAGTTTTATTAAGATCATCAATATTTACGTAGTGAATGGCATCGTAATTATCATGTTCCCCCTGAACGAGGCGAAATTGTAATAATCTTAAAAATCCTCGCCGATAATCTTCTCGATCTGCAGGATCCATATTGCTTTCTGATAAAGCATCTAGCCTTGATAAGGTTGAAGTATTGTGGATTTTTTCTTTTAAAGCAAGAAGCCTTACTGCATTTACATAAGGAAAAAAAGCGGTTTCTTTTAGATTAACATCCCCGGTATGAACACCATGCCTCTCAACAAGAAGCTGCCCAAATACCCCAACCCCTTTTTTTACATGCATAGTATTTTTTAACATTCTTTTTAATAAGTTTGGAGATTCGGTTACCTTAAGATGAATGCATTGTTTTAACTCCGTAATATATTCATCCCTACCAATCAATCCTCTGGCATCAATAAAAATTAACAAATGACGAATGGATTCCCAGCTTTCTTGTTTCATCCACTTTTCAAGCTGCAGTTTCCAGTTTTCAAGCGATTTACACCATAACGGATTTGAAGCCATCACATTTCCATCACAAAGTTCATATCCCGCTTGGTGAAGTCCTTTTGAAATTTCTTTGCCGAGTTTAAGAAAATAATCATTTGCTGCTTCACTATTTCTTTCATAAACAATCCCATGATCTTGATCACTCCAAAGCGCCTGCTCAAACCGCCCAGCACTTCCCATTATAAAAAAAGAAAAAGGAGAGGGAGGAGTCCCCCACTCTTTTTTCATTTTCTTTAATGCAATTTGAACAACCTCATACATTAATTGATCATGCAGTTTATTAAGTGCAAAGTGATCGAATGAAACTTCTTTTATCTTTAACTCTCTAGCTTTTCGGACATCTTCATAACTATTAAAGTCCGCTACCATTTGACAGCCCCCTTAATTTTAAACGGGTTAGCTATTCACTGTACCTTGAGAAGTTCCTGGCGTTACTGACTGCTGTGCCGATGCTGATTGTTGTGGTTGAGATGTTTGCAGTAATTCAGGATAGCCATAGCTGCCGTGTTCACTTAAATCAAGCCCAATGATTTCCTCTTCTTCTGTTACACGTAAACCATTTAGAACTTTCTTCATAATTGCTAGTAGTACAAACGCTACAACGAATGCATATAAACCACTTGCAGCAACACCCATCGCTTGAACACCAAGCTGTGTGAAGCCACCGCCGTAAAATAAACCTGGTTGACCAACTGAAGCAAGTTCCGGTGTTGCAAATAAACCAGTTGATAATGTTCCCCAAATACCTGGTGTTCCATGTACTGACAAAGCAAAGATTGGATCATCGATTTTACGTTTTTCAAAAAATCTCATGCTGTAAAAGACAATAATACCTGCAACTAACCCAATTACAACAGCTGCCCATGTATCTACAAATGCACAAGATGCTGTAATGGCAACTAAACCTGCTAATGCACCATTTAACATTGTAGGAACATCTGCTTTTCCTGTTACTGCCCATGCAACTAATAATGCTGCTACTGCACCAGCGCCTGCTGCTAAATTTGTGTTTAATGCTACAAAACCGAAGAATGCATCGTCAACTGCTACTGTACTACCTGCATTAAATCCAAACCAACCTACCCATAAAACGAGTACACCTAAAGCAGTAAACACTTGGTTATGTCCTTCAATATTATTTGGAGAGCCATCTTTATTGTACTTACCGATACGAGGCTTTAAAAGAATCGTTGCTGCTAAAGCACCCATCGCACCTGTTAAGTGAACAACTGTTGAGCCTGCAAAGTCTTGTTTACCATGTTCAGCTAACCAACCGCCGCCCCAGATCCAATGTGCAATAACCGGATAAACAAAAATTGAGAATAAGACCGCAAAAATAATATAAGCTGATAATTTAGCACGTTCTGCAAAACCACCAAATGCAATAGTTAATGAAATTCCTGCAAAAGCAAGTTGGAATAAAAAGAATACTGAACCAGAAAGCCCTAATCCTTCAATTTCATAACCTGAATAGAAAAAGTCCGTTAATCCAAAAAGAGCATTTCCTTCACCAAAGATCAAACCATATCCGACTGCCCAAAAGACTAATGATGCAATACCAAATGTGAAAATAGTTTTACCAGCAATATGGCCGGCATTTTTCATACGAGTTGATCCTGCCTCCAGTAAAATAAAGCCACCTAACATTAAAATAACAAGGACCGCTGCTACCATTACCCAAAGACTATTCATTAAAAACATCGGATCCATCATAACCTCTCCTTTCAATTTTACAACCTTCACTTATTTGCCTTATCGATTGGTGTAAAGTTAATTAACATCTTGTGTTATTTATATTTTTACATGGGACGACCTTTCCAAACAACAACTATGTAATATAATCTTACGTACTTTATAAATCCACCAATCTCTTATCTGTTTTACATAAGGAAAGAAGGATTTTTTATTAGGAAAGACTATTGAATGAACATTTTAAAGATGGCGAAACTATTGGAGAGGTGAGAGAAGATGGACTTACAGTTAATTGAAGCTTATGTTCCAAAACGGCATTTTGAGAAAGTTGATCAATCTCTTCAAGACCTTTCTCACGTTTCTTATTGGAGTACAAACGAATCGAAAGAACGGATGCTCATACGCATTTTAGTTCATACAAAACATACGGAAGAAACATTGAATTTTCTTGAAAAGGTCTCAAATGTAATAGATGGTTTTGAAGTGATGCTTATCCCTGTTCAAACGTATATCACAAGAAAAAATGAGGAGAAAAAAGAAGAAGAAAAAAAGCAAAAAGATAAGCACTTTCTTCGCGCAAGCCGGCAGGAGTTATATGAAACAATTTTAAGGTCAAGTAAAATTAACTTAAATTACACGCTTCTCGTTATTTTATCCGCGCTCGTTGTCATTGTTGGTTTTATGAAAAACAGCCCAGCTGTTGTCATTGGAGCAATGGTGATCGCCCCAATGCTTGGTCCAGTTATTTCCATTGCCTTTGCCTCTATATTAGGAGATTATCACGTGCTATGGCGTTCTTTTCTAACTTTACACTTTGGAATTGCCCTTGTATTTTTTATTTCACTTTGCTTTGGTTATTTTTATATTCCTCTTGACAGCACTGAATTTGCCGCAAGAACACAAGTTGACTTTACAGATGTTATCCTTGCGCTAGCATCAGGTGCTGCTGGGGCACTATCTATTTTAAATCGTCTTCCCGGAGCTCTTGTCGGAGTCATGGTAGCTGTTGCTCTTTTACCGCCCATTGTTGTTCTCGGTATGACAACAGGCGGTCTAATGTGGGATAAAGCGCTTGGAGCACTTCTTTTGCTGCTTGTTAACATTAATTCGATACTTTTATCTGCCATCGCAGTGTTTTCCTTAAGCGGCATTCGTCCTTTAAAATGGGAAGAAATGCAGCGGGCTTATACATCACGACGTCTTTCCATCTTTTTTGTTAGTTTAATTATTTTATTTTTAATCATCGTGATTACAATTAGTCAAAGACTAAACCTTATTTGAGACCGCTGTCTAAGCAGCTTTCCAACACATAAAAGCCACCGCTCTAGTCGGTGACTTTATTTTATTCCTCATCTTCTGAAACTTGATATGTTAAATAAAACAACTCCATTTGACTGTTAATAACCCGCTCTCCTTTTTCACGGTTCACATAATGATAACTTCCTTGTTCATCCTGTTCTCTCGCTTTTACATTATCACTAAGAATAATGCCAAGATCACGTTTAATTTTCCCCTTAATGACCGGATCAAAAATAGGAAATAAAATTTCAACACGTCGTTCAATATTACGAGTCATCCAATCTGCGGAGGATAAATATGTTTTTTGTTCCCCATTATGATAAAAGTAAAACACTCGAGTATGTTCAAGATAACGAGCTACAATACTTCGCACACGAATATTTTCACTTACTCCTTTAATACCAGGGCGCAAGCAGCAAATTCCCCGTACAATTAAATCAATTTGCACACCTGCGCGTGATGCTTCATAAAGCTTCTGAATAATTGGCTTGTGTGTAACAGAATTCATTTTCGCAATAATACGGCCATTTCCATATTGTTGATGATATAAAATTTCTTGATTAATTAATTCAATAAATTTTTCACCTACATCAAAAGGAGAAATAGCAAGATGTTCAAACACAGGTTTCTTACTATAACCGCTTAAATAATTAAAAAAGTTTGTTGCGTCAATTCCAAACTTACGATTTGCCGTTAGCAATCCCATATCCGTATAAAAATTCGCTGTAATATCATTATAATTGCCAGTACCTAAGTGTACAAACCTTTCAATTCTTCCTTGTTTCCTTCGGACAATAAGCGTAATTTTACTATGTGTTTTTAAATGAGTCATTCCGTATATAACATGACAGCCTGCCTTTTCAAGTTCCTTTGCCCACTGAACATTATTTTCTTCGTCAAAACGCGCTTTTAATTCCACAAGCACTGTTACCTGCTTTCCTTTTTCAGCTGCATTCTTTAATGATTTAATAATAGGGGAATCTCCACTTACCCGATATAATGTTTGTTTAATCGCTAATACATCTGAATCTTCAGAAGCTTTCGTTACAAAATCTACCACAGATTGAAATGATTCATAGGGATGATGAAGAAGAACATCCTTTTGTGCAATCACATCAAACATATCTTCATTATCGTTTAAATCTTTTGAAGGTTGAGGGATAAGGGCTCCATATACAAGATGCTCATTTCCATCGGCCATTTTGTTATAAAATTTACCTAAAAAAGTTAAATCAAGCGGGCCGTTAATCCAATAAACATCTTTTTCATGTATTTCTAACTCTTTTAATAAAAAGTTGAGGATTTCTTTATCCATGCTATTTTTTTGAACTTCAAGGCGAACTGCTGCGCCCCATTTCCGTTTTTTAAGCTCTTTTTCAATTTCTTTTAATAAATCACGTGCCCCCTCTTCATGAATGGTAAGATCTGCATTTCTTGTAATCCGAAATTGAGAAACCGAAATAACTTCCAGTCCTTTAAACAATTTATGAATAAAGTGGGCAATAACATCCTCAAGAAAAATAATCTGACGTTCACCCTCTACAGCAGATAATTCAATAAAACGATCGAGTACTGCTGGCACTTGTACAATAGCAATGTGGTATGTTTCATATTCATCTTGATCTTTTTTTCGGAGTAAAATTGCTAAATTCAAACTTTTATTAAGGAGCATCGGGAATGGATGATACGCATCTACTGCCATCGGAGTTAAAACAGGAAAGATTTGTTCATCAAATACCTTTTCAATGTAATGATCGACTTTTGAATCCAACTCTTCCATCTTCACAAACCGAATCTTTTCTTGTTCTAGCTCAGGAAGAAGTTTATCTATTAATGTGTTATACTGCATCTCTACAAGCTCATGATTAATCGTAGAAATTTTCACAAGCTGCTCTTTCGGTGTTAAACCTGCTTTATTTTCTGGTTTATTGAAACCTGCTTTCACCTGATCCTTTAACCCTGCAACACGAACCATAAAGAATTCATCCAAATTCGAACTAAAAATACTAAGAAACTTCAAACGCTCTAATAGAGGATTTTGATTATCGATCGCTTCTTCCAACACGCGTTTATTGAAAGCCAACCAGCTTAGCTCTCTATTATTATAATAAGCGGGATTATTCAAATCATCTACCTGAATTATTTTTGATTCGTTTAAGCTTGTTTGTACCACATGAACTCATCCCTTTAATTTAAAATTGGCTGCTAACTAATCAAAACATTACTATATTTCATAGTAAAAATAAATAACCTGTCTCACAATACTTCCATATTTTATGTATGTATAATTGGGGGGATAAAGGGTGACAATATATAATTTTCTATTACCTTCCTCAATCTTTATGAATAGCTTATTACAGCTTTATTAGCTTTATATTAATTTTTTGTTAAGATCTTATAAAAAACGAATGATTCATAAAAAAGAACCCTACCATCATTTAGGCGGGCTTTAAAGAAAAATACGTATAGAACTGCTTAATTTAATGTTAAATCGACTAATGGTGAAATAGTTACCGCACACACTTTAAATCCAGGCATCTTACAAGTAGGATCAAGTTCTTCACTTGTAAGTCTGTTCACACACTGGTTATCTCCCCAATGAAAAGGAACAAAAACCGTATCTTCACGAATAGATTCTGTAAATTTACTTCTTACAACAATACTGCCGCGTATTGATTCCACTTTCACCAATGCTTTATCTTTCACTTTAAATTTCTTTGCAGTGTTCGGATGAATCTCAACAAATGCTTCAATATTCCGCGCTTCAAGTGTTGGACTGCGTCGTGTTTGAACTCCTGTTAAATAGTGAGACATAACACGACCTGTTGTTAAATTTAAAGGATATTCTTCATTGGCGTGTTCTTTCGGTACATAATTTTCAACAGGGATAATAACACCTTTTCCATCTTTATGAGCAAATGACTCCTCAAAAATTCTCCCTTTCCCTTCCTCTTCAACACTTGGGCAAGGCCAATAAACACCGTTATTCCTTAACTTTTCGTAGGTAATTCCGTAATAATCGGCGATACCACCACGGCTTGCAAGCCTTAATTCATTAAAGATTTCTTCGGAAGATTCATATGAAAAATACTTTTCTTTCCCCAACACCCGTGCAATCTCACACAATATTTCCCAATCATGTTTCACTTCATTAGAACGAGGTTTTGCAGCTTCACGCAGCGTCACTCGGCCTTCCAAGTTTGTCATTGTTCCTGTATTTTCTAAATAAGAAGAAGTCGGTAAAATTAAATCCGCATATTTTCCTGTCTCTGATAAAAATAAATCAACAACAACTAAGCATTTTAATTTCTTCATTGCTTCTTCAACAAAAAGAGCATTCGGATTTGAAACAACAGGATTAGAACCCAATACTAACATGGCTGTAATTTCACCTTCATGGATTTTTTCCATCATTTCATATGCAGATACACCTTTACGCGGGAGTTCGCTCTCTGGAATTCCCCATATATCCGCAATATAATGACGATGTTCTATATTTTCAATGGAACGATATCCCGGTAATTGATCAGCTTTTTGACCATGCTCTCTTCCACCTTGACCATTCCCTTGACCTGTAATCGCCCCATAACCGCTGCCAATTTTCCCAATTTTCCCTGTAACTAACAGCATATTCAACAGATTTCTTACAGTCATATAGCCATCGGTTTGCTGCTCAACTCCGCGAGCTGTAAAGATCATACCTGAGCCCGCTTTCCCATATTCTTGTGCAGCTTTTTGAATAAGAGTAAGTGAAACACCTGTTAATGCTTCAATTTCCTTAAGATCAATTGCTTCAAGGTGTGTCTTTAATTCATCAAAACCATTCGTACGTGTTTCAATAAAAGCTTGATCAACATATCCTTCTTCTACAACGGTTTTTAGCATTCCATTTATTAGTGACGCGTCCATGCCCGGTCTTACTTTAAGGTGAAGATCAGCCATCTTCGTTGTCGCTGTTTCTCTTGGATCAATCGCAATAATATACGCGCCATTTTCTTTCGCTTTCTGAAAGTACGGCATAATTGTCGGCTGACATTCAGCAATATTTGTTCCGGCTAAAATAATACATTTAGAATATGGAATTTCTGACAGCTTATTTGTCAACCCACGATCCATTCCAAACGCTTGATTTGCTGCCGTGGCCGCAGCAGACATACAGAACCTTCCATTATAATCAATGTATTTCGTTTTCAGTCCAACTCTTGCAAACTTCCCTAGTAAGTAAGCTTCTTCATTTGTAAGAGAACCTCCGCCATATACTGATAATGCATTTAATCCATCTTCATGTTGTATGGCTGTAAAACGTTCCTTAATGAATTGAAGCGCATCTTCCCAAGAAACAGGTACAAATTCGCCATTTTTTTTCATAAGCGGCTGAGTAATTCGTTCTTTATTAACAGCATGTTGGTGGGCATTCATCCCTTTAATACAAAGCCGCCCCTCCGATGTTGGATTGTTCTTTGGGACAACCTTAAACCTTTTTCGTTCAACAACGCGCTGTTCAATCAATTCCATCTTACACTGCATGCTGCAGTAAGGACATTGAGTATGATAGACTTTTTCAGAACCTACTGCTTGCTGTTTCGTACGAAAATGTTTTAATAAATCACTCATTGTCTCACCTTTTCTATTTGTAAAGGAAGTACCAAAGGCACTTCCTTTATAGACTGATAAACACTTTATTATCTTCGACTTCTACTTTATATGTTTTAACACACCCTACGTCAGGTGCTTGAACTTTACCATCCTTCGTACAAATTTTCCAATCATGAAGCGGACAGAAAACATTCTCTCCACTGACAATCCCTTGTGCTAATACCCCACCTTTGTGCGGGCAGCGATTTTCAATCGCCCGCACTTCATCATTTGATAATCGGAATAATGCAATATCATGTTCACCAATTTTCACGGTTTTACCAAGCTTTTTTGGTAAGCTGTCAAGCTTTGCAACCTCAACTCGTTTCATCACTTTAGCCATTATAATCGCTTCCCCCTCAGCTTACTGATTAATTGTTTCAAATAATTTTTGTTGTTTCTCTTTGCTTTCTACCGCTTCTCTCCAAGGATCTTTTCGTGTAGACAATGTCACTTCCATACGCTCTACAAGTTCTGCACGCTGTTCTTTATCAAATATTACTTCACGAACATGCTCTAACCCAACTCGCTCTAACCATTTAGATGTACGCTCTAAATAATCAGCTGTTTCACGATAGTATTGTAAATAAGCACTACACATTTCAATTACTTCTTCATCTGTTTTTACCGTGCACAGTAAGTCGCCGCCGCGTAAATCTGTACCGCCGTTACCACCAACATAAAGCTCCCATCCACCGTCAACACCAACAACACCAAAGTCTTTAATACCAGACTCTGCACAGTTACGAGGACAAGCAGATGCACTCATTTTTACTTTATGGGGAGTATTTAGAAACTCAAATTTCTTTTCTAATTTAATACCAAGGCCTGTAGAATCTTGAGTTCCAAAGCGGCAGAACTGTTCCCCAACACATGTTTTTACAGTACGAAGTGATTTTCCATAAGCTGAACCAGAGTTCATCCCAAGATCTGCCCATACGCTAGGAAGATCTTCCTTCTTAATTCCTAATAGGTCAATACGTTGTCCACCTGTTAATTTAATCATTGGTACATTATATTTATCAGCCACATTGGCAATTGTTCTTAAATCGTCTGCATTCGTTACTCCTCCATACATACGAGGAACAACTGAATACGTCC
The DNA here is from genome assembly GCF_003318295.1 of Bacillus taeanensis. Lineage (GTDB taxonomy): Bacteria > Bacillota > Bacilli > Bacillales > UBA6769 > Maribacillus > Maribacillus taeanensis. Next base: position 39,041 of record NZ_QOCW01000014.1, read on the forward strand.
CGTCTTTTTGAATATTGGCATGCATACGTTCATTTACAAAGCGTGATTCTTCTTCATCTTCATATTTCGTTGGATGAATCATACCAAGGTAATAGTTTAAAGCAGGACGACATTTCGAACATCCTTCTTCATTTTTCCAGCCAAGAACATTCATAACTTCTTTCGTAAACGTTAAATCTTTTTCCCTAATCTCTGCCACAACTTCTTCTCTTGTTAAATCTGTACAGCCACAGATTGATTCCTTTTGAGATGCCGCATCAAACGCATCACCTAATGTATATTCAAGAAGATCAGCAACAAGTGGTTTACATCCCCCACATGAACGAGAAGCACTTGTACAATCTTTCACCTGATCAACAGTTGTTAGTCCTTCATTTTGAATGGCTTCAATAATTGCACCTTTTGTTACACCGTTACATCCACACACATTTTCTGAATTAGCCATTGCAATAACAGGACTTTCGGCTTTTGCCTCTCCAGGAGCTTGCAGAATAGAGACACGGTCCATACCAGAAATATCTTTTTGTTCATTAATCATGCTGAGAAGTCGCGGCCCGTCACTTGTATCTCCAAATAACACGCCACCGATGATTTTGTTGTCACGAACTACAACCTTTTTATAAACTCCTTCAAAATCATCAAATACTTTAATCGTTTTTGTTGTTTCATCTTCACCAAATTGCCCTGCTGAAAACACATCAACACCAGAAACCTTTAATTGTGTAGAAAGAATAGATCCTTCATATTTTGGACCATCAATCCCTAAAATCTTCTGTGCTAGTGCTTTTCCTTGATCGTAAAGCGGCGCAACAAGACCATATACAATTTCACGGTGTTCCGCACATTCCCCAACTGCATAGACATGTGGTGTCTCTGTTTCCATATAGTCATTAACTACAATTCCGCGGTTTACAGTGATTCCACTGTCCTGCGCAAGCTGAACATTCGGACGAATTCCAACTGCCATTACTATTAAGTCAGCTTCTACCTCAGTACCATCTTTAAAGCGTAAACCTGTTACACGATCTTCACCAAGTATTTCTGCTGATTGCTTCTCGAGCAAGAAGTTCATCCCTTGTTTTTTAAGCTCTTCTTCAAGCATTTTAGAAGCTGTACGATCGAGCTGGCGTTCCATAATCGCATCCATAATATGGACAACGTCAACTTTCATGCCAAGGTTTAACAATCCGCGTGCAGCTTCAAGTCCAAGTAATCCGCCGCCAATAACGACTGCTTTTGGATATTTCTTTGAAGCATCAAGCATCGTTTCACAGTCTTTAATATCACGGAATGCTGTTACACCTTTTTTATCAGCACCCGGAAGCGGAAGAATAAATGGGTTTGATCCTGTTGCAAGAATTACATCATCATATTCTACTTCTCTATCTTTGTTTGTATATAAAACCTTTTTCTCAGAATCTATTTTTGTAACAGTTTCACCTGTATATAATGTAATATTATTCTCTTTATACCAATTCCAATCATTAATAACGATATCATCGATGGATGTATCACCTTGTAAAACCGTTGATAACAAAATCCGGTTATAATTCGGATGAGGCTCACTTCCAAAAATTGTTATTTCGAATGCCTCTTTGTCAATTTTTAAGATCTCCTCAATACAGCGAACTCCAGCCATTCCATTTCCAACAAGTACAAGTTTTCTCTTCACACTAATACCTCCAAAGTATTGACTGTTTTTTTCTGACTTTTTCTATGTAGCAATTATGCCATTTATTTTTTCAGCTGTCTTATATCATGTGAGGTTTTTTAACATAAAAAGTGAAGAAGTTAATCATATAGAGATTAACTTCTTCACCTTTTACGTTTTTTCGTATAGCGCTGTCATTACGATGGCTGCAAGATATAAAGGCAGCCATCCTACTACAAAAAGCAGAAAAAAACCTAACGATAATTTATTTCTTGGATATAAACTTAACAGCACACTTATTATGAAACCGACCAAAAAATAAACTGTAAGGGACAACATTGGAGTACTTCCCCCTCAACATGCTGTTTTTATGATAGTATAGGCTTTACACTAACATTTGGTGTGGACCTCTGCCTAATAATTCAAAAAATATAATGATGATGTTTCAGCTGCTTTTAATCAATTAAATTGGTAAGTTCAATAAAAAAGAAGTAACGTATTGGCAAAAATCTACACCTACGTTACTTCTTTATACACTCTGTATACAAATTAACCTTGAGAACTTCACATCAAGACGATGACCACGAATTAAGTCGAAAGTATATCTTCCTATTATTTTTTATTTGCTGCATACTCGTATTGTTTCATTTTATGCAGTTGATATTTTTGCTCGAGTGCCCCTGTCCCTAATAAAACACCTACTACAATAAAGAAGAAGCCAAAAACTTGAGTAATCATAATGTTTTCCCCCAAAAAGAATGCAGAACCAAGCAGTGCAAAGAATGGAGATAAATTAATGAAAATTGCTGTTTCACCTGCACCAAGATGGTGAATTGCTTTGTTATAAATAAGGTGTCCCAATCCAGTTGCCAGCACTGCAGACGCTAAAAATACAATCCAGGCTGTCATTGATCCCTCTTTTAGTGTAGAAAATCCACTGGGCTCTAAACGTATGCTAACAATAAACAACAGCAGCGCTCCAATAAATTGCATATATCCTGTAACAAGACGTGATTGAACTGTTTTGGTTGCTTTTTTAATAAAAATAAAGCTAACAGCCTGTGTAATTACCGCTAAAAAAATATAAAAATCTCCTACAGAGATAAAACCTATTTGACTATCTCCGGCAAGCACAACAAATGAGACACCTGTAATGCCGCAAATAATACCTAAAAATTTAAATAAAGTGATTCGATCTCCAAGCAGCAGCATAGCAAGAAGCGAAGTAGAAAGCGGAACTAATCCTAAAATAAGACCTGCATTGGATGCCGTTGTTTTCGTTAGGCCAACTGACAAGAAAAAATGATGCCCGAAAATTCCTGTTACCGCAGCAACAAAGATTAAAAACCCTTCCTCCTTAGTCAGCTTACAAAAATCTTTCCTTAAATATAAAATAGGCATTACAACGAGAAATGCTGTAAAAATACGCATTGATGTAATCATTACAGGTGAAAATGCCTCTACAACAATTTTAATTGCTACAACATTCAGACCCCAGATTACCATTACTAAAAGTAAAAGGATATAAAAAATAGCCTTTTGCACATTTATCACTTCTTTCTTAATTCAACACAATTAGCAATATTTTATCATAGATGAGAATGATAGTGCCTAGAAAATGTTTATTATGCACATAATAAAATTTGAAGAAGAAATAAAGAAAGAGTGGATTAAATGTCGCAACCTTTAGAACAGATTTTAAATAAACAAATTGCAAATTGGAGTGTTTTATATATTAAACTCCATCATTATCATTGGTTTGTAACTGGAAGTCACTTCTATGAGCTGCATAAGAAATTTGAAGAGTTTTACAATGAAGCTGCTGCCTATATTGATGATATTGCCGAAAGGTTGTTAGCAATAGGCGGCACACCCTTATCTACAATGCAGGAATTTCTCGAACAAGCTTCCATTCATGAAGCAGATGAACATGAAAATGCAGGGCAAATGGTAAAAAACATTATCGCTGATTTTACAATTATCCTTAATGAATTGAAACAGGGAATTGAAAATGCAGCGGAAGAAAAAGATGATCCAACCGCTGATTTGTTAATTAAAATTCGTACAGCATTAGAAAAACATATTTGGATGCTTAAGTCATTTATTAAAGAAGATTAGTGGATGTATATAGAGTCTCCTCTTGCTTTGACAGCAAGAGGAGTTATTTTTTTTACTTTTTCTCTTACAAAATAATAAGTTATAATGAAAGAATGAAAAATATATACAAGGAGTGTAATAGTTGATAAATTATGAAGCGATTCATCATGTAAGTCTTGCAGTTACAGATATAGAACGCGCTAAAAACTTTTATAAAAATGTCTTACAGTTTAAAGAAATTGAACGACCAAATTTTGGATTTCCAGGAGCTTGGTTTCAAATTGGTTCTCAACAGCTTCACCTTATTGTTCATGATCACGCTCAAACATTAAGGACAAATGGCGGCATTAATTCAAGAGATGGTCATTTTGCTGTTCGTATTCAAGACTATGAAGCTGCATTAACATATTTAACACAACAAGGTATTGAAATTAAATCCAAGCCAGCTAGTAAAAGCGGATTCAAACAAATCTTTTGCTGTGATCCTGATGGCAATCTGATTGAATTTAATGTTGATCAAAATTAATCACTTCTCTAATGCTGTTTAGTCTTCCTTTTTGCTTTATTCAAAAATGACTTTTTTCTTATTATATAATGAAGAAACTACAAACTAGATGTTTGAGCCTCAAGAAGCTATTATTCATAATTTCATTACTGAAACATCCGTCCAAGAAATCGATTATTCATATATCTGGATTGAAGTAGATGGGGAAAAGATCTTAGCGGTCGACCCGCCAAATCCAGCTTTTTAATCTATTAAAAAACCTTTCACATTATATGTGAAAGGTTTTTAATATTATTGATTAAAAGAAAATAGTTTAATAGTATTTTTTGTGTTTTCTTCAAACTTTTCAATTAATTCTTTTTGTGTTGATTTTGCTTGTGAGAAGAAATCTTCTAATACTGTTTTTGTTTCTTCACGTGTTTTTTGCTGCTGTTCAATGACTTGCTTAAGTGTTGAATGAACCTGATCTTGAAATTGATTTAATACTGTTAAGTTTGCTTTATTAGGTGTTAATAATAAATGCTGCATACGGCCAACGATTTCATCTACACGATTATTAAATTCTTCAAATGACTTACCAGCTTCTTTACCGCTTACGTTTTGAATGTTTTGATTTACGTTTTCACGAAGTTCAATAATTGATTTCTTCATTTCTTCTTCCATTTTATCAATGTTGCCGTTTGCTTTTGCCCAAGCTTCTTGCTGACGCTCTAACAATTGAAGTGTTTGATTTTCAAGCTCAGTTTGAGAAGCATAAACCATGCTTAATCCATTTTTCCAGCTATCCCACATTGCGTCCACTAAGTGTAACGCTTCATTGTTTTTACTTTCAGTTTTTGCAGTCGTAGTTTTTACAGCCATTTAAAAAACCTCCTAAATAATTTTAATAATAATGTATTGTGATTACAGCAATGCTGCAGGATCACTATTCCATTGCACCTTTTCATCTCTCATTATCGTCATCTTTTCGTTCAAAACTGCTCGGCATCATCATATCCGTATACATTGAAAAGAAGCGACTTAACATTGATTGATATTGCTCTAAAGAATTTGCCCACGTGTCTAAATACTTTTCCCCTGCTTCAGTTAAAGAATAGATTCGTTTAGCAGGGCCTCCTTCTGAAGTGTCCCATTCTGACTTTACCATGTTGTCCTTCTCCAGCTGACGTAACGTGCGATAAACATTTCCTTGGTCGATTGATGCGAAACCAAATTGTGTTAATTGTTGAATCAATTTGTAGCCGTGTAAATTCCAACCTCGAAGGCTGAGAAGCAAAACAGGTACCATTAAATTTTTTGGTGTCCCGGTGACCACTTTTTCATTCTTTGGTTTCGAATTCGTAGATGTATTATGATCATTGGTTGTCAATTCGATCACCCACTCACTTAAAATATCTGTTATTTGTAGAATACCTCTTACATGTAATTTACACCTATAGATCTCTATTGTCAATCAGTTTTTAGAAACTAATCTCAATTATATAATTTCATCCTAAAGATTGGATAATAAAATATAAACATTCGAAGAATAACTTATCTTTGTGAAGCAACCTTTTCACATTCTTTTACTTACTATTAAAAAAAGAGAAACTCAATACTCTTTACATCAATAAATTGAAGATATTTATTTAACATCCATAATTTACCTATACAGGTAATATTTTTAGATTAAGAGTTCAACTTTTCTTTCGACAATATAATACATTTTTCGAACTATTTTTTCTAATAACCTATGATAAACTTCTATATTTGTAATCGCTTTACATAAAAACCGTAATAATTGTCGAAAAATATAGAAAAGTATCAATTGTTTTTTGTGTGTATCTTTACTATAATTCAACTTGGAAATAACTTGGTATTTTTCCTAGAAAAAATGGAGAGGAGCTGAACCATGAGCGAGCAAAAAACGTTTGATCCGTTTGCTGTATGGAAAGATATTTATAGTCAATCCGAAAACTATTGGAGTAACGTGATTGATGAAAATATGCGAAAAGAAGAGTTTTCTCAATGGATGGGTCAGTTGTTAGACATGAATCTTCAGTATAAAAAAATGTTAAATGAAACAACAGAAACTTATCTTGAACAAGCAAATGTCCCATCTAAAAGCGATATTGCAAATTTAGCAAACCTTGTTATTAATGTTGAATCTAAAGTTGATGATTTAGAAGAAAAAGTTGAGGATACACTTGATAAGCAAGGAGATCAATCCGAATTAAAACGTGACGTAACACGTATGAAAAACGAAATGAAAAACCTCGACAAAAAGCTCGATCAAATTATTGAACAGCTAAGCCAACAAAAACAAGCAGCTGCAAGTGTTGAGCAATCTAATACTCCACAACAACAAAACAAGCAGCCGCAGCAGCAAAAGAAATAATTTCAGACCTTTACCTATAAATACAATTTCTAAACATTCTTACACAAGAAGTTAGTTAGATGAATTACTATTGATAAAATCTACATTTGATTTACATAAATAGAAGGAGTGTTTTAGCACATGACAGAATTACAAGGCAAAGTAGCAATCGTAACAGGTGGATCTCGTGGAATTGGAGCTGCTATTTCAAAAGAACTAGCACAAAATGGTGTTAAAGTTGTGATTAACTATAACAGCAACAGTGAAGCTGCAGACAAAATTGTAAACGAAATTAAAGAAGCTGGCGGAGAAGCTCTTGCTGTGAAAGCAGACGTATCGAATGTTGAAGCGGCTAACAATCTAGTAAGTGAAGCTGTTAAACAATATGATCGTTTAGATATTCTTGTAAACAATGCCGGTATTACTCGCGACAGTTCATTCAAAAAAATGAATGATGCAAACTGGGGTGAAGTTATTAACGTAAACTTAAACAGCGTATATAACATGTCTTCAGCAGCTCTTCCACACATTCAAGAGTCTGATGCAGGTCGTATCATCAGTATCTCTTCTATCATTGGACAAAAAGGCGGATTTGGTCAAACTAACTATGCAGCAGCTAAAGCTGGTATTCTTGGTTTCACAAAATCACTTGCACTTGAACTTGCTAGAAAAGGAGTAACTGTTAACGCAATTTGTCCTGGATTTATTGAAACGGATATGGTAGCTGAAATTCCAGAAGACATTCTTAAACAAATTGTTGGCGGAATTCCTTCTCAACGCTTAGGACAAGCAGAAGAAATCGCTCGCGGTGTCGTATTCTTATGTAAAGACGGGTCTTACATTACAGGACAACAGTTAAATATTAACGGCGGCCTTTACATGTAATTTGTTTTATTTGGTTTTTGTGAATCAAACTCTTATAAAGGTTGTGATGAAATGAGTATAGCTGTGACAAAAGATTGGGAAAACTTCCTAGAGTCACTTGCTCCTGAAGCAACACAAACTTACACACGTGTAAAACGTGCTACAGAAGTTTTAGCAGTCGAACCTGAACCACAAGTAGGTCCAACACCGAAAGAAGTAATTTGGACAAAAAATAAAGCAAAACTTTATCGATATACATCCAATGAACCATCAACACACAAAGTTCCTTTATTACTAGTTTATGCTTTAATTAATAAACCCTATATTCTAGATTTAAAAAAGGGAAGCAGTTTAATAGAATACTTAGTTAATCGTGGCTTTGATGTTTATCTTCTTGATTGGGGTACACCTAGTTATGAAGATAAAAACATGAAACTAGATAACTACATTCTTGACTATATTCCAAGAGCAGTTAATAAAGTATTAAGAACGTCTGAAGCAAAAGAAGTTTCTGTTCTAGGCTACTGCATGGGCGGAACAATGACTTCAATCTTTGCATCCCTTCATCCAGAATTACCAGTTCGAAACCTTATTTTCATGACAAGTCCATTCGACTTTTCTGATTCTGGTTTATTTGATCATTTCTTGGATGAACGCTACTTTAACCTTGATCAATTAGTAGAAACAATGGGAATTATTCCTCCTGAAATGATTGATTTTGGAAATAAAATGCTTAAACCAATTGCAAACTTCTGCGGACCATACGTTAACCTTGTCAATAATTCTGACAATGAAAAATTTGTTAACAACTGGAAGCTTATGCAAAAGTGGCTAAGTGATGGTATTCCATTCCCAGGAGAAGCATATCGTCAATGGATTCGAGATTTCTATCAACAAAACAAGTTGATTAAAGGTGAACTTGTTATTCGCGGAAAGAAAGTCGATTTAAAAAACATTAAAGCAAATGTACTTAACATTGCTGCAGAGCGTGATCACATTGCAATGCCGCACCAAGTAGAAGCTTTAATGGACAATATCTCCAGCCAAGACAAAGAATATGTAGTCCTTCCAACTGGACACGTTTCTGTTACAATTGGATCTCGTGCTGTCAAACATACTTATCCAAAGATTGGCGATTGGTTAGCAGAACACTCTAATTAATCGTAAAAAAACCGCTATCATTTAAGATAGCGGTTTTTTAATTACTAATACTTTTCTATTAACTGTTTTCGGTAACTTGTCCAATTTCCTTTTTGGATAAATATTCATTAGCGGTCTCAATCATTCGATGTTGATCTACCGAATCCCCTGGCTTATATGTTGCTTTCTTTTTCTCATATGATAATGTTTCTTCTTTCATTTTAAAACCTCCCTTCTCATTAATCTGGATAAAGGATGTATGTTTATTTTTCCACATTAGTGAACAGTAAATCCCTAACAAGAAAACTTCACTAAAATTTGCTACAATAAAGAAAAGCTTATATAAAGGAGAATACATGATATGTCAAAAGAAAGTTCATTTGATATCGTTTCACAAATCGACTTACCTGAAGTAACAAACGCACTTCAAATTGCAAGAAAAGAAATTGAAAACCGCTACGATTTTAAAGGAAGCAAAAGTACGCTCGCTCTTGAAAATGAAGAGATCGTGTTAGTTTCAGATGATGAGTATAAATTAAACCAACTAAAAGATGTTCTAATTAGTAAATTAATTAAGCGCGACGTACCTATTAAAAACCTTGATTATAGTAAAATTGAAGCTGCTTCAGGTGGTACAGTACGCCAACGCGCCAAGCTTGTCCAAGGTCTTGATAAAGAAAATGCGAAGAAAATCACAAAGGCGATTAAAGACGCAAAACTTAAAGTAAAAGCACAGGTTCAGGATGATCAAGTTCGTGTTTCCGGAAAAAGTAAAGATGACTTACAGCAAGTTATTGCTCTCATTCGGGAAATTGATCTTCCAATTGAAATCCAATTTATTAATTACCGTTAAGTAGTCATTACGGATGATAAGAAAGTGACTCAAATGAGTCACTTTCTTAATTTAATATCCTCTTAAATAAATATAAATAAAAATCCCACCTAAGACGATGATTGTCCCGATTATATACATCATCGAAAGAGACTTCACAGGGTTATCCGTTTGTTCTTCATAGCTAACATCTGCTTGACGATTTCCTTTTCTTATCGTATACCAAAGTCCAAAAGCAAGTAAGGCGATAATCATAAATGTTAAAAATGGATACATTGTTTTCACCTAATTTCTTTTGTAATTGCCTTAATGATATTTTTCCCCAAGTTGTTCAATTATCTTCATACTTTCAATATGATTTCGTGTTTTTTCTGTTCCATGATCACGAATAAATCGATAAACTTCCTGCAATGTTTGATCATAATGTTTACTTTCTACATCTTTTCCTGAAATAGGATGAGTGACCTTATACCAGTCACTCATATTTTCGGCAGAAGCTTTATCAAACAATTCCGCAAGCTGAGCTGCTTCTTCTTCAGTTGCATCAATTTCAAATTCATATGGAGAAGCATGTTGATCTTCAAGAATTTCTCCAGATCCTACCCTGACATAATAACGCTTTTTTTCCAATGATTTTCTCCCCTTTATTATACAAGCTTTTTCTTACTCTTCTTTTTTCCTACTTGTTCATAAATTATTCTTTTGATAAAAAAGTTCCGCACTTATCCTCCACTCTTGTCCTCTACAAAGTCGAATGATGGAGCATATATTATTAATGAAGGTAAAGAGACCTTCAATATAATAATGAGGAGGGTGTTAGATGTCCTACGGTTGTGGATGTGGCGGATATAATTACGGTGGTTACGGCTACGGTGGATATGGTTATGGAGGCGGCAAAGGTTTTGCGTTAATTGTTGTATTATTTATTCTGTTAATCATTGTTGGAGTAAGCTTCGTAAAATAAGCTTAGCTGCGGATGAATGACAATGTGTTTTCTCTCCTTAGTTGGCAAAGGAAAGTCCTTTGCCCTTTTTTATAAATTAACTATGCATTTTTCCTTTATATAGAATAAAACATGTTATCTAATAAAAAAATAAGACCATTATAATGGTCTTATTTTTTTATTAACGCTATATTACTTCTTTAATTAAAACATCCCTGGGGGATACTGTTCCATAATATTTGTCCCATACCAGAAAAATAAAGATAAAACAGCTGCAAGGCCAACATACAAAACAAGTACAAGCCATTTTGTCTTCTTTGGAGCTTCATAATAAGTTTTTAGACGTGCCATATTCTCTTTTAGATTCATTAATTCTTTTTCTTCTGAATGAATTTTTCTTGTTAGATTTTCACTATCCATTGAAAATACCGTTAATAAATGCTTTTTCTTTTCTAAAAATTCAAACTCAACTTTTTGTTGATCGTACTTAAAACGTTCTTTGTCTTGTAAAAATGGAATGAAAAAGGAACGCTTCTGTTTAATATTACTCATCATTTGTCGTTCTTGTTTACGATAAACTTCCTGTAGATTATAGTAGCTAACATTACGTCGATAAATAAGCTCTCCTTCATCATTTACCGCTGGATCAAACATATAAGCTGTCATATTATTTAATTCATTAATATGTGTTTTTTGTTTATCAATTTTATAAGAAAGTACTTTTCTTATATACCCTTCACGAGCACGTTTCCACCATGTTATAAACCCAAAAATAAACACAAGAATTAAGATTGGACTGAACCAAAAGAATAAAAGAGGCAGCATCACTAAAAGACCAATAAACCAAATTTTTGTTGATAAAACCGAGACAATTCGACCACCATCAAGTGGAGAAACAGGAAAGAGATTAAAAAGATTAATCATAGCTCCAAGCATAATAACAAGCCCCCAAAATGGATTATTTGTTACAGCGTAAAGGGGGATAGCAGGTAGAAAACCAATCATCCCTATTAAAGGTCCTCCATATGCTAGATAGGCTTCTGTTTTTGCATCTTTTGGTGCTTCTTTCATTGAAATAACGGCGCCAACAAATGGTAAAAAAACTGCTGGAGATGTTGCAATTCCCTTTCGTTTCGCTGCAAGTAAATGCCCCATTTCATGAATAAAAATAAGATAAATTAACGCGAAAGCAAATTTCCATCCATAAAAAACAGCATATCCTGCAAGAGAAATACCTAGTGAAATAAAAGTGGTACCAAATTTTGAGAGCTTTAAAAAGCCTATAATCCATTTTAATTTTGTAGCAGCAAGAAGACCTATTGTAACCAAAATACTTTTCAATCTTTTTTGGCTGCCGGATGACCTTGAATGTGTCATAGTAAATCCTCCATCAAATACTTTTATTACATTGTTATATACGAACGGCAAGCAAAAAAGTTTCAGCTAACCTTATGAACCACACCCACCGCCACAACTACTGCTGCAGCTACCTCCATCACCAGAGTCTCCTCCGCCATCAAAAGAGCACACTGAACTATCTGATCCACCTTTTTGAAAGTCATTTGGCAATAATTGATCCATTTCTGTCTGATAATTTTCATAGTCGTACACGGAATAAAAAACCATTGGTGCAGAAAGATAAGCCCAATCTGTTAAATTGCGATACTTTTCAAACGTTCCCCCTTGTTGTTTTACAGCTCGGATTTCCTCGAACGTTTCACGTAACCTATTCATCACATAATCAATGCTCTCGTCTACTTCCTTAATAAGGGGAACCTGCTTAAAATATTTTTCTCTTATTTGGTGAGCTTTCAAAGACTCGATTTGCAGAAGCATTTCTTTGTTTAAAGGATAACGATAAAATCCATTCCAAATCCTCATACTGTTTTCTTCCACTATAAAAAGCTGGCTGTAAACCCAGTCAAACCAAGCTCGTCCATCTGAATCTGCTTGTTTCTGTTCATGAGGCATATGGTGAATGATTTGTCCAGAAAATGCTTCGCAAAATTGTTGGTATTCTTTTGTAAATAGTAACATTTCATGCCATAATTGATCGACTTTCTCACTAAACATTGGGACATTTTTCAAAACAGCACTCATAAGAAAATAGCGTTTTAATTCATAAAAAAGCCAATCAAATTGGTGATCTGAAAGAGTGGGATCTTTTTGCTGAAGACGGTCTTTTACTTTCTTTACTAACTGATCATCCAATGCTGATTCAAGGCGTACAGCAAGATCCATGCTGCCTGGCCGCGCACCAAGATTTTTAGATGGGGCTTCATTTTTTAAACGCAGTGACGGTTTCTTCTGTTTTAGACTAACCAAAAGAAGAAGAACAACGACTGCTAGCCCTATTAAAAAGAAAAATTCCATCATTCATCACCTTCTTTTCTTTAAATAGATAAGTTTGTAAATACCTTATTGATTTGAGTCTAAATTTATACAGTTACTTTTATGATAGCATTGTTTTATTTTAATTTTCCTTTATTTTGCCCGGAAGACTTTCAATAAAGAAAACTCATCACCCAAATCTTATTTTCATCATACAATACAGAAATAATCCCGAAAAGGAGTCAGCACACCATGGCAAAAAAGAATAAGAAAAAAGTAATACAGTCCGATGTGAACAAACATCAATATAATATGAAAGTTGTACACTCTGGTATTTGTGAAGCTTGTAAAACAAAGTGCGTCCGTGGAATCTCCTACATCGAAAAAATGTCACAGCCTGGAGCAGTCGGTTATGGAATTCCTTGTATTTTAACAAAAGGAAAAGCTTATAAGTAAATTGCTATAACGTTTCTTTTCTACAATTATAAAAGAAGCACCAAATCTTGGTGCTTCTTTTATTCGGAAGGAGGTGGAAGTTCTACAGTAACTTCTGGAACCTCTTCACTTATTTGTGGAGCTTCCTTTGTAAAGCCACCTGTATTATATAAATTAGAAAGCGACTTAATCATACCGGCACTGCCAATTTGAAGAACAGAAGAATTTGATACACCACCAACTTTGAACTGATGGATCACAATGCTTTGATTAATAAAAAAATTCATAAACAGTGCTCCTCCAACTAAATGTTGGCTACATTTGAATTGTCCACTAAGTCAGGGTCATTCACATTTGTAGCACTGTAACGATTATATGTTTCAACAATATTCCCTGTATTAAATGAGCCTGAACCAGCATATGTTTTTGAAGTACTAAATGGTGCTACATAAAAGGAATCGCCAAAATTAATGACTCCCCCGGCACTCACTATGTTAACTGCTCCTACAATGGAAGGCATATGCTAACACCCTTTTTCAATAGTGTTAGTGTATTGTATGTTGATTATTCTAATATGTTCGGTTGCATATGTTTCTACCTTTCCTCCTGCTCATTTTGCTTAGAAGGTGGTGAAATAAATTGCCGTGTATTCTTAATACGCGCTTCAGCGTCTATAAAACGATTAGAACCAATTTGAATAATGGAAGCACTCCCTACAGATATTATATGCAGTCGATTCACATTAATAAACGATAATTCGTTAAAGCGATTCATGCGTACTTTTTCTGTCATGAGAGGTGTGGGAATCGGTTCAACAAACAATGGATCTGAAAAATCTCCCTCATCCTTTTTAAAAGTAGCCACTTCACGCTGAACTGCAAACCCTTTCGCTTTCGGTGTAACACCAACAGAATCACCAAAATGAACGATGGAAGACCCACCAACTGATATCAGCTCCACATGTCGAACTGATGAAATTCGCGAAGTCAATTTTATCCCTCCCCGAATTATATAACTACATTATACCTGCGTAAATGCTAACTCCGTACCAATAATTAATGACTCAGGCGGTGTATCAAAAATCGATGATAAGCAAATCGTTTCTGTATCACCAACAAGTACAATTGAAGCACTTCCCACCCCAGTAATATTAATATTCCCAACAGAAAGCTCCCGGTTTATAACTTGGAAAAACATTACCTATCCCCCTCCATCTTCTGTGGCAAATTGTTAATAAACGCTTCAATTGCCTTATAAATATCTTTTTTCACCTTTTCAAGTACGGCCTGCTCAACTGGACCTTCTGCTGATCCATTTCGATTCATTTGATTTAAATAAAAGCTAATTCTGCGATCAATTTGTTTTCGAATATCTTGCACAATAAATTGACGATAGGGATCCTCTAATTTGTAATTATACTTTTCTTCAAATTGTCTAATATCGTTAACAATCTCATGATTTAAGTAATGATGCACATCTTTATGAATACGTTGAAATAATTGCTCTTGACCTTCTGAAACTTCTTCTTTCTCTTTACCATTAACAGAAAACTGTTCAATTTCCTCTGAAAGATTGGGCGTTAAGCCAATATTTAGTGTCCCTTCAAGTGTCTCAACTTTTAACTGATCAAATTTATATTCAATTTTGTCAATCTTCATTGCGCCATTGCTTTTCAAAGCATTTATCTCACCTTCTAATTCATCCATACGTGCTTCTAAATTTTTCACACGCTCATGCTGCGTTTTCATATATTGATATACTTGCTGTAAATACTGGTACAAATCCGGGTAATACATCCAACTCCCTCCCACTTCTTCTACAACTCTTTATTTGATCATATGCACGTACAAAAGAAGTGATGAGAGAAAATACGAAGCAGCTTCTTTACAATACACCTATATTGGATGTATCAACTAGATCATCATCGTTTGGGATCAATGTAACATTTTGTTCAGAATACGTACGATCAAAATCACCTGAATTAAATGAACCTGGACCTCCAAAAATAATATCCTCACTTACTGGAGCAACCCAAAAAATATCTCCAAATTGTGTAACTGTTGCTTCCCCAATTGAAATAAAATTAACCTTTCCAACAACTGCCGGCATTCTACATGCCCCCCTTTTGATTTTATTTTATTAGCTTATTTAAATTGTATGAGTGTCAAACAGCATTTTATTTGTTTTGTATATTCATTCGATAAACTCTGCCTTTAATAACGAAAATAGAAGAGCATCTACAAACTTCCCATTCACGAGTTGGTATTCACGTAATATGCCTTCTTTTTGAAAGTGAAACTTTTCAAGAAGCTTAAGAACTGCTTTATTTTCAGCTCTTGTTAGCGCACTAATTCGATTTAATTTCATCTTATTAAACCCAAAATCAATAAGTGTTTGCAGCATTTCCTTTCCATAGCCTTGTTGCCAATATTCTTTCAAAAGATTACCGCCAATTTCAGCATGATGTGAAACACGGTCTAAATTTTTAAAACCGCACGTTCCAATTAATGTATTGGAATCTTTTCGTTCTACTCCCCATCGTATTGAATTCATTCGGTAGTATGAATGAGGACTGGAAAAAACATCAATATAATAATCTGCCTCTTTTCGATCAGTCATTATTCTTCCTCCATCATACTTCATCACTTCTTTATCTGAAAAAAGTGCAAAAACAGCCTCACAATCTCTTTCTTCAAGTCTTCTAAAAATAAGATGGGGAGATTCTATCAGCGGAAATTTCCATTCATGTTTCATTTTTTTTCCCCTTTATTAACATTTTTCACTCTTGTACGATGGTGCTAAAAATCCCCCTTCGTTTAATAAAATAAGAAGGGGGAATTTTTAGAGACACAAAGACACAGCCTTTATCTTTTTAAGAAAGCCGTCATACAAATTCTTTGGTTTATTTCTTGTAACTATCTTATTACTTGATTTACTAATATGTTCTAAAAGATTTAATAGTAATACGGATATGGTCTAAAAAAGGCAATTCTCCCTAAAGCGACACCCGTTAAGCCACCTAGAAAACCACCGGCAAAGCTTCCTCCAAATCCCCATAAAAATAAACCATGATTTGGAGATTCATGATGTTCGTTCACTTCTTCATCAAAAGGACGTAAATATACATACTCTTTATCAACATGTTCAATAACGCCTCGATAAGCAGCTCCATCACGACACCCAATTTCTACTGTGCGTCCGATATGCTCACAACAAGTGTGATAATAATGTTCAAATGACATTTTTATCCTCCTTTCTTAAAAAAATCTCCAATACTATTTGTCATAACTGTTATTAAAAATATTGTCACCTATTTACATATTATGTATAAATCCAAGAGTGGAAGAGGCGTTTGTACAAGGCTTATGTGGAATTTTCTATAAAAAAAACAAAGAAGATGTAATCTCTTTGTTTTTTATACTTATTTTTTTGATAATAACTTGAAGGAAAGTTCTTTGTCGTTAGGGACTCTTTGATCTTCATTTCCTAATATTTCTTCTACCCAAGCTGGAAGTTTCCCAGTTTCATAAACAGATTGAATTTCATGATGCGAAAATGATAACGTATGAACTGAAATTCCTTCAAATCGAGGAGTTGGACGACGTTCATTAATTTCCCTTGCTGCTTTTCGATATGTTTCATCTACTTCATCAGCATACAATCTCATCTCATGAAGCTGTTGAATTAAATACAAGTATTCTGCTCTTGAACGCATCAATTCTCGCTTTTTCTTTTGAAGATGACGATTTACAGCACCTATCTCTCTATCTTTTCCAGTTATTAACGAAGGCAGCAGTTCTTTTAAACGTTCTTTTTTTTCTTTTTCAACATTGCGCATCTTTTCAATAATATACCTTAACTCATTTGTAAGTTCCTCAATTTTTTCTTTTGCTTCTGTTAATTTTGAGAGCGGGACATACGCACTTCTTTTATCGAGCATGTCCATATAAACACTTTGAACAACATTTCGACGTTTTTCAATTGCTTCTTTTTGCTCTTCTAGTGCAGTAAGTTCCTTGTCATATAACTTTTTTATTTTCAAAAATTGATTTAATTCAGGATACACCGTCAGATCCTCTCCTTACCTTTCAATAAAAGGGTCATTTTTATAAGGAAGTCATAAAAATGAACGACTAATGATTTATCGCAGGAAAATATTAAGAGCTGCAGAATTAAATTATAATAAAGCACTCTAATTTTATTATAGCTTGATTGCAACTTAGAAAAAACCGACTATTAGCATAAACTGAGTTATAATCTGAAAGGAAGTATAACATGAAAGAAAATCGTTACCATTGCTGTGCAACATGCATCCATTATCGAATCAAAAAACAACCTCGTCCTCTTTCATATATATGCGCACGACTCGGTTATAAAACAAAACCTACTTACCAGTTTAATTGTTGGGAACCAAATAAAAATGTCCAAAACCTTTTGAAAAATAATAGGAAATAATTAAAATCCCGCACCTTAAACATCGACCCATTTTCTATTATTCTTCCACTGAGATACTTTCTCTACTCACAATTGATTGGGAGGTAAACTTCAAATGTTGTTCCCTTTCCTTGCTTGCTGCGCACTTTAACATGACCTAAATGGTCTCGAATAATTTTAAAACTTACCATTAATCCAAGTCCTGTTCCTTTTTCTTTTGTTGTATAAAAGGGTTTACCTAATTGATTTAAACTGTCTGTATCCATTCCTATTCCATTATCTTGAATTTGAATACAAATCTCTTCAGAAGAAGTTTGCTGAGCATGTACACTTAGCTTTCCTCCATTAGGCATCGCTTCAATCCCATTTTTAATGAAGTTAATAAACACTTGCTTAAGTTGATTTGATTCACACCGGACTAACGGTAAATCGTTTTGAAATTTTGCTGCAATTTCTACATTTTTTAACGTTGCCTGAGATTCTAACAGTGCCATTGTCTCATTAAGGACAGTACGTACATTTTTCATTTCAAAAAGAGTTGTTTTTGGTTTTGATAATAAGACAAATTCATTAATAATTTCTTCTAAACGCTGCAGCTCTGATAAAATAATTTCAAAATACTGATCACTATTTGAACTGTTATGAATTTCAGAATGAAGAAGTTGAATAAATCCTTTTAAAGAGGTTAATGGATTCCTTATTTCATGTCCAATTCCTGCTGCTAGCTCACCAATCGCTTTTAACGTTTCTGTATTTCGCAAACGATCCTCTATTTCTTTTCGTTCCTTTATATCTCGTATAATCGCAAGATGCACATCTGGTAGAATATGAGCTTTTGCATTATATTCTACTTGCTGAATCAATCCATCTGACCGAACAACCTCTGTTTCTCCTTTAAAAGTACCTTCTTTTATAAAGCTCGGCCATTCTTCAATAAAGGACTTTTTTCGTGCTTCGGCTGTTAAATCTCCTAAATGCATGTTTAATAATTTTTCCTTTGAAATACCAAATAAACGACATGCTGCTTCATTCGCATCAATATAACGTTGGTTTCCATTTAAGAGTACGATAGCATCTTCTGCCGCATCAAATATTTTACGAAATTTTTCTTCACTAGAGCGAACATATTCCTTTATTTCCTTTATTTTTGTGACATCTAGTATAGAACCGACTACTTCTATTAGATTGTCGTTTTCAAAAACAGGAAGAAAGGATGTTAAAAGCACACTTCCATTAAATACCATTTCAAACTGTTCTGCTTTACCTTTTAATGCCTTTAAATAATAAGACTTAAGTTTACTTACTAACTTCTCCCTAAATACTTCATCTAGTTTTTTGTTCGTATAAAATTCTGTCGAAATAGGAAGGTGTTCAAGAAGATCTCCACCAATAAAGGTAAAAACAGGTTCATTATAGTCATTTAATTTAAATCGAAAAATAAGCGCATACGTATGTGACAACGTTTTGTTCAATAACTTTTCTGACTTCTTCATTGTCGTTAATTGTCTCTGCTGATCTCTTAATTTCAGCTTAAGCGCTTGATTTTCCTCTTTTAACGCCTTTAGTTCCAACTGAAGCCGCTGCCAATCATCGGAATTTTTTATCAATTGACTATATTCCTTTATTTCCTTCATTCAAGCACCTTCTTTTTTTATTCTCTTTCTTACTATAAATCCGATACTTTAAATGTCCTAGTTTAATACTACCATATTTCTACTTATTTTCATCATCTTGCGAATATTTTCAAACAATTGTTTAAAATTTTTTGTCTGGGGAATACTACCTCTATCATCCCTTTAAAATAAATATGTTATGATCTTAGGGCTCATCATGCACTGCCATTTAAATGTTCCCCCCATTTAAATGGCCTTTTTATATGTTAAAAAAGAGCCTCTCTATTAGTAAAAATATAGATAAGCTCTTCGTTTATTTAGTATTTTTTAATTTTGAATAATTTTTTCCATCATTTCATATGTCATTGGTCCAACAATTTTCTGTTGGATAATCCCTTTCTCATCTACTATATAACTAGTTGGAATAGTAATAGCTTGATATACTTTCGCCTGCTCACCTTCCTTGTCTAACAATACAGGAAAAGTAAGTCCATACTCTTTTATAAATGGTGCTACATTTGCTTGATCATGTTCAAACATTGTTAAGTTTACTGCTATAATTTCCATTTTAGCACCATTTTTTTCATAAAACTCCTCCATTTCGGGCATCTCCTCTTTACAAGGTGGACACCAGGTTGCCCAAAAATTTAATAATACCTTTTTTCCGCGAAAATCTGAAAGAGAGACTTGCTCTCCTTTAAGATTTTCCAATGTAAAGTTTGGTGCTTTATCTCCTTTTTCTAAACCTATCTCACCAGAAGAAGCAGCAGCCGGTACAGATTCTTCATTTTCCTGGTTCTTCTCACCAGCATTCAAAACATTTTCATTTGAAATATACTCATAAAACCCCCAAGTAATAAGTGCAAAAACAGCAACCATACCTAAGAGAACACTTCTTCTTATCATGATTTCACCTTCCTATTTAATAAAGCCGCACCTTCATTGTTTCTCTACAATTAGCTATATTTTAGCACAGCCTTCTTAAGTTCTGCTATGCTTAGTCCTAAATGTAGTTTACGTGATTAACTTCTATTACATTCATCCATTCCATAATAAAGTTTATACCTTCTACACCTGTTCATAAAAAATACCCTAGGCTCAATCCTAGGGTATTTTTTAGCGGCTTTTTACAAGCAGCTTAACAGCCTCTTTAATCACTTCGTCCGCTTCTTCTCCTTTTTCTAGTTGTTCTTTAATACAGCTTTCCATATTTGTTCCTACAATGTATAAAGTTAAACGCTCAACAGCGGAACGTATTGCCGAAAGCTGGTGAACAACGTCTTTACAATCTTTTTGTTCTTCCATCATTCTTAATACACCGCGTGCCTGTCCTTCAATTCTTCGCAAACGCTTTTTCATATCATCAGGATATTCCATATTCATCCCTCTTTCCATTACATGTATAGGTATAGTATAACTGATTCTCTCATTCCTTAAAAATATAGAGGGTTATTTTCTACCTTGAATCTTTGGTGGAAATTTCATTAAACCGCTGCCTTGCTTCTTTCTCATTGAAAGAACTATACCAGCGATACGCTTCATCGTCTAATATTCGATAATGCTTACTTACTAAATTTTGCTGCAGACGAAAGCTATTTTTAATCTCCACGTCACTCCACCAAACATGCCCTCCCATTGTTTTTTGTTTAGGACGTTCAACTTCCTCATGGGCCATCGTTTCCAGCACTTCAATTGGATCATTTCCTAATACAGACTGAATAACTTCACTATCGCGAAACAATGCACACATCGCCACGGCAGTAGTCCAACCTGCATCACTTCTTCCTTTCTCTATTTGAACTAATGTTTTTTTTGAAATCCCTAACACAAAGGCCATCCGATCTTGTGTATAGCCTTTTTCTACACGAACAAGCTTTAATTTATTAGAAAGAAGTTCAATAATCTGTTCTCGATTCATATCATACCCCCAAATAAAAACATATAGTGTAATATTACACTATATGTTTTTGCCCTACAAGCAACTGCTAATTTCCATCATATGATTTTAAAAAGACTTATTTAATTTTCATAGTAAAAAAAGACTTGTAAATACTATAAAAAATCACCTTACAAATTCTTACTATATGAAAGGAGCATGGAATTGGAAAAACACCAAGTAAAACAATTAAATATACATAAAAACACTTTGACGCCAACAACTATTACCATGCTTTATTTCTTCATAGGAAGCATATGGGTAATGTTTTCTGATGAAATTGTTTTTGTTTTCTTTAAAGATCCTGAAATTATTATTAAAATTCAAACCTATAAAGGCTGGCTTTTTGTAATTATTACAAGCGCCCTTCTCTTTTTACTTATCTATAAAAGCCGCAAACAATTAATCAAAAAGCAAACAGCCCTTAAAGAAAGCGAAACACGCTATCGCCAATTAATTGAACTATTTCCTGAAGCTATTTTTGTACACCGCAGCGGTACTATTTTATTTAGTAATAAGGAAGGACTGAAAATACTTTCAGCAGCACAATTAAATGATATTATCGGAAAATCCATCAAACAGTTTATTGCACCTGAAGACCTTAAGCTTGTGGAAAAACATGCAAAACACTTTCACTTTCACAATCATCATGCTAAAAAATTCGAATGCAAAATTTCCCGCTTAAATGGAGAAAAAATTGATGCTGAAACAACGTCCATTCCAATTTTATATGAAGAAGTTCCAGCAATTTTATCTGTAACAAGAAATATTACAGAAAGAAAAAGAACAGAGGAACTGCTTCGAAAATCGGAAAAGCTCTCAACTGCTGGCAAGCTTGCAGCCGCGATTGCCCATGAAATTCGAAATCCTCTTACATCTGTAAAAGGGTTCTTGCAATTAATTAATAAAGATAATTCTAATATTAGCTTTATACCGCTAATTCTAGAAGAAATCGAACGAATTGAGAAAATCGTCAATGAAATGCTTGTACTCGCAAAACCTCAAGCCCAACACTTTGGTCAATGTGATATTACGAAATTACTAGAACAAACAGTGATCTTACTTAATAGTGAAGCAGTCATGCATAATGTTGAAATTGTTATGAATGATATTGAAACAAGCCTTCCGAAAATTTACTGTGATCAAAACCAACTAAAACAAGTATTTATTAATATTTTTAAAAATGGGATTGAAGCTATGCCAAAAGGCGGTAACATCTTTGTTAATGCGAGATCAGACTTTCAGGATTGGATTTTAATTCAATTTATCGATCAAGGATACGGTATTCCAAAAGAAAAAATCAGAGCACTTGGAGAACCTTTTTATACAACAAAAGACACCGGAACAGGTCTTGGATTAATGTACAGCTTCAATATTATTAAAAACCACCATGGAAAAATCTCCTTTTCAAGTGAAGAAAATAAAGGGACGACTGTAACACTTACACTTCCTATTAATTTCAAAAGTAAACAAACAAAAGCACAACCATGAAAAACAATGGCTGTGCTTTTGTTTTTCAGTTAAACAGGTATAAAAACAATAGATAAGGATAGGATGGATAACTAGATATTCTCTACTAAAAACATTGCTATAAAACGTCATCATAGAGATGGAGTGCTTTAAAAAATGAGTATGATTTGGAAACGACTGCAAAAAAACTTTAAAAAAAAACAGAATGTCCAATATACCGAAGAACTTGATTTACCACAGTCATCCCAACAGCTCGATCAGAACTTGCAAACAAACATCAGAAATATGAAAGATACTTTAGGTAACAGCAGTGATTTAATTATTCGTGAATTCAAGATTGGGCAAAACCCTGTTTATAATGCCGCGTTAGTTTGTATCGATGGCTTGATTGATGTCGATTTTATTAACGATTTTTTGATGAAAACGTTAATGAATGAACTCGAAAATATCGAAAAAGATGAGGTAAAATCACCACAAGATTTATTAATAAAAATGAAAGAAAAAGTATTAACGGTTGCTGAGGTTAAGAATGCACAAGATTGGAACAAGTTACTATTATCACTATTATCTGGAGAAACCGTCCTACTCATTAATGGATGTGACGATACGCTTGTTTGCTCAACCAAAGGTGGAGAATTAAGAAGTATCTTAGAACCGGTTTCAGAGTTATCCATTCGCGGTCCACGAGATAGTTTCACGGAATCCATTCGTACGAATACCGCAATGGTGCGCCGGCGTATTAAAAGTCCAAACTTATGGCTTGAAACCATGCAGATCGGTGAAATCACTCAAACAGATGTTGGAATGATGTACGTAAAAGGCATCGTGAATGACAAGCTTGTTCAGGAAGTGAAAGAACGATTAGAACGAATTGAGATTGATGAAGTACTTGCTTCAAATACTATTGAAGAGTTTATTATTGATGCCACGGCTTCCCCTTGGCCAACCATCTTTGTGACAGAACGTCCCGATGTTGTGGCAGGAAATTTAATGGAGGGCCGTATTGTGATTTTCGTTGATGGCACGCCATTTCCGTTACTGGTACCGGCAACATGGAATCAATTTTTCCAGTCAGCTGAAGATTACTATCTTCGTTGGAATATTGCTTCCTTTATACGGTTTATTCGCGTCGTTTCACTTTTACTTGCCATGCTTGGACCGGCGACTTATGTTGCATTTCTTTCTTTCCATCAGGAATTAATTCCATCGCCTTT
This sequence comes from Bacillus taeanensis, assembly GCF_003318295.1. Classification (GTDB taxonomy): domain Bacteria; phylum Bacillota; class Bacilli; order Bacillales; family UBA6769; genus Maribacillus; species Maribacillus taeanensis. The sequence continues at coordinate 62,862 of NZ_QOCW01000014.1, forward strand.
ATTAGTTAGTTTGGCTGCGCAGAGACAAGGGATCCCATTCCCCGTGTTTATCGAAGCCTTATTAATGGAGTTTACATTTGAAATATTACGTGAGGCGGGGGTTCGGATGCCGCGCCCCGTTGGTTCAGCTGTGTCAATCGTTGGGGCACTTGTTTTAGGAGAAGCTGCTGTTCAGGCAGGGATTGTATCAGCAGGAATGGTCATTGTGGTATCCGCAACAGCCATTGGAAGCTTCACCATTCCTCATCATTCAATGGTCGATGCTGTTCGGATCATCCGGTTTGCCTTAATGGCTTTAGCAGCTTCCTTTGGCATATATGGGATCGGGTTAGGTGTCATTATGTTAGTTGCCCATACGTGCAGCTTACGTTCTTTTGGCATTCCTTATTTAGCACCATTTGCACCACTCATTCTATCGGATCAAGGTGATACCATTCTGCGCCTGCCAAAACCGTGGTTAGCAAAGCGTCCTAGACTCGTTGATCAAAATAAAATTGGCAGATCGAATAACACGCCAAAACCTAAGCCGCCGGAGAAAGGAAGTAACACCATTAAAAAAGATCATACAAAGAGGAATGCTGATGAAACATAAACATTTTTTAAGACTGTTCATCTTGTTTATTCTATTATTACTTACAGGATGCTGGGATCGAACAGAACTTCAGGACCTTGATATTGTAACGGCTATCGGAATTGATAAAGGAGAAGATGATGTTAACAACCGTTACCGTGTCACAGTGCAAATTATTAATGAAGGAGAAGCCGTTGGCGGTACTGGACAAACTGCTGGACGAGCTTCCCCTATTACGACATTCAGCAATACAGGCAGCACCGTCTCAGAGGCATTGCGAAAAATTTCACCAAAAACAGCGAACGAACTCTATTTTCCTCACATACAAGTAATGGTTATTGGAGAGGAGTTAGCAAAAGAGGGGGTTACAGATCTTTTTGATTTTATTGATCGAGATCCTCAGTTCCGCATGCTGTTCCCTATTTTAATCGCAAGAGAAAATACAGCAGAAAATGTTCTAAAAGTGAGCACGCCTTTAGAAAGCATTCCCGCTTCAAAAATCGTTGGTGCTTTAGAATTCACACGAAGAATTTGGGGGGAATATGCAAGTACCCGTGCTGACCAAGTGATTGATAGTATCAATAAACATGCAGCCGCAATTATTGGCATTCGCATTAACGGTGATCCTGAAAAGGGAAACGAATTATTTAATATAAGAAAAATTGATCCTGATACAACATTAGAAATTACAGGCATTGCTGTACTAAAAGACGGAAAACTTGAAACATGGTTGGATGAAGACGCAGCACGAGGTGTTACTTGGATTAAAAATGAATTTACAAGAAGTATCCTTAACCTCGATTGTAAAGATATAAAAAATGGAATTGCTGTTGAAATGGTGCGCTCTAAAACGAAACTTAGTGCGGAATTTAAAGAGGGGAAACCAATTATTCATATTGATACGAGGGAAGAAGGACATATCTCTGAAGTTCATTGCGGGATTGATCTTGATAAACCTGAAACCATTAATAAGCTTGAAAAGGAGTTAGAAAAAGAAACAAAAGAAGAAATCATGATGGCAGTCAAAGCAGCACAAGAAGAAAAAAGTGATATTTTTCAATTCAGTGAAGTAGTGAATCGAGCAGATCCAAAAGAATGGAATAAAATCGAGAAAAAATGGGAGGAAGAAATTTTTCCAGAGCTTGAAGTAAAAGTAGATGTTCGTGCGTTTATTCGCCGTACAGGTATGCGGACAAAATCGTATTTAAGCAGTGAATAGTCTTTCTTGAGGAAGAGAAGGGAGGTGAGAACAAATAAATGGAAAGAGCGAAAATTAGTCCATTCCAATTGTTTGCCTTAATCTTTTTATTTGAACTTGGCAGTGCGATTGTTGTAAGTCTCGGTATTGGCGCAAAAAAAGATGCGTGGCTCGCCATTCTTTTAGGTTTAGCAAGCGGCATGGGATTATTTTTTATATACTATTACTTATTTCTTCAGTATCCAAACCTGCCGTTTACAAATTACTGTAGGAAGATTTTCGGTAAATATTTAGGTTGGGGAATTGGGCTATTATATACGATTCATTTTATTTATGCTGCCGCACGAAATTTACGTGATTTTGGCGATTTGCTCCTTGCGTCCACTCTTCCAAAAACACCGCTCTTTCCAATTAATACATTTTTTATCCTTGCCATAGGTTATGTGTTATTTCTCGGCATTGAAGTATTGGGGCGAACGGCAGAGGTATTTATTGTAATTTTGTTGTTTTTAGGAGTTACCGGTAACCTTTTAGTTCACCTGTCCGGCAATGTGAATTATGATCATTTAATGCCTATACTCGAAGAAGGATGGAAACCGATTTTAACGACAACATTTCCTTTAATTACGTTCTTTCCTTTTGGAGAAGCGTTCGTTTTTACAATGCTGCTGCCTTATTTAAATCAACCAAAGTTTGTGAAAAAAGTATATTTATCAGCACTGGTATCAAGCGGTCTTATTTTAATTTATACGGCAAGTTTAAACATCGCCGTTCTTGGCGTCGACAGAGTGGAGCGCTCTACCTTTCCTTTACTGTCAACAATCGGCACAGTAAACATTGCCGAATTTTTACAACGACTTGATTCCATCGCCATTTTTACATTAATTATTACTCTTTTTTTTAAAATTATCATTTTTTATTATGCAGCTATAATCGGCATTGTAGATTTATTTCAATTTAAAAATTATAAAAAAATTGTGCTGCCAATCGGGATAATTATTCTTTACTCGTCAGTCACTATTGCTTCAAGCTTTGCAGAACACATTCAAGAAGGTCAAAAAATTGCGGCACAATACATTCATATTCCTTTACATATTATTCTTCCATTTCTAATGCTTGTTATTGTGCTTATTCGCAAAAAACTTCGTTCACATTAACACATTGTATGTAAAGACTACGTATGGAGGTGACCCTCTATTTTGGAAAAAGCAAAAATAAGTCCCATTCAATTATTTGCCCTCATTTATTTATTTGAACTTGGCAGCGCGGTTGTCGTTTCAATTGGAATTAGCGCCAAAAAAGATGCATGGCTTGCCATTCTTTTAGGTTTAGCAGGTGGGATTCTTTTATTTTTTATGTATCGTTATTTATATTTGCAGTACCCTGAAAAAACACTTACCGGCTATATTAAAGAAATTTTCGGTAAATATCTAGGTTGGATCATTGGACTTTGCTATATTGTCTATTTTCTTAATATTTCCATGCGGGTTTTACGTGACTTCGGTGACTTACTGCTTGCGTCTACTCTTCCCAAAACACCACTTTTACCGATTAATGCATTTATGATTCTTGCTGTTAGCTATGTTGTGTTTCACGGCATTGAAGTAATAGGACGTACGGCAGAAGTGTTTATTGTTGTTTTACTGATTTTAGGAATAACTGGAAACGCTTTAATTCATATTTCTGGTAATGTAAATTATCAAAACTTACTTCCTGTTTTAGAAGAAGGATGGAAACCCATTTTAACAACAGCATTTCCAGAAACCATCGCCATTCCGTTTGGAGAACTAATTGTGTTTACAATGCTGTTCCCTTATTTAAACAAAACTAAAACTCTAACAAAAACCGTACTGTATGCAATGATTTTAAGCGGACTTACACTAAGTTATACGTTAGCTATTAATATTGCTGTTCTCGGCGTTGATCGTGTCAGTCGTTCAACATTTCCGTTATTGTCCACGATTGGGATGGTTAATATTGCTGAATTTTTGCAACGACTTGATGCATTCGTTGTCTTTACCCTTATTATTGGAGGTTTTTTCAAAATAACGATTTTCTTTTATGGGGCCCTTATTGGTATTAGGGATTTGTTTAAGTTTCAAAAGTATATGCAGATGATTTTACCAATTGCCCTTATTGTCCTTTATTCATCAATGACCATTGCTTCAAATTTTCCAGAACATATCAAGGAAGGTTTAAAAATATTTACAAACACCGCTCACATCACTTTTCAACTTATTATTCCATTGTTAATGTGTATAATTACTGTCATCAAAAAACGCTTAAAAGCTAAATAGATCCCCGCTTCTTAGCTTTTATTTTCTTTTTAATAATTGGCATCACTTGTTGCATAATTGTAATTACTATTATAAAAGTTAGGATCACATACTCTCCTGTCTCCATTACCCAAAAAGGGTTTCTTAAATTTTCAAGTGATTCTGACATCTTTATTTTTAAAAGCATGTCCATGGATATATTAAATAAAATTGCTAAGAGAAGCATGAATAAAAATACGACAACTACTTTCATTTTTTCCCCTCACTTTTAGGCGTTCTTACTTTTTCCTCCTTCTTTAAAGGAATGTTTATAGTATTTGTTAATCGTTTAGCTTTTACTTATAAAAAAGCTGACTCTTTGTTTTTGAGTCAGCTCAACATAAGTTATTTACTTAAAATCTCTTCTACCTGCTCTTTTGTTGGAAGTGCAGTCATTGCTCCTTTTGTAGAAGCAGCAAGAGCACCTGAAACACTTGCAAATTCCACAATTTCTTTTACTTCTTCAACCGTTAATTCAGCAATGTGTTTTATTAATTCATTAAGCTGATATAAGATACCTGACACAAATGCATCCCCGGCACCTGTTGTATCAACTGTTTTTACTTTCATTGCAGGTACATGCACCGTTTCTCCTTTAAAGCGAATATAACTTCCTTCTCCGCCTAGTGTAACGAGAACAAGTGGAATGCTGTATTCTTTAAGTGCTTGTAAGCCTGCTTCAATTTCTTCTTCACCTGTAATAAATGTTAATTCTTCTTCAGAAATTTTTAGAAAATCCGCTGCACCAAGCATTGATTGAATGGTTTCACGTGCTTGCCCTTCTTCTTCCCATAAACCAAGGCGTAAATTTGGATCATAGGAAATAACCATATCGTTTTCTTTTGCTAAAGCAACTGCTTTTTTAGTTGCTGATTTCGCTGGCTCGCTAATCATTGAAATCGAGCCAAAATGAAACACTTTATGCTCTTTAAATAATTCCTCCTTAAGATCATCTTCACTTAAGAAACGATCCGCACTAGGATTAATATAAAAACTAAAATGACGCTCTCCATCATCATCGAGGGTAACAAACACCACTCCTGTTCTTGCTTCATCTGTTAGCAGCATTGATTCTACATTTACTCCATAATTGTTAAGCGTATTCTTCATAAATTCACCAAGAACGTCATTTCCTACTTTCCCTAAAAATGTTGACTTTATTCCTAAACGGCTTACGCCTACTGCAACATTTGCAGGTGCACCGCCTGGACTTTTTTGATACGTAACATTTTGGTCATCAAGCGGGATAAAATCAATTAATGCTTCTCCTAAACTAATAACTCCACTCATACTTGTCAGCTCCCTTTTTCATTACTCTAATTCTTTACTTTTACCAATACTTACTATTTAATAAAAAAACACTCTATTTATTTTAAGCATATTTTATGTGGAAAACCAACATAAACCCGAGAAAAAAGAATCATATTGCACTAACGAAAAAAGACCTAAAGCGAAAAAAGGATAGACTACTCCCTTTATAGTTCGCCTTAGGTCTTGCCTGCATTACCAGTCACAATCCTACTGTTATTTATTTTATACGCTTTCATTCTAAGCACCAATCTTTTGTATGTCAACTATTTATTAATTATGATGTGTAAGAATGCGTTGAATATGAAGACTAATATAACCAAGCTCTGATTCTGGAAATATAAGTGCATATTCGCTCTTCATAAATGCTGCCATTTTCGAAGCACATCGAAAGGCAGCACTATATTTTTCCTTAATCATTTGCAGCATTTCTACATCCATATCATGAAAAGGCTCCTTACGTTCAACGCGCTGCAGCGCAAAGCGCAGATGAGTTAATAAGCGCTGATAGGAAATGGTATGGTCTTCAAGCATAATATCACATTCATTTTGTAAAATTTCAATCATTTCACTAATCATTGTCGTAATATTTAAGGCTTCCATCATATTGCCAGCATTCATTTTCGCAGTATGAATGTGAAGCGCAATATATCCTGCCTCATCTTCCGGAACATTTATTCCAAAACGTTCTTCTATTCGCTTTACAGCCCATAAGCCCACTTGAAACTCGTCTTGATATAAGCCGCGAATTTCATTTAAAAGCTTATTTTGAATGTCAATGCCGCCTTCAATTCGCTCAATCGCAAATGACATATGATCAGTTAACGCAATATGAATATGCTGATTAAGTTCAACACCCAGTTTTTCCTCTGCATATGAAATGACTTCTTCTGCAATTTCAATATGTTCTTCCGGCAATGTTCTTAAAAGTTCTTGAAATTTTTCACTTTCATCACGCATTACAAAAACTTTTTCAATCTTTGCTTGTGGTACAGGGTCGTTTTTTCTTTTTTGAAATGCAATTCCCGGGCCCATAACAATTTTCTCTTCCTTGCCATCCTTTACAACCACTGCATTGTTATTTAAAATTTTACTAATTTTCAACCGTTTCCATCCTTTCTTAGAGCATCACGCCTCGAAAGCTTCGAAATTCTTGGTGCCAATAATAAAATAAAGAAGGGATTTATGGAAGCAATGTAAGAGCTTATAGTTAGAGCATTGTTTCTTATTACTAACTTATTTTAACCTAAAATACAATCAATGAAAACTCGACAATATCTGAGTTTTCATTGATTGTATTTAAATAACTCTCATAATTAAAATTATACTATATACAATAGCAATTAGAAAAATTGTGCCAAGAAATCCTGTCGCAAATGCTTTTAATCCATGTTGACAAAGCGCTTTAAATTCTACATTTAATCCAAGACCTGCCATTGCCATACCGATTAATAGATAGGCAGCATTTATAAATAAAGTGGTTACCTGTTCAGGAATCGGACTAAATGTATTGATTGTACTCATTGCAAGGAAACCAATAATGAACCACGGAATAGGGAGACTTCTCCATGAAATTTTTTTCTCAGCTTTAGATTTGTTTTTCTGATAATATATCCCAATAATCATTGCAGCAGGCACTAATAAAATAACACGCGTTAATTTCATAATAACTGCCATATCAACCGCTTCTTTTCCTCCTGCATCTGCAGCAGCAAGCACATGAGCTAACTCATGTAAAGACGCTCCCGCAAAAAAACCGTATTCCATATCTGTAAAAGGCAGCATTGGTGCTGTAACAACATATAAAAATGTAAAAAATGTCCCAAGCAGGGCAATAACTGCAACACTTACAGCTACTTCTTCATCTTTTGCCTTCATTTGCGGCGCAATAGCTGCAATGGCTGCCGCTCCACAAATTCCTGTGCCACACGCTGTTAATAACCCAATATTTTGATCTAAATTCATTTTTTTGCTGACTGCAGCTGCTGTGAATATGGTAAAGAATACAACAATAACTGCAGAAATGAACAAACTTATCCCTGCTTCTACAATTGATAGTAAATTAAGACGCATTCCAAGAAAAATAATTCCTAATCGTAGAAGCTTTTTACTTGAGAAAGATATTCCTATATAAACGTGCTGCTGAACACCGACAGCCACACGCCAACCCATTCCAAATAAAATCGCTAATACGAGTGCTCCTACAACTTCTAAATAAGGAAGTTCTGCTGCAAATCTTGCTAAAATTGCAAGCAAAAATGTTAATCCTACTCCTTGTAGAAAGCTGAAGCGGACACTGCTTAACTTCTTTTTTCTTATTAGTAATTCTTTTTCTAGCATTGCCATTACTGCTCATCCTTTCGCTTACCACTATCATACTTTTGTTAGAAAAGATTCGGAAATGACAGTTCGTTATCGCTATCATAAGAAATCTTAATCATTGATTTTAAAAGTGCTGTTCTTTTTCAAACTAACGGTATTGTAGTACGATAAAAAGAAAGAAAACACGATGATAAGCGAGGAAGATATAATGAATATTGATGCACTAAAAGTATTTATTGCAGTAGCCGAGTTAAAAAATTTTTCACGTGCTGCTGAACAATTAAATTTTTCACAACCAAGCATCAGCTTACAAATTCGCAATTTAGAAAAAGAATTTCAAGAGCAGCTCGTCTACCGCTCACCAAAACATGTAGAGCTTACAAAGGCAGGAAAAATCTTGTATCGTAACGCCAGAGATATAATATCTTTATATAACGATACAATAACCTCAATTGATCAATTAAAAAATATTGTAAGCGGAAGTTTAAAAATTGGGGCAAGCTATACAATTGGAGAATATGTGCTTCCTAAGGTGCTTGCACAATTTGCAGCGGATTATCCTGAAATCGATATCGAAGTAAAAATTGAAAATACAGACGATGTCACAGAGGAAGTACGGCACACTCAATTAGATATGGGCCTTATTGAAGGAAGTATCTCCTATGATGATATTGTGGTCCAGCCTTTTATGGAAGATGAAATGGTATTAATTACAGCCCCCTCTCATCCACTTGCAAAAAAGCAAATCATTGATCCAAAGGAGTTACATAATCAAGTATGGATTATGCGCGAAACAGGCTCTGGAACCCGCGCCTACAGCGATCTCCTTATAAAAGAATGGAATCTTCCGGTAAGCCGTTCGTTTATTTTCAGTTCAAGCCAAGGCATTAAAGAAGCGGTAATTAACGGTTTAGGTATCGCAATATTGTCTCATTTAATCGTTGCAAAAGAGCTTGAACGAGGTGAACTTGTTGCAGTCACCATTAAAAAAAATCGCTTTGTAAGGCAGCTTTCAATCATTCACCCTCCAAAGCGCTCTTTTTCAAAAGCTGAAGAAGTTTTCTTAGAAAAACTATTAAAGGAAAGGTGAGAAAGGAATTCCTTTCTCACTGCTCAACAACACCTGTTTGGCTTGTTTGGCGAATATGATCGCCTTCAAAATTATTCGCACGTGCCTTTTTCACTTTATCATCCACAATTTTCTTTTGATCAACTTCAGGAGATGTTTTCTCGTTTCGTTTTACCATATAGTTTCACCTCTTTCCTTTCTGTAAAGTTAGTTTGCTTCTCTCGCAAAAATACATGCACAAAACCTAAATAAGCGAGGATGTCCCGGTTGGACATCCCCGCTTATTTCTTTTATATTTACAATACTTCATCAAATAAATCATCGTCCGGCGTACGATCACCTGCAATTGAGGTTTCCATTATTTTTTTTACTTCGGCTAAATCCTCTGTTTTTCCTAATGTCCACATGAGCTTTGGAAGAAGTGCTTCCGTATTCATATCTCTTGAAAGAATCACCTTGCTTTGATCAATCTTTTGTCCGACTTCATATACACTTAAATTGGCTCCTTCTTCCAGACACTGTGTTGTAATTACAACAGCTACATCAGCATCAATAAGCTCCTGCACTTTTGGAGACAAATCCCGACCTTGAAAGGGGATACCTCCGCTCCCAAATGTTTCAATCACAATTCCTTTGTAAAGAGTTTTTAGTGTATCAAACAATTCTGGTTTTGTGCCTGGATACAATTTTAACAAAAATACATCTGGGCAAAGGGCTGTATCTAATAAAAGCTCCCCTTTTTTATCATTTGATAACTTAACATGATAATTGACTTTTTCTCCTTCTACGTATGCAATATAAGGAGAATTAATGCTTTCGAACGCATCATAGCTTTTTGTGCGCATCTTAATGGCACGCGTTCCAATAATGACGCGCCCATCAAACACGATAAAAATCCCACCGACGTTTTCACAAGCAAACCTTACTGCATCTACAATATTTTTACGCGCATCCGTTTTATGATAATTAATTGGCAGCTGCGAACCGGTAACAATAACCGGTTTATCTACATTTTGAAGCATATAAGAAAGTGCTGCCGATGTATAAGCCATCGTATCTGTACCATGTGTAATAACAAAACTATCATACTGGTCATATTTTTTATAAATCACTTCAGCTATTTTACCCCAATACTCAGGCTGCATATTTGTGCTGTCAATATTCATGACAACCTCTGTATCAATTTGATAATTTCGGTTTTCTTCAGGCAAATAACTAATGATTTCATTTGGTGTAATTCCAGGTGTTAATCCTTTTTCACCTTCAACGGAAGCAATTGTCCCTCCTGTTGCCAGCAGTAAGATTTTTTTCATCTAACAGCACCTCGCAATATCTCATTTCATATTATGACCTTATAAGTTTATTTTGTTTTTTAAAAACATACGCGTATCGCATATTAATTATAGCATTTCACCAATTAAAAACAAACATTTTATGCATAACGCATACTTTTAGGATATGATAGAAATAAAGATAAAGCTATTTAAAAAATTATGTATTATTTAGAAATGTTAAGGAGACATAGGGATGATTTTAAAACGACTCTCACAATTAAGAAAGAACAAAGGATGGTCACTTCAGGAAACTGCAGATTTATTAGGCATCGCCAAAAGTACATATGCAGGATATGAATCTGGATACCGCCAACCATCTCTTGAAGCATTGATAAAACTTGCAGATTTACTCGGCACTTCAACTGATTACTTATTGAATCGAATTGATAATCCTTCACGTCAAAAAAACATTGAACTTACGAATAAAGAATCCTATTCAACAATTAGTATGAACATCGATCAAAAAGAAATTTCTGAAGATGAGCTCATTGATTTTATCGCATTTGTTCGTGCAAAACGACAGCTTTCACAAAAATAACCGTGCAAACAGCTGCTGTTTGCACGGTTATTGCTTATTACTTATGCTTTTACTTTTACGTTCATTATTGCTGTTTCACCTTTTATCCCATTATCACTGTATGATTGTTCAAGATTTTCAAGCATATCACCATTTGTAAGAACGATTGGCGTAATTGTGCTTGCTGCTTTTTCCTTTACAAGATCAAGATCAAAGTCAATTAATTTTTGACCTACTTTTACTTTATCTCCTTCTTTAATAAACGCTGTAAAACCTTCACCTTTCATATTAACAGTTTCTAACCCAATATGAATTAAAATTTCAAGACCTGTCTCTGAACGAATACCAAGTGCATGTTTTGTTGGGAATAATTGAATAATTTCCCCATTTACAGGGGAAACAACTTGTCCATCCTTTGGTTCAACTGCAATGCCTTCACCCATCATTTTTTGCGCAAATGTTGGATCCGGTACCTCCTCGATCTTTACAACTTTACCATTTAAGGGAGAAAAAATCGTTTCTTCTATTTTTTTCTCTTTTTTTCCAAATAACTTTTTAAACATTCTAACACCTTTCCTTTCAAATTATTTTCAGATGTGAATTGCTGTGTTTAAAATAAAAAAAGACCTAAAACGGTAGAAGAACTTCTTCTATTCGCCTTAGGTCTTGCCTGCATTACCAGTCACAATCCAGTCCATATGTTATTTTATATTACCCATTTTAAACCTTTTCTAACCTTATCGTCAACTATTCGTTTTTTTACTCCTTATACGTTTCTAAGAAATGAATACGTTCAAGCATCGTAGGATGACCATAGCGAAACACTTTTACAATCCAAGGTGGACGAACTTCGCTTAATCCTGTCACTGTTAATTGCTGAAAAGCACCAATAGCCGCATCAGCATCTTCTGTCATTGTAATTGCGTATTGATCGGCTGCATGTTCATGATAACGTGATATGGCATTCGCAATTGGACTTACTAAAAAGGAAAGCAACGAAAAAATTAATAACAGTGCAGGCAGTGAGGCGATATCGCTAACTCCTTTAATATGAAATACCTTTCCAAACTTTTTAACAAACCACCGCAGCACCATTGAGCCAAACCATAATCCAAAAAAGGTAAGCACAATGGAAGCAAGAACATTTAGATAAAGGTGGTGCATCACATAATGCCCCATCTCATGAGCCATTATAAACAATACTTCATCATCTTCAAGTTTATTTAATGTTGTATCCCATAATACAATTCTTAAGTTTGAGCCAATTCCAGTAACATAAGCATTCATCGCATTCGTCTTTTTTGACATATCTACTTCAAAGACACGTTCGGCAGGAATATTGGCTCGATCAGCAAGTGTTAAAATCTCTTCCTCAAGCTCTTTGTCTTTTAATTCATAAAAGTCATTATAAAGAGGATCGATTACAACAGGCTGAATATACATCATAAAAATAATAAATGGAATAGAAACGAGCCACGTATAAAACCACCAGCGTTTTTCATTTTTTCTCATAAAGAAATAAATAACCGATACCACTAAAAATAAAATAAGGAAACCAAGCCAAAATCCTATCACTTGATCACGCATCCAACTGTGAAAGCTTTGGGTAGAAATATGATAAGCCTGTGAGACTTTATAACTAATATAATCAAGTGGAAAGCTAAGAATCGCGCTAATTCCCGATAACAAAAAAACAAAAATAGCTGTACGGCCAACAGAAATTTTCATGGTCCCTTTTGCAATATCACGAAATTTAACTGTTAGTCCGAAAAATAGGACAACTAAATAAATCCCCCATTCTAAGGGAATCGATAGAAAAAAAATAAGATGCTTTATTCTTGAAAATTCACTGCTTAATAGAAGCTGTTCGTTTGTCATAAATGTTGTCGGATCTGCAGCCGTTCCCTTATATTGAGAAGGAAGCTCTGTATTTGCTCCTATAAACAAATACCATGCTATGATTACTCCATAAAGAATAAAGATTCCAAGAAACCACCAGAAAAATGTTTTCTTCAAAATAACCTCCTCCTCTGCTGTTTAATATGCTTGTACACTACTCTTCTTTTATTGTAGACCAAACTGCAAATTTTAGAACTCATCCTTCCTTCTCTCTCATTTATTTTTCCTTTTAGATTGCAAAAAACTAGCTTAAAGCGTTGTTTTACCCCAACGTTTTAAGCTAGCTCCTTACCTCTTCTTTAAAGCTTCTCAATATTTCTTTCTGTTATTAACCATGCACCGTTTTGATATTCAAAATGCACGATTAATCGATATGGTCCGGTAATTTGGTTTTCGCTCTCTTGAACCACCTTGTAATGTTTATCATTAACTTTTTCCATATCATACGGTTCATTTTCTTGAAACCAAGTTGGCGCATCTTTTGCAATGAAATAAAGACCGTCTTCTCTTTCTTCATAATAATCATCAACATATGTTTGCGCAACTTCAGGAGCAGCTACACCTGAAAAAGAATTGATCAGCTCCTGTTTATTTTTATAGTTTGTAACTTTTTGATTTTCATCAGTGTCCTGCATTAAATAATTTTTAAACGCTGCTGCTAATCCTTCTACATCCGGCTCTTGAATTTTTTCATCAATGCCTTCTTCGCTATTGTCCTGGTTTTCACTTGATTCATTTGTTTGATTTTCTTGTTCATTTTCATTATTTGTCTGTTCTTCTCCGTCCAAGCCGTTTTCGTCTACTGGTTCTAATTCTGCCGCGTCTGTACAGCCTGCTAATGCAAGCATTCCTGCTAGCAAGAAGAGTTGCAGCCATTTCATTTATTATCCGCTCCTTTTTATTATGATCATTAATATTCCGTTCCCTTTCCACATTTCTTCAAACCCTTTGAAACAAATGTAATAAATTCCCTTGTTAAGAAGAAACTAAAAGTGTAATATTACACTATAATTAAAAACTCTATCAATCATATAATGAGTTTAAGTGAACAAAAGCGGGTGATCATATGAAGGATGAAGAAAAGAAAATTATTTTTACAGACGAATTAAAAAAGCTTCGGGAAGAACGATTGATAAGCTTGCGTGAGTATACTTCTGTAAAAGCGGCATATGAGCGTTATTATAATCAAGCAGAAGAATTAACAACTGCAGTACAAGAAGTTAAGGAAATAACAACAGAACCACCTCCTTTAAAGCCAAAGGTCCTTCAAAAGCCGAAAAAGAAACGATCGCCTCAAGAAATCCGCGATCGCAATATTACCTCTGTATTAATTCTCGGGGTCGTGCTGCTTTTAATCGGAGGAATTGTCCTGGCGACAAGCAGCTGGGAAGCGATGACAGCAATTGGAAAGACCGGTCTAATCGCTTCCGTTTGCGGACTATTCTTTGGAATCAGCTGGTTAAGTAGAAATAAGCTAAAAATTGAAAAAACATCCTTTGCCTTTTTAACGTTAGGAAGTTTATTTTTGCCTATTGTTATACTTTCAGCTGGTTACTTTGAGTTATTTGGATTGTGGCTGTCTATATTTGGGCCCGGAAAACATCTACTCGGTTTCATTACAGCTGTCATTTGCTTACCGCTCTATAGCTTTCATGCAAAACGAAAAAACTCAAGACTGTTCGTTTGGTTTACATATTTAACATTAAGCATTGGCATAGCCTTTTTACTTGCTTCCTTCTACCCGCCAATTGATTTCTTTTATTTAGGTATTGTTTGTTATAACGCTTTATTGTTAGTTAGCTACTTCCGTTTTAAAAAATCAGAGAAATTTACGCTTTTCTTAAAAGAGCTGCCTGTGTTTTCTCAAGTAAACTTAGTGCTCTCAACATTACTCATGCTGCTATTTTTTGAAAGTGAAGTGTTTTACAGCTTTAATGTCCTATTAACAGCTGTTATTTACTTAGCGATGATATTTACGGCAAAACGAAAAGAATATCATTTTATTTTTACGCTTCTTTTTGTATATGGCGTCTATCAATTAATTGAACACTCGTTTTTACAGTCTGTTGATGTTGTGCTGTATGCTTTAGTAGGATTTGTTTTTATCGGATTACAAACAAAATTGAAAGATCAGAACGGCTATTTACAAAAAGCGTTTCAATTTACGAGCGCTGCTGTCTCATTTTGCGCCTTTTTATTTATTAGCTATAAAGGCATTGCCCTGCGCTTTGAAGAGCCATCATGGTTACTATTTTTCGGCTATCTTATCATTTGCGCCAACTATATCTTTTTAGCTTATGAAACAAAATTCAGGCTGTTTTCCTTTTTAGCACCGACTTTCTTCATCATAGCCGGCATGCAGATGATGAGCTTAGTGTACGATACGATTACAGCTAACATGTTTTCTGCTCATACGTTTGCAATCGGTACGCTATTATTTACGATTGGCTATTTTTACAACAAGTGGAAATTTACGCTTGCTGTTAAATACAGCTCATTATTTGTTTCAATTGGGGTTATGCTTTTAGCAGTCGGCGCAGCTCTTCTTGCAAACGAATGGTATACAGCTTCATCGTTATTTGTCTTATTTGGAATTGTTATGTATTATACGAACACTTCAATGCCGATAGAATGGCTCAAAGGACTAACAGCATGGCTAAATCCGATAAGCTGGATGCTTGCAGGAATCACGCTTTATCCTGAGTTTATAAGCTTATTTAAAAACTATGAAACAACATTCGGACTTCCATTTCACTTTGGAATCGTAGGTGTGAGCTTACTTGTAATCGCAGCCGTATGGAAAGCCGGCAAACGATTTGATTTTGAACGCAGCACTTTTTGGACAGCAAAAGCGGTATATGCACTTGGACTCGTGCTTCTCTTCACAGAAATGATTAATCCGCTTTATGTGCGAACAGGACTGCTGTTAGGCGGGATAGCTGCAGCTTACCTTATCATTAAACGTACAAATAAAAATGAAATATGGATGATTATTAGTTTACTAACGCTCGCCTCTTACTTATCAGCTATAAGCGGCCTGAGGATGAGTGGAGATTTAATAGACAGTGTCCAGTGGCTTGGCGGCGCGGTTCTTTTACTAATTATTTCTGAAACACTCGGTAAAAGAAATAGTGCAATGAAAAATGCTTATTTTTACACAAGCCACCTCTATTTACCGATTGCCTTGTTTTTAACGATGATTACCGGAGTTGACCGTCCGCTAGCGGTATTAATTGCACTTTCTGTATACGGATATAGTGTATGGAAATGTACGAAAGAGTGGGAGAGAAAACTATTCTTGTATGCTGGATTTACCATACTGCCGCTGTTTGTCTGGTCAGCGATTTTATTTTTGAATCTTGACTATGAATTTGAAAAATACAGCTTTTTTACAGCAAGCTTCATAATCTTTATAATGTGGTACTTGATGAACGACGACTGGAAAGAACGAATAAAGTGGTATTTTATTCCCTTTTCTATACTTGGTACAGTTCTCTTTAGTTTTGATTATTACGAATATCCTAACACTGCTTTTGGAGTTGAAATCATTTTTATTGCAATAACACTGTATGTTATGCACAAGTCAGACTGGCACATTTTCACACTTGTTCCTTTATTAATGATTATTCCAATTTTAAATTTATTAAGTTTAGAAAATCTTGAAAATGATGCATTATACGTTATTATCTACATTGTTTTTGCATTTGTCGTTAAAGCAATTGGGGATGTTCTTTTCGGCTATCTTTACGAACGAAATGGAACAAAATTACGAGATATAAAAATTGATTGGTATGCATTTACGGCACTGCTCATTATTTTTGCTGCCCTAGATTTTATTACCTATTATTCACCACTATGGCTAAAGGAACTGCCAGCTCTTGCACTTTCTCTTTTACTGTTTCTTCAAATCCGAAAAGTAAAAGATGAACTGCCGTTAAAAATAATAAAAACAATTGCTACTGTTAGTCTTCTCTATCCATACTATGTACTGCTCGGTAACGTTCCAGTTAACGAGTATATTGAAGCAGAAGCATATTTACTGCCATGGATTATCCTTACAATCGCTCTTTCAAAACGCACATGGTCTAATAAAAAGAAGACGATGGACATACTTCAATGGATCGTGCTGGTTATTGTCGCGGCTCTTCTTGTTCAAGACGCGCTGAGAAGCAATACGATTTATGATGCATTAATTACCGGTGGATTATCCCTGCTTTCAGTATTAGGCGGACTTCATTACAAAATTAAATCGTACTTCTTCATCGGCAGCGGGGTGCTTCTTTTAAATGTAATGCTACAAACGAGACCATTTTGGGGAAATATGCCGTGGTGGGCTTACCTGCTTATTGCAGGATTTACCCTTATTGCTGCGGCAAGCTTTTATGAATGGCAGAAGCAGCAAAAAGACGATGATGGAAATACATTCATTCAAAAAAAGAAAGAGCAGTGGAAAGCTAAGTGGAAACAGTGGGAATAAAGAAAACGTGCTAACGATTTTGTTAGCACGTTTGTTATTTATTGTAATGCCCTTACTTACTTTACTAAGTCTTTTAATAACTGTTCAATTGCATGGCCAACTCCATGCTCAATATTCTTTTTCGTAACAAAATGACAGATATCTTTAATTTCTTGTTCCGCGTTTTCCATCGCCACACTTCTCCCGGCAATTCGAAGCATTGAAACATCATTAAAATTATCACCAAGTGCCATTACATCTTTCATGTCTACACCGCGTTCTTTCGCAAACTTTTCAAGCGCGATCCCTTTTTGCGCGTTAATATGGTTAATTTCTAAATTATCGCGTGCGGAAGCTGTAATCGAAAGGTCGTTTTCGCCTTCAAGCTCTCCTCCAACATTGCGAAGCTTTTCTTCGATACGAGAAAAAGTTAACACTTTATAAAATTCAATATCCGGGAGATCAAACAAATGATCATAGCTTTCAATTGTTTTTAAGCGTCCTACTTCAACGCGGTGCATCACATGTGAGCGGATTTTTTCTTCATCATAATTAACATTTGTTGAGGACACAATTTCAATCATTGCCTGAATAGAACGGTCTAAATTATCTGTGTATGTGCCGTGGTTTGTAAACACTTCAAAATAAATATCTTGTTTTTGACACGCTTGTTGAATTTTTAAGTAAAGGTCGTTTCCTAATGGAACACTATCAAGCAGTTCACCTTCAGCAGTGCGGATTTCCCCTCCATTTAATCCGATCACTGGAATTTTCAATCCTGCTTTCGCAAGCGGCTCCGCTGCCGCAATATAACCGCGACCTGTTGCAACAATTACTTCAATTCCCTGCTCCTGTGCCTTTTTAATTGCTGCAGCATTTTCTTTACTTACTTCCTCTTCATTGTTTAACAGTGTTCCATCCATATCCGTCGCAATGATTTTCATCTCCAACATCCTCTCTATTTTAGCTTACATCGTCATTTTACCAAACCTTACCGAATTCATGCACGTTGTTTTAATTTTTTTAAAAGAAACAGCCATGAAATCCATAAAAAAACTCCTAGAAAATAATTTTCTAGGAGTTTTTTTTAACTTAACAGTGCACGGTCACTTGCCATTTTTTCACCGCGAATGCGCTGGAATTCTTGAAGAAGTGCTTCAATCGTTAAATTTTTCTTTTCATCGCCATCTACTTCTAAAATAATTTGTCCTTTATCCATCATAATAAGACGATTGCCAAGATCTAATGCCTGCTGCATATTGTGCGTTACCATTAACGTTGTAAGCTGATATTTCTCAACAATTTCTTTCGTTAAATTTGTAATCAGTTCAGCTCGTGACGGATCAAGTGCCGCTGTATGCTCATCAAGCAGTAAGATTTTTGGCTCTGTAAATGTAGCCATCAGAAGTGACAATGCTTGACGTTCTCCACCTGATAAGAGACCTACTTTTGCATTAAGACGATCTTCGAGTCCAAGCGAAAGGCTTTCCAGTACTTCTTTAAAAAAGTCACGCTTCTTTTTTGTTACTCCAAAACGAAGTGTCCGTTTTCTGTTACGGCTGTAGGCCATTGCTAAATTTTCTTCAATGGTCATTGTTGGCGCTGTTCCTGCCATTGGATCTTGGAATACACGACCAATGTACTTCGAACGCTTATATTCAGGTAGATTCGTTACATCATTTCCATCAATAACAACTGAACCAACATCTGGCGTTAACACTCCTGACGTCATATTCATTAATGTTGACTTTCCAGCACCATTACTGCCGATAATCGTCACAAAATCACCTGGTTTTAAGGAAAGATTAATTGAATTTAAAGCAATTTTTTCGTCTGGTGTTCCTTCATTAAAAATTTTATTAATCTGTTTGAGATGAAGCAATTCGCTCACCATCCTTTGCATTCATAACTCCTAGCGCTGCTAAACGTTCTGCTTTTAACTTTCGTTTACGAGCTTTATCACGCTGTGCATCAATGAATTTCGGTACAATTAAAGCAATAATTACAATGGTTGCTGTAATAAGCTTCATGTCGCCTGTTTCCAAAAACTCTACTCGAAGTGCAAGACTGACAACGATACGATAAATAATAGCTCCACCAATAACCGCTAAAGTTGTTCTCGCAATCGTTTTTGTACCAAAAATCGCTTCACCGATAATAACAGATGCAAGACCGATAATAATCATACCGATCCCCATACCAACATCAGCAAATGATCCGTACTGGGCAATGAATGCTCCTGAGAGGGCAACTAATGCATTTGATATCCCTAAACCTAAAATCGTCAGCTGATCGGTATTTGCTGAAAAACTGCGAATCATTCGCTTATTATCACCTGTTGCTCGTAACGCAAGGCCCACTTCTGTTTGTAAAAAACGATCTGTAATAAGTTTAATAAGTAATGTAATAAGTGCCATAATAATTAATACAGCCCATGTTTTCGGCAGACTCTCTCCCATGCCTAGCGCTGATGCAATACTATTAAAAAAGCTGTCAATGCCTGTGCTGTTAAACCAATCTCCCATTTTAGTAAAAAGCGTTTCATTGTTTAAAAGTGGTACATTGGAACGTCCCATAATTCGTAAATTAATGGAATAAAGAGCAATCATCATTAAAATCCCCGATAAAAGCGGATTAATTTTTCCTTTTGTATGAAGTAAACCTGTTATACAGCCGGCAATAAACCCAGCGAGTACTGCTGCAATTGTTGCAAAGATAGGGTGAGTTCCATTCATAATCATAACAGCTGCGACAGCCGCACCTGTTACAAAGCTGCCGTCAACCGTTAAATCTGGAAAATCTAAAATACGAAACGATAAATATACACCAAGTGCCATAATCGCATAAATAATACCTGACTCTACTGCACCAAACAATGCCGTAATCACTATAATACCTCCTTTATAAAATGCTCTCATTAACAAAGAAAAGGTTGACTCATTAGGGGCCATTCCCCAATTTTTGAGTCAACCCGTTTATCGAAGATTATTCGATATATTCAGCAATGTCATCCCATTCTGGTTTTAACTCAATATCCATTTCTTTTGCTGCATTTTTATTAATTAATAGCTTTAATTCTTGCGCTGCATAAACTGGCGCTACTTCTGAAATAGCCTTCTCACTTTTTAAAATTTGAACAGCCATTTCGCCAGTTTGATAACCTAACTCATAGTAATCAACACCAAAACCTGCAAAACCACCGCGTTTGACTGAGTCACCTTCTCCTACAAATAACGGAAGATCGCTGTCATTTGCAACCGCTACAACTGACTCTAACGCTGAAACAACGGTGTTATCTTTTACAACGTAAATCACATCAGCACGTCCTACTAAAGATTCTGCAGCCTGCTTTACTTCAGCGGACGTTGAAACTGGAGCCTCTACAGCTTCTAAGCCTGTTCCTTCCATTTCCTCTTTCACTTGTTCAACTTGATATTCTGCATTTTGCTCACCTGCATTGTAAATAAGGCCAACTTTTGTTACATCAAAGTTTTCAGCGATAAATTTAACAGTGCTGGGAATCGCTGCTGGTAACGTATCTGACGTACCCGTAATATTTACTCCTGCTTCTTCCATTGATGGTACAAGCTGTGCACCAACTGGATCTGTTACCGCTGTAAAGACGATTGGAATTTCATTTGTTGCATTTAAGGCAGATTGTGCACTAGGTGTTGAGTTTGCAAAAATTAAATCAACTTTGTCGCCAACGAAGTTTTGCGCAATTGTCATGCTTGTATTCATGTCGCCTTGGGCAATTTGCACGTCAAACTTAGCATTTTCAAAACCGTTTTCCTTTAGAGCTGCTTTAAAACCCTCTGTTGCCGCATCAAGTGATGGGTGCTCAACAATTTGCGTAATCCCAATTGAAACAGGTTCCGCAGATGCTCCCCCTTCTGTATTATCAGCCGCTTCTTTGTCGCTTGTCCCACATCCTGCCAATGCCATGGCACTTAGAATAGAGACACCAAGAATTTTCTTCCAACCTTTCACTTTACTTCCCCCTCTTATTATGTGTAAATATTTATAATTATCTAAATATATTATATCCTTTTCTGCAAATATGCTTTAAAGCGTTAAATTAAAGTTATCGTACCACCGAATGAATTGACTGTCAATTAAGATTTTTATATTTCAGAAAAATTTTTTGAATAAGTTTTTATATAAAATCATTATTATAAAATCATTAAAATAAGGTTCTTCCATATGAGTTTTTACTTCATAAAAAAAATCACTCCTCAACTGAGGAGTGATTTTTTTAGTTAGCGTGTAAAAATATGTTTGCCAATTCGTTTAATTTGCGGACGAGACCAAATCCACTTTGATGTAGCAGTGCTTGGATTAAAGTAAAAAACCGCTCCTCCTGATGGATCCCAGCCGCGAATTGCATGATAAACAGCTTTATATGCCGTGCTGTTTGGTGAATTATAATACTGTCCATCTGAAACTGCTGTAAACGCACCATGTTCAAACAACACACCTGAAACTGAATTAGGAAAATCTTTTGCATCAATTCGATTTAAAATGACAGCGGCAATGGCAACTTGTCCTTCATAAGCTTCCCCGCGCGCTTCTCCGTAAACCATTTGCGCCATCATTTGAATTTCGTTTACTGTAAAACTGTTTGCCCGCAGAACACTTAATGTTTTTGGGCCTACAACACCATCAGCTGATAATCCATAGCTTTTTTGAAAGTTTATGACCGCCATTTTTGTTTGAAAGCCAAATACTCCATCCATTAATCCTTTATAAAAACCGAGCTGCTGCAGTCTATTTTGTACATCCCATACATATCCATATTGGTCACCGTATTGAATAACTGGTGTCGCTGCTTCCACATTTTTTTCTGGTAATGAAACCAGGCCAGTAAAAGCTAGTGAACCTGCTAGAATAATAGTTTTTAAAGTTTTAAACAAATAAAACGCCTCCTTTTCTACTAAAGAGAACACGTTACCCATTATAGGGGGAGATCGCTTCACGTCTCAATAGGAGATAGAAGGAATAAAATTAAAATATTGGAATTTCATTCAACAACCAGATCCTTTAAAAAGATTTATTGCTGGTTTCAATTAATTAGAAAGAGGTCCCTTCACTCTTACAAAAAGATAAGCATACTCTCCTTCTTTCTCTATATAAACAAGTTTTATTAATTCTCTCAACCTACCTCTCCCTCTAATCTTTTTCTCAAAAAACACTTTAAAATTTTTCTACAATATTCGACAACTATCTATTTTGCCTCGATCTTTTTTAACAGTTCTTCATATTTTTCGATGGCAACAGGTGTTTGATTAACCACCGCAAAACTCTCTGTCATACATTGGCCACAGTTTCCTAAACAGTAATCTTCTTCCACAATTATTTCCGGATTTTTTTCCGCGATTTCCTTGATTTCATAGGATCCATTGATATAATTTGAACTGCAAAATTTTACTGTACATGCCATCATGATCTCTCCTTTTTGTGTGCATTATCGAGCTAATTATAGGGTGGAATTTTTGAAAGCGCAAACATTTGAAGTGACGTAAAAACGCTTTAATCTAGTAACGCTTTGGTGTTTTTTAGCTGTAATAGAAGTTTTTGCACAATAATATTTTTTGTTTTATACTGCAAATACAGCAACAAATAAAACGCTTTCATTTAATTTTTTTTGAAACAAACAAAAGGAGGAAATGTTATGAACAAACAACCTGAATTAGAAAAGAGTTTACTAGGAGAAGATTTTTTTAACATAAAAAGTGTGGATTATGTTGAGTTTTACGTTGGAAACGCAAAACAAACAACATTTTACTTATGCAATGGATATGGTTTTCGTCCCCTTGCGTATTCAGGATTAGAAACTGGACAGCGAGATAAAGTTTCTTATGTTCTGCAGCAAAAACAGATTCGTTTTGTCATTACTGGTGCCCTTCAATCCGATCATCCGATTGCTGAGTTTGTAAAACTTCATGGTGATGGGGTAAAAGATATTGCTTTACGTGTAGACAATGTTGAAAAAGCTTATAAAGAAGCAATTTCAAGAGGCGGTATTTCTATTATGGAACCACAAGTTTTAAAAGACGAACATGGAATCGTTAAAAAAGCGATTATTGGAACATACGGCGACACTGTTCACACATTAATTGAGCGAGATGATTATAAAGGTGACTTTTTACCTGGCTATCAAAAAGCTGATTTTGATTTTGGTACTGCAGAAACAGGATTGATTGGCATCGACCATGTTGTCGGAAATGTCGAACATATGGAAGAATGGGTTTCCTACTACGAAAAAGTAATGGGCTTTAAACAAATGCTTCATTTTGATGATGAAGATATTAGCACAGAATACTCTGCTCTTATGTCAAAAGTCATGCATAACGGCGGCAGAATTAAATTTCCTATTAATGAGCCGGCAGACAGCAAACGTAAATCTCAAATCGAGGAATACCTTGATTATTATAATGGTGCAGGCGTACAGCATGTTGCCTTACTAACAAATGATATCGTTTCAACAATTCATGCCTTAAAAGCGAACGGAATAGAGTTCCTTGATACTCCTGATGCTTACTACGATATGCTGACAGAACGTGTAGGCGAAATTGATGAAAGTGTTGAGAAATTACGCGAACTAAAAATTTTAGTAGACCGTGATGATGAAGGATACTTACTGCAAATTTTCACAAAACCAATTATGGATCGTCCAACTGTCTTTTTTGAAATCATTCAGCGTAAAGGCTCTCGAGGTTTTGGAGAAGGAAACTTTAAAGCATTATTTGAATCGATCGAAAAAGAACAAGCACGCCGCGGAAATTTATAAGAGATAAAGGAGAGAAACCATATGAAATTAGATAATAGACTAGCAAATTCGATGCAGCATACTAGTCTATATCCCTTTCTACATCAATTAATTGATTATGCAGGGATGTTTCCACCAACAAATCTTCCTTTAGATGAAGCAATTCATAACTATGCTTCTTATCAGCGTAATCAAGATTCATGGATGCTTGGACCATTTATTATTTCTGAATCACGTTTAGAAGAACTGAATCCATATCTAACATTGTTTTCAAAAGAACAGCCTTTAACTCTTTCAGTCGTTGGAACAAAAACTAGTAATCCAACAGACTATCATAAAAGCTTACAATCCTGCTTAGAAAAGATTGATGGTTTTCGAAAGCGTCATGGCGAAGTTGTTCAAATCACGACGTTAGAAATGCCTTTACCGCCTTATGTTCCAGACATAAATCTATTAGCTATTACTTCTCAAAAAACGATGAAGCTTGGATTACAAATATATTGTGAAGTTCCTATCCCCTTCAATAACGAATGGGAAGAAACATTACTGAAGTCTTTAAATGCAATTGCTGCTCATAACAACGATAATCCATTATCTTTAGGGTTCAAGCTTCGTACCGGCGGGGTAACAGCTGATTCGTTTCCAACACCGAAACAAGTGGCGGCTGCGATAAAAGGATGTCAAGAACGAAATCTTACAATGAAGTTCACCGCTGGGCTTCACCACCCTATTCGAATGTATCGGGAAGAAATCGGCGCAAAAATGCATGGGTTCATCAATGTATTTGTCGCAGGAATGTTAACACATCTTTATCAACTTGATTTGGAAACAATTGAAAATATACTTTCTGATGAAGACGTCAACAGCTTCACCTTTCATTGGGATGAAATTTCTTGGCGTGATTTAAAGCTGACAGGCAGTGAAATAAAGAATCTCCGTCAATCGGCATTACGCTCATACGGATGCTGCAGTTTTAATGAACCGTGTGAGGATATGAAATCATTAAAGATTTTATAAAGTAAAGGAGGCAATATTAATGAAGAAATCGTTTATTGAAGTGAAAGAGAATTCCCACTTCCCGATTCAAAATCTTCCTTATGGGGTATTTTGTCCTAAAACTAGCGGCACTCCGCGTGTTGGTGCGGCGATCGGAGAATTTGTGTTAGATCTTTCTGTTATAGAAGATGCAGGACTTTTCAACATCCCTGAACTGCAGGGAAAAGAAATTTTCAACCAACCTACTCTTAATGCCTTTATGGAAATGGGCCGAAACGTATGGAGTGCCGTTCGAAAAAGAATGCAAACCCTATTAAGTGAGGTTGAGCCAACTCTTCGTGATAATGCTGCTCTTCGTAAGCAAGCATTTTACCTACAAAAAGAGGTTGAGATGCTTTTACCTGTAGATATTGGGGATTATACTGACTTTTACGCTTCAAAAGAGCATGCAATGAATGTAGGAATGATGTTTCGTGGAAAAGAAAATGCCCTAATGCCCAACTGGTTAAACTTACCTGTTGGTTATCACGGACGTGCCAGCTCTATTGTAGTAAGCGGTACAGATGTGCGTCGACCGCTTGGACAAATGAAACCAAAGGAAAGTAATAATCCTACTTTCGGTCCTTCTCTTCGTTTTGATTTTGAATTAGAAATGGGCTGGTTTATCGGTCCGGGCAATGAACTTGGAAAACCGATTTCAGTTGATGAAGCAGAAAATCATATTTTTGGTCTTGCCCTTGTCAATGACTGGAGTGCTCGCGATATTCAAGCATGGGAATATCAGCCGCTCGGACCTTTTCTAGGTAAAAACTTTGCTACCTCGATTTCACCTTGGATTGTTCCATTAGAAGCCTTAGAGCCATTCCGAACAGCCGGTCCTAAACCTGAAGTTGAGCAGCTTCCATATTTGCAGCAATCTCAAAAAAGTTCCTTTGACATTCAATTAGAAGTGCATCTTAAAGGGGAAAAGATGGAGTCACCACAGCGCATTTGTGAAAGTAACTTCCGCCATCTCTACTGGAGCATGGCCCAGCAAATCGCTCATCATACCGTAGGCGGCTGCAATTTACGGACAGGAGACTTACTTGCTTCGGGGACGATCAGCGGTCCAACTCCTGAAGCACGCGGGAGTTTATTGGAACTAACATGGGGCGGCACTGAACCTCTTCAAATGAATAATGGCGAACAGCGCAATTGGTTAGAAGATGGTGATGAATTAACGCTTACCGCTTGGTGTCAAGGCGACGGCTACCGGATCGGATTTGGTGAAGTAACCGGATGTGTGCTGCCGGCACTCGAATACTCGAAAGCTTAAAAAATAACTCGTTTTCTATTATTCTACCATGCAGGAGGTATTATTATGCCGTTTTATAAAAAAATGGGAAGCATCCCTAGAAAAAGACATACCGTGTTTCGCAAAGAAGATGGCTCGCTTTACCGCGAGCAGGTAATGGGCACAAAAGGATTCTCAGGGATGCAGTCAATTCTTTATCATCATGATGCACCGACAGAAATTGTTAAATCGGAGCTGTATGAGAACTGTCACCTGGAATATGAAGAGCAAACAGATTTATGTCACCGTCATTTTCAAATGAATCAAGAAACGAAACATGGCGATGCTGTTAGCGCAAGACAGTTCGTGCTTGGCAATGATGATTTAATCATCGGAGTTGCAAAAATAACAGAAACTATGGACTATTACTACCGAAACGGTGACGGTGATGAGCTTCTTTTTGTCCATTATGGCAGCGGAAAAATTGAAAGCATGTTCGGAACAATTACATATGAACCAGGAGACTATATTATCATTCCAATTGGAACGATTTATCGAGTGGTACCGAGTGATGAGGAAACTAAGTTTCTTGTTATTGAAACGAACAGTTGGATTACGACACCAAAGCGCTACCGAAATGCGCACGGTCAGCTGCTTGAACATAGTCCATTCTGTGAACGAGATATTTTTGGACCAGAGAAACTTGAAACCTTTTCAGAAAAAGGCAGCTTTGAAGTACGAACAAAATCAAGAGGATTTCTTCATTCTCATTTCTTAAGTCACCATCCATTGAATGTGGAAGGATGGGATGGCTATTTGTATCCATGGAAAATTAATATTCGAGATTTTGAACCGATCACAGGCAGAATTCATATGCCGCCACCCATTCATCAAATGTTTGAAGGAAATAATTTTGTGGTTTGCTCTTTTGTACCGAGAATGTATGATTACCATCCTGAGTCAATTCCGGCACCTTACTATCACAGCAATGTTGATAGCGATGAAGTCCTTTATTATGTAGAAGGTAATTTTATGAGTCGAAAAGGAATCAATGAAGGCTCGCTTACTTTACACCCTTCTGGCATTCCGCACGGACCACATCCTGGAACAATTGAAGCGAGTATTGGTAAAAAAGAAACATTAGAATTAGCAGTGATGATTGACACATTTAGACCACTGAAAGTTGTAAAACAAGCTCATGCTCTAGAAGACTCTAAGTATAAATACAGTTGGGCTCCAAAATAAGTTTCATTGTTTCCATCTATTCAACATCCATATTCCATTTCAAACTAAAAAGTGCCACCTAATCAAATTAGGTGGCCAAAAAGAAAGTTAACCTACATTAAAAATATCATGTAAAAATAAAAGCATCAAATAAATCACCTCCGTTTTATTACAACTAGAAAGTACGGACTGTCTGCGGCTATTTGTAAGCGTTTTTTGACAAGAAATAATTTTACCTTTAAAGCAACATTCTTATAAAGATGATAAAGGAGAAAATATATGAAAAAACCTTCATTTCTAGCTTCATCTGTCATTGTACTACTTGTTATTGCATTATTAGGTGTAAGCATTCTTCATTATGGCGTTGCCCCTCATATTCCAATTGTCGTCGCAGCGATTTTGGTTTCATGTTATGGTCTTATGTTAGGTCACAAATGGAAAGAGTTAGAAGATGCAATGGCAAAAGGAATTTTTTACGGCCTGCCATCAATCTTAATTCTTTGTTTGATTGGAATATTAATCGGTGTATGGGTTTTAAATGGCACCGTTCAAACGATAACGTACTATGGTTTACATACGTTATCGCCTGACTTTTTCTTAATGTCAGCAGTCGTCATTTGTGCGATTGTCTCGATTTTCTGCGGCAGTTCATGGAGTACGATCAGTACGATTGGGATTGCCTTAATGGGTGTTGCCTATGCTCTAGGAATCTCTCCGGCAATAACAGCGGGTGCGATTGTTTCAGGTGCTATTTTTGGAGATAAAATTTCTCCTCTTTCAGATACTACGAATCTGGCGGCTGCAACAGCAAAAGTAAATATTTATGAACATATTAAACATATGTTATGGACAACGGTTCCAAGTTTTATTATTACGTTAGCGATTTTTACTGGGATTGGCTTATTTCTCGATAAAGGTGAGGCTGATAGTCAGCAGGTCGATACTATTATTAATGTGCTAAATAAAGAGTTTATGATTACGCCGATTACACTTCTATCACCATTATTAATTATTATTTTAGCTGTAAAACGTGTAAGACCTATTCCATCACTTGTCATTGGTTTAATGGTAGCAGTCTTAACAACTTTCTATACTGTTCCAAACGTATCACTTGGAACGATTATGGCAACCGCACATTTTGGCTATGTAGCAGAAACAGGTGTAGAAGCAATTGATCAATTACTTTCACTTGGCGGGTTGAGCAGTATGTTATTTGGGGTTTCCCTTATTTTAGTATCCCTTTCCTTCGGGGGAATCGTCCAGCAAGTTGGAATCGCCCACTCTATTATCGAAGGAATTCAAAATATGTTAAAAAGCAGAGGAAATGTCATTACATCAACCATCTTCTCCTGCCTCGGCATTAACTTAACGGTTGGTGAACAATATTTATCAATTATTTTACCTGGGCAGCTTTTTGAATCCGCTTATAAAAAGGTAAAGCTTCACCCTAAAAATTTATCAAGAACATTAGAAGATGCCGGCACAATCATTCACCCAATGATTCCATGGGGCGTAACGGGCGCGTTTATTATGTCGACATTGAATATCGGCATGGAATATGTTCCATTTGTTTTCATTAGTATGGTCACACCAATCGTTGCCATGATCTATGGTTATACCGGCATTGGACTAGCACCTTTACAAGAAGAAGAAGAAATAGAAGCAGGTGAAAGCACAAGTGAACTAACAAGAAATGTAATGGAAGGTTAATAACTTACTAGGGGGAATTTAAAATGAAAACAACATTACCAACAAAAACAACAACAATTCAATCAGCAGATACATTTGACATGTTTGCAAAAATTCAAGAACATGAACAAGTATTATTTTGCAATGACCCGACAACAGGATTAAAAGCGATTATTGCGATTCATAGCACAACTCTCGGTCCAGCATTAGGCGGCACAAGAATGAGACCTTATGACACATTTGAAGAAGCATTAGAAGATGCACTCCGCTTATCAAAAGGAATGACCTATAAAAACGCGGCAGCAGATAATGACTTTGGCGGCGGTAAAGGCGTTATTATCGGTGATCCAACGAAAGATAAATCACCAGAACTTTTCCGCGCATACGGACAATTTATTGATTCCTTAAATGGCCGCTTTTATACAGGAACAGATATGGGCACGGTGCTGGATGATTTCGTTCATGCCCATAAAGAAACGAACTGCATTGCCGGCTTACCGGAAGAATACGGCGGCGGCGGTGAAACATCAATTCCTACAGCGCTTGGCATTTTATACAGCATTCAAGCTGTTGCCAACACATTATGGGGTCACGAAAATTTAACTGGAAAACGATTTGCTGTGCAGGGATTAGGGAAAGTTGGTTTTAAAGTAGCAGAACATTTACTCGAACAAGGCGCTGATTTATACGTAACAGATGTTTCTGACGAAGCCGTAAAAACAATTATAGAAAAAGCGAAAAAAATGGGCGGAAAAGCTGTCGCTGTAAAAGGCGAGGAAATCTATAGAAGTGATGCGGATCTATTCGTTCCTTGTGCGATTGGCGGCATTATTAATGATCAAACAATCGAGCAGTTAAAAGTAAAAGGAATTGCGGGTGCAGCAAACAACCAGCTCCTTCATGAAAGCCATGCCAAAGTGTTAAAAGAAAAAGGCATCCTTTATGCACCGGATTATATCGTAAACAGCGGCGGCGCCATTCAAGTAGCTGATGAATTATACGGACCTAATAAAAAACGCGTGCTTAGTAAAACGAAAAACATTTACCGCTCGATTCTTGAAGTACTTCAGCAGTCAGAAACGAAAAACATTACAACAGTAGAAGCAGCAAACTTAATTTGTGAAGAAAGATTGAATGCAAGAAAAATAAGAGACAGCTTCTTCTCTCCAAAAAAACGTCCGAAGTGGGATGTTCGTCATTAATAAATATAGTATGAATAAAAGCGATTGACTTTGTAAACAGTCAATCGCTTTTATTGATCACTTTTAGAACAAGCCGGGATAAAAATTGAAAACTTTTTATTCTCTTTCATCTAAAAGTAACATTAACTAAAAATCTGGATTTTTAGTTAATGTTACTCCCAAAGTCTCGTACTCTTCTCATTGCAATTCCTCTAAAAATCATTAATAATTCATTATATCAAATACAAAAGCGTTTCATCCCAAAGTCTATTTAGAAATCAAATCACTAAAGCTCAAAAACTTAACTTATTGTAAAGGGTGTCAAAATTGAAAGAAACGTTTCAAATTAGTGACTCATTAGCACAGACAATTGTGGAAGCGGCCAAAGAAGTGATTGGGAAAGATATAAATTTTATAAATCTCGATGGGAAAATTATTGCGAGTACGAATGTAGAACGTCTCGGAACATATCATGAAGCTGCTGTTCACGCACAAAAAGATCGAAATACAATAGAAGTTTTTGAAGATGATACCTTTAAAGGCGCTCAACAAGGGATTAACTATCCGGTCGTGATTAATGAAAAACTGTTCTGTATTATTGGAATCTCCGGCGATCCAAAAGAATGCCATTCACTTGGATTCCTTCTCACAAAAATTACAGAAGTATTCATTAAAGAACAAATGATTTCAACAATCAATCATTCTTTAGATGAGCTTCGTTCTTCTATTACCCGGATGCTGATTTTTAACGAAGAAAACAAGACGCTTTCTATGAAAGAACAACTCGAACAGCTTCACTATGAGTTAGAAGATCGAGCGTTTGTTGTTATTATCCATAGGCACGGATTTAACAATTCAACTTCTTTGCCAATTAACATCCCTGATTTTTTAATGAAACATCACATTCAGCTGTACACCTATTTATTTCCGAATCAATATATCCTAATTATTAATAAATCTCAATATAAAACAAGTTTAAAGCTTTTTACTTTTCAATTTAATAGGTTCAAAGCTAATTTTTCAATTGGTGTTGGCAGTCTTCATTCTTTAGAACAATTAGACACCTCATATAAACATGCAAAACTAGCTTTAAAAGCAGCCCTTTCAAAAAAAGCACTGCTCTGTGAATATGTGAAGTTAGATTTTGAAGCAATGTTAGAAACGATTGATTTCTCTGTAAAAAAAGATTATGTAAAAAAGCTGATCAGCACACTTTCTGAAGATGAAATATCCTTACTAAAGGCTTACTATAAATCAAATTTATCACTAAAGCAGACAGCTGAAACGTTATTTATTCATAAAAATACACTGCAGTACCGCCTTGATAAAATTGCTCATAAAACGAACTTAAATCCGCGTGATTATCATGATTCTGTAAAACTTTATGTTGCTTTGCTGCTTCAAGATAATCAATAATATTTTTCAAGTTTTTGTTATCTAGAACAAACTTTTATACAAAAATTTGTTACGTCTTCTATTACTTATTTCGTTCTCTTTTTCTATAATGAAAAGTAACTAAAGGGGGCGAAATTATGAAGGTGGTTATTGCGATTGATTCATTTAAAGGAAGTATTTCTTCTAATGATGCCGCTAAAGCGATTTCATCCGGCATTCAAGATGTATATAGTGAAGCGGAGATTATCAGCATTCCGCTTGCTGACGGCGGTGAAGGAACAGTTGAAGCGTTAGTTGAAGCAGCAAACGGTAAATTTATTACAAAAGAAATAACAGGTCCTTTACATGAAAAAGTAAATGCTGTATATGGACTTTTAGGCGATAATGAGACAGCCGTTATTGAAGTGGCTGCCGCATGCGGACTGCCGCTTATTGCAAGCGACAAACGAAATCCTCTTCTCACCACAACATTTGGTGTTGGCGAATTAATAAAGGATGCGGTTAATAAAGGCTGCCGTAAGTTTGTAATCGGCCTTGGCGGCAGTTCTACAAACGATGCAGGTGTTGGTATGCTGCAGGCGTTAGGATTTCGCTTTTTAGATCAACACGGTGAAGAAGTTGGTACTGGCGGACAAGCTCTAAATAAAGTTATTTCGATTGACCTTAAGAGTATTCTTCCTCAATTAAAAGATTGTACGTTTCGGGTTGCCTGTGATGTGAATAACCTTCTTCATGGCACAAACGGGGCGGCTTACATTTTCGGCCCGCAAAAAGGCGCAACCATCGATATTGTTGAAGAACTGGATAATGGGCTGAAGCATTTTGCTGACGTTGTCTATCAAGAACTCGGAAAAGATATTCACAATATTAGTGGTGCTGGTGCAGCAGGTGGCCTCGGGGCAGCATTTACCGGCTTTTTAAATGCTTCTCTTCAGTCTGGTATTGAGCTTATTTTAGATATTGTAGAAATGGAAAAGAAAATGGAAAATGCTGATTTTGTTATTACTGGTGAAGGAAAATTAGACGGGCAAACATCAATGGGAAAAGCTCCTTTAGGTGTTAGTCAACTAGCAGCAAAACAAGAAATCCCTGTTATTGCCCTTGCTGGAGCTGTTACGAAGGAAACCGAACAATTAAATGAACAAGGCATCACTTCTTATTTCTCAATTATGAATGAACCAATGAGTTTAGAAGAAGCAATGAATTCAGAAACAGCTTTTCATAATTTAAGAGTAACTGCTAAACAATTATTTCAATTAATTAACGCGGTGCAAAAATAATAGATGATAACCTAATAAACATAAAGAGAGGAAACACAGCTGTGTCTCCTCTCTTTCCCTTATATAACCATTGCTAAATTTTTCCTGACCAACATTTTTATTTAATTATCTATCACTGCCGAAGAAGTTTTTAAATGACTGTAATGTTGTTTGACGGTTTAATGCTGCAATTGATGTTGTTAATGGAATTCCTTTTGGACAAGACTGCACACAGTTTTGCGAGTTGCCGCAGTTGGCAAGTCCGCCCTCTTCCATTAATGCGTTTAAGCGCTCTTCTTTATGCATTGCACCAGTTGGGTGTGTGTTAAATAAACGTGCTTGTGAAAGCGGAGCTGGTCCAATGAAATCAGAACGATCGTTCACATTCGGACATGCTTCAAGACAAACACCGCACGTCATACATTTTGATAATTCATATGCCCACTGACGTTTCGTTTCCGGCATACGCGGTCCTGGTCCAAGATCGTACGTGCCGTCAATTGGAATCCACGCTTTTACTTTCTTTAAGGCATCAAACATGCGGCTTCGATCGACAACTAAATCACGCACAACTGGAAACGTGCTCATCGGCTCAAGGCGAATCGGCTGTTCGAGTTGGTCAACAAGTGCTGTACAGGATTGACGCGGTTTGCCGTTAATCACCATTGAACAAGCACCGCACACTTCTTCAAGACAGTTCATATCCCATTGAATCGGTGTTGTTTTTTCGCCTTTATTATTAACAGGATTGCGGCGAATTTCCATTAACGCTGAAATCACATTCATATTTTTGCGATATGGAATTTCAAATGTCTCTTGATAAGATGACGCTTCAGCGCTGTCTTGACGTTTTATAATAAAGGTAATCTTTTTTTGTTCACTCATCTGTTATTTCACCCCTGCTGCTTGAGATTTTTTCGTATAGTCACGCTTTCGAGGTTGAATTAATGATGTATCGACTTCTTCATATGAAAATTCCGGTGCATTTTTCTCTGTGTTAAAAGAAGCCAGCGTTGTTTTTAACCACTCTTCGTCATTACGGTCTGGGAAATCAGGTTTGTAATGGGCACCGCGGCTTTCATTTCGGTTATAAGCACCAAGCGTAATCACTCGTCCTAACTGAAGCATACTCCAAAGCTGACGCGTAAAACTTGGGCCTTGGTTGCTCCACTTCGATGTATCATTAATGTTAATCTTTTTGTAGCGCTCCATTAATTCTTGAATCTTTGCATCTGTCTCAAGAAGCTTATCATTATAACGCACAACCGTTACGTTATCAGTCATCCACTCGCCAAGCTCTTTATGAAGCGCATAAGCATTTTCACTGCCGTCCATTGCCATAATGTTATTAAGTTTTTCCTGCTCATTTTTTTGATGACGTTCAAACACTGTACTCGAAATATCGTCACTTGATTTTTCAAGTCCTTTAATATACTGCACTGCATTCGGTCCGGCCACCATGCCGCCGTAAATCGCAGAAAGCAGTGAATTCGCTCCTAAGCGGTTTGCTCCGTGCTGTGAATAATCACACTCACCTGCTGCAAAAAGTCCTGGGATATTTGTCATTTGATTATAATCAATCCACATACCGCCCATTGAATAGTGAACAGCAGGGAAAATCTTCATCGGTACTTTACGTGGATCTTCACCAACAAACTTCTCATAAATTTCAATGATTCCGCCAAGCTTAATATCAAGCTCTTTTGGATCTTTATGGGAAAGATCTAAATACACCATATTTTCACCGTTAATGCCGTGTTTTTGTCTTACACAAACATCAAAAATTTCACGTGTAGCAATATCACGAGGCACCAAATTCCCATAGGCCGGATACTTTTCTTCAAGGAAATACCACGGTTTTCCGTCTTTATACGTCCAAACGCGGCCGCCTTCACCACGCGCTGACTCACTCATCAGACGAAGCTTATCATCACCTGGAATGGCGGTTGGGTGAATTTGAATAAATTCTCCGTTTGCATATTTTACACCTTGCTGATAAAGCGCTCCGGCAGCTGCACCTGTATTAATAACAGAATTTGTTGATTTTCCGAAAATAATTCCAGGACCGCCTGTTGCCATAATAACCGCATCAGCTGCAAATGATTTAATTTCTGTCGTTTTTAAATCCTGCGCGGTAATCCCACGGCAGGTGCCTTCATCATCGACAACTGCTGAAAGAAATTCCCAGCCCTCATACTTCGTTACAAGCCCTGACACTTCATGACGGCGCACCTGCTCATCGAGCGCATATAATAATTGCTGTCCTGTTGTCGCCCCGGCAAAGGCGGTACGGTGGTGCTGTGTTCCACCAAAGCGCCGGAAATCAAGAAGTCCTTCTGGGGTACGATTAAACATTACACCCATCCGGTCCATTAAATGAATAATTCCAGGTGCCGCTTCACACATCGCTTTTACTGGCGGTTGGTTCGCTAGGAAATCACCGCCGTAAACTGTATCGTCAAAGTGAATCCATGGGGAATCTCCTTCACCTTTCGTATTAACCGCACCGTTAATGCCGCCCTGCGCACATACAGAGTGCGAACGTTTTACAGGTACAACAGAAAATAATTCAACACTTACACCTGCTTCTGCTGCTTTAATTGTTGCCATTAAGCCCGCTAAGCCACCGCCGACAACAATGATTTTTTCTTTGCTCATCATCCTGTCCTCCTTTAAAAACTAGTTAGTAGTATTTAAATAAATGCGAAAATAGATCGAATTCCTACGATAGAAAGTGCAATGAAAATAACCATTGTTACATAGGAAAATAGTTTTTGAGATCGAGGTGTTACTGTAAGACCCCAGCTAACAAAGAAAGACCAAAGGCCATTTGAAAAGTGGAAAATAACCGAAATAACACCGATAAGATATAACACAACAGCAACCGGACTCGCTAAAATATCTGCCATCATATTATAGTTAACGTCTGCGCCAAACTGCGCTTGTACACGCGTTTGCCATACATGCCATGTAATAAAAATAAGTGCAACAATACCTGTTATGCGTTGAAGTAAAAACATCAGATTACGGAAATACCCGTATCGACTTACATTGTTTTTCGCTTGGAAGGAGATGTATACGCCATAAATACCATGAAATAAAAGCGGAAGAAAAATAACTAATGTTTCAAGCACATAACGAAACGGTAAAGTTTCCATAAAATGTGCCGCCGTATTAAACGCTTCTTCTCCTTTTGTAGCAAAATGGTTTACTACTAAGTGTTGAATCAAAAAGACTCCTAGTGGAATTACCCCTAATAATGAATGAAGCTTTCGACTTACATAATCGCGACTTGCAGCCATTTGTTTAGTTGCCCCCTTTATGAACAATAAGTGTCATTATAATAGAAAATAGTTCCTTCCTTAATATAAAATCGCTTTCACTATTAATGATACGGTTGACAAATGATGATGTCTAATTTATTATTTGCATAGTTTTCATGCATTTTAGTTATATATCTTTTATTGGGTAGAAAAGAGGTCAATTATTAATGGAATGGCAGCAGCTCGAATATTTTCAAGTCGTCGCTCGTTTGCAGCATATTACCCGGGCAGCAGAAACAATCTCCATCTCTCAGCCTGCCCTCAGTCGTTCGATTGCTAAATTAGAAGCTGAATTGGGTGTTCCTTTATTTGAGCGAGAAGGTCGTACAATTATGCTAAATCGTTATGGGGAACTGTTCCTGAAACGAGTTAACCGAATTACGAAAGAACTCCAAGAAGGAAAGCAGGAAATTCAAGATTTACTTGACCCTGATTTTGGGGAAGTTTCATTTGGCTTTATGCCAACACTCGGCACTTATCTTATTCCTAACTTAATTAGCTCGTTTCGTTCTGATTATCCTCAAGTTAACTTCCGATTGAAACAAAATAGCACGGATTTGCTGTTGAAACAGCTGGAAGCAAATGAGATTGATTTCTGTCTCGTTTCTTTCATAGAAGAAAGTACAAAAGTGAACTGGAAAAAGTTATGGAGTGAAGAGTTATTTTTAATTGTTCCTGCTGATCATCATTTAGCAAACATGGGAAGCATTACACTGCAAGAAATCTCTAATGAACCGTTCGTTCTTTTAGAAAAAGGAAATGGTCTTCGCGGTATTACTGATCAGCTGTTTGAAGAAGCGGGAATAAATCCGAAAATAACCTTTGAAGGCGAGGAAGTACATACGATTACAGCATTTGTCGCAGCTGGTCTTGGCGTTACTGTCATCCCTGATTTTAAAGGTGTGGATTGGGAAAAAGTCTCACGCATCCGTATCGATTCACCAAATTGCAAACGAGCCATTGGACTGGCATGGGTGGAAGATCGCTATTTATCACCAACTGCAAAACGTTTTCAGCAGTTTATTATTAATTACTTTACAAATAAATAATCCCCCCTGCTTATAATTGAAGCAGGGGTTTTTCTAATGACCCTAAATTATTCGGAAAAATGCTAAGTTTCATAAATTAAAAATTTTTAAAAGAAACCCTTTTCATTAAATGATATTTTATGTATAATATATTTTATAAGGAAAGCGCTTAACCATAACTGATTACAAATTTTAATAAAAGGATTAAAATTATAAGAAGGGATGATTGATGGAAAATTTTAAAAACTTCTACTTCTAATATCTTATCTCACTGATACTTAATAGTTTTATACAGAGATAACAACATATAAGAAGTTTTGTTTGTAAATAAGTAGATAATGAAGGGGAAAATTTCATCAAGTATAATAGGTTTATACAATAAATAAAGGTTTGATAGATTTCTAAAACCAAAAAGGAAAGCGTTTAACCAAAATGAGAAATAAAGGTTTGAATAAAATGAAAGCCTTTACTAAAAAGAATTTAAAACGATTAAATTTAATAAATTTTTGGAGGTTACACAATGATTTGGGTTATTGTACTTACATTTTTAGCTTATACGGTTTTTGTTGCATGGTTTTCTTGGTACAAAACGCGTGATACAGATATGTCCAGTTCTGATGGATATTTTCTTGGCGGAAGAAGTTTAACAGGGATTGTGATTGCAGGTTCGCTTATTTTAACCAACCTTTCAACGGAACAAATGGTAGGATTAAATGGACAAGGTTTTGGCGAATCGATGTTAGTTATGGCTTGGGAAGTAACATCTCCTCTTGCATTAATTTTTATGGCCTTTGTCTTTCTGCCTCGTTATTTAAAAGCAGGAATTACGACAATTCCGGATTTTTTAGAGCAGCGTTATGATTTTCGCACAAGACAAATCGTTTCAATTTTATTTTTACTCGGCTATGCTGTTGCTTACTTGCCAACAGTGTTATATTCCGGCGCACTAGTATTAGATAGCATTTTTAATATATCAACTGTGATGGGAACAAGTCCATTTTATACAGTTTTAATCGTATCATTAGCAATTGGAATTATTGGATGCGGTTACGTTATTTTTGGCGGATTAAGAGCATGTGCAATTAGCGATACCATTAATGGGGTAGGACTTGTAATTGGCGGATTTCTTATTCCAATCCTAGCATTAGTGGCACTAGGCAGTGGAAACTTGGTGGATGGCGTAGATAAACTTCTTCATGCAAATCCAGCAAAGTTAAATGCAATTGGAAATCATTCATCTTCCGTCCCATGGACCGTTTTAGCGACAGGTTTATTGTTTAATAACCTTTTCTACTGGTGTACAAATCAATCGATTATTCAGCGAACGTTAGGAGCCAAAAACTTAGCAGAAGGACAAAAAGGGGTATTATATGCTGGTTTTTTCAAAATTTTCGGTGCATTCTTTTTAGTACTTCCAGGTATTATTGCATATCTTCTGTATGGTGATACACTTAATAATGCTGATATGGCTTATCCAACATTAGTTGTTGATGTCTTACCAATTGCACTATCTGGGTTTTTAGCAGCGGTTTTATTCGGAGCGATTTTAAGTTCCTTTAATGGGGCACTGAATAGTTCCATTACGTTATTTACACTCGACATTTATCGTCCGATGTTTAAGCCTAAAGCAAAAGAACATGAATTAGTAAAAACAGGTCGTGTTTTTGCCGGAATATTGGCAGCGATTTCAGTAGTGGTTGCTCCGTTTATTCTAAATGCACCATCAGGTCTTTATGCTTACTTGCAGGAGATGTTTGGTTTTTATAATGTGCCAATTTTAGCGATGGTTGTCGTTGGCTTCTTTACGAAACGAGTGCCGGCAAGTGCCACAAAAATCACACTTATCGTTCACATTGTTCTGTATGCGTTATCAAAAGTAGTGCTCGGTCATATTAATTTCTTATATATTTTATCTGTTTTGTTCCCTCTTAACGTTTTAACCATGCTGATGATTGGTAAGTTAAAGCCTAGAGAAACAGCTTATGAGTTATATGATTCCAATAAAGTAAACCTTAAGCCTTGGAAATATGCAAAAGTATTTTCAGCTTTCACCCTAGCACTTATGATTGGTGTATACGTATTCTTCTCACCAATCGGGGTTGCAGAATCAACAGGAGACTATTCGCCTATTTCATTCGTGTTTATGGCAGTTACTTTAGTCATATTTGCTGGCGTATATTGGTTTTGGAAAAAGACAACAGCAGATGATGAAAAAGTTGAGGCTCAAAAGTCTAAAAAAGCAATTTGAAAATAACTACTAAGAAAAGAACAGTAAAATTAAGACCATTCTGCATGCAGAATGGTCTTAATTTGTTTATCGTATTAAAGGCGCTGCCGTGGAGTTTCGTACAACTAGTTCAGGTGACAGCATCATCCGCTGTTTCATCGTTTTCTTGCCTTCAATTTCCTCAACAAGTAAATCCATAACATGCCGTCCCATATCATGAACAGGCTGTGCAACAGTTGTAAGGGGCGGATCACTAATTGTTGCTAAAATGGTATTATCAAAGCCAACAATGGATATATCTTCAGGAACAGAAAGACCACATGCGCGTGCCCCCTGTATAGCCCCAATTGCTAAAATATCATTTGATGCAAAAATTGCGGTTGGCCGTTCCTTAAGACGAAGAAGACGTTCTGCTTCTTGTTTGCCAGCGTCAACTGTGGAAGCTGTTCTTGTTAACAATGATGAATCAAAAATTAAACCGTAAGCTTCAAGGGCATCTTGGTAACCACGAATCCGATCATCATTGCTTCGTACTTCTTCTGCAATAATACTAATACGCTCATGCCCTAATGAAGCAAGATGTGAAACAGCTTGATAGCCTCCTTTATAATCATCAACAGATACCGTGTCAAGAGATAGTGATGCAATATCATGTGCAATTAAGGCTACAGGAATCTTTTGCTTTACAAGCTCTTCAATAAGATGGGTACTTTTAAAACCTGAAGCTAATATAAAACCATCTACCTGTTTTCGAATAAGGAGTGAAATATATTTTTCTTCCTTTTCTTGTTGGTAGTCTGTACTGCACATGACAACACTGAATCCTAACTCATGCGCTCTATCCTCCATGCTTCTTGCAATCTCAGCAAAAAATGGGTTTGCAATATTTGGAATTAACAATCCGATCGTTTGGGTACGCTTACCTGTTAAAGCGGAAGCAACAACACTTGGCTGATAGTTCAACTCTTTCATTACTTTTAATACTTTTTTCTTTGTTTTATCGCTAATACGACCTGTATTATTAATTACTTTAGAAACAGTTGCAATTGAAACACCTGCTTGTTCTGCCACATTATAGATCGTTGGTTTCATTTTCTACTGCTACTAAAAACATAGACAAATATACTTGCGCCTATGTTAGACTATTTCTCATTTCTACGTGCCCTGTTTCGCTACTTGCTCGCTACCGCAGTTTGTATGACACTCCATGAGCGTAAATTCCGATGTAGCCCACCGTACACATATCCCTTATCGCTTAGTGATAACGGTATATTCTGCTGCATATTTCAAATTTAGACTTGCGTTAAAGTCTCGATCTAGTTCCATGTCGCAATCATCACATTTAAACATTCGATCTGATAAGCTAAGGTCAACTTTCTTAGATCCACAGCAAGAACAAGTTTTAGAGCTAGGATAAAAACGATCAACCGCTCTTAATTCAATTCCATGCTCGTTGCATTTTGAAGTTAACCATTGCTTAAACCTAAAGAATTTTTGTTTGCGAACAGAATCAGATAAATGACGATTTTTCATCATCCTTTTAACGTTTAAGTCTTCAATTGTAATATACTTCGGCTTGGCTTTTACCAAAGAATTGACGACAGTTCTAACATATTCTTCTCGAATATTCGTTAATCGAGCATGAATCTTTTGAAGACGCAACAAATTTTTGTCGATGTTCGCTCTCTTTTTAGCAGCAGATACACCACCTTTCTTTTTGAAATGTTCATATTTGCGAGATAGAGAACGCTGCTCGCGCTTTAATTTCTTTTCTAACTTCTTAACCTGAAGAGTCTTGTTGATATTTTCAAAGACTTTATGATGACTGCATACAGCAAAATCTTTTATCCCTAAGTCCACACCGATTCCATCGTTTATATTGATTTGATTATTTTGTGCGTCTACTTCACACAATACAGAAACATAATATCTTCCTGCTTTATGTGAAACAGTTCCACTTTTTACGATGGCATGTGTTGGGATGTACCCATGCTCTTTAAGTTTCATCCATCCAATCGTAGGGATTTTTACCCGATGACGCTCGATTGTCCAGTCCGTTTTGTTATTCTTAGGAAAATAAGCTTTTACGTCTTGATTCTTCTTTTTCTTAAATCGCGGGAACTTCGTTAACCCCTTAAAAAAATTCTTAAAGGCTTTTTCAGCATTCATCGCAGATTGTTTGACAGCTTTACTTGAAACGTCTTTAATCCATTGATCGGTTTGTTTGGTGTGTACGTTGTTTAGCCATTTTGAAAAGTCATAGCCACTCATGAACTTCTTTTCTTTCTCATAGACTTCCTTGTTTTTGGATAAATACAAATTGTAAACATATCGACAGACACCAATGGTTTGTTTAATTTTCTGCTCTTGCTGTTCCGTTGGTTTGATTTCCACTTTGTAGGCTTTTTTCAATCTCCTCATCCTTCTTTATACGCTTTTTATATTTTCTAAGACAATATATTGGGCAACTAAAGACATGGAGGATAGATATAATATCTTGAACTAGTTCCTCTTGCGGAGAAAGCATTTCATTTTTCGTATACACATTTCGACACATATAAACACATCTGTCTATATTTTTAACAATTACTCCT
The DNA here is from genome assembly GCF_003318295.1 of Bacillus taeanensis. Taxonomy (GTDB): domain Bacteria; phylum Bacillota; class Bacilli; order Bacillales; family UBA6769; genus Maribacillus; species Maribacillus taeanensis. Next base: position 104,809 of record NZ_QOCW01000014.1, read on the forward strand.
CATTCTCGATCAAATAATTTATCTTTTAATTATAGCAGTTTTTTTATCCGACTCCTACCTAGGACACTTTTGCAAATAAAAAAACAGCGCTCATACGCTGTTCTCTTACTACTTCTCCGGCTTTGGCGAGCTTATTGCTAATAAAATACCAAGAATCGGAAAAAACATACTTAAATAGATAATTTCTGTATAGCCGCCAAAAAAGTCATAAGCAATTCCAAACGGAAGCGGCCCAAAAGCAGAACCGATAACAGTTGCTGTCATTGCAATTCCTTTAATACTTCCTAAATGCTCTCGGCCAAAATAATTTGGCCAAACAATATTTAGTGCAATTCGTTCAAAACCAATAATTGCTCCCCAAACGACTCCAAATATAATCGCCATCAGTACGGTATTGGTCCACTGAACGAGCAGTAAAAATAACAGCTGCCCGATGAATGATAAACCCAATATCATATGTACTTTAAATTTATCTAATGCATATCCGGCTAAAAAGGTAACCGGAAATCCTACAATTGCCATTAAACTAAGGACAAAAGCAGCAGTTGTTGGCTTCAGCCCATTTTCCCCCAATATGGAAACGAGGTGAAACGTAAGGCCTGTATTAACAAGGGCTGGTATTCCGACACAAATAAGAATGAACCAAAAGGCGCGTGTTTTCATCGCTTCTTTTAATGTCCAATTTTCTTCCTGAAATACTTCTTCCTCTGATTTTGTACCTTTTTTTACTTTCTTAATCGTTTTACCGTCTGGAAGCATGCCGCTATCTTCAGGGCGGTTACGAATAAAAAATAGTGCTAACGGTACGTAGATGAGAAACAGCAGGATTCCCCATACCCGCCATGCCGTTTCCCAGCTCCATGTTTCAATAAGCCATGCATTAATTGGCGGAAGGGCTGCCGAACTTAAAAAACCGCCGATTGCCATTAAGCTTAATGCTCTGCCGCGTTTTTCAATAAACCACTGCGGCACGAGTGTGTTTGGAATAAGCGTCATCGAACCTTGACCGAATAAACGAATCATAAAAAAACCGATAAACAGCATCACACTGCCTGTGATGGCGCTATTCCAAAAACAAGCTATAGCAAGCATAATACCGACTGCTGCCGACATAAACCGCTGCCCAAATCGATCCACTAAACGCCCAATTATAAATAATAACAATCCCGCTGCAAGCGTGGCAGCTGAATAAACTGTTGACACAAGCGAACGGCTCCATCCAAAATCCTGGATATAGTAATCAATGAAAACTGAGATTGAGTATGTTTGTCCCGGTCCTGAAAAAAAGACACCTAAGGCAGCGATTCCAACAATGACCCAACCATAATAAAATCTTGTTTGAAGCGGGGTTTGCTGCCGTGTGAGTTCCATTCCATTTCCCCTTTCTCTAGAAAAGTGCAAGGCGTCTGCTTATCGGCAACAAGCATAAGACGAGACGGCTGGAAGGTCGTTTTTTACCTTCTGGACGGATTGGCTAAACCATAGAGCCGATGACGCCTAGAGCTAGACAAAAAGCTAAGTCAACTGCTTCTCTACTGAAACTGAAGGCTTCGCGGTTGAATTTCGCACTACAAGCTCAGGAAGAAGCAGCATCCTTCTTTTTACCGTTTTCTTTCCTTCGATTTCTTGAATAAGTAAATCCATAATGAACTGTCCCATCTCATGAATAGGCTGCGCAATCGTTGTTAAAGCCGGGTCACTCGTTGTTGCTAAAATCGTATTATCAAAGCCTATAATTGACACATCGTTTGGAACGACTAATCCTCGTGCTTGGACAGCTTGAATGACACCGATTGCTAGTAAATCATTACATGCAAAAATTGCAGTAGGAGGGTTTGACTGATTAAGAAGATGGTCTGCTGCTTTTCTTCCTCCTTCTATTGAAGATTCACTTCTTACAATATAATCGTCATGTACTAAATGACCACTCTGCTGCAGTGCTTCTTTATATCCTCGAATACGATCATCACTGCTTCTTGCCACCTCCCCTATTACAGCGATACGTTTATGTTCGAGTGACAGTAAATGCACTGTTGCAAGATAGCCGCCTTTATAATCATCAACAGAAAGCGTATCAACTAAAAGGGTTGGTACATCTTGTGCAATCATTGCAACAGGAATCTTCTTTTTCAGTAAATCTTCCACTACTTCTACATTACTAAACCCGGAAGCTAAAATAAAGCCATCAACACTTTTACGAACGAGTAACGATACATACTTTTCTTCTTTTTCTTTATTTTTATCTGTACTGCACATGACAACGCTTACACCTAACTCGTGACCTCGATCTTCAATACTTCTTGCTATCTCTGCAAAAAAAGGGTTTGCAAGATCAGGAATTAAAAGGCCGATTGTATTCGTTCGTTTACCTGTTAATGCAGCAGCAGCAAAACTTGGCTGATAATCAAGATCTTTCATAATTTTTAAAACTTTTTTACGCGTTTTATCGCTAATTCTACCATTATTATTAATCACTTTGGATACAGTTGCAATTGATACGCCTGCATTTTTTGCTACATCATAAATAGTTGCTTTCATGTTTATTCACCATTTTTCTTATCGAATTAAATGCAATTAAATAACTTTTCATCACTCTTTCACCCTTTAAACATTGATTTATAGCTGCAGCTTCCATATGTGATCATCTTATTTTCACGTTATATTTTTAATTGAATTTATATAAATAGAAGATTCACCGTAAAAAAACAGTGAATCTTCTATCATAATCCGTCCTACGTTTATCCCCTTTTTACCCCTATAAACCTGATAACATTTATTTTTTAATTGGTTGAAACAGCCATTCATGTTCTGGATCGTTATGAAACTGCCACGTACGAGTCGGTCCTGCCATGACATTTAAATAATACACTTCATAACCCGGAGGTGCTGATACAGGATGATAGCCTTTTGGTACAAGCACCACATTGCTGTCTTTTACAACTAATGTTTCATCAAGAGAGCGATCGTCCGTATACACACGCTGAATCGCAAAACCGTTTTCGGCAGGATTGACTTTATGGTAATATGTTTCTTCCAGATACGATTCCTGCGGTAAGTTGTCTTGATCATGTTTGTGCGGCGGATAGCTTGACCAGTTGCCTTCCGGTGTAAATACTTCAACAACGAGTAAGCTGTCAGCCGGCTTTTGTTCTGGTAAAATGTTATGAATTTTACGAGACATGGAACCAGAGCCTCGGTCTTCTGTGCCAACGTCCTCTGGCGCAATTAAACGCGCTTCATATGTGCCTTTACCCGGTGCTAAACAAACCGCAATCTCTAAGTCTGTTAATGCTTCGACTTCATATTTGTCATCAGAAGGAACATAAACAGAATATGGAGGAATTTTTTCGAATACGTTCATTCGTTTTCCAATATTTTCAAAGTTTGCTTGTTTTGTTTTTACTGATGCTTTTCCGCTTAAAAGCACAAGACATACTTCTTGGTCTTCTGTTGCTTTTTCCAGCGTTTCGCCTGCTTTTAGTTCATATACTTCAAAGCCAACATATTCCCAGCCTGCTGACTCAGGAGTTACCGATAATACTTTTCCTTCTTCGTCACGATGCTTACGTGGTACGATTAAATCTGACATGCTAAAATTCCCTCCTCTTAAAATCTAAAGCGTACTATAATGAGAATTTTCTTTAAAGAGAAACCCCAGATGACTTACGGTCGTAATGCAATGATTACTGCTGCACCCAGGGTATTTTTCTATAAAATTACCAGCGAGCTGTTAACATTTTTCTTCTTGTGTAGAATTCCACACCGTCTGAACCGTTTGCGTGAAGATCACCGTAGAATGAATTTTTCCAGCCCGAGAATGGGAAGAACGCCATTGGTGCCGGTACGCCAACGTTGACACCTAACATACCAGATTGAATATTTTCTCTGAAGTAACGCATTGCAACACCGCTTGTTGTATATAAGCATGCCCCATTACCAAACTCGGATTGATTTGATAATTCAACCGCTTCTTCTAGGTCTTTCACACGTACAATTGAAAGGACCGGTGCGAAGATTTCGTCTTTCCAAATTTTCATATCTGTTGTCACATTGTCAAAAATTGTTGGACCGATAAAGTAGCCTTTGTCCGTATAGCTTTCATCGTTACGTCCGTCACGAATTAAAACAGCACCTTCTTCTTCACCTGATTGAATGTAATTCGCTGTACGCTCTTTGTGCTCTTTACGAATAACCGGACCTAAAAATGCGTTCTCATTCTTTAATCCATCACCAATCACAATGTTGTCGGCTGCTTCCTGAAGCTTTGCGATTAGCTCGTCTGCTACTTCGTCAACTGCGACAACAACTGAACACGCCATACATCTTTCACCCGCTGAACCGTAGGCTGCACCAATGATTTGGTTCACCGCATTGTCTAATTCTGCGTCTGGCATCACGATGCTGTGGTTTTTCGCGCCTGCTAACGCCTGTACGCGTTTGCCGTTCGCTGCGCCTGTTTTGTACACATATTCGGCAACTGGCTGTGAACCTACAAATGAAATTGCTGGAACATCTTTATGCTCTAATAAGCCGTTTACAACATCATGGGCACCGTGAACGATGTTAAATACGCCGTCTGGAAGACCTGCTTCTTTTAATAATTCTGCTAAACGGTTTGCTAAAAGTGGTGTACGCTCAGAAGGCTTCAGTACGAATGTATTACCACAAGCAAGCGCTAATGGGAACATCCAACAAGGAACCATCATTGGGAAGTTAAATGGTGTGATTCCGCCAACAACGCCGACCGGGTAACGATACATCCCAGATTCAATGCCCGTTGCGATATCCGGAAGCTGTTTCCCCATCATTAAGCTTGGCGCACCTGCTGCAAACTCCACACACTCAATGCCTCGTAATACTTCTCCGTGTGCTTCTTTAAAGCTTTTACCGTTTTCAAGTGTTACTAATCTTGCAAGCTCGTCCCAGTTTTCTACTAATAACTGCTGATATTTAAAAAGAATACGTGCTCTTTTTGGTACCGCTGTTTTGCTCCATGTTTTAAATGCTTTTTTCGCTGTTTGTACAGCTTGATCCACATCACCCTTTGTTGATACAGGCACATACGCTAAAATTTCCTCTGTCGCAGGGTTTGGAACTGGAATTGTTTGAGAAGATTGTGATTCTACCCATTCTCCTCCGATATAGTTTTTAAGTGTTTGAACATTCGTTTCAACTGTCATAATCTATTTCTCCTTTCTGTTTATACAGATTTAAAATATTTAAGGATTTAATTTATATTTAGGTTAAGCGCTTATATAATATACACCTTTTATTATCTTATTAATCGCTATTAAAGGAGTGGTTAAGCGCTTAACTTATTATTATCATAACTTACTTTCTTTAAAAATGAAAGGGGTTTCTTTATTTTTTTATTATTTTTTATACTTGCGCTGTTTCTCTTATATATTTTCTTGCTTTTACGGCATATTCAAACGGATTTGCTTTCGCTGGATCTTGTTCTGCTTCTACGACAAGCCAGCCTTCATAATCGTTTTCTGCCAGTAATTTAAATACAGGAGCAAAGTCAATGCAGCCATCTCCAGGTACTGTAAAGGCACCTTCTTTTACTGCCTGTAAAAAGCTTAATTTTCCCTCTTTTACTTTCTTAACTACTTTCGGACGAATATCTTTTAAATGAACATGCTTAATTCGACCGATATGTTTTTTTAATACACTTAAGAAATCATCACCTGAAAACTCAAGATGACCTGTATCAAATAATAAGTAAACGAAATTAGGATCTGTCAGTTCCATTAATTGATCGATTTCTTTTTCTGTTTGCACGCCTGTTCCCATATGGTGATGGTAAACAAGCTTCATGCCTTTTTCGTTTGCAAGGGCGCCTAGTTTATCTAGTCCTAAGGCAAGTTTCTGCCATTCTTCTCCATTGAAGTGCGTTTTTTCCTCAAAAACAGGGACATCCAATCCTTGAATACTGTGACCTTGTTCTGACACGACAATCACTTTCGCACCCATTTCATACAAGAAATCACGATGCTTAATAAACGCTTCCGCTGTTTCTTCAAACGGCTTTGTTGTAAGAAACGCACTAAACCAAGCACTTGCAATTTCCATATTGCGAATTTCCAGTGCTGAATGAAGCACTTTCGTATCGCGCGGGTACTTATTGCCAACTTCTGTGCCAGTAAAGCCCGCTAAAGCCATTTCACTAATGCATTGTTCAAATGTATTTTCTTTACCCAGCTCAGGCATATCATCATTCGTCCAAGCGATTGGTGCAATACCGAGCTTTACAGTATCTTGTTTAAACACCACTGTTATCCCATCCTCTCACAAGCATCTCGTATTAATACTGCTTTGCATTTCTTAATTTCTCTTGTTTCAACTCAAATGATTTTTGAACACCCGGTTGACTCGACACTTCCGGAACACCAAGGTTCCACCAGCTTCCTTCATAACCGTCTGTCATTGTTTTTGGCAGTACTTTAATCTCAATTAAAGTCGACTTGTCTTGATTTTTCGCATCTTCTAACGCTTCTTTTAATTCTTCTTCATTTGTGACACGATATGACTTCGCACCATATCCTTCCGCAACTTTTGCATAATCAATATTTAAAATTTGATTATCATCTGTTCTGAATTCACAGAAATAGCTGCCGTTCCCAAAATCCATCTGCAGGTTATTAATACAGCCGTAGCCGGAATTATCAAAAAGAAGGACATTAATTTTTTTGTTATACTGAATCGCTGTAATGAATTCAGAGTGCAGCATGAGGAAGCTTCCGTCCCCAACGATTGAATACACTTCTTTTGTTGGTTCCGCTAATTTCAGCCCTAATGTTCCGGACACTTCATAGCCCATACATGAGTAACCGTACTCAAGATGATACGTATTCGGTACTTCGGCATGCCATAAGCGCTGTAAATCTCCTGGAAGAGAACCCGCCGCGCAGGCGATAATACTGTCCTTATCAATCGTGTCGTTAATCGTAAGAAGCGCTGTTGTTTGCGCAAATTCCGTATTTAAAACATCGGCATATTCATTAAGTACTTCTTGAGAAAAATGATTTTTAATTTCAGGATCAAAATTTTCTCGATTAAAAGTAACTTTACTTAAACGATTACGTTCAGCTGCCCATTCTTCTTTTAATTCTGTGATAAGCGTACCGTACTCACTTTCATAACCTTCAAGCATTGGCGTTAATGCTTCAAACGTTGTGCGTGCATCTGCCACAACTGGATACGCATCTAGTTTATATGCCTGCATACGGCTTACATTAATGTTTAAAAATTTCGTTGTTTCAAAGTTAAACACTGTTTTCGAAGACGTTGCAAAATCGGTAAATCTTGTGCCGACCCCCATAATTAGATCGGCTTCACGAGCAGCCTTATTTGCTGCCAGCGTTCCCGTAATCCCTAAACCGCCTAAGTTGTTTTTAAATGAAGATTCAACCGCTGATTTACCAGCCTGCGTCTCCACTAATGGAATATGATATTTTTCTGAAAATGCCATTAACGCTTCACGTGCTTCTGAATATTTCACGCCGCCGCCGACAACAATTAACGGCTTTTTGCTTTCTTTAATTAAGTCAGCTGCCCCTTTTAATTCACGCTCTGTCGGCAGTTTGCGATCGATATAATGAACACGCTTTTCAAAGAATTTCACATCATAATCAAACGCTTCCCCTTCAACATCCTGTGAGATACAAATCGTCGCAGGACCTGCTTTTGCCGGGTCGGTCATTACTTCAAAAGCGCGAATTAACGCAGACA
>NZ_QOCW01000015.1 GCF_003318295.1 Bacillus taeanensis
GTTTTTAAAAAAATGTAAAAATTTTAAAAAAAAAAAAAAAAAAAAAAAAAAAAAAAAATCAGATACTACTCTCCTCTTCTAATAAAGAATTTGTTTCATCTCCACGCGGCAGCTAAACCCGCTTTTCTCCTGGCAAAAAGAAAAATCGTTTGCCTTTCTCCATTTCTGCCAATACTGATTAAAGAGGTGAGACTATGACTATGTTCGATTTGATCGCAATAGGAATGGATAAATGGCAGCATTTCCTTTTTTACGGATTCATTTCTTTTATAATTTCGCTTATGATGAGTCTTCTACCGCCGCTCGCCAATGGACTGAGGCGCATTTCTGCTGTTTGGTTTACGCTAATCGTTGTGAGTCTACTTGAAGAATACAGGCAGTTATTTCTACCAGACAGAACGGCAGAACTTTTAGACGGACTCGCAAATATCGCGGGCGTTTCTGTTGGAGTCGTTATTCCGCTTTTTCTTCATTTTATTTGGAGATTCTGCTATCAAAAGCGTGTCCGAGTAAGAAGTGTTCTTTCATTTTGGACAATTGTTATCGTTGTTTTTACACCGTTATTATATGGTCTGTCAGCTTTTGAAGAGCCGATTCCTCCAAAAGCGGCCAAGTCTCCAAGCGTCGTGGAAACGAGCGCATTAGTAAACAGCGCTTCTTCAGCACATTCAATTGTCACTCCCGAAGAAATCTTGCAGAAATACTATCCACCACTAGAAGAACTGCGAGATTACGCAAAAAACGAGATGGAACAGCTTGCATCTGAAGCTGTGAAAGAATATAAGGAAAAAGAAATGTCGTTTAACGCTCTTGTTGCTGCATATATAATTCAGGGAAATGCTCTCGAGAAGGAAATTGACGAGGAATTTCAACACATTTATGAAAACGCGAAACGTGCTCTTCAAGACCACCACTATGATCCAAGCTATGCGGATAAATTGAAAAAAGAATACGAAGAAACAAAAAAAGCGGCCAAAACAAATATTCTACAGAAATCATTAGGAGAGCTGTTTTAGATTTTATTGCTTCGTTTTTCATCCATTGCGTAAACCTTTTTATTATTTTTTCAAACTAGGAAATGCTGGTGGGTCTAACCCACCAGCAGGACAGATAAGCCTTCATTTGGTTTATTTTTAAAGGGATAAGCTAATATTTACTCTAATTTAGGTATTGGCAGAAACCCAAACAAGGAAAAAATTAGATCATGAGCCTTGAGAAAAATTGCTCTTATTGATAGTGATTTTGGTTCAATGGATATTGAGAAAATTGCTGCTGCGGCTGAAATTGCTGCTGCTGCGCTGAAACTTGGGATCTCCAAGGTTGTTGTCCTATTACTTGCTGCTGCTGTTGCGATACTAATTGAGACATACGTTGAAGCTCTTGATTTAATTGATTACATAATTGATTCAGCTGTTGAATTTGCTGCACTGCCTGTGATTCATGTTGAGCAATTTGTTCAATCTGATTGGCAAATTGTCTTAATTGAGAGCCGTTTCTTTGTTCTGAACTTTGCATTTGTTGAAGTGTGTTTTGAATTTGCGAAATAATTTGTTGGTTATGATACATAAAAAAACCTCCTTTAGTCATTTAAAACTTTAAATGGGTATTTAAACCCAAGAGTTATTATGAGCAGGAAATCAAAATAATATGTTTACCAACATCTTCCTTCTGATTTACTATAAAGTATTTATGCCAAAAGTTTATGTATATGTTCATCTAATAAGTAAATATTAAATAATGCATAAAGGAGGGAACCCATTTGGATAAAAAAACAAAAGAAGGTATCAAAAACTTGGAGCGAAAAGCAACACCAGAAGATTTTGCTGTTGCAGAAAAGGAACGCGCTTCTAAAAGGAAAAATCGTATTCCAAAAATGTAGGATCATCTCACTATAATTTTAGGAGATGATCGCAACCGAAATCACCGCTATTATTACTACGACTTAATTTGAATCATGACAAACTAAAAAATCCAGCCCATATTCTCACTTCTTTTGTGAGAGCGGACTAGATTGTTACTTTTATTTATTGTAAAAAACACTCTCCAGCCTTCCCCCTATTTTGTCCTCTCCACATGTACAAAATAGGAGGAATGTCTTTTTGCGGAGTCAGACCCCTTTAGTATATGTAGTATGCCGCAAGAAGAGCGGCTGACCATTATTAATTAGTATTGTGAAAAAAACCATCCTAAGTCTTTATTAAAGACTTAGGATGGTTCTTTTTTACAGAGTACTTCCTCATAGTGCATAACTTGTCTATAATGAAAAATTTTACATTCTTCAGGATAACCTGGACGATCTGTTTTTGGTGAATAACCCCACCTCAGACAAAAAACAGGGATATTGCAAAGTTAACGGCGTACAATAAACCACGGATTCAACAAATTCTCTTTATTATACTCAAGCTTCTCACCACTATCTGTCCTCGTCACACTCGCTCCTGACAATACAGAAATGGCTTGTCCAGCGCCTGTATCCCACTCCATTGTTGGCGCAAAGCGTGGATAAACATCAGCCTTCCCTTCAGCAACTAAGCATAACTTAAGCGAGCTGCCTGCTGAAGTGATTTCAACTTCACCTACTTCTTTCTTCAGTTCATTAATATATGCTTCTGTTTCAGGTGACATATGGGAGCGGCTTGCAATCACGGTTGTATGTTCTCGATCTTGTTTAAGAGGTAAAGCGGTAGAAACTTCAACTAATTTACTGTCCTCAACTTGACCATTAATCTGTTTTTTACACTTTTCTAACTTGTAAGCTCCTAAACCTTGTTTCGCAAAATATACTGTCTCAAGAACCGGTGCATAAATAACACCAAGTACTGGTGTTCCATTATGGATAAGAGCAATGTTTACGGTAAATTCTCCATTACGTTTAATAAATTCTTTTGTGCCGTCAAGCGGATCAACTAACCAAAAATACTCCCAATCTTTGCGTTCTTCATACGCTAAATGGTTTCCTTCTTCACTTAAAATGGGTATTTCAGGATATAATTTCGTTAACCGATCCGTAATCACTTCATTTGCCTTTTTATCCGCCATCGTTAACGGTGAATCATCCGCTTTACTTTCAATGCCAAAGTCTGCAGATTCATATACTTCTAAAATTTTATCGCCTGCTTCGATCGAAATCTTCACAATATCATTGATAGTAATCGTCTCAATCATTTCTCTATCCCACCTTTATTTTATGTAGTAAAAAGGTCACTAAGGAGTAAAACCTCTAGTGACCTTCAGTGTTAGGCATTAATATAATTCTTTTCGATTAAGTAATTAATGATTTGGTTCACAGACTCTTCAAGTGACTGTTTGTCTGTTTCCACAACGATTTCAGGATTTTCTGGTGCTTCATATGGCGCATCAATTCCAGTAAAGCCTTTGATTTCACCTGCACGAGCTTTTTTATATAATCCTTTTGGATCACGCTTTTCACACTCATCAACACTACATTTCACGTAAACCTCAATGAATTCACCTTCATTGTTTAGTTCACGAACCATATCACGGTCTTCACGGTATGGAGAAATAAAGGCTGTTAATGTGACTACTCCCGCATCAACAAATAATTTGGATACTTCACCAATGCGGCGAATGTTTTCAGTACGATCTTCCGGGCTGAAGCCTAAGTTTTTATTTAAGCCGTGACGGACATTGTCTCCATCAAGAATATACGTATGAATGCCGCGCTGATGCAATTCTTTTTCAACCGCTACAGATACAGTCGATTTTCCTGCACCTGAAAGTCCTGTAAACCATAGCACTGCACTTTTATGCTTCGTTAAACTTTGACGATCCTGCTTTGTTACCTGCGCTTCATGCCATGTGATGTTTGTTGATTTCATCTTTTCTGATTCCTCTCCTTATAAAGTCCAAGCCATATGAACGTTAAGTTTAACTGCAGCGAGTTAAACTTAACGAAATTTTCATTTTAAAATTGGAACTATTTTAATTCCTTAGTTCGTTTCCTGCATCCCTCTGATTAGAACTTCAGCCACTTCTGGACGTGAAAATTCTTTTGGCGGCTTCTCTCCATTGCGAAGCATTTCACGAACTTTTGTACCACTTAAATGAACATGCTCTTCTTTGCCGTGTGGGCAAGTTTTTGCTGTACCCATGTTGCCGCATTTTTTACAGAAGAATGAATGCTCAAATTTTAGAATTGTAATGCCGATTTCTTCCTGCGTAAAGTTATTAAAGATTTCTTGTGCATCATATGTGCCGTAGTAATCACCAACACCAGCATGGTCACGGCCAACGATAAAGTGCGTGCAGCCGTAGTTTTTACGTACTAATGCGTGCAGAATTGCTTCTCTTGGACCTGCATAACGCATTGCTGCTGGGTAAATAACAAGACGAGAGCGATCTGCTGGGTAGTAGTGCTTTAAAATAACTTGATAACTTTCCATACGAATTTCAGCGGAAATATCATCAGATTTCGTTTCCCCAACAAGCGGGTTAAGAAGTAAACCGTCAACGATTTCTAATGCACTCTTTTGAATATATTCATGGGCACGGTGGACAGGATTACGTGTTTGGAATCCTACAACTGTTTTCCAGCCAAGATCTACAAACATTTTGCGTGTTTCGCTTGGATCTTTGTAGAAATCAGTAAACTGACCATGATCCGGGCGGTTTACTAATGTAATTGGACCTGCTAAGTAGACTTCACCTTTTTCATATACTTTCTTTACACCAGGGTGCGCATCTTCTGTTGTACCGTAAACGTTCTGAGCTTCAGTCTTTTTGTCATATGTGTACTTTTCTTCAAGCTGAAGTGTACCATATACAACACCATCTTCACCTTTAAGGGCGATTTCTTGACCAATCTCAAACTGATCTGCCTGCTCTTGAGTGACAGGTAATGTAATTGGAATACTCCAAACCGTGCCATCCGCAAGGCGCATTTCTTTTACAACACGCTCATAATCAGCTTGCCCCATAAACCCTGTAAGCGGGCTGAAGCCGCCGATTCCGATTAATTCTAAGTCAGAAACTGCCCATGCGGAAATCGTTAAAGAAGCTAACCCTTCAGCTTGTGCAAGCTTTTCTTCACGCTCTTTCCCCTGCAGCTCACGATTTACTAATGCACCGCCATGAGCAGCAATTGTTTCGTTGTTTTCTACTGTAGTTGTTGACATAATAATATACACTCCTTTTAGTTACTAAAGCTATTTTAACATTTATATATTGTTTGTCAGTATTAGAATTTGAATTTTCAAAATCTAATATACTCGAAAAGAAATAACCTCTCCAGCTCATCCTATAAAAACATAGCGCCGTTACGTCTTCTGTTTGGTAAAACAGTGCCTGTCACGGAAACTAAATCCATACAGTCATAACCATGATAATCGTTGTGATCATAACGAGCAAGCTCAGCGGTAAACCGACTTTAATATAATCTGTAAACTTATAGCCGCCCGGGCCGTAAACAATTAAATTCGTTTGGTAGCCGATCGGAGACAGAAAGCTGGCTGAAGCTCCAATCGTAATTAACACTACAAAACCCATTGGATCAACATCTAATCGATTCGCTGCTTCTACCGCAATTGGAAACATTAAGACCGCGGCCGCATTGTTTGTAATCACTTCTGTGAAGATCACCGTTAAAATATATAAAAAGAATAAAATACCAATCATCCCAAGCGGTTCAGCAACTGTAATTAAATGATTCGCCATGATTTCGGCGGCGCCGGTTTTAAACAATGCGGTCCCAATCCCTAAAGCACTCGCAATTAGTAATAATACATTGAACTGCACGTTTTGTTTTGCGCTTTCCGGTGAAACAATCTTTAATAATAAATAAACAAGAACCGTTATACTCATCGCTTTAAACATCGAAATCACATCAAAGCTTACCAATAAAATCATCGCTAGTAACGTCGAAACCGCAATCCAAGCTTTTTTCGTATCCACTTTATTTAAAAGAGGATGATCGTTTAACTGGGTCACCACATAAAAATCATTTGACTGCATCACCCGCTCTGAAAAGTCAGAACCTGCAAGCAGTAAGAGCGTATCGCCCGGCTTTAAAACAATATCGCCAATTTTATTATTAATTCTTTCATTGTTTCTATGAACAGCTACCACACCAGCATCATATTTTGCACGAAATTGGGTATCTTTAATCTTCTTATGCAGAAGCGAAGATTGGTGCGATACGACTACTTCAACAAGCTGTCCGTTTCCATTTTTTAATTTATCGAGTGTTAAATTAGTTCCTGTTTTTAATTCAAGTCCCTTTTTCTTCTGGAGCTCCGCAATCTTTGAAATCACGCCTGTAAAAATTAACCGATCATTAAATTTAAGCTTTGTTGAATGTTTCACAGGATAAATCTTTTCATTTTTTCTTATAATCGCAATTAAATATAAGCCATCAAGATTTCTTAGACCCGCTTCTTCCACCGTTTGATCAACTAATGGATTATCGAGAAATGGATAATTTTCTTCCACAATCATTTCAATTAAATATTCACGGCTTTTTTCTTCTATCGTTTCTGTTAACACCTTATGATTAGGAAGGATATTATAGCCGATTGTCACAAGGTAAATAAGCCCTAAAATACTAGCCGGCAAACTGGCGATCAGTAATGTAAATAAGGAATAGCCTTCCATTCCCCGATCAAGCATAAGCCCATGAATAACTAAGTTCGTAGAGGTTCCCATCAGCGTTAAAATACCGCCTAAAATAGAAGCATATGACAATGGAATTAAAAACTTTGACGGCGACAGATTATGTTCAGCACACCATTTTCGGATAATCGGCGTTAACGTAACAACAATCGGTGTATTATTTAAAAAAGCTGATAGCCCTGAAATCGGCAAAATAAATTTAAAAAGCGCCTGCCTTTCAGATTTCACATCCCCTAACAACCGTGTCATTCCTTGTTCAACAAGCCCTGTTTGCTGGATCGCCCCCGCAATAATAAAAAGCAGGGCAACCGTCAGCATCCCTAAATTTGAAAAACCTGCGACAGCTTCTTCCGGAGTTAAAATACCCGTTACGAGAAAACTCACTAACGCTACAAAAACAATCATATCAGGACGAGCGAATTCCGTAATTAATCCGATCATCATTAAAAACACAACGACTAATACAAAAATGATCTCCCATGTCATAAAACGAATTACACCCCTCCACGATCTTTCTTTATATTAAGTAATTTTAAAGCTTATTATTCCTAGTTGTCAACTATGTTTTAGAGGTATTATACGTCCTATTCATCTTGAGCATTGATGATACCTACATTCATCCTCTCCATATGGACAAAATAGGGGAAATGTCTTTTTGCGGGGTCAGACCCCTACCTACTAAAGACCTATTAAAGCCCTATTCCTTCATTATATGTACGTCCCTGTGAAAAACGAAACTCGCAATATGCCGTTCGCTCGATTTGCTTCTTTAATACATAAAAAGAAACCCCAAGCTCTAATGTTTGATTATTTTTAAAAACGACGATCGATTTATTTTTAAACGGCCTAATTTCCTTTACATGATGATAAAAGATCCACACATTTTCAAATTGAATTGGCGCGTGTGTTGGAAAAGCATAGATGTTCTCAAGCAGTGAGATTGGAATAGGAATTTTTTCACAAATGTTTGTATGATAGATGACCGCTTTCTTTCTTCCTTCATATGTAGAACCGCCATCAAGACAGCCAGACCGGATTAATTCCATTGGTATTTTTTCTGAAAAGTACTCTCCGCTAAGATCAAGAATTTTCGAGCCGTAACTTTCATGTGCCGCTGAAAAAATCGCCATCGTTCCTTTAGAAATTTCATACCCATCACTGTATCTTTTCATCAGATCGTCTCTCCCTTACTGCGCGCGCTCTTTAGATAAGCAGCTTATCGAAATTTTTTTGGAATAACCACAGATTGTACAGAAAAAATGAAAAACGCCGGGCTTTTTATAAATGCTGTGAACCTTGAATTCATCACATCTTTTACAGTGAAGCTTAAGCTTTGAAAAGTAATGTTGTTTTTTCATTTTTTCTCTCCCTCGCTTTTCCATATTCCGTTTTTACGCTGATTGATCGTTTTAAGCCGAGCGCGATCCATTAACAGCAAGGCTGTTTCATCAAGATCCCGATTAAAGTACTCAGCAATTGCTATTAGTGACTTTCCTTCTCTCCATAACGCGTCAAAAATGCGTACGTCTCTTTCACTCCAATGAAAATCGAGCTCTTCAAGTGCTGTATAAATGACACCGCGCTCCTCTTTCATATAGCTCCGTTCAAGCATAGCAGTTGTATTTCCTTCTACTTTCATACTTCATCCCCCCTGCCGCTCCTTTTATTCAAACAACTCTCCCTACACCTTTCATAATTTCGCTTTGTTACAAAATCGAAATGCAGTTCATGTTTGCTACAAAGCACCCCTTTATTCAATTTTCCGTCTTAAAATAATAGGATTTTGTTACTCTTAGATGAGAATCTTCTTCTTTTAAATCGATCTTTGGTGAACTGAAGCTCTATGATGAAGGTTTTAAGAAGGTGTTCTAAAGCTTTTGTAAGTGATCATGGAGGTAAATGACGTTATGGTTCTTTCTTTTATTATTTAATACAGATTCACGACAGATATTATTTTCTAATTTACCATTTTCAAAGACTTCTGCTAAATCACGCATATAATAAATATCTGCTTGATTTCCAGGTTGGATAATGAAATCGATAAATCCAAGGTTTTTTAGTTCTTGACGCGCTCTTCGAATCATGAGCTCACATTCACCCGTTTTTCCCATTAAAAAATGTGTCCCAACAGAAAACTCAGGTGCACCTCCATTTTTCACAACAAGGTACATAAGAGCATGCCAAAGAACCACAGCAGGTACAGATGGCGGTAACGGATTGGTTTCCATCCAATCATAAAACTTTTTTAACTGCGTCAAATAATCCATTGTGCCAACTCCGTCTCATTTAATTTTTTTAAAAAGCACATGTTGACTTAACTTAGTGGTTGCTGACTGCTCTACACAGCCTTTCATTTGTCACCTCTTAATGGATTTTTAACAATGATGAAGGAATTTCACATGATGAAAGTGATGAATGAATACGTGGGTATAATCTTAGCTGACCTCTGAAGTAAAACAATATTATCTCTCTGTAATCGTTTCTTCCTTCCACTCCTCCTCTTAAGTCTCAGTTATTTGGAAATCATTTCATTTTAAAATATTTCCTTTTTTATCATAAAACGACATTTTCCGCTTGTCAACAAGTTTTTCTGATTACTCAGAATTTTCTGTATAAAGAAGATCTAAAAGCTATTAAAATACTGCTTCATAAAGACATCAGCAGCACTCCCTTTCCTCAACTCACTCACTTTTTAATGTTTATAGCTTTAATTAAAAATCACTCATTAATTCCCTGCTTATTCTCCTCTCAACGATTGATTTCTTTAGCATAATTTAACAACATTTATATTATACATACAAAATTCGATAAATGCTCCTATTTTATACCCTAAAAATTGTAAAGTTTTTGTTAAGACGCCTTTATAATTCTTTAACATTTCCTCTTCCTTCCTGCTGCCGCCAAGAAAATCCCAGCTCTTCTCCCCCATTTCCTGCCTTTCACACTATATAAAATATGACCCCATTTTCCACAAGGAGAGGATTTTATGAAATCAGGACATATTCAGCAGTTCACCCATTTAAGTGAATTCACAAACCTCAATGAATTTAACAATACCATCAAAAGCTTCCTTCAAAAACATGAACAAGATTTTACAAAAAGCGAGCGCATCGCCTTTAAACACCTTACCCGCTACAGTGCCAAAGTACCCGGCGTCTGCAATGCAAGAATCGGAAAACTTGTTTCCGCCTGCCATAAAAACGGTGAAACAATCTCACGCTCCACATTTGAACGAATGCTCTCGAAAGCAAAAAAACTAGGCATTTTAACCGTACATCATACGATCCGAAAAGAAGGCGGCATGGCCCATAATGTCTTCATCTTTCACCGCTTTGACGGAGCGCCTTCAGGAAAATTGACAGAGCGTTCAATGACCGAAAATCCTTTAGAAGACAAATCTCAAGAGCGAAAATCACCTTCAGAAACTATTTCTTTTAAAGCTAATTTAAAAAATAAAAACCATCGTCCTAGTCACGTTACTCTCGAACAACTCGATTACACGTACACACCTTCAAACATTCCAAACGAGTTCATACAAGCAGTGAAACCTTTTTTTAGAAAAGCAAAAGACATCCACAATCTGTGGCAGCGGGTCATGATTGCTTACCGCCGCTTCCAAATCGCTGAGCCTGTTGACATCTATATCCAAACGATTATCACTGCCTTCAAGGAAACCGTCTTTCGCTATAAACGCGGCACGATTAAAACAACCTTTACCCAATATTTTTACGGCACAATCGCCAATTTATTTGCGGTCGAAAAAAGACGCGAAACCGCAGCAACCGTGCTTACATATGACTGGCTAAACCAATAATCATCTCTAAAAAAATTTGATACATACTGCACAAATGATGCCTGTATCATCCTCGATATGTGACGTATCCCCTTAGGAAACGTCATATATAAACGCTTTCAAACAACCCATACGTGACGTTTACGCATATGAACAAATTCCAAAAACCTTATACAGTTACATTACCGGCGGAAAACATAGAATGCGCGCATTCAAAAAGGAATGCACATGAACAGAAACAACTGCTCTTTCGAAAAACTTGTAAATGCCTATGAACCGATGATCAAAAAACAAATTCGCTCACTCAACATCCACAGCAATCATGACACCTACTATCAGCTCGGCTTAATCGGCTTATGGGAAGCATATGAACGATTCGACCCTGAAAAAGGCAAATTCTCAACATTCGCAATCACAACCGTACGCGGAAAAATGCTTTCCGAACTTAAAAAAGACACGAAATACCTTGAACACCATCACGTTGAAGACTACACCACATCTCTTACAGCCGTTGATGAACAAGCCCTAATCCCACTTGAAAACGAAATCATCGAAGCCTACTTAACAGGACTCAACCAAGGCGAAAGAAAGTGGGTCCAGCTCGGCATCTTAAACGGCATGAAAATAAAAGAAATCGCAGCACAAGAAGGCACCCCTTATGAAACCGTAAAATCATGGCGAAAAAGCGCATTAAGGAAAATGAGAGAAAATGCAGTGAGGGAAGCACAATTATTTTAGAATAAAGGATTATCAGCAAAAAAAACAAAAAAGTCATGTGAGCTTGTCTGGATAAGCGGTTTTTGAAAACACAATAAAAAACCAGCAAACAGACAGCTCATATGACTAAAAAACCGAAAAATTCCTCGGGCGGTGCCTCTCACCCTGTCAAACTATTTATCAGCTGTTACTTCGTTAGAAAAAACTGATCAAATATAAGTTTTGAATATCTCTTAACTTCATGGAGACCGGTATCAATTCCATGTCTTATAAATTCGTTTTTGGACATCGGAGCATCATCTCTTAATTGAAGTGTATGAGGGTCAAGTTCCCAATTTTTGATGATTTTTTTACGCCATCTTTGATATTTGTACTTTTTTCCCTGAACCAAGGTCCAAAATCCCATCCATGCTGATTAGAGAATGAAACAGGCTCCTTAGATCCTACTACAACTTCCTTTGGCAGACCAAAAAATTCACCAGAAGTCTGCTCTGGATTTCCTAGTTGGACTAAATCATCTGCTATTGTTAATATTTTCAATAATTCATAGGATATATCTGGACGCTCCTCTGTATCTAGTAAATATCCTTGAAGCTTGCTTTCCAGCTCTTTACTAAGTTCAAGAATCTTTGCTGCAGCATGTACTACTGGTGATGAATAATCACTCATGTGAATGGCTCCTTATTATATTAGTTATATATAATTATAATATCATTCACACCACTAACAATCTATTACTTCATTATTTTGTAGAATGCGAAGTAATAAATGCCGCTTTACCGCGCAGCTTGTAATCCGTCATTGTCGCCGGAACAATAAAATGATCACCTTTTTTGAACGAATAAGTTTGATCACATACTAACAATTCACCTTCACCATCTAACACACTCATTAACAAGTAGTTATTCTCATTTTTCTCCGTTACATCCCCGTCCAAAGTCCAATGGTAAACTGTAAAATAATTCTCTTGAATTAATTTCTTACTTCTTAATCCTTCTCTTACATCCTCTACAACTTCAAATGAGGCATCTTGATGCGGAATTGTTGATACCTCAATCGATTTTTCAATGTGAAGTTCACGCGTATTGCCTTCTGCATCAGGACGATCATAATCATACACACGATAAGTTGTATCAGAGCTTTGTTGGGTTTCAAGAATCATAATGCCCTTCCCGATCGCATGAATTGTTCCGCTTGGCACATAAACAAAATCACCCGGTTGAACCTGCACCTTTCTCAATAAGTCATCCCAGCGTCCATCTGCAACCATTTGTTCAAACTCTTCTTTCGACTTTGCATGATGACCATAAATCAACTCAGCGCCTTCTTCACAGTCAATAATATACCAGCACTCTGTTTTACCATACTGTTCACCCTCAACTTCTCTCGCATAGTGATCATCGGGATGAACTTGAACAGATAAATCATTGTTGGCATCAAGAATTTTCACTAATAACGGAAACTCTTCGCCTTCTTCATTCGCAAATAACTCACGATGGCTGTCCCATACTTGATCAAGCGTTTTTCCCTTTAACGCGCCATTTAAAATTTCACAAGGACCGTTTTGATGCGCTGAAATCCCCCAACATTCGCCCGTTTCATCTGAAGGGATATGATAACCAAATTTCTCTTTCAGCGCCGTACCGCCCCAAATACGTTCCTTAAATACTGATTTTAAAAAAATAGGCTCTTGATACATCAATCTATTCCTCTCTTTCATTTCTTTATCTTACTAATTTTTTAGCCAATTTCGACATCCACACCATATAAAAAAAGAGGGAATATCCCTCTCTTTTATAACTCGCTTAATAAATTTACCACCTGTTCTTTGCTTGATGCTTCCAGCAAACTAGCACGAAATTCATCATCCATCAGTTTTCTTGATAACAGCTGCAGAATCTTTAAATGGTCATCTCCGGCATTCTGCTCCGGAACCGCGATCATGAAAATGAGATTCGCATCGTCTCCATCCATACTATCCCAATCCACTCCTGCTTTTTTAATGCCAAACGCTACTCTTGCTGATGTAACAGCATCTGTTTTGCCATGAGGAATGGCAATGCCAAAGCCAATTCCTGTACTGCTTTGTCGTTCACGCTCATAAAGCGCCGTTTTAAATCCCTCTTTATCAACTAAAGCACCTGACGCATCCAGCATAGCAATCATTTCATCCATAACCGCTTCTCTTGTTGAGCCTTCTAATTGTAATGCAATAAGATCTTCTGTAATTAAATCGGTAAAATTCATCCTTGCTCTTCCTTTCATAAATGATTTAGTTCACTTCTTCCACATCTACTGTCTTTTTGATTGCGTTAACTAAAAACGCAGTTACAACTGAGCCGATAACAATCGCGAGTAAGAACAGCGGTACATGTCCAACCGCTTGAAATAAAGCAACAACTGGACCGCCGTGCGGAACACTATCTGTTACTTGACCTAACATCGCAATAACTGCCCCAACGATTGAACCGATCATAATGCTTGGAATAACACGGAGCGGATCTCTTGCAGCAAAAGGAATCGCTCCTTCTGTAATTCCGACAAGTCCCATTGCTAATGCCGCTTTTCCTGCTTCTTGTTCTTCTTTAAGGTATTTCTTTTTATTTAATACTGTTGCAAGACCTAATCCTAACGGAGGAATACAAATGGCTGTCGCAACAGCGCCCATAATATACGCATTTCCTTCACCAATCATTGCTGCTCCAAATAAGAAAGCAACTTTATTAACCGGACCACCCATATCAAAAGAAATCATTGCCCCTAAAATAATCGCTAATAAAATTTTGCTTGAACCTTGCATACTATTTAACCAGCTTGTTAAGCCTTCCATAATACCTGCAATTGGTTGACCCAGAATAAAGATGAACACAACAGCAACTAATAACGATGATAAAAGCGGAATAACCAAAATCGGCATAATCGGCTGAATCATTCTTGGAACTGGAATTTTCTTAATGCCTTTGGCAATATAACCTGCTAAGAAACCTGCAATAATTCCACCAATAAATCCTGCACCTGCTTCACTTCCGTAGAAACTACCATTTGCTGCAATATAACCACCGATCATACCCGGCGCAAGTCCTGGGCGATCTGCAATACTTACGGCAATAAAACCTGCCAAAATCGGCACCATAAACATAAACGATGCAGCCCCAACATCAAGAATCGTTTGCCACACAGAACCTTCAGGAATGACTAATCCATTTGGTGTTGGCTCTCCACCAATGGCTAGTGCTAAAGCAATTAATAATCCTCCAACTACTACAAATGGAATCATATAGGAAACGCCATTCATCAAACTGCGATACAAAACATTTTGTTTTTCTTTACGTTCATCCTTTATTTCTTTAACACTTTTTAATGTGTTTTCTTGTGCATTGCCATATACAGCAACTTCCCCGTCTTGGAACATTTTAATTAACTCTTCCGGGCGGCGAATACCGTCAGCAACTTTCGCTTCTAATACTTTTTTGCCATGAAAACGACTTTTATCAACTTGTTTATCTGCTGCAATAATAATACCGTCAGCCTCTTGAATTTCTGCTGCTGTTAATTCATTTTCCACTCCAATTGAACCTTGTGTTTCAACTTTCATCTCAATGCCCAGCTTTTCAGCAGTTTTTGATAGTTTTTCAGCTGCCATATACGTATGGGCAATCCCATTTGGACATGACGTAATCGCTAATAATTTCAATTTCGTTTCCCCTCTTTCTTATAACGTTTTATAGAAATCTCTGGTATTTTTCTGCTTTCTTAACTCATTTAATTTGTCTTCATCTTCAACTAAATTCGCAAGCTCTTTAAACAATTGCTTGACTTCTTCCTTATCAGACAGCTTATTGGCAAGCATAAAGACAAACGTAATTTTCTCGCCTTCCCATTCAATCTCTTTATTCAGCCTCGCAATCCCAATTACTGATTTTCCAATTAATTGCGGATCACCATGCGGAATGGCAATGCCGCCGCCAATCACTGTAGAAGAAATCTTTTCTCGCTCTGTTGAACTTGTTCCATAATCAGCATGAACATAGCCTCTCTCACTTAGCTGCTCTCCTAAATAAGAGATCACATCAAAACGATCATTGAAGTCTACATCAAGGAAAATTAACTCTTCAGAAACCAACGTTTTTAACAATGGATATGCTGTTTCCTTTTCTGGAAATGGGGAATGCAATTCTTTTAAAAAGTTCTTCAATTTTTCCCTCTCGTATTCCAACAAAAGTGGTGTAACTGTTAAAGATGGCAAATCTCGGTTTTTCAACGGAACAGTACTAATTAAGACGTCTGGATTTTTTTGTTCAATCTTCTTTTTTAACTGAAACGTTGAAACCGTATCAACAATCATTAAATTTGAAAAATAACGTTCAAGCTTTGCTTTTAACAGCTGTGATGTCCCTGTTCCTGTTGGACAAACGATTAATGCCTTCGTTATCTTTTGCTGCTGCTTTTGTACCCGTTCTAATGCAGCCTGTACATGCAGTGTAATATAAGCCACCTCATCTTCTGGAAGTGAAATCTTAAATGCGTTTTCAATTTCCGGTATAAAAGAAAAGATAAGGTCAAATGGATAACGGTACATTTTTTTAATTTCTTTTAGCATCGGATTTGAGACACTTAGTCCATGTCTTAAACGATTTAACGTTGCATGTAAATGAACAGATAATCCAATTAACAGCTCTTTATCTTCAAGTAACGACACATCAATCACTTCTGCCGCTTTTTGAATAATCATTCTCGAAGCACTTAATGCCTCAGAATCAATTTTTTGAAGCGATTCTTCCACATGTTCATGTTCCATGGAATGATCATAATGAAAACGTGCCCCTAATAAATGCAGCGTCATATAACCCACTTCATCGTTTGGAATTTTGACAGCAAGAATTCTCTCTAGTGATTCAGCAAGCTGAAGGGCTAATGCGTACTCCTTTTTCTCTTGAAGCTCTACAAGCTCTTCTTGCGGCATGATAATGCCATACCCTAACTTAATTCGTTTCACAGCAATTGCTAAATGAATCGTTAAATTCGTCATTGCTTGATCCGTAAACTGAAAATCAAGTGCTCTTTCGATTTTCCTAATCTCCGTTTCAATCAGTGAGTAATCATATGAACTAATTACTTCTTGAAGCACATTCTCCTGAAGTGAAACAAATGAAAGTTGATTAGCTGATACATCAATCACTTTAGATAAAGCAGTACGCCAAGCTTTTTCTTCTCCTTCTACCTTTAAACCTAAATTCGGTTTTCGTACAAGTCGTAAATCAAAAGAACGCATCCAATGTTCAACTTCAATTAAATCTTGTCCAATCGTTGATTTACTAACATAAAACAAATTCGCAAGCTGCTGCATCGTATGAACTTTGTCTGCTTTTAACAAAATCTTAATTAACTCATTTCTGCGCTCATTTTGACTAATGTCGTGTTGTTCTGTACCAATCACCTCTTGCAGGAGTTCTTTTCGATCAATCTCATGCGCATTTAGAAAAATTCCTACACTCGGTTTTCGGATAATTTCAACTTTCGGGTAATTTCCAAGCCATTCATCAAGCATTTTCAAATCATTTCGAATCGTCTTCTCCGAACAATCCAAACGCTTCGCAAGTGAATCAACTGATAAATACCCGTTTGACTTTAGCAAAATAAGCAAAATCTCTTTTTGTCTTTCAAGCATATTCTTCACCACCAATTAAGAAGAAAGCTTTCTTGTAAGCCTTTTCTTATTTCTTATTCTAAGCTAGAAAGCCCCTATAAAAAGAACAAATCATTACCGGAAGTTCTGGTAAAAAGTATATTATACAGAAAAATCCATTATTGTTCATCACATAACCAAAAGAGCTTACCGATCATGGCAAGCTCTTTATTGAATATACAATTAAACACATCTAACTAATAGTTTACTTTAGTTGTAGAATGAAAAACAATACATTCAGCTGTTCCGTTTCATCTGTATTCCTTTATTGGCATTGGAATAATAAACTAAGCACCTTTTTATAACATAAATGCGGTAAGTTAAAAATTGAACAGATCTTCACTACTAAATTTATTAACAAATTAACTATTAATTTTCACTTTGCAAAGTTAACCTTATTATCTTTCAAATGCTAGTTTTTTATTTTATAATCAAGTTAAGCCATCCACATTGCCCCATTCCTCTTCAGTCAAATAATCCCACATAGGAGTGAATACTAAAAGTGACAAATAGAAAAGCACCTGACTTAAACCATCTCTCTTCTAATATATCTCTTGAAGATATTGCCGTTGCAATTTATATAGTAAACAAACATGCAAAAGTTGCAGCAAAAACCTCTGATTTGTACTCCATCAAACAAAAAACTATCAAAAGGTTACTTCATGAAGGAAAAGCCCAAAAAGTAGGTCTTCACTTTTCAACAAATCCTAGATTATCACAACAGCATTTAGATGTCCTTGTTAAAGTTGGACATTTTATGTTTCACATTCCTTCAAATAAACTTGATCGAAACACTCTTCCAGTTCTAGGAGAACGGAATGACCTGTTTAGAAATCCAAAAATTCATATGTCTCTAAAAAAAGCAAAGTCCATATTAATTTCCTATATCGGAAAAGATTATACTAATAAAAAGAAGAGAAAACATCATGATAATTCGGGAATTAATTATAAAGGACTTTCAACTTTTCTTAATTCATAATTATTTATAACCCATGGTACTAGTTGAACATTAAAGCTCAACTGCACCGGTGATCCAAAGTGTGTGTGCCATGAGAATCGCTTCTAATGATGTTTCAAAACCAGTTAGGCTATTGGCACGAATCGATGTGATTAAAAAATGCTCAACAAGTACTGAAAATATGGTTTCAATGCGTTTCCTCTTTTGCCTCATCCATATTTGTATCACTTTCGGTAAGACAGGCTGCTTACTGTTCGACCGTAACGGTGTCCAAAGTGAAACGCTATATGTCTCTTGAAGGTTTTGTTTGAGAGTCTGACTAATATAGCCTTTATCTCCTAAGGTTACTGGATGAGGATTTTGAGCAATCAAGTCTTCAGTCACTTCAACATCATGGTAAGAACTTGGGGAAATGACATAACTGGTAATAAGCCCTTTATTGGTGACTTGAATATGTGCTTTAAATCCATAAAAGTAGGTTTTTTTGGATGCACAATAGCCTCTGTCCGCCACTCCTTTAAAACGTTTAATACGTGGGATGCGAACATTATGACAAAGTGGAATTGGTAAACTATCAATGATCGTATACGCACCAACAGGCTGAGATTGGACAATTCGGTAGCGAATCCATTTGATCATCTGCAGTAAATCACGACAACGTCGATTATAACGAGAGCGCTCTGGAAACTGTGATCTCTCAAATAAATTTCCAATGATAAATCGGTGCCAGGATCTCTCTGAATAGAAGCCCAGTAACTTTCCTAAAATATGCACACTAATGATTTCTCCATCTGATTGTTTCAATAAATGTCGGTTTTTACGTTGAAATAGAGATTCTAACTTCACCAGTTCTTTTTCTACTACACCCAGAATCATTTTTAATTGTTTTTGCAGTTTTAACGGATTTTCGGTAAAATGAAAGTACTCTTGCATCGGAAAAACTCCTTCCAAAATGGGGTTTGGTCACTTTCATTTTGGAGGATATTCCGATCAAGGGCTATTTTTATGCTTTTTTATCTAGCACCACGGGTTATTTATAACATGAAACAAAGGTTGACAGCTAAAGTGACACATATGGAAAAGCCAAATGATGGAGCCAAGGGGACGGATTCACCGCCCAAAATAATATTTTGGGCTAGTATCACACCTGCCCCCCTGGCTGCGCTTTCCCTACTTTCTTCTAAAGCTTTAAAACAAGTAGTTTAATGATTACTACTTACATCACCAAAGCTGCCGCCCCAACTACTCCTGCCTTTGTTCCAAGACTCGCCTTAACAACCTTTAGTGATTCCACATTACGTTCAATCACATACTCATTGATTTTTTCAACAACAGATTCATAGAATCCCGGCTGAGACAGAATAACGCCTCCACCAAGAATGAGCAAAGATGGGTTTAAGGCATTAAGAACATTTGCTAACCCAATCGCTAAATAATCCTCTGCTTCAGTAACAACTTCTATCGCTGTCTGATCCTGTCTTTCATACGCTTGAAACACATCTTGTGCAGTGAGAGAATTGGTCTTTGCAAGATCATATAACACATGTGTTTCATCTTGAAGTACTTTTTCTATCATATTGTTGGCAATCCCTGTTCCTGACGAAATTCCTTCTAAACAGCCGCGACGACCGCAGCCGCATAAAGGACCATCTTTTTTCACAATCATCTGTCCAAACTCTCCTGCGCTTGAAGCACTCCCGCTGTACAGCTCCCCATTAATGAGAATGCCGCCGCCAATTCCTGTACTCACGGTTACATACACAATATGCTGATGTTTTTCCGTCACACCAAAGCGGTATTCTCCAACAGCCGCAGCATCAGCATCATTTGCCAAAATCGTATTTAAGCCAAACGCCTTTTCAATCTTTCCTTTCAAAGGATAATTGTGCCATGTTTTTAAATTAGGTGGAGATAGAATAACCCCTTTTTCTCCATCAAGCGGTCCTGGTGCACCGACCCCAATGCCAATTACATTGACTTCATGTTTATCTCTTAGATGAGAGACTTGATTAATAATTTGTTCTACCGTAAAACTTGGACCTTGCTCTACATTGGTTAGAATCGTTTCCTCTGCTAATATTGTTCCATCTTCATTCACAAGAGCGATGGCTACCTTTGTACCACCGATATCAATTCCTACAGCCACATTATGCTTCATTCTACTCCCCCTTCACTTCTTTACTATCACATAAAAGTAACAATAAACACAATTATCAGAAAAACAATCTTTGAATCTTTCTTTCGTTATTTTCATTGTTTTCTCTCGCCAATGACTGGTATCATAAATATGTGAATAATAGGAAAATTTAATTGTCTATCATACTAGAAAGGAAGTTATAGGATGTATCTAATGGACTATCACCATCATACAAACCATTCTTTTGATTCAAAAGCATCAATGGAGGAAGTATGCGAAAACGCCATCAAAAAAGGCATAAAAGAAATATGCTTCACAGAGCACTTTTCCGTAAACCCCCTCGCCCCCACTTATGGTCATATCGATTTTGACAAATATTTTAATGAAATCACTCAATGCCAAGAAAAATTCCATAATCAGCTAATCATAAAAGCCGGCATTGAACTTTGTGAGCCTCACCTGCTTAAGGAACAATATGATGAAGTGCTAAAACCGCTTAACCTAGACTTTATCTTAGGCTCTGTACATAATATCGAAAATCAAAAGTTACGAAAATACTTAGAAAACAAAGAAGGTAATAAAGCCTACATGGGTTATTTTGAAGAAGTGTATAAACTTGTTTGTACAGCCGACATCGATATACTTGCTCATATCGATTTGCTGAAACGCTATGCGATTACAACATACGGAATTTACAATTTCCATGATTTCAAAGAGCTGTTAGAGGCTATCTTAAAAAAGGCAATCGAACGAAACATCGGTATTGAAATCAATATATCCGGACTGAGAGGAAGCTTAAAACAAACGCTCCCTTCGATTGATGTGATCCGATTTTACAAGGAGCTAGGCGGAGAAATACTCACAATCGGTTCTGATTCTCACTCCCCACAATCCGTTGGTGCAGACCTGCACGAAGCAGCCGCAATGGCAAAGGAATGCGGATTTAACCATATCTTCAAATATGAAAACAGAAAACCTATTGCTGTCGAGCTTTGGTAGGATGTAAATTCATTTCACATTAAAAAATGCAAAAGTGCCAATAACGGCTTGAAACCGTTATTGACACTTAGCTGTTTATTGCAAAATAAAAGTGGTTCTTAAATACAAGGGGGGTTTCACCGCCCCACCCTCTCACCTCATTGCCCGCTGTTGTTTTTCTAACACACGTCTTAACGTCATCGCTTCCCAAATCGCTTCATCTGTGGTCTCTTCTTTTCCTTCAAAGTCGACAATCGTCCGCGCTGTTCGAATCACTTTCACCTGAACACGGTTGCTCCACTTCTGCTTCAGGGCACACTGCTGTAAAATTCTCTCCTGCTCGGCTGTTAGCGGACTTAATTCTCTAAGCCTATCAATCGGTACATTCGCATTACAAAGCTCTTCCTCGTAACGTTCATACTTCCTTCGCGAGTAGCTTTTACGCGATCTCGAATTACTTCTGAAGTTTCACTTGTTCCCTTCACTTCTTTTTCAAAATTAACGGGACGAAGGTTTAATAAAATGTCCATCCGATCAAGAATCGGACCAGAAATGCGATTTCGATAGAAATTGATTTGTTTTGCCGTACATGTACAATAATGCATTTGCGAATCAAGATGACCACATGGACAAGGATTCATCGCACCGATTAACATAAATTTTGCTGAGTATGTAACTGTTGAATGATCCCTGCTGATTGTCACCTTACCTGTTTCTAAAGGCTGACGCAACATGTCCAATGTTTTCTTTTGAAATTCAGCCATTTCATCTAAAAATAAAACCCCATGATAGGAAAGTGAAATTTCTCCTGGCTTCGGAGTAGAACCGCCGCCAATAATCGAAACAGCGGATGCGGAAGGATGCGGGTGACGAAACGAAGGGACAGTGAGGTGTGGGTAAGAAACTCCTGCTAATTGGTAAAGACTCATCACTTCAAACTGAGCGTCTTCTGTAAGCGGTGGAAGAATTGATGGAAATGTTTCTGCTAATAAACTCTTCCCACATCCAGGCGTTCCTGACATAAACACATTATGTGCACCTGCTGCTGCAATTTCTAATGCTCGTTTTGCTTGTTGATGACCGTAAATCTGTTGAAAATCTTTCTCGAATTTGTGTAAGGAATTTTCATGAAGTCCTTTTTCTGAAGAAGGTTGAGGTAAAACGAGAGGAAAAGACAATTGACCTTTTAACACTTGTAACAGTTCGTCGAGATTTCGAATAAAATTCAGTTCTAAATCTTTGATTCGATGCAGGGGAAGCTCTGGATCATATGGTAAAAGCAGCTTCGAAATGCTTCTTTCACGCTTTGCCGCTAAAATCGCCGGCAGCAGCCATATTCGTATGTGCGACACCTGCAGGACAAGCAGTAATTACGATAATGTTTTTCATAGTATAAACGCTCCTTT
The DNA here is from genome assembly GCF_003318295.1 of Bacillus taeanensis. Lineage (GTDB taxonomy): Bacteria > Bacillota > Bacilli > Bacillales > UBA6769 > Maribacillus > Maribacillus taeanensis. The sequence continues at coordinate 22,303 of NZ_QOCW01000015.1, forward strand.
TTATGTTAATTAGTTTTTTGTACGACTAACTCGTCTAATAAATTTAAAATCGTTTCTTTTTGATTAGCATTCATTAAATGATTGCGAAAATCTTCATCCATTAATTTACCGGATAGTGCGGAAAGAATTTGAAGATGTGTCGTTCCACCCTCTGCTGCTGGGATCTCAAGCATAATGACAAATGTTACATCTTGCTCATCTAGAGCATCCCAATGAAACACATCTTGTGCAACGAGAGAATTGGTCTTTGCAAGTTCATATAAATCATGTGTTTTATTTTGAAATACTTTTTCTATCATATTGTTGGCAATCCCTGTTCCTGAAGAAATCCCTTCTAAACAGCTGCGACACGCGACGGTCGCAATCACATAATGGACCATCTTTTTTCACGATCATCTGTCCAAACTCTCCTGCGCTTGAAACACTCCCAATATACAGCTCTCCATTAATAAGAATGCCACCGCCAATTTCCTGTACTAACTGTTACATAAACAATATGCTGGTGTTTCTCTGTGACACCAAAGTGGTACTCTCCTACTGCTGCAGCATCCGCATCATTTGCTAGAACCGTCTTTAAGCCAAACTCTCTTTCAATCTTTTCTTTCACAGAATAATTGTGCCATGTTTTTAAATTAGGTGGAGATAGAATAACCCCTTTTTCTCCATCAAGCGGTCCTAGTGCACCAATACCGATTCCGATCACATTCATATCCGTTTTCCGCAGCAACAATGCTGTTTCTTGAATAATCTGTTCCATTGTCACATTAGAATCTTTCGCAACATTTGTTGGTATCGTTGTTTCGACTAATGTATTTCCCTTCTCATCTACAAGCGCAATCGCTACCTTCGTATCTCCAATATCAATTCCAACTGCTGCATTTCGCATCATAACAACCTCCAAACCAGATCTTTTATTTTAATCTCAAGAATTTACAGTTCAATTGGATCCTAAAAGTAAATGGGGTTAAATTTCATTCCTTATGAACATAACAATACAAAAAGAGAAAAATAAACATGTCTTCTAAGCCTGGGACTTATAAAAATTACTCACCTAAAATTACTCACCTGAATTAAAATTAGAAGTTGTTACACCAGCATGAGCTAGTGAAAGTGGAATTTTAACAAATTTACAATAGAGCTATTCTTAGCTTATAAAAGCATAACAACAAAATGAAGAGGAAGATTTATAAATCATAAGATAACGAGCTTTCTCTTCAATTAAATGTAGTGGAATAAATTATGCTGATAGAGAGCTTACACAAGCAGGTTGATAACCTTCTTTCTAGCTATTTTACTAAAATAATAGAAGTTGGGGTGAGCAACAAAAGTGCTTAAGAGTCACTTCCACTTGACGATAACAACTTCGTGTTCAGTTATAAAAAAGTAGAAAAAGACTTCACTATATTCGTTATTTCCAATAATTTTTTCTATGTAATCTAATAATTTCATATCTTATAACTAATACCAAACACCAATATCCAACAACCGTTCCAAGTACATTTAGAATAATATCATTAACGTTTTGTCTTGCAAAAAAAACACTCATGAGCTTTCGCTCTCAATCCAGGAATGAAAATAGAGTCTCCTTCCCATGCTAAAGAAAAAACAGTCTAACCTTTGTATCAATGTAACAACTATAAGTAGCACATTATCCCCATTGCTCGACGTCTTCTAGTCGTCCACACAGTCGTTACACTCGTACTGGTCGTGATCTTCCTTTATATGATAGAAAAATAACGGTGTTTCTTCGGCTTCATAAAGGGTTTTGTGGCAAACAAATCGATTCGAGAAAAAGCTGAGAACAGTCACTTTCTCAACTAGCTGCTTACAAGCAAAAAAAGTCTGCCGGAAACTTCATAAAAAACCCTATAAATACTATATAAGTATAACGACTTCAAAAAAAGTTCTCCACACTAAAAGTACCAGATAAAATTCATGTATCAGTCGACAAATTAATCTGAATCTATATTGTAATAAGTAAGTGTATAATAGATATACCCTCATTTTCGATACTTATAAATTTTTTAGTTTTCGTACCAAACTGAATCGATTCTAGTTAAACGGAGGACTTCATTTTGTTTTAACTTTCTATCTTTACCACTCTTCAATTTAATATTGTCATTGTTTTGAATCATCACACCATCATTTTCTGCCATAATCGTAATCGTTTTGCCGTTATGAGCATGATTAAAATCCATTATTACCTGTGTTGATATATCGGTAGCTTTAAATACATATTTTCCAGCTGTACTAGGGTGAGATTTGCCCTTCTTTAATACTTGTGGCTTATAAGCGTTATACGATTCAAATACATTATTATCGTAATCTAATGCGAAAAATTCAACAATATTATGAGAGGCTGTACCAATTAAACGATTTGCTTTTACCTCATTATTTGTTCCACCGCTGTAAAACACTTGTCCATTATTGGTTCCAATACCATTTAATTCTAATATATTATCATTTATCTTATTTCCTGAACCCATTTTTACGGCGTATAATTTTCTATTTCCAACTTCAATCATCATTTTATTCCCTGTAAATGCGCTGTTTTCGTTAAGTACGATGGAGTAATCATCTGCAGAAAGCCAGTGAAACTGATTCCCTTCTAGTAATAAACCAGATCCTTGTGTTTGATGAATAAACTTAGCGCCTATCTGCGTGCGACTCGTAAAGGTACAATCCTTAATGTTTGTCCAACGATTTTCTATTTTAATCATATGGGGCTGATTTTCAGCTTCTCCCCACTTGCTCGTATCCGCATAATGAAACTGACTGCCAGTAAACAAAATTTCTTTCACCTCGCTCGTAATTTGAATAGGAGACTGTTTCGGATATTTATTATTCAACTCAAATTTTGAAGCGACAAACTGAATTTGACGCCCTGCATTCGCTTTTAGCATAAACTCACAATTTTCAACGTGTAGTCCAAATACATGAATCGCATTTGTAACGTTGCTGGCACTATTCAATTCAATTGCAGCATATTTTCCGTCTGTTCCGCTATTTTTAATTCTTCCCCCTGTCCAAACAACATCCATAAGATCTTTCATAATTATCGCTTGACGCTTGAAGTTTTGAATATTCAAATTTTCAATCTGCGCATCCCAGCCTACTTGATAAAATTCAATTCCTGATTTATCCAATCCATCACCCTCTAATAATAAGTTTGAAATTGAAAAACCATTAATAAATTTATTATCTTTTTTATTTCTTATTACAATTAAAGGTTTAGAAGAGCTTTTTAATGCTTTTATAATCGTTCCCCCTTTTGATGACGTATCTTGTCCAACATGAACACCTATAATAGAAAGCGGTTTGTCAATATGAATACTGCTGACTAAATATGTGCCTGCAGGGAAGTATAATTCTCCCCCCTCAGGTAAACTGTAAATCGCTTTCTGAATCGCTTGCGTGCTGTCCTTAACTCCATCAGGGTCCGCCCCATATTCTAGAACATTGGCCTTATATTTTTCTTTTTGTTCTTGACGAGAATCCCCCTTAAAACGATCTATAAAACTTGTAAAAAAATCCTTTAAAACAGCGAAGTTCAAGTTAGGAAAATGATCTTCCTGTTCAATAATTTCGATCAAATTGAAAGAACTATTATGAACTTTATCAATGTTTACCTCTAATCGATGATAAAAACCTTTAAAAATATGATACTCTTGAGCATTAAATGTATCAGTAAACCAACTATTTGATAAAAATATGATACTTATTAATAAAAATTTCATACTATCCTCCCCAAAAAACTTCAATTTATGTATGTATCTTAATTTCATTTCATCACTATATCATAAATTGAAATTTTCATTTATTACCTATGTGCTGCTAAAATTGCTTTATGATCAGACCGCGAAATGATCTGTATTTACGTCTTTGTCTTTTATTGCATTTAAACGAAAACTAGAGACAGGTAAACTTTCGATTGATTGGTTTTCAGAAATGATGGCATTTTTGAAAAGATACTCAAATTTCTACAAGATTAGTCTGTCTAATTTTGGATAATTAACACGCCTGATAATATATTACAAAAAGTCTTCTTTCTCCCTCTGAAAGAAGACTTTTATACATTATTTTGCTGGATGTGACACAATAAACTCAGCTTGTCCATTTAGCTCGTAATTACTTATCGTAGAAGCAATAATAAAATGATCTCCTTTTTTAAATGAATAAGTATTACCTGATATGATAAGCTCACCAGCACCATTTAATACACTCACTAATAAATAATTATCCTCTACTTCATTTGTTACACCGCCGTCTAAATCCCAGTGATAGACGGTAAAATAATTTTCTTCGATTAACTTTTTACTTGTTAACCCTTCTTTTACTTCTTCTATTGATTCTAATGCTACATCTTGGTGTGGTGTCATTGATACTTCAATTGACTTTTCAATATGAAGTTCACGTGTATTACCTTCTGCATCACGACGATCATAATCATAGACACGATAAGTAATATCAGAACTTTGCTGCGTTTCCAGAATACGAATCCCTTTACCTATCGCATGAATCGTTCCGCTTGGGACATAAACAAAATCGCCTGGCTTTACTTTTACTTTACGAAGTAAATCATTCCAACGTTCTTCTTCCACCATTTGGGCAAATTCCTCTTTAGATTGTGCATAGTGACCGTAAATGATTTCTGCGCCTTCCTCGCAGTTGATAATGTACCAGCATTCTGTTTTGCCAAATGGGTAATTCTCCAACTCTAAAGCTTGTTCATCATTTGGGTGTACTTGAACAGAAAGGTCATTATTTGCATCAAGAATTTTTACTAGTAAAGGGAATTCTTCACCTTCTTGGTCCGCAAATAACTCACGATTACTTTCCCATACTTGATCAAGTGTTTTTCCTTTTAGTGGTCCATTTATAATTTCACAAGAACCATGGGGGTGCGCTGAAATACCCCAGCATTCTCCTGTTTGATCTGATGGAATCTCATAATTAAATTGATCTCTAAGAGCCGTCCCTCCCCAGATTCGCTCTTTAAAAACTGGCTTTAAAAAGATAGGTTCCTTCACCATCATCCCGCTCCCTTTTATACCTTTTTGTTATCTATGCCTGCACATTAACAATGCTGTCTACTTTTTCAAGCACATGCTCTTTTAACTGTTTAAGAAGTGTTTGACTTTTCTCTAATGTTTCATCTTTCACACCAAAATAGAATTTAATTTTCGGCTCTGTTCCAGATGGCCGAAGACAGAACCATGCCCCGTTTTCAAGCTTATATTTTAAAACATTTGATTTTGGTAATAGAATTTCCTCAGTATTCTCACCTGTAGTATATTGACGTTCACTCTTTTGGTAATCTTCCATTACTGCAACATTATGTCCAGCAACTTCTTTTAGCGGCTCATTACGAAAAGCTGTCATAATAGCAACAATCTGTTCTGATCCTTGTTTACCTTTTAGTGTTAATGATTCAAGGGATTCTTGGTAATATCCATACTCTTTAAAAATATCAATTAATGCTTCATAAAGTGTTTTTCCTTTGGATTTATAATAAGCTGCTACCTCTGCTGCCATTAAACAAGATTGAACGGCATCCTTATCACGTACAAAATCTCCAATTAAATAGCCATAGCTTTCTTCATAACCAAATAAGAATGTATGGTCACCAGATGTTTCAAATTCTTTAATCTTTTCCCCAATAAATTTAAAACCTGTTAATGTATCAACTGTTGGCAAATTGAAGCTTGTCGCGATATCTCGGCCAATTTCAGATGTTACAATTGTTTTTAGTACAATACCGTTCTCAGAAAGTTCGCCTTTTTCTTTCTTTTGAGAAAGAAGGTAGTAAAGCATTAAGGCGCCCAATTGGTTGCCTGATAAAACAACATATTCACCTTCTAAGCTCTTTACTGCAACACCAACACGATCAGCATCAGGATCTGTACCCATCAACACATCTGCATCAATTTCTTTACCATAGTTAATTGCAAGCTCAAATGCTGCATGTTCTTCAGGGTTAGGTGAAGAAACTGTTGAAAAGTTTGGATCTGGAAGTTCCTGTTCCTTTACAACTGTTACATTACGAAAACCTAGTGCTTCAAGTCCATCACGTACTGGCTTATTCGCAGTACCATGAAGCGGTGTAAAGACAATTTTTATATCAGCTGCCATTTGTTCAATAACTTCAGGGTTTACAGAAATCGTTTGAAGTTCTTTCACATATACCTCATCAATATCTGCGCCAATCACTTTTAGTAAACCAGACTCTTTTAATTCAGCCTCTAAAGCCACTTCAATCTCTAATTCATTTTCTATTTCATTCACTTTTGCAATAATTTCTTCTGCAGCTAAAAGAGGAATTTGTCCACCGTCTGGACCATAAATTTTATAGCCGTTATATTCTGGAGGGTTATGACTTGCGGTAATTACAACACCCGCATATGCATTTAAATAACGAACCGCAAATGACAATTCAGGTGTTGGACGAAGCCCATCAAATAAATAGGTTTGAATACCATGTTTTCCAAGTGTTAATGCTGTTTCAAGTGCAAATTCAGGAGATTTATGGCGCGAATCATAAGCAATTGCAACACCGCGTTTTTTCGCCTCTTCTCCCTGTGCTTCTATGTAGCGTGCTAGACCTTCAGAAGCTTTACGGATTGTATAGATGTTCATACGATTCGTGCCAGGGCCAATTTCACCGCGCATACCGCCTGTACCGAATTCGAGGTTTTTGTAGAAAGAGTCTTCGAGCAATTGTTCATTATCCTTAATTTGTTCTAATTGTTCTATAATCTCGTTATCTAACTTTGAATTGTTGGCCCATAACTTATAATTCATTTTCCAATTCATGGTTACCTCCTATAAAATTACAGTAAATTCTCAAAATTGGAGCCACTAAAATTAAGTTATTAGTGGCTTTTTATATCAACTAAATTACCTCTTAACGATAAACCAAGGATTCAAAAGGTTTTCTTTATTGTATTTAAGTTTTTCACCGTTATCTGTTCTTGTAACAGCTGCACCTGATAGTTCAGCAATTGCTTGTCCAGCGCCTGTATCCCATTCCATTGTTGGTGCAAAACGTGGATACACGTCAGCTGTACCATCAGCAACTAAACATAATTTAAGAGAGCTTCCAGCTGAAGTGATTTCTACTTCGCCTACTTCTTTCTTAAGCTCATTAATATATTCTTCCGTTTCTGATGACATATGAGAACGACTCGCAATAACAGTAGTACGCTTTCTATCTTGTTGAATTGGTAAGCTTATAGCAGTCTTAACTAAACTGCTCTCTTCAACTTTACTATCAAAATGTTCCTTGGAATTTTCTAATTTATAAGATCCAAATCCCTGCTTTGCAAAATATACCGTATCAAGTACTGGTGCATAAATTACTCCAAGTACTGGTGTACCATTATGTACAAGAGCAATATTTACAGTGAATTCACCATTACGTTTAATAAATTCTTTTGTTCCATCAAGTGGGTCAACTACCCATAGATATTCCCAATTCTTACGCTCTTCGTAAGTTAAATGCTTTCCTTCTTCACTTAAAATTGGAATTTCAGGGTATAACTTTTCTAATTGTTCTGTAATAACATCGTTTGATTTTTTATCTGCTAATGTTAATGGTGAGTTATCTGATTTATTTTCCACTCCAAAATCTGCAGATTCATATACTTCTAAAATCTTATCACCAGCTTCAATAGAGATGTTAATAATATTAACCACATTTATTTTTTCAAGCATGTTTTTAACCTGCCTTCTCTGTTTTAGTTTTAAAAAAGATCACTAGAGGATTATTCTTTCCTATAGTGACCTTTTAAGTTACTATTTCATGGATGCGCAATTAGCCTCTATTTCATCCCAATTCATAAAAATACGGACAATATCTTCTTCTATTAGCTCAGAACCTGTCTGAACTTCAATAAACTCCAAATCTGTAATTGCTTTAATTGCATGTTTTGATTCAACAGGAATCTCTAAAACATCACCTGGCTTAATATTTCGAATTGTATCATCTAACACAAATTCGCCCTCACCTTTAATAATTGTCCATACTTCACTACGCTTGAAATGCTGCTGATAACTTAAATTCTTACCTGTTTTAATACCGATACGCTTTGTAAGAACTTCATTGCCTTCATCATATTTTGTATGATCCAACACTTTATACCAACCCCAGCGTCGTTCTTCATACATTGGGCGTTGCTCGAATCCATTTAATAAAGACTTAATACGGGGACTCGATTCTTTATCAGCTACTAAGATTCCATCTGGACTTGCTGCCACCACAGCATTTGGTACACCTAGAATTGTAACAGGAATATCTAATTCATTTACTAAATGTGTATTATTAGAGTCTTCACTAATAATACCTTTACCGATCATATTTCCAGCCATTTCTTCTGTTAATGTATTCCATGTACCAAGGTCTTTCCAGTAACCATCATAAGAAACCGCAACAATTTGATTTGTTTTCTCTACAACTTCATAGTCAAAACTCGTTTTCTCAAGTCTACTATATTGTTTTGATAACTCATCATATTGAATAGGTAAACCTTTGACCTCAAGCATAGAAATAATATAATCTAACTTAAATGCAAAGACGCCGCAATTCCACAGCGCATTATCTTTAATTAATTGTTCTGCATCTTCTTCAGAAGGCTTTTCTTTAAAATGACTAACTTTAATATGATCATCTTCAATAGTTTCTGGAACAATATAACCATACTTAGATGATGGATAAGTTGGGTTAACTCCCATTAATGCAAGTTGTGCATTAGAAGATAACAATACATCTTCTAAGTCCTTAACACGATCAAAGAATTTATTTTCTACGTAAGGATCAACTGGTAATACACCAACGACTTCATTAAGACCGACACCTTGTATAGAATAAAGGTATGCTGCTGCTAAAGCAATAGCAGGGAATGTATCACGTCGCTCTGGTTCAATAATGATAGGCACTTGCTGTCCTAGTTGATTTTGAATCATTTCAACTTGGCTTTTGCTTGTCGCAATAACAGTAGAATCACTTAAGTTTAATGCCTCAAGCTGTCCCCATACACGTTGCACCATTGATTCTAACTTACCATCTTCATTTTCTAGTACACGTAAAAACTGCTTGGAACGAGAGTCATTTGACAGAGGCCATAGACGTTTACCAGATCCACCTGATAATAATACAAGGTTCATGGTTATCTCCCCTTTTTTTATTGGTTGATATAACCTTTTTCAGTTAAATAATTAATAATTTGGTTTACAGACTCTTCAAGAGGCTGCTTGTCTGTTTCAACAACAATTTCAGGATTTTCTGGCGCTTCATATGGTGCATCAATTCCAGTAAATCCTTTAATTTCACCAGCACGAGCTTTTTTGTATAAGCCTTTTGGATCACGCTTTTCGCATTCTGAAACATCACATTTTACGTAAACTTCAATGAATTCACCTTCATTATTTAGTTCACGAACCATATCACGGTCTTCACGGTATGGAGAAATAAATGCTGTTAATGTTACAACACCTGCATCAACAAATAATTTTGATACTTCACCAATACGACGGATGTTTTCCGTACGATCTTCTGGGCTGAAGCCTAAATTTTTGTTTAAACCGTGACGAACATTATCCCCATCGAGAATATATGTGTGAATACCGCGCTCATGAAGTGCTTGTTCAACTGCTACAGATACAGTAGATTTCCCTGCACCTGAAAGACCTGTGAACCATAGTACCGCACTTTTATGGTTTGTTAATTTTTGACGATCTTGTTTTGTTACTTGTCCATCATGCCATACAATATTTGTTGCTTTCATTTTTGTTCTCCCTCTCCCTATGAAATCCAAACTAAGTTCACGATAAAGACTGTGATAGTCATTACAATTAAACTTAACGGAATTCCTATTTTGAAATAATCGGTAAACTTATAGCCACCAGGACCATAGACAATTAAGTTTGTTTGATAACCAATCGGTGTTACAAAGCTTGATGACGCAGCAATTGCAATCATTACTGCAATACCTGTTGGGTCAATGTTTAACTGGTTTGCTATTTCAAGACCAATTGGAAACATCATGACTGCTGCTGCACTATTCGTAATAATTTCAGTAAACAGATTAGTAATTAAATAAATAATAAACAGCATTGCGATAATTCCAAATGGTTGTCCAACCTTCACAAGTCCGTTCGCAATCCATTCTGCTGCACCTGTTTTTAATAAAGCCATACCAACACCGAAGGAACTTGCGATCAAAAGTAGAATATTAAACTGTACAGAACGCTTTGCTTCTTCTGGTGTTAGTACACGTGTTAAAAGCAGGATTACAACTGCTAAACTCATTGCTTTAAACATTGTTAGTACATTTAAAGTAACAAGTAAAATCATCGATAACAATGCACCAAGAGCTATCCAACCTTTTCTTGTATCTTCTAGACAAACAGGAGTATCTAGTGCTGTTACAACATAAAAGTCATTCGATTGTGCCATTCTCTTTTGAAAATCAGGACCCGCTAAAAGTAATAGAGAATCACCTGATTTTAATGTGATTTCACCGATCTTACTTTTAATCCGCTCACTATTACGGTGAACGGCAATAACGCCCGCATCAAAGCGACTTCGAAACCCTGTATCCCTAATTTTTTTATACAATAAACTAGATTGATGAGAAACAACTGCTTCAACAAGCTTTGTATTACCATTTTTCAACATATCAAGATTTAAGTCTGTTCCAGCTGCTACTCTTAAACCTTTCATTTGCTGCAGTTCGGCAATAGTAGAAATTAATCCAGTAAAAATCAGACGATCACCTTGTTGAATCTTTGTTGATGACCTTACAGGTGAAATTTTTTCCTTGTTACGAATAATTTCAATTAAGTAAAGACCTTTAAGCTTACGAAGGCCTGCTTTTTCAATTGATTGGTTGATGTAAGGAAAATCAGCTTCAACACGTACTTCTGATAAATATTCTCTACTTTGTTCGTTAACTGTATCTGTTAATATCTTGTGATCTGGAAGCAGTTTATACCCAACTGTTACAATATAAAGCAGTCCAATAATTGCAGATGGTACTCCAACAATACCTAACTGAAACATTGAGAAACCTTCCATCCCAAAATCCAGCATTAAACCATGTACGACTAGATTAGTAGAAGTTCCTAACAAAGTAATCGTTCCACCTAAAATCGTTGCATATGATAGTGGAATCAAAAATTTTGATGGTGAAATACCATGATCTGCACACCATTTGCGAATAATAGGTGTTAGAGCTACTACAATTGGGGTATTGTTTAAAAAGGCAGATAGACTGGATACCGGAACTAATGTTTTTAATAATGTGCCACTAGTCGATTTACTTTCTTTTAACAACTTTGTTGTAAATTGATCAACAATCCCACTCTTTTGAATTGCTCCTGCAATAATAAACAACAGGGCAATTGTAAGCATTCCTTCATTTGAAAAACCTTTTAATGCTTCATCTGGCGTTAAAATGCCTGTTAAAAGAAAAATTGTTAAAGCAACAAATACAATCATATCTGGTCGAGCTAGCTCAAAAACTAGCCCAACCATCATTAAAATTACAACCAGTAATACAAACCCTATTTCAAAGGTCACTAGTCATCACATTCCTTAGTTAGTTTCCTGCATACCTCTGATAAGAACCTCTGCAACTTCTGGACGAGAGAATTCTTTTGGTGGCTTTTCGCCGTTACGAAGCATTTCGCGTACTTTTGTACCACTTAAATGAACGTGCTCTTCTTTTCCATGTGGACAAGTTTTCGCTGTACCCATGTTGCCGCACTTTTTACAGAAGAAAGAATGCTCAAACTTTAAAATCGTAATGCCAACTTCTTCTTGTGTGAAGTTATTGAAAATTTCCTGTGCATCATATGTGCCGTAGTAGTCGCCAACACCCGCATGGTCACGACCAACGATAAAGTGTGTGCAGCCGTAGTTTTTACGAACTAATGCGTGCAGAATCGCTTCTCTTGGACCTGCATAGCGCATCGCTGCTGGGTAAATAACAAGACGAGAACGGTCTGCTGGGTAGTAATGTTTTAAGATCACTTGGTAGCTTTCCATACGAATTTCAGCTGAAATGTCATCAGATTTTGTTTCACCAACAAGTGGATTAAGTAATAAACCATCAACGATTTCTAATGCACTCTTTTGAATATATTCATGGGCACGGTGTACAGGATTACGAGTTTGGAAACCAACAACTGTTTTCCAACCAAGATCTACAAACATCTGACGTGTTTCACTTGGATCTTTATAGAAATCTGTAAATTGACCATGATCTGGACGGTTTAATAATGTAATTGGGCCAGCTAGATGTACTTCACCTTTTTCGTAAACTTTCTTAACACCAGGGTGAGCATCTTCTGTTGTACCGTAAACATTTTGTGCTTCTGCTTCTTTGTCATATGTGTACTTTTCTTCAAGCTGCAGTGCACCGTAAATAACGCCATCTTCACCTTTAAGTGCGATTTCTTGGCCAATTTCAAACTGATCTGCTTGTTTTTGTGTTACAGGTAATGTAATTGGAATACTCCAAATTGTACCATCAGCAAGGCGCATTTCTTTTACAACACGCTCATAGTCAGCTTGTCCCATAAATCCTGTCAGAGGGCTGAAGCCACCAATCCCAATTAATTCCAAGTCAGAAACTGACCATGCTGAAATTGTTAAAGAAGCTAGCCCTTCAGCTTTAGCAAGTTTTTCTTCTCGTTCGGATCCTTTCACTTCACGATTAACAAGTGTACCGCCATGTGGTGCGATTGTTTGAATTTTTTCTGTTGTTGCAGTTGTCATAATAAAACCTCCAGTTTAATATTTTTTAATACCAAAACAACCATATAAAAGTTAGATACTGTCATCAAGGTGTTGCAGAAATTCCCCTAGAGCTTTTTTCCAATCAGGCATTGGAGGGAAATCATTTAATCTTAATGCTGAGTGTTCGAAAATTGAGTATTTAGGTCTTGGAGCAGGCCTTGGAAACTCTTCTGTTGTTACCGGCTGCACATCAACCTTAATATTAGATTGACTGAATATTTCTTTGGCAAACTCATACCAAGAACAGCTTCCAGAATTAGAAACATGGTATGTACCGTATCTTTCAGTTTTAACAAGATTTGAAATACATTCTGCTAAATCTACTGTATAAGTAGGACACCCTACTTGATCATGTACAACAGAAAGCGTATCTCTATCTTGAACAAGTTTTAACATCGTTTTCACAAAATTATTGCCATGCTTTCCAAATACCCAAGAAGTACGAACAATAAAAAACTTAGAATGATGTTCTCGTACAAATTGTTCGCCAGCTAATTTTGATTTTCCATAAACGCCTAACGGTGATGTAACGTCAAACTCTGTGTAGGGAGTTTCACCCTGTCCGTTAAATACATAATCAGTACTTACATAAACTAGCTTAGCATTCACTTTTTCTGCTGCAACAGCAATATTTCTTGTGCCAATACCATTTACAAGGAAAGCTTGATCTACTTCAGTCTCTGCTAAATCTACTGCCGTATAAGCTGCACAATGTATAATAATATCTGGTTGAATTTCCTTTACTTTTTGGTTTACTTGGTCTTGATTTGTGATATCAAGTTCTGCCCTTCCAAATCCATATACTTCATACTCTTCTACTTTCAAACGACTAACCATATCGACACCAAGCTGTCCGTTAGCTCCTGTGACAACTATCTTAAGCATTAACCTTTTCGCGTCCTTCGTATTGTTTTTTATAATACTCCATGTAGTCGCCTGATTTAATACGCTGCCACCACTCTTTATTATCTAAGTACCATTGCACTGTTTCCTCAATACCTTTATCAAATGTATATTCAGGTTTCCAACCTAATTCAGTTGTAATCTTAGTTGGATCAATTGCATAACGACGATCATGTCCTAAACGATCTTCTACATATTTGATTAGACCCTTAGAAGCTCCTAATTTCTCTACAATAAGCTGTACAATTTCAATGTTTGTGCGCTCATTGTGACCACCAATGTTGTAAACTTCTCCTGGTTCACCTTTATGAATTACAAGGTCAATAGCAGAACAGTGATCTTTTACATGTAACCAATCACGTACATTCTTACCATCACCATACACAGGAAGCTCTTTTCCTTCTAGTGCGTTTGTAACCATTAAAGGAATCAATTTTTCTGGAAAGTGGTATGGTCCATAGTTATTTGAGCAGCGTGTAATATTTACATTCATACCGTATGTTTCATGATAAGAACGAACTAAAAGGTCTGCACCTGTTTTACTAGCTGAATATGGACTATTTGGCGCAAGTGGTGTTTCTTCTGTAAAGTAACCTGTTTCACCAAGTGAACCGTATACTTCATCAGTAGAGATTTGAACATATTTTGTAATATCATTAGCTTTTGCTACTTCTAATAATACTTGTGTACCAAGTACATTTGTCTTTACGAAAACATCGGGTTCTGTAATACTGCGATCCACATGAGATTCTGCAGCAAAGTTTACAATCACATCAACTTTATGTGTTTTTACAATATGATCAACTAATTCTTGATTACCAATGTCTCCATGCACAAATGTATAATTTGATAAGTGCTCTACATCTTTTAAAGTCTCTAAATTACCCGCGTATGTTAGTAAATCATAGTTTATAACATTGTAATCAGGGTATCTTTCTAACATATAGCGAACAAAGTTACTACCAATAAAACCTGCGCCACCAGTTATTAATAAATTCATTTTCTCTTCTCCTTTATTCAAAGTTAATTTCTGCATCTTTTAATAAAGGATGCTTACTGTCTTTTTCAGATAAAATTGGATTTGAGATCGGCCAATCAATTCCAAGTTCAGGATCATTCCATAGAATACCTCGATCATCTTCTGGTGAATAGTATTCATCAACTTTATATAGAACATTCGTATTAGGAGTAATTGTGCAAAAGGCATGTGCAAAGCCTTTTGGTACAAGAAGCTGACGTTTATTACTTTCACTTAAAATTACTCCAACCCACTGTCCAAAGGTTGAGGATGATTTTCTGATATCTACAACTACATCATAAATAGCTCCAGTAGCTACGCGTACAAGTTTTGTTTGCGCTTTGGGGTTTAGTTGATAATGTAATCCACGAAGAACTCCTGCTTCAACTGATAGTGAATGATTATCTTGGATAAACTTATAATCAATCCCAGCTTCATAAAAGACCTTTTCACTATAGCTTTCCGTAAAAAATCCACGATGATCACCAAATACTTTTGGTTCAATAATTTTCACTCCAGAAAGCTTGGTTTCAATAATATTCATGCTTCCACTCCTATTATTTACAAAGTTTACTATACATGCTGTAAAGATTGTTTCGGATTAGCTATCCTCATTAAATACTTCCCATATTCGTTTTTCATTAACGGTTTTGCTAAAGCAATTAATTGTTCTCTTGAAATATATCCTTTATTAAATGCAATTTCTTCAATACAAGCTATTTTAAAGCTTTGGCGCTTTTCAATAGTCTCTATAAATTGCGAAGCTTCTAATAATGATTCATGTGTTCCTGTATCTAACCATGCAAAGCCACGACCTAACAATTCTACATGTAGGTCACCCATTTCAAGATATGCTTTATTTACATCTGTAATTTCTAATTCACCACGTGATGAAGGTTTGATATTTCTTGCAATATCTACTACACGGTTATCATAAAAATACAGGCCTGTTACTGCAAAATTAGTTTTGGGGTCAGAAGGCTTTTCTTCAATTGAAACAGCTTTTCCATTATCATCAAAATCTACTACACCAAAACGTTCAGGATCGTTTACATAATAACCAAAGACTGTTGCACTACTTTCACGGTTTGCAGCATTTTCTAAAAGCTCTGTTAATCCATGTCCATAAAAAATATTGTCACCTAAAATTAATGCAACATCGTCATCACCGATAAATTCCTCACCAATAATAAAAGCTTGAGCTAATCCATCAGGAGAAGGTTGTACAGCATAAGATAGTGAAATTCCTAGCTCTGATCCATCACCAAGTAATTCTTCGAAACGAGGTGTATCTTCTGGAGTTGAAATAATAAGAATATCTTTAATTCCAGATAACATTAAAATTGATAGTGGATAATAAATCATTGGTTTATCATAAATAGGTAATAGTTGTTTAGATATTGTTCTTGTTAACGGATAAAGTCTTGTTCCACTTCCACCTGCAAGAATGATGCCTTTCATCTTAATCCCCCCTATTTGTCAAAAAGTTTTACCAGTCAATTTCTGAATAGTACCTTTTAGCTACAGGTTCAGTAATCTCTTTAATTAATCGAATTTCCTCAGATGATAACTTCTTTTTCCATACCTTTGTATTTTCTTTACTATTCCGTTTTAAGACATGTACTTTATTTTTTTCAGCAATAGTTGGGTTTGAATTATCCGTAAAATCTTTAATTTTTTCTTGGATCTGTGGTGTATAATCCATTCCTAGATGTTCATAAAGCTCCTTAAATTTCTCAAATGGATCATTTGAAATATCTTCATGCCTAAATGCAATCATGTTAGGGTTTCTATCAAGATACTTGAACAGAACCGTATAGATAGAAGTCCACCATAGGGCGCCTTCTTCAACAATCGATAAGTTTTTCACATCATAGTCCTTGATAATTTCAAGGATTTCTGGATGCTCCCTTAACAAATCAGGTTGATTTAAAAGATGTCTAAAATCAAAACGCCAATTTAAACGTTTTAAACTGCTTACAAATGCCGCAGGATGGCGTAATAAGATAACAACATCCATATTAAACTTTCGATGAAGCCATTCACTCGACATACATGCTATTGGATCTTTTAAAAAATACCGCTCTATACTAGGAGTTAACTTAACCTTATAATAGTTTACATTCGGTTTACTTTTAATAATTGCTCTTCCTAAATAGTTTCTAGCTTTAATAAATAATGGTTTATCTTGATTAACAACATCTAAAGGAGCTCGCTTATATTTAGCTTTCCCCTTTAATAAATCACAGAGTAAATTTTCATAATATTTTTCATTTTCCATTCCTTCATAAATATATATAAAATTTTCGTGTATACCTTCAATCCCAAATTGAACATTAAATGGTTCATGAAAATAACCAATTGATGACGAAAGATCTAACATCCTTCCTACAAACGTTGTACCGCTTCGCGGGGCGCCTGTTAATAAAATTGGTTTCTTTACAGCTTTTTTGAGCATTGATAAACTCCTCCTTTCACTTTAAAACTTGTTCACAATAAACTTTAATTGCTGATTTTAATTGACATCCCATACTTTTCTTAATTTTGATAAATCTTTATTTAGCAAACTTTCTAGTTGTTGAAGGTCAGTTTCATAAACTTCCTTTAAAAAGTTTTTAGAGTTTTCATCCATTTTTGGCTTTTCTGTACGCTTAAACAATACTTTATCCTTAATTCCTGTTCGGAATGCTTGTGGCACAAACTTGGCTGCATTACGAATCATCGGATTCCCCATCACCTTTTGTGCTAATTTATTCCTGGGTGCAGCATAACGCAAGTATACTTTATCCTTCTCAAATGCTAACAAGTTAAAATCAACATCTAAAAAGCCACAAATTTCTTCCATTAAACTTTCACGATTGCTTTTTAAATCTTCAAATAGTAAAACTTTGATTTGATCATCTCCAAAAGTTTCCAAATACCGTTTAACCTGCTCATAATACAATCCAAGCTCTACATATAAGTGAGAGACTCCCCAGCCTTTTTCTTTTTTACTGTAATCTTCTTTTAATGCCTCATAAAATGATTTTGTTTGAACACCTTGACGAAAGTCCATTAAATAATGAGAATAGGCTCTTTCAATAGGATCTCGTAATAAAATAATTATTTTCCCATCAGGGGCTTTTTCATAAATATTTAAAGGTGCTTTCTCTGACCAAAGATAAGATGGGCTTGCCTCCCCTTTTAGCATACCATCCTCGCAGCCCTCAAATAACTTTAAATAGTCAACCTCATTCGAAACGACTGGAACAATATGCCTTTGTTCCTTTGTTGGATTAACCTGAGCAAAAAAATGTGGTTCTTTCATCGTTGACATATAAACATTTGGGTGACTGTTTAAATAGTAGTATAAAGAAGTAGTTCCACATTTAGCTGCTCCGACAATATAAAAATTGGGCCATCTTGATAAACTCTTGTTTAAGTTTTCTTTTTTTATTTTCTCCACTCTCTGATGGCTCCTTTCCATGTTAAGTTATCAATGGGAGTTATTTCTCATTAAAATACCTTTACATATATCCCTTTTCATGAAGGTTTATATTTAAAAGCTTACTTAGTTCGTTGTTAGATTCTTCATAATAATTCCCTATAATTTCCCTAACTTCGTTTTTTATTGTATTTTTTGCTACTTGTTTACCAACTGCCTTGTCCATAACACGTAGAGAACGCCTTAATAAAAACCTGCCTGGTAAGTTTATAACTGGATATTGAGCCATTGATGGATAATAATTAAAAATATTAGTCGGTCGTAAAATTTTGATTGATAAATCGGAAAAACTCTTATTAACTAAAGATTTATTTTGACTATAATTAAATTCTTGATTTATCCCTATAAATTTGCACAAATCTTTTATTAAACCGTTTGGATTACTTTTAAAGTCCTCATATAAGGAAACCATTACATTTTCTTTTCCAAATAGATCTTGATAGTATTTGATTAAATAAAAGTACTCAAAATGCTGAAGGCTAAATGAAGGTATCCTTTCTGGAGGGTCACCTTTCAAATAATTTCTTACTGTCCCTGTTCCACCTTCTCTAACATATTGTTTATAATTAGACGCTATTATATCTATTTGATTCCTAATAACAATCCATATTTTTGCTTTTGGAAAAACTTCATATAATCGGTCCGCAATTTCTTTACTATCATATCCACCTGAATGGGGATTTCCCGAAAGCCTTTCGGAAGAAAGAACGGACGTTTCCCCCTTTTGCAAACATTCCTGAATTTTATCCTCAAAAAAAATTTTCGTGCTATTCCCATTAAAGTGCAAACTATGTGGATAGACAATTTTCTCGACAATCTCCTCGTAACTAAATGGTGTAGTTAACTGAGAATGTTCTTTAAAAAAAGTTTTTTGAAACCAAGTAGTACCCGTTTTATGATATCCGATATGAATTAACATAAAAGTTCCTTTAACCTCCTAAATAAAGAACCTATATCAAATAAGTCACTTAGTCATTCCAAACATTCGATTTAGTGCTCTTTTCTCTTGAATATTAAGTTCATTTGTTGTTAATAAAAGTAATAAGTAGATTATAATAAAACTAATACAGCCTATAATAATTAAAATAAAAGAAGGAATAAATTCCCTTAAAAAAGAATTTATTATAGACAATAATAATCCTGTTATGATAGAACATAATATTATCCTAATCGCTGAATCACCCTTAATAACCCAAGGGGTATTTTTCCTAGAATAAAAGTATATTAAAATTGGATAAATTAAAAAGCTTATTAAAGTTGCATTTGCTGCTCCTACATAACCATAATCAGGAATTAGCAATGCATTTAGAAGTAAATTAAACACTGTCGCAATAACTACAAACCAAAGCATTATTCTTGTTTTTTCTTCAACTTCTAAGCCTTTATGACCAAACATTGAGAACTTCCATACTACCATCCCTATTATGAGTACAGGTATTATTTGCTTACCTTCCCTAAATTCTTCACCAAGTAAAATATTGGTAATTTCAGTACGGAAGACAATTATATAAACAGTTAATGGAACTATAACAATTAGAAATACTCTCGAAAACCTGGATATTACCTCCTTTAGTTTCTCCCTATCTAAATTATCAGCAGCATTCATGATAACTGGATGTGCTGATGTTAAAAGAGGTGTGCTAATTAAGCCCAACGCTGTCATTACTAGTGAATAGTTAGCGGAATATATTCCTACCTGCTCACTGGTACTAAAGTACTCTAACATATAACGGTCACCTAAATTTAATAAGGAAGTACCTAAAAACCAACCTAACATTGGAAAACCATAAACCATAAATTTCATTGAAAATCCCCAAAATAATTTCAGATTTTTACCAATAGGTGATTTTTCAATGTGAAATAGTCCACTTGCCACATACATAGGTACAATTAAACAAGCAAAAGAGATAATCCCCCCCCAAACTAATCCAATTATTTCCTTTTTGATAAGCAAAATCCAAACTAAAGCAATTAACAATTTTAAAATAGCATTTAAAACTTGAAATAGTCTGTAGTATTTTGCCTTTAGATCTGCCCTATATATTGTCGATATTATAGAATAAATACTCTGTAATATAATTAAAATTACAGATGGCCAATAGTAAACCTCGTAATCACCCATTAACGTATTCATAAAAGGAGCAAAGGAAATTGAAATTAAACCACAACCAATTATTAAACCAAAAATCATATAATTTATATGGAGATTAAATTCAGTTTGTTTGTTGTTTTTTTTATAAATTGGTCGATACCTCTGGATTGATTGGTTTATCCATTGAGATATCAGTGCAACAAAAATACCGGTCGAAGCTATTACTATTGAATACTGACCAAAACTTTCAGCAGAAAAAAGCCTTGTTACAATTGTAACAGTTAAAACATTTAGGAAGGCAGGTATTAATATAGCAGGGGCATATACTAATGAATCTTTTTTGAACTTTTTTAATAGACTATCCGCATTTATATCTAATTGGCTATTCATAATATATTCTACCTTTCACAAAAGCTCTAAAATTGACTAACCTATTATAAAAATAATAAAGAATCAACTTAAATATTAACTGTGTTTCAAATTTAATATTTACTATGCAATAAACAATATCGTTTTGCACTTGCCATCCCTATTAATATCCAAAATAAGGATCCTATTTGCTCCCAATTATATATTTCAAAGGTTATTCCATTAAGACTTAAACCTAAGATAATAAATAATACCCACATATTGCCATTCAACTTTTGCATAGAGTAAACCTTTATAGACTTATATATAGTAAAACCTAACAATCCTAAGCCCAGAACACCCATTTCAACAAGAAATGTTAAATATATATTATCTATTACAAGTAATGCATCTGGAGGTGGATATTCTTGAAGTAAGATTTTAGAACCCCCAATCCCATGCCCAAATAAAAAGGAAATTGGATCTTCTAAAACTCTTTGAAAAGACCAACCATACATATATTGACGGTGTGAGAATGAAAAATGGCCACTATCTGTTAATGCTAGCCTTTGAGAAATATCGGCTGCAAAAGGAGACAATGAAAAAGCTATTAATATTACTGTACCTATTACCCAGGATTTTAATTTCTTAAATACACCATATTTATAAAGAATGTAAATAAAGACTCCAATTAGCGATAACCAAGTACCTCTAGAATATGTTAAAAAGATAGCAAATAATATTGTAAGAATAATAGGAACCTGCAAAAATAGAATTATTCTTCCTTTTTTAGTCAAAATATCGTCTAGTAAAATTAATACTGAAGGCATTAGGACTGCGGCAAGTACAACTGGATGTCCAATAGTTCCAGACGCCCTAACACTACTAATTGCTCCTTCGATTCCATTAGTTCCAGCATACCACCAGTTTTCACCTGCTGAGGTTATTATTGGGTTAACATAAGTTGAGTAAATAACTAAAATTGCTTGTATTATCCCACCTATAATTATTGATTTACGTAAATAACTTTCGAATCTAAAAAATACTATTATTTTCCCCAGAAAATAAGAACCAATAATTACAAGGAAAAAATAAGCTAATTTTGTAACATCTTTGTAATTGATGATTACTGTTAATGCTAAAAGGTACATACTAACATCAATTGAGCTTAGCTTAGGTACTTTTCCTACTAATAACAAATACATAATACATATAAGAAGTGTCATTAATAAAGTTATTCTAGTAAATGAGATTGCACCTAGAGGAGTATCTACTACCTTAAAGATAGGAACTGCTGAACTAGAGGGAAGGTTAGTAATTCCTATAATTAATACCCCTATTATAAGGTTAATTATATATAAGATAATACTATTATTATTCCTAGTACTAATAACATTATTTAAATAATTTTGTTCTTTCAAATCTCCCTCCACCTTATAAAAAGAATTAAACAGCCTTTATTTTTTTTTCAATAATCCTTTATTTCCAACCATTGCATCATATAAGCCTTGATAGATCATAGCTAACTTTTCCTTTTTCCTTGTTTCTTGGCTAATTACCAACCTTACATGTTTCTTTACTAATTTTAAAACGATTGTAAAGGTTGGGATGATCTTTTCAGCATTAGAGTAAACTTTTTTGATAAAAAAGATATTATTTCGAATATCGTAATATTCAATAATTGGCGAATGGTCTTTTTTTTCTCTACCAGTAGAAGAACCTACTTTGTGCCAAACAATTGATTCGGGAACATATACTAACTTCCATCCATTCTTTTTGGCGCGAAGACTCCATTCAGCATCCTCATAATACATAAAAAAGTCGTCATCAAGCATTCCGATTTGCTGAATTAATTCAGCTTTTACTAACAGGCTGCATCCTGTAATAAAATCTGTTTCCGACAATTCATTATATAATGTATTTTTAGCATCCTGTTCATCTAAACCACGATGTCTCGGCAAACCTAACGAATTAAAATAACCGCCTGCATACCAAAGAAGATCGGAATTATAATAATAAATTTTAGATCCTGCCATTCCGATTTTGTTATCTTCTGTCAATGCGGACACCATTTTAAGGAGCGCATTAGAATCTACTTCTGTATCGTTATTAATTAACCATACATACTGTACTCCATCTTTTAACGCTTCCTTCATTGCCAAATTGTTGCCACCCGAAAACCCTAAGTTATCTTTAGACTGGATAAATTTCAATTCCTTACTTTGTTTGTTTTTTATCCAGGAATGAAGCCTCTCCCCTGATCCATCTGGTGACTGATTATCAACAACATATATGGTTTTACTTGAGTAATTTAACTGCAGCAATGAATTAATGCATGCTGTTGTATCTTCATAACCATTATAGTTAACTAGAATAACTCCTACGTGAGGCTGCACGATTAGCACCTACTTTTGTATTAGAATTAAAAAGTTGATCATATTGCTTAAAAATAGCATCTTTCGTATATGTTTGGGTATAGAAGTTCTTTGCATTTTTTGAAAATTCTTCATTTGTTTTGACATTACACAGCATTTCTATTAATGCTGGATATTTATCTAAATCGTCTTCAACGATACAGTTTAACTTGTTTGTTACATCAATTCCTTCGACACCAAATCCTGTGGAAATGATCGGAAGACCATATGACATAGCATCAAGTGTTTTTAACTTTACGCCGCTTCCAAATACTAAAGGAATAAGCATTCCACAAGCTTCATTAAACACTGCTTCTAAATCTTTCACATACCCTTCAACACTAATATGATCTTTATAATTTGCAGCGATATTTAACAGCTCTTCATCTGCATTTCTTCCGATAATTCGCAATTTAAAATTCGGTACCTGTTTAATAACCTCATCCATTTGGGTAGTAATAAAATGGACAATTGAAAATTTGTTATGAGGAATATTTAAAGAACCTAGAAAGATAAATTCGGCATTACCGTTATACGCTCTATTCAATTCGGCCTTATTACCGTTTAGCAACAATGGATTCACGGCTTCAACACTTGGATTATTTGTTGCCTCTCTTAAATGAGCTGTTTCCTGGCTGCTAATAAGTAAATTTTTATCAAAGAAGTTTACAATTCGCTTTTCCGTTTGCCACACTAACTTTTTTTCTAACTCTAAAATGAATTTTAACATGGGACGAAAATTAACGATTGGCCTTAAGAAACTAGGAACAAACTTGTCGAAATTTCCTAATGGATTTAAGTTTGCGCTTGGAAACTTCTTCAATGTACGAATCATGTTTTGATACCTAATTGAAAACAAATCATCCAAATAAAGAATCTTATAACCTGTTACATGTGAAATATCTTTTTCAAAAAATTGTCCAATTCGAAACGTATCGCAAATTATAATATCAGGCTGTGATTTATCAAGAAGCTGCTGAAGTTCTTGTCCTACTTTCCTAGAGTAAATCATTGCCTCTTGTATGCTCTTATCACGTTTTAATAAAACATGTAGCAATAAATTTTTCAGTTTTTCAGCGGTACTGGCTTTATCAATAGATATAAGCTTTACCGGCACGTTTTGGGCGATTTCTTCTTTGTCATTAATTAGTACATATTCAATATTTTCACCGCCAAACCGTTCAACTAAGTAAGTAAGAAAACCATTTAACACAACCTTCTTACCATTATCAATTTTAAACGGATATAAGGTACTTATAAAAACCACTTTGGCATGATTGCGCATATCATAACATTCCTTTAATTGATTTAAGTCTATAAGGTTTCTTCTTTTACTCCCTATGAAGCTTTGCAAAAACCTTAATCAGCTTTTCCGCTGATTTTTCCCACGTGAATTTTTTCACTTGCTGCAGTCCGCTTTCTCTGTATGTTTCTAGATTTACCGTACCAGATAATGCCTTGCTAATCTTCTCTGCAATATCCTTTTCATCAGTTGGATCAAAATAGATTGCTGCGTCTCCGCATACTTCCGGTAAACTCGCAGCGTTAGCAACCGCTACTGGTGTGCCGCAAGCCATCGCCTCTAACGGAGGTAATCCAAATCCTTCGTACAGGGAAGGGAAAACAAATAAATCTGCATTTTGATACAGTTCAATAATTTCTTCATCGGTTTTATATCCGACAAAATCAATATTGGGGTGAAGAACTTCTTCTTTAATTCCTTCATTATTAAACCCTCTATTATGTCCGCCGACAACAACAAGCTTTTTATTTGAAGCGATACCTTCATCTAATTTATTCCATGATGAAAGAAGTGCTGACACATTTTTTCTTGGATCTCGTGAGCCAAGATTTAAAACAAAACCGGAAGAATGCTTTTTTGCGCCATTTCTTTTTAGATCTTCATTTAAAAATTCTTGTCCAATTCCGCATGGCACTACTGAAATATCACTCTTTTTAGTAATTCCATACTTTATTAATTCACTCTTTGAAAACTCACTAACAGTTAAAATATGCCTTGCTCGTTTTCCAAGCAAAGGTAGCAACATTCGATAATACTTCCCCCCAAAATTCGAAAACCAATTGGGACCTGCAAATACAGCTGCATCATGAATCGTAACAACTTGATTTGAAACCGTAACAGGACCTGTATTCGTCGGGCTCCATAATATATGTGTCTTTGCATAGCGTTTAAATAAACTCGGCAATCTTGTTTGCTCCCATACCCACCATTGATTTTTTAAAGGAAATGAAAGGGAATCGCGAATAACAGGATAGCCCATGAAATGTTCTTCCTCATATTCTTTTGGAGAAATGATAATAATATCGGTATAACCGCTTTTATTTAAGGACTTTATAATTTCACGTGCATAACGCTGAACCCCTGTTACAGGTTTCATTAAAAAAGTTCCGTTGACAACGATTTTTGCATTCATAGTTTAACAGATCCTCCAAGTAAATTTAGTGCTTAAGATTGAACCGCTCTTTATTCTATTTTAGTTTACCGTCCTTAAACAAGTAACTTGTCTGGAAAGGAAAAAGATATTAGTATGCTCCTTTATCTCCAAACAGCAGTAACAGAAACGTTTTTACTATTAATTTAAAGTCATAACGTATGTTACGTTCAGTAATATACTTTAAATCTAGTTCAACCATTTCTTCAAAACCAATATTACTGCGACCGCTAACTTGCCATAAACCTGTACACCCAGGCACAACGAGCAAACGCTGTCTATCATAATCCGTATACTGTTCAACCTCATTAGGCAATGGCGGACGAGGACCTACTAAGCTCATATCACCTTTTAGAACATTCCAAAGTTGTGGAAGTTCATCAATACTTGTTTTTCTAATAAAACGTCCAATTTTAGTAACCCTAGGATCATTTTTCATTTTAAACATTGCACCGGTCGTTTCATTTTTTTCTAGTAACTGTTCAAGCAGTTTTTCTGCATTAGATACCATAGAGCGAAACTTGTACATATTAAATTCTTTTCCATTTTTCCCTACTCTTATTTGTTTAAATAAGATCGGACCTTTAGGATCTTCTAACTTAATACAAAGCGCCACAACAAAAAACAATGGAAGAAGTAAAATTAATCCTATTAAAGCACCTGTAATATCTAGTAAACGCTTTGCTGTGTTGTAAGGTCTACTTTCTTCTATAGTTATTGTTTCATGAACATTAGAAGTATATTTACCCGCGCGGATTATACTGTTATCCAAGACTGTTTTCCCCCTTCTATTAATTTAGTTGTCTACTTTTTCTTTTTGAAGAGTCTTTTCTAGGTAGTTCAGCACCTGTGATCTTAGCTCACTATCTTTCAGTGAAAAATCAATTGTTGTTAAAACAAACCCTAATTTCTCTCCTACATCATAACGAACACCTTCAAAATCATATGCAAATACTTCTTGACTCTCATTTAAAGCTTGGATTGCATCTGTCAACTGAATCTCTCCACCTGCACCAATCTCTTGCTTTTCTAAAAAAACAAAAATTTCTGACGTCAACACATAACGCCCCATTATCGCTAAATTTGAAGGAGCATCTTCTACTGGTTTTTCTACAAAATTACTAACACCATAACGTCTATCTTCTTTTAATAATGGATCAACAATTCCATAGCGATGTGTTTGCTCATCAGGTACAGTTTGCACACCGATTATAGATGAACCTGTTTCTTCATACTGCTCAATTAGTTGCTTTAAACAAGGCTTATCAGCTTGTACAATATCATCACCTAACAATACCGCAAATGGCTCATCTCCAATAAAGTTTCGTGCACACCATACTGCATGACCTAACCCTCTAGGTTCTTTTTGACGAATATAGTGTATATTTGCTAGATTTGTAGAAGCTTCTACTTTTTCTAATAAGTCTAGCTTACCTTTTTCTAATAGATTTTGTTCAAGTTCAAATGATTTATCAAAGTGGTCTTCAATTGCACGCTTCCCTTTACCAGTTACGATAATGATGTCCTCAATACCAGATGCCACCGCTTCTTCAACTATGTATTGAATCGTCGGCTTATCAACAATTGGAAGCATTTCTTTTGGCATTGCTTTTGTTGCTGGTAAAAACCTTGTACCAAGGCCCGCAGCTGGAATAATTGCCTTTCTTACTTTTTTCAATCTTCATCCACCTTTCTATGTTTCTATATTAAAATAATCCTAAAAACTTTTTTCGCTTAATTCTTTCAGGAACATCTACAAATACATTCTTGCCCTCTACTAACAGCTCTGTATTTTCCTGAAACATATACCTCACATCTACTCCAAATTGTTTCTCAATTAGGTCATAAGACCCCCTTAAACGAAAAGGTCTTGTCGAAGTATTATGGGCATCGGATGCTACGAAATGTGTAAGTCTGTGTTCAATGAGTTGATTTGAGAATTTCTGTATTTTCTTCCCTAAATCCCCTGTTACACTTGAAGCCGTTACCTGCGTTAATGCTCCATCTTTCACAAACTTATACAACACATCGGGGTGTTCAATAATTTCTGTATTCCGCTCTGGATGGACGATAATTGGTGTAAGACCTTTTAACTGTAAATCAAAAAGAAGCTGATTTGTGTAACGCGGCACATGATTTGACGGAAATTCAACAAAGATGTATTTGCCCGTATCATTTAACGTTAATAACTTACCAGCTGCATAGTCTGCTACCATCTCTCCATAAATACGAGTTTCTTGTCCCGGCAGCACTGTTAGTGGAATTTGCTGCTCTTGTAACAGCTTGTTTAAATGACTAACAGCCTGCAGGATAGAAGACTTATCATTATCCCACTCTCGATTTTTATGGTGTGGTGTTGCGATAATGTGGGTAATGCCTTGTGCTGCAGCAGCCTTTGCCATGTCAACACTTGCCGCTTCATGTTGTGCACCGTCATCTACCCCGGGTAAGATGTGACAATGAATATCAATCATAACCTCTCCCCCTTTCTATCCTACAGTATGCTTACTGTATTTATGGATTAAAAGCACTTACCTGTATTTTACATATAGTTTAACACACAATTGTTAATTTTGTGTTAAATTGTCACAAAATGTGCGATTTTATTTATTGCCGTAATAATAATGGTATTGACCCTGCTTCATTTCTTTACGGTTTAACACAACACCAAGAAGCTTTGCTTTGGCATGTTCAAGACTTTCTTTTGCTTTAAGTGCTGCTTCATTTTCTGTTTTTCCGCTTGAGACAACAAGCACTGACCCTTGACAGCGATTTGCGACAATTTGTGCATCGGTTACCGCAAGAATCGGCGGTGTATCAAAGATCACCATATCAAATGTTTTTAACGCCTCATCAATCAGCTGATCCATCATCTTTGACCCAAGTAATTCTGACGGATTCGGTGGAACTGGACCGCTTGAAAGGATAGATAAGTTTTCAACTTCAGTTGCTAATACAGCCTCATTCAATGTTAATTGTCTCGTTAACACATTTGTTACACCTTGTGTATTAGAAGTTTGGAATGTGTAGTGAACGGTTGGCTTACGCATATCAGCATCGATAAGCAGGACGCGCTTCCCTTGCTGTGCGATCACAGCGGCAATGTTTGCTGCTGTTGTTGATTTCCCTTCCCCAGGACCTGGTGAAGTAACCATTAATGTCCGGATATCTTGATCAACAGATGCAAATTGAATGTTCGTACGAATGGTACGGTACTGCTCCGTAAACGGTGACTTCGGCTTATAATGAGCAATTAAGCTTCGCTGTTTATTCGTAACAATTGATCCTCTTTTTTTACGACTCAAGGCTTTCACTTCCTAACTTCTGTT
Organism: Bacillus taeanensis; assembly: GCF_003318295.1. Classification (GTDB taxonomy): domain Bacteria; phylum Bacillota; class Bacilli; order Bacillales; family UBA6769; genus Maribacillus; species Maribacillus taeanensis. The sequence continues at coordinate 51,143 of NZ_QOCW01000015.1, forward strand.
TTCTAGAGCGTCCTGGAGCACTTGCACCCTCACCTACATTGATTTCTCCAACTGCACCAAGTACAGGTAAACCAAGTAACTTCTCAAGATCCTGCTCTGTTTTCACCGTATTATCAAGATATTCAAGTAAGAACGCTAGTCCTACGCCAATCATTAAACCAACCACGAATGCGATCGCCATATTAAGCACAGGATTCGGCTTTACCGGTGAAGGATTACTCACTAATTCTGCTGGTGAAAGAATACTTACATTATCAACGTTCATAATGGTTGCAATCTCTTTTTGGAAAACTGCTGCAACAGTATTCGCAATCTTTGCAGCTTTCGCTGAATCTGGATCTTCTACAGTAACTGAAATAACTTGTGAATTATTGACGGCACTTACGCTAATTTGGCTGTTTAACTGACTTGCTGTTTTGTTAAGATCTAATTCATCAATTACCTTTTCTAAAATCGCTGGACTTTTCATAATAACGTTATAGGTGTTAATAAGTTCAAGATTTGATTTAATTTGATTTGGATCTATGATTTGATTTTCGGATTTTGATTGATTCACTAGAAGTTGTGTTGAAGATTGATAGATTGGCGTGATAAAGAAAAAAGAAATGATGCCGCTCGTTGCAGTAGCAATAATGGTAATGAGTAAGATCATTGATAATCGTTTTCTTAATACTGCAAAAACCTCTTTTAAGCTAATTGTCTCTTCCATTTTCTCCTCCAAATAGTAAGATTTTTTATATTCTGTATTATAGCATAGAAAATTGTCCTTTTTTGTTGAGTTTTTGTTAAGAATAACACTATCTCATTTTTACAAAATAAGTAAACATATGCAACACTCTTTTTTATAACAAACGGAAAAAAATACTTACAATAACAAAAACGCACTTTGGAAACTTCTTACTTACACATTATAATTAGCTTTAGAATTATTTTCAAACGGTTGTTATAGACAGAATTCGACATATAGGTGCAAAAATACCTTATATTCACAATTCCGAAAGAGGTAAAAATCTAATAAAAATACTATTTTGGAGTTTAGAAATATTTGTTTGATTTATTGTATGAGGCCTTGCCAGTTATACATATTACCGTTATTGTTCTGTAGAAAATACAGAAAATGAAATGTATGAACTTCTTATAGAGAAAATCTCTGAAAAAAGTATTGAGAGAATTGAAATTGATAAAAAGGACCCAATTTCAATTTTGCTAATGGGTGGAGTAAACAGAAGAAGAAAAGGCAATGGCTGAGACTTCGTAAAAGAATTGAGTTGAAGAAGGAATTCGCCATCTTTCTCTTGCTCTTTTCGAATATTTTTGACGAGTTTCTTCTATTATATATGTTTTTGTAAACGCTATCTTATTGGGTAGATTTTTTTACAGTAAAATTCATCTAGGAATAGTTAATGATTTACTAGTAAGCTTCTCTCTTCATGTCTAACCTCTTTTCCTTTCCTATCAATTTCTATATAATAAAAATTGGTATATTTATAGATTATTTTACTAAATAAGTTATTTAGAAGAGATGGTGAATATGGATAAGAAATACATACTATTAATTTTTGTCGGCATTATTGTTATTGGTCTTATGGGAGTACTAACTGTTCATGCGATTCAATCTGATAACATTTCAGCCCAATATGAAAAGGCAGCTGAATTGTTTGAAGAAGAGGACATTGAAAAAAGTATTGAAGCCTATCAAAATGTATTAGAAATCGATCCTTTACATCTGGAAGCGCGATTAGGTTTAGCTGAAGCTTATACGGCGCTCTCACAGTTTAAAGAAGCAGAAACAGTATTAAAGGAAGGAATCAAGCTGGCACCTGAAGATCCTACCTTTTATCTTTCGCTTTCAACTCTTTATGTGAAACTATCACACGTTACGTCAGCACTGAAAATTTTAGATCTCGGGATGACTCAATCAAATGGAAGCGAATTACAAACAAAATATAGTGAAATAGAAGAAAATATTAAAATTAGTAGTGAGCGTCTCCTCGTTCAAAAAGGCTATGAGCACAAGTTATCCTTAGTATTGGAACAAGAAGGTGCTTTGATTCCTATGAAAGCAGAGTGGGAACTAGAGGATGAAAGCATTGGCACACTTGAAGTCATTGATGAAGGACAAGCCGTTACGTTTCTCGGAAAGGAGAGTGGAGAAGTAAAAATTACAGCCAAGTCTGGTTCTATCTCACGAGAAATTGTCCTAAAGGTACAGGAACACGTCTTAGAAAGTATGAGCGTAACACCTGAAGAGCTTGAACCACTTGCCATTGATCAAAGTCTCACTTTAACAGTAACTGGTCAAGATGCTGCTGGTGAAGAGATGACATTTACTCCAACGTGGACATTAGAGAAGAAGCTTGGTGACCTAAGTGCTAATGAAGGAACTGAATCATCCTTTACAGCGCGTAAAGAAGGAAAAGAAATTATTACAATTTCTTATGAAGAGTTTGAAACAGAAGTTGAAGTGCTTATCGAAGGAGACAGCCGCACAGTAACAACAGAAGTCACTGGAGAAGGAACGGTTTTGCTTTCTCCTGAGCAGGATTCTTATCCTTTAAATAGCGTGGTTACACTTACAGCACAGCCGCAGGAAGGCTGGAAATTCGTACGCTGGGAAGGCGATATCTATGGTACGAATAACCCAGGTACAGTAAAAGTGACCGATCATATGGCAATTCATGCTGTATTTGAACGAATTGGTCATACATTATCTCTTTCATCAAGCGGTGAAGGGCAAATCTTAAGAAGTTCTCTTGATACAACTTTCTCACATAATGAATCAATTGTATTAACAGCAAGAGCTGCTGAAGGTTGGAAGTTTGAGCGCTGGGAAGGAACGGTTTCTGGGACAGCGGCTCAAATTACCGTGGTGATGGATAACAATCAATCACTGCGCGCCGTCTTTACGAAAGTGGAAGAAGAAGCACAACCTGAACCAGATCCTGACAGTTATTTGCTTTCTGTTAGTAAAACAGGTGAAGGAACGGTTTCAAAGAGCCGCTCAGGTAGCAGTTTCCCAGCAGGAACGCAAGTAACGGTAAGTGCTTCACCGAGTGCGGGCTGGAAGTTCGTGCGCTGGGAAGGCGATGTTAGCGGTACGTCTTCTTCAGCAGTCGTGACAATGAATGGCAATAGAAGTGTACGCGCCGTCTTTGCCAAAAAAGCGCCTGAAATAAAGCAGTACACACTTTCAACTCTTGTTGTCGGCAGCGGCTCAATTAGCAGAAGTTCTGGCGGCTCCACGTTCCCTGAAGGAACAACGGTAACACTAACCGCAAATCCAGCAGACGGCTGGACATTCGTCCGCTGGGTAGGTGCTTCCTCTTCAAGCAGTGCAACAACGAGTGTAACAATGGATGGAAATAAATCTGTTAGTGCTGTGTTTGAGAAGGTGGTTGAAGAAGAGCCTGTAAATAGTGAGCCTGAGGAAACGGATGAAAATAGCGAAACAAATGAATAGAAAAAAAGATGGAGAACCGGAATGGTTCTCCATCTTTTTCACCTTCTTTATTGACCTACACTCTAATTTCTAAGAGCTAACCTTCTTAGAAATCAAAAAGTTGTTAATCATATACCTGTTCATTTTGTAAGTTTTAAGTAAATGTCATTTGCTTCGGTCATTTTTATTTTAGCCGATTCAACCAGTATTTTTGCCAAGTTTTTTTGAAATCCAATATTTCCACCGTTAATTTCAATGGCTTTCCTTGCAAATTTCTCAGCGAGATCAAATTGCTGCAAATCAAAGTAAACTAAACCTAAATTTGCATAGCCATGGGCAAAAAGTGGATTTATTTCTATTCCTTTTTCAATTAAGGAGAGAGCTTCTTTCAACTGCCCTTTCCGTCTCAATAGAGAACCAAGTTTAACATATGCCTCATACTGATAATCAGATAATTCTATTGTTTTTCTCCAACTTAATTCCGCACCTTGTGGATGACCATTTGCATAATATGCTTCTCCTAATCGCAGTTGAATAAATGGCACAGTAGGCCACTGCTGAGACAATTCTAATAAAGAATTTAACCAATCCTGCTTAGTTAATGAGTTTTTCTTTCTAAAAATATTATAAATTTCTGGAATACAATCAGGGTTTTCAAAAATAGTACCCCTTCTTTGGTAAGAAGATATAATAGAACCATTCCTTACATACTCGTTTACCAATTTTTCTAAATCACCATTTTGAAAAAGTTGAAGTCCTGGGTGTTCTGAACCTCTAATTGACGTTATCTTTATATTTTCAAGATGAAGAATATGATGGGCGCCAAATAAGTCAGATTCGTCATTTTCTGGGACAAACAAAGTTAACGGAACCTTCTTTTCCTGTATCAATAGTTTTAAGTCATTATATTTTATTATATTTTTATTTTCCATAATATATTTTGAACGACTGCTTCTAGAACCTTCATACCCCAGTTTTGATTCTAAGGAAAATGCTAAACATCCGTCAGCATTACCTAACATAGCATATAAAGTAGCACCAAAAGCACCCATTGAGGAACCAAACGTATAAACCTTTCCATTACCAATTTCCCTTGCCATTTCAACAATTTTCACGGCCGAATTTTCACAGTTATCTGTGAGTCCATCAATTCCTCCAGTATACCAACGATAATTTTTGTCATTAAGAAAAATAATATTCGCTTCAACATTTAATATCGCTTTATATGGCTTAAATTTACCTTTTGGCACTCCTGCATTTGTAAACGCCACTAAAGTGGGCAAGTGCTCGCCTTTTTTAACAATCTTTATATAATCACTTTTTATATCAATATACTTATCATTTATCATTTATCTATGCTCCTTATCTAAGCTATTATTATGCTGCTTGGTTGTTAATTTTTATTTAATACAGCTGCAGCTCTCTCAAAAAAATCCCAACGCTTTTTTTACTAGACGCTGGGATTTTTCATCAAATTATTTCTTACCTAACAAACTTAAATAACTTTTCAACTTATCTTTTTTGCTAATATTAGCATTGCTGATCCCACCGTAGTCCTTAAGAAGCTTGGCAGCAACGTATTTTTTCGGATGATCTTTTACCATATTTGCATAATCAGCTATTACTTCCTTAGAAGGGGATAGCTTTGCTAGTAAAGCTATCGATTCTACAAATGTATTACGATGCAGGACACGTAGTGAATGAATATCTTTTGGATAGCTTGTACCATTCACAATAATGTTATTATTTTTTAGCGAGACCTCAGGTATTTGAGGCTTTTTACTATTGTTTTTTACTGGTGCAGCTGTTTTTGGTTTCGGGCTTTTTGCCGGCTGCTTTTGGACTGCTGGTTTTGGTGCCGGATTTTTTGCTGGTTGTTGTTGAACACTAGCAGCTTTTACTGGTGCTGTTGGTTTTGGACTCGGCTTTTTTACTGGTGCTTTAGCATTAGCAGAGTATAATGCTTTATGCCCCTCTTTCCAAATGCTTTCAGAGTCTGGTGCACCTTCGTTCGGTGTAAGGATGTATCGTTTATTATGACCTGCAAAAGCATTATCAAACAACATCCCCTTTAAAACCTCTGCTTCACGTTTAGATGGCTTTCTTAAAACCGTATCTAATAAATATTCAGCTGAATTTGCTTCAATTGAAGTAAGATCCGGGTTATCTTTAAAAATACGAAGCCAGCTATCAGCAAACTGAAGCACGCCGCGATGAATGGCATTTACTTTTGCAAGGTGTTCTGCCGATCCAAGCTCTTCTTTGATAACTCTAATTTCAGAAGACTTATCTTCTACCACTTCAATTAAGCTTCCTGTTGCTTCATTGACAAGTGTTTCAATAATGAGATTATGACTTAACATAATATCTGATTTATAGGCTGGATTAATATTCTTTAAATAATAACTTTCCGCATTTTCAATTGGATCATGACCAAAATCATCAGAATAAGTCATAAAGAACGCAGGCTGCAGTTCCTGTTCGAAAATAGAATTAATCATTCGATGTGTGGATCCTTTATAACCGAAGTCAACTCCAAGTGTTTTCTTGCCTAAATCAATACCCTGCTGCTGTAAATATTTCTTGTAAGCACGTCTTTTTTCATCAAAAGGCTTACGTACCTCTGCCCAATTTTCGGAAACATGTTCGTAGACGATACCATATATGGCAGCTGGTGTTAACTTACCAACAGGAATATCAATATCTTCCACACTCCAACGCGTAAGGATATGATCTGAAATTGCATATGGATCTAATCCAAAGCGATTTTCAAGCAGCATCGAGAAAGGATTTTTTCTCGCATAATCATCAATGCGAATTTTAAAGAAATCCTCAGGTGATTGAAGGTTTAACCCCATCAATCCGCGGCGTGATGTTGCAATATAATGAACATCAAATTTTTCAGCTTCACCGCGTGCTTCAAGAATTTTCTTTACAATTTTACTCGGTAAATAACAATCTCTTGCAAAGAATAGAATAGCATCGCAGTTCTTTTCCTTCGCCTGCTCAATAATCCATTCTGAGAATGAATATAAAAGAGGGCCTAAGGCTAAGAAACCAAATTCCACCCCATTTTCTAAAAAGCCTCTGTCTTTATTTGGATCTATTACTTCATTTACATCTTTAAACGTTTTAATTTGATAAAATTCTTCTGCAAACATAGAGAGTGCCGTTCTTAAAAAGAAGCTGTTATTGACAATGTTTGGTGATAATTTGCGCTCTTTTAAAATTTCTAACGCTCTCTCACGTGCTGAAGAAATTCGTACAGAATTCCAGCCTGCTGCTCCAGCACGCTCTAAGTCGCCAATTGGATTATCTCCAATATGTAACACTGTACTTGTATCAACATTTAATTCTTCAGCAACATGTCCAAATAAATCACCTGAATGCTTCTTTTTACCAATCTTTGAAGAAACGTAAAGTGTTGTATATTCTGTTATCCCTGCATTTGAAAGGGCACGAGCTACAAACGCCTCTTCATGGATAAAGTCCGAAATAATAATAACAGGCTTTCCGGCTTTTATCGCTTCATTAAACAGGAATTTCCCAACCGGACGTGCTTTTAACACACTCCATTCAATCTTTTGCTCTAAATCAATAAGCTTTTGTACATCACTTAACTTTCCACCAAAGCGCTCAATCATTAAAGAGTACACTTCATGAATTGTGATTTCCTCCACTGTGCCTTCTGCTTTAACAGCAAGTTCAGCATCACGCTCTCGGCGTAATTGGCGCTCGACTCCAGCTCTCAGTTGAGCAAATGTTTGAGTGATATAATTCGGTACTTCAATGGAGTGTTTGCCTTCTGAAAGTTCCTTTTGCATAATTGCAAATACATCTTCCGGCTTAAATACCGCTCTGCAAAGCAGGGTATCAAATACATCAAATGATACGACACTTGCTTCTTTGATTTGCTTGACTAATCTTTCTAAATAATCGGTATCTTGGTGAAAGCCTTTATGACCAAGACGGTTTAACTGACGTACTGCAGCACGATTAGATGAAGCGGTACTATAATGAAGCGGGTTTTCTTTTACACTTTTTACAACATTTTTATTAGGAAGAAGGTCAATCCCAGATTTTCCTTTCGCTTTGTTTGCTGCCATTTCTGTAAATATAGAAGCAAGGTAATCCGGCTCTCCTAATAATCGAGACTCTAGGAAAGTCTGTCTGCTAAGCATAAGCGCCATAATATGATCATTATTGTTTTCCTCACTGTACTGCTGCGTTTTTAAGTTTGTTTGATCAGCAAGATGTGCTAAGTGTGAACGAGATGGAGAAATTAATTTACGGTTATAAAACTTAGCTTGCAGACCAATCGTACTTGAAATCGAGCATGTCGCATCTGCCCACGGAACAATAAATTGAGAAATATTATCCACTTTTTCAAATTCCTTTGAATACAAGAAATTAGGGAAATTAGAAGTTAAGAAATCAATATTTTTATCATTAATGGCTTTCTCTTGAACAAAACCACTTACATATTGAGTCGCAATAACCCCTGTATCTTCAGGTGTGTTCTTTAATACATCAATTAAGAAATCGAATTGAGAATCATAACTGCAGTTCTCGTAAAACCCGAAATATTGCGAGATTTGCAGAGGTACTAATATAAATTTCTTAAACCGCTCTGATCCTTTTAGTTTTGAAAGAATTAACTCTTTTACTGCATTCTCTTCATAAAATGCTTCAAATTTGTTGTGAATGCTGTAATATGCTTCAAGTTCTCCAGGAGTTGCTTTTACTGTACTTAAATCTCCTTCACCGAAAACACTATCTTTATACAACCCAACTGGATCAAGAGAAATTGTTCGTGGGTATGGCGGGCGCATGAAGAGACCTGGCATCAAATCAATTACTAAAGCATTTGGAAACATTGCTCGAAAAATAGTTGTTGGAAACTCCCAACAAATGATTAAGTCAGGCTCCCAGCCTTTAAATAATGATTTAAAGTATCCATTTATGTAGGCACGCTCTTCTGAAGTGAAATTATCATTGTATGACTTACGAATAAAGGCATCTCCAAAACCAAAAATATCTGTATCTCTTCCATAATCAACGATAAAGCTGTTGTTATTGTTAATTTTTGTTGGCTTTGCTTCTCTTTTAACTGATTCAAACGTATGCTTAGATAGTAAAAATTTAACATCTAAATTATTTACTTTGGATAACGTGTTAGCTAATGGATCAAGATATTTTGTATAAGCACCTGTTCGAAAATTTGGGTCTCCCATATCAATTGTAAAATTAGACATGAAAAGAACATTCTTAAATGAAAACTTCCCCATGCTATCTTCCACCCTTTCTTTACCTACTTCTATATTTAATTTATCTCATTGTTTACACAAGCATTTGAAATGTTTTCGCTTTTAGTTTAGGATAACATCCCTCATTAAAATTATGCTTTATGCCTATCTATTCAGGTTAAACCTTATGTTCAATTAAATAATCAATTACATCAAAAATTGTGCCTGGTAAGCCAGTTCTTGGATTGATATAGCGCGGATAGAGAAGATACGCTGCTGCAAACACTTCTGTTACGCTGCGTTTTTCTTGTCTTCTTGCTGTTATTAAGCGATCGTTTGTAATGCCCCAGCCTGCATAAAACGGCATTCCAAAACAATACACTTCCTTGTTCATAAGCAGGGCTTCAAAGCCTAGCTGTGACGTTACAACATATACTTTATCCACTTTTTCTATTAAAGAAAGAGGATTGCACTCATCGTATATAAATGTTGTGGCACTATCTACATCTTCAACAGTTAAATTACCTTCTTTTTTCCCTGAAATAACATCAGGATGTGTTTTTACATAAATATCAGCATCAGGATGATCCTGTTTGGCCGCTTCATACATTTCCTTAAAACGGTTTTGATCCGCTAAGCCAAGCGTTATCGACATATCGCCAAGCGTTTGATCAACGACTAATACTCTTTCTTTGCCATTTTCCTTGAAAACATTTGAACCAATCATCGGGGCTTGGTTATATTTACTTAAATAATTTTCACGGATCAATGTTATTGCTTTTTCGGCATCGGCGAGAAGTTCTTCCGTCTCCCATCCTGAGCTGTTTAAAATATTTTCAAGTCGAGAAGGACGGGTTGCATCATAATAAATGCCGGCATCATCCATACAAATCGAGTAAGGCGGCGCACCATTCACCCCTAATCCGACCGAACGGAGAAAACCATCTTCTAAGGCAAGATAAGGAACATTGTATTTTCGGCTAAATGCAATCGCTTTTTGAGCGCTTGGCTTCATTCCCCATCCCGCAATATAACTTAACTCAACAGCATGTTTAGCTGGATTAAATTCAACTTCGCCTTTTAAGAAAGATTGTAAGTTAGGAATAGCTTGAATTCCTTTTGATAAAATCCCGATCTTCCCTCTTTCATTTATTTCAATTGAAGGCTCTTCAGGAGGTTTGTTATGCTCGATTTGCTTTAAGTTATGAATAAGTTCAATCGCTTCTTCAATGGTGATTTCTTCTTTTGTAAAGGGATTAAAATACTTTGGGTATAGCATATAAGCTGCTGCAAATACGTTTTGTAAGGAGAGCTGTCTTTTTCTTCTTTCAACCGTTTGGCGATCATCTGTTAAACCCCAGCCTGAATAAAATGGTGCTCCTAATGTTGTAACGGGAATTCCTCTTAGTAATGCTTCAAAGCCTGATAAGGATGTAATAGTATACACATGATCAATGGTTTGAAACGCATCTGTGATACTAAGCGGCTCTGTAATCACTTGTGCAATCGATTTAACATCATTAGGATTTGACTGCATCGCACGCTTTCCGAATAAAACGTCTGGATGCGGCTTATAGATGATTTCAGCATCCGGATTTTCTGTTTTGGCAAGCCATACTAAATCATTGTTGGTCATTTGTTTTGAGCAACCTCGTTTAATTGATTGATCGTCCTCAACTTGACCAATAACTAAAATTCGCTTCCGTTCTTTTTTTCCGTAAATTTCTTCAATGTTTTTTGCACCAACATTGTTATACTTACTAATATTTAATTCATTAAGACTTTGCATGCAGTGTTCTGCACGCTTAAGCAGTTCTTTGTCGCCATCAAAATCGTAGGTATTAAGCAGATCTTCTAAATCACTCGGCTTTTCAGCGTCATAATACAATGCTTGAGAGTCAATACAGAGTGAAAGAGGAACACTATGGGAAGCACCTAGTTGGACAGAGCGAATAAAGCCATCCTCCATTCGGTAGTAAGGAATTTCTTTATTTTCTGCATATTTTTTCAGTTTTAAGCTATCTTTATAACCCCACACCATAATAACCCGATCTTGATATTTTTCTGCAAGATTTACGACTCGATCCACATTTTCACTGTCTTTTACAAAGATCACGTCATATTCCTGTAAGTAAGCTTGGATAAAATCATATTTCCATTTGCTAAAACCAACTAGTAATGCGACTGGTTTATCTGTTTTAATTTTTGGTGTTAATTTCTTTTGCAAGATCGCTAATTTAATAAAAGTTTTATTGCCAACTGCTTTCTTTACTGTTTTTTTAAACTTCCCCATTTCTTTCACCTCATAAGCAAAGATTATTGCTCGTATTGTTTTTACTCAGCTTGACTAATCCGTTCAATGGCTTCTTCAATCGTAATTACTTCTTTACGATAGGGATCTATGTACTTCGGATAAAGAATATAAGCTCCAGCAAATAATTCTTCCGTTGTGAGTTTCCTTTTTCTCCGTGTAACTAGTTGTCTGTCATCCGTTAATCCCCAGCCTGAATAAAACGGAGCACCTACAGTAGTTACTTTAATTCCACGAATTAATGCTTCAAAGCCTGATAAAGATGTAATCGTATAAACATGGTCAATCGTTTTTAGAGAATCAACAAGACTAAGCGGTTCTTCAATAACTTTTGCAATATCCTTAATTTCATTCGGATCTGACTGCTTCAACCGTCTCCCTGTTAATACATCGGGATGGGGTTTATAAATAATTTCAGCATCACTGTTTTCTTTACGTGCCAGTCTTACCAAATCGTTGTTTGTCCAACGCTTATCGCTGCCCATTTTGATAGAAGCATCATCTTCCACTTGACCGATAACGAGGACACGTTTTTTCGTCTTCGGCCCATATAGTTCTGCTATCTCTCTTTTTTTAACATGGTTATATTTGCTTATCCCAAGTTCATTCAACATTTTAATGCAGTGTACAGCTCTTTTAAGAAGAAGAGGATCATTATTAAAGTGATACGTATTTAACAACTCTTCTAAATCACTAGGCTTTGTGGAATCAAAGTACATTCCTTTCCAATCCATGCATAAAGAAAAGGGAGCGGTATGCATCGCTCCTAAGCCTACTGAACGTACAAATCCATCCTCTATACGCACTACTTGTATTCCATGTGTCTCAGCATATTGGCTAATTTTCTTATCTTCTTTATAGCCCCAAACAACAAATATTTTATTTGGCGTTCTTTTAAACACAAAGGAAAGTCCCCACAGCTTTTCTGCGGCAGGAACAAAGACAACTTTATAAGTTGATAAATAAGACCTTATATAAGATTGCTTCCATTTAGAGACATTGAAAACAAAGGCAACTTTTTGTTTATCAGTATGAAGTGGATTGATTGTCCACTGAATAAGTTTTACAAAAAGCTGTCCGGCATTTAACATGCTTTTTATAATTTGTTTAACCTTGCTCATTTAGCTGCAGCACTTTCCATGACTCTTGATTTCTTCTTTTTATTAACAATTTCTTCTTCATAAAATGCTAATGCTTCATTAAGCTCTCCTTCAAACAATTTCTTGCCTTTATGAAGCACAATGCCTTTTTCACAAATATCTCTCATTTGACTGTTGCTGTGAGAAACAAACACAATCGTTTTTCCATGCAAATAGTCTTTTATTGCCGCTAGTGCTTTCTTTCTGAAAGAGGCATCCCCAACAGCTAATACTTCATCAAGGAGAACAATTTCCATATCAACATGAATCGCAATCGAAAAACCAAGCCGAACTTTCATACCAGAAGAGTACATTTTGATTGGTGTATCAATAAAGTCTTCCAGTTCAGCAAATTCAATAATGTCATCAATGATTTCAGAAATTTGCTGTTCAGACAAACCTAGGATGGCGCCATTAATATAAATATTTTCTCGACCTGTCATTTCTTTATGAAAGCCAGCTCCAAGCTCAATAAGTCCGCCAATATTGCCGTTTATATTAATCTCACCTCTTGTTGGTGAAGTAACTCCTAAAATCAATTTAAGCAGTGTACTTTTTCCAGAACCATTGCCGCCGATTATCGCAACAGATTCACCTTTCTTAATCGATAAAGAAACATCTTTTAATGACCAATGATAATCCATGCCGCTCTTTTTTCCGAGCAGCTTATTGCGGATTTCTCGCAGCCCTTTTACTTTTCCAGACTTCGAATATCGTTTTCCTACATCTCTTAACTGTATCGCATAATCTTTCATATAAAAAACCCCTACTTTTTTATATTACATCGGCAAAGTTTTTCTCAAGCTTCAAAAACGTAAACCATCCTATGAGTAATACAACCAATCCAAACACAAACGAATACGTTAATAATGTAAAATCAGGCAGTTGGTTGTGCAGAAGGGTGCGGCGATAACCATCAATAATTCCCGTCATCGGATTTAAAGCTAAATATGGCTGATACTGAATGGGTATAAAACTATAAGAATAAATAATTGGACTTAAGTAAAACCATACTCTCATTACAAGCGGTGTTAGTAAGCCAATGTCGCGAACATACACATTGGTAGCCGCTAAAATAAACATAACCCCTAACGTTAAAATCAATTGAACTGCAAAAATAAGAATGGCATAAAATGAGTTAACCCCCGGCATTACCCCATAATATAACATAAGAAGTAAAATACTAATGGAAGCAAATAAGAATGAAATCATTTCAGATACTAACTTCACAAAAACAAGCGCCGGTCGGTAAAAGTTCCTCTGCTTAATAATTCCCGCAAAGCCGGTAATAATCTTTGGTGCCCCTCCAGCTGCCCCTGTAAAAAACCGCCACGGAATAATAGCAGCTGTTAAAAATAAAGGATATGGAAGTCCTTCACTTGGCAGTCTTACAAAAAGAGAAAATACAACTGTTAAAATCATAATAAGAAATAACGGCTGAAGAATAATCCAAAGACCGCCTAAAATAGATTGTTTATATTGGGATTTTATTTCACGTTTTGTTAACACCCAAATAAAGTTTTGATTTTCTTTTATTTTTGACAAATGGTTGGATATCATGCTGAAACACCCTATTTTTTTGTATTTAAACTCCATCAAACCTTAAAATGGAGCGGATCGTTTGTACAGTATCATAACAAGAAAAAAGCAGGTATCTGCACCTGCATTGTTTCATAAAAACGAGTATTAGCAAGTGAATTAAGAGCTAACATGCTGATTTCTAAGAGAAGTTTTCTTTGTAAACTGGGGTATATCCTAAAAAACTATCCCAAACTTTAGCCGATCTCTGTTAGGTGCTGCTTAATTTTTGCTATTTTCTCCACATAAAACTCTTCACTCATTATATGTTCATTATTTTTTACTTTCTGTTGAGTCGCCTGCTCAATTAACGGAAGGCCCTTCACGTCACTGCCCTCTTCTCTTGGGATAAGATGAAAATGGAGGTGACGAACCGCTTCACTAATTGTGACCACATACAGTCTATCAATGTTGGTTTCTTTCTTTACAGCAGCTTCGGCTTTTTGAATGAGCATGCCGATTTCTGAAAGTTCATCAGCCGTTAATTCAGCCCAGTTCTCAACGTGGCGCTTCGGCTCAATATATAAATAGCCTAGAAGCTGAGAATCGAGGGGACCGTGGGTGATCACCCAATGGTCTGTTTCATGTAGTGCGTCTTGTAGATTGCTGTGTTTTGTACATATTGGACAATTACTCACGATTCCGCATCTGCTACTAAAAACATAGACAAAAGTGTTTGTTTACGTCTATGCTAGATCGTTTCTTGCTTCTACGTGTCCTGCTTCGCCACTTGCTCGCTACCACAGTCTGTATGACACTCCGCAAGCGTTAATTCCGATGTAGCCCACCGTACATATATACCTTATCGTGTGGTGACAATGGTATATTCTGCTGCATATTTCAAATTCAGACTTGCGTTAAAGTCCCGATCTAATTCCATGTCGCAGTTGTCACATTTAAAAACTCGCTCTGATAAACTAAGCTCAACTTTCTTAAATCCACAGCAAGAACACGTTTTAGAGCTAGGATAAAAACGATCAACCATTCGAAGTTCGATTTCATGTTCCCTGCATTTTGAAGTTAACCACTGTTTAAAGCGATAGAATTTCTGTTTACGGATCGAATCAGATAAATGACGATTCTTCATCATTCCTTTAACGTTTAAGTCTTCGATTGTAATATACTTTGGCTTGGCTTTTACCAAAGAATTGACGACAGTTCTAACATATTCTTCTCGAATATTCGTTAATCGAGCATGAATTTTTTGAAGACGTAACAAGTTTTTGTCGATGTTCGCTCTCTTTTTAGCAGCAGTTTCACCACCTTTCTTTTTTAGGTTTTCGTATTTGCGAGATAGAGAACGCTGCTCGCGCTTTAATTTCTTTTCGATTTTCTTAACGTGAAGAGTCTTGTTGATATTTCCAAAATTCTCATGATGACTGCATACAGAAAAATCTTTTATCCCTAAGTCAACACCAATTCCATCGTTTGTGTTCATTTGATTATTTTTTGCGTCTACTTCACACAACACAGAAACATAATATCTTCCTGCTTTATGTGAAACAGTTCCACTTTTCACGATTGCATTTGTTGGGATATAACCATACTCTTTAACCTTCATCCATCCAATCGTAGGAATCTTTACTCGATGACGTTCAACCGTCCAGTCCGTTTTGTTATTTTTAGGAAAATAGGCTTTTACATCTTGATTCTTCTTTTTCTTAAATCGAGGGAACTTAGTTAACCCCTTAAAAAAATTCTTAAAGGCCCTTTCAGCATTCATCGCAGATTGTTTGACAGCTTTACTTGAAACGTCTTTAATCCATTGGTCGGCTTGTTTTGTGTGTACATTGTTTAACCACTTTGAAAAATCATAACCACTCATGAATTTTTTTTCTTTCTCATGGGTTTCTTTGTTTTTGGATAAATACAAATTATAAACGTATCGACAGACACCAATGGTTTGTTTAATCTTCTGCTCTTGCTGTTCCGTTGGGTTGATTTCCACTTTGTAAGCTTTTTTCATACTCTCACTCCTTTCTTGTACATTAATTTTCTGCACAGTTGTATTGTACGGTATTTTTGTGTACGATACAAGTAAAAGGAGTGATAATATGAGTGATAAAAGAGTAAGGATTGATATGCGTATTCCAGAATCAATATTAAAAAAGATAGAAGATTACCAACAGGATCAAGGAATAACAACAAGAACATCTGCTATATTAGAATTAATACGAAAAGGATTAAATGATGACAAACGTATATAAACACGTTTGTCTATTTTTGTACACATTGTTCCATTTTTTTGCTAACTACAAACAACTCCTTTACTTGCTTTTATTGAGTGACTTTTACTTTGCCGCCAAGATAATCAGAAAGCAGTGCATTATAATCACATTGAAGTGCTAAAAGATGATCAAGTATTTCTCGTACAGCACCCTCGCCGCCGTTTAACTTTGCGATATACTTCACATGCTCTTTCACAAATGGTACGGCATTGTTTGGGGCAGCCGGAAAGCCAACATTTTGCAGAATTGGCAGGTCATTAATATCATCACCAATATAACAAATTTCATCCGAATCAATGTGCAGTTCTGCTTTTAGTTCTTCAAGAACAGTTAATTTATCATGAATGCCTTGGTAGACATAATCAATTTTTAATTCATTGGCACGCTTTTCAACGGACGGAGAGTTTCTGCCGGTAATAATTGCGATTTTCACGCCAGTATAGCGGGCAAGACTAATGCCCATGCCGTCTTGTGTGTGAAAAGCTTTATATTCTTCACGATCAGAACCAATATACAATTTACCGTCTGTTAATACACCGTCAACATCTAGTACTACTAGTTTAATAGCTTTCATATCGAAAACCTCCTATAACCCAAGCATCATTAGGTCATGAATATGAAGCATACCAACTGGGCGATTTTCTTCATCAAGAATCGGCAGTACGTTAATTTTACGCTCTTCCATAAGCGTAAGAGCTTCACTTGCAAGCGCACCGCTTCGAATAATGACAGGGGTTAGGTTGCATAAATCATCGACTTTATGATCTAAAATATCATGTGATAATGTGAACGCACGGCGAATATCACCATCTGTTAAAATACCAACTAATCTATTATCCTCATCAACAATAGAAGTTGCCCCTAACCCTTGGGCTGTCATTTGGAACAGTGAATCTTTCACTGTTTCCCCGCTAAATACCATTGGATTTTTCCGAGTCGTTGCCAATACATCATCTACAGTTAATAATAGCTTTCTTCCAAGTGATCCAGCCGGATGATAAAGCGCAAAATCTTCCGGTTGAAATCTTCTTGCTTCAAGAAGCGCAACCGCAATTGCATCGCCTAACGCAAGCGTAACAGTTGTACTCGTTGTTGGCGCAAGTCCCAGCGGACATGCTTCTTTCACGTTACCAAGACATAACACCACATCTGCTTTTCGACCAAGCGTTGAATCTGGATTTTTTACAATCGCAATCAATTTCGCACCAATTCTTTTAATGGAAGGAAGAAGGTTTAACACTTCATCGCTTTCACCACTGTTTGAAATCGCAATTACAACATCGTTCGGTGTAACCATGCCGAGATCGCCATGCAGTCCTTCTGAAGGATGCAGATAAAGAGAAGGTGTGCCGGTACTTGCAAATGTGGCATTAATTTTACGTCCAATAATACCAGACTTGCCAATGCCCGTAATGACCACTCTCCCGCTGCATCCTAGAATTAGATTAATCGCATCTGAAACGGATTCTCCAATTGAATCACGTAAGTCCAAAATTCCCTGTGCTTCTTTTTCTAATACTTCCTTGACACTTTGAGTATAGTCTGTCTTCATTTTGAGCATTAATGCAAGTCCCCTTTATTGTTTAGTAGTTTTTAATTAAACGATCAATTTCTTGAATTGGTTTTAATACTTCTTCAAGCTCAGAAAGTTTCACCATGTTCGGTCCATCAGATTTTGCTTCATCAGGATTTGGGTGTGTTTCCATAAAGATTGAATCAATACCAACAGCTGCCGCAGCACGTGATAAGTATGGTACAAATTCACGCTTACCGCCAGTTGATGTACCGTTTCCACCAGGAATTTGCACACTGTGTGTGGCATCAAATACAACTGGAGCACCAAGCTCACGCATTGTAATTAAAGAACGCATGTCGACAACTAAGTTGTTGTAACCGAATGTTGAACCACGCTCTGTCAGAAGAATGTTTTCGTTACCTGATTCTTGAAGCTTTGTAACAACGTTTTTCATATCCCAAGGTGCAAGGAATTGACCTTTTTTCACGTTTACGATTTTGCCTGTTTTTCCTGCAGCCACTAATAAATCTGTTTGACGGCATAAAAATGCGGGAATTTGAAGAATATCAAGAACTTCTGCTGCTTTTTCTACTTGATTTGGCTCATGAATATCAGATGTCACAGGCACATTGAAGCGTTCTTTTACTTTTTTAAGAACTTCAAGACCTTCTTCAAGACCAGGACCGCGGAACGAATGGATTGATGAACGGTTTGCTTTATCAAATGATGCTTTAAATACGAATGGAATGTTTAATTTTGTTGTGATTTCTTTAAGCTGTTCAGCAGTTTCCATAATTAGCTGTTCATTTTCAATGACACATGGACCTGCTACTAATACGAATGGATTGTTTCCACCAAATGTAATGTTTTCATTTAATACAACTGTTTTAGACATGCTTGACGCCTCCTAGGATTTTTTCTACTTTACCAATATCTTCTGGTGTGTCGACCCCCACAGCATCATACGCTGTTTCGACTACTTTAATGTGATAACCATTTTCTAATAAACGAAGCTGTTCAAGCACCTCTAAACTTTCAAGAGTGGAAGCAGGAAGTTGAACAAATTCATTAATAATCTCTTTTGGATAGCCATAAATGCCAAGATGTTTATAATACGTAACTTCTTTCCCAGAGCGATTATATGGAATCGGGGAACGGGAGAAGTATAATGCTAAACCATTTTTATCTGTAACTACTTTTACAACGTTAGGATTTTCAGCATCTTCCGCGTTTTGAAGCACAGTTTTTGCTGTAACCACGGTATCTGGTGTTTCTTTTGCAGCTTGTACAAGGGCGTCAATTAATTCAGGACGAATTAACGGCTCATCTCCTTGAATGTTTACATAGAAATCGCCATCTACTTTTGTTGTTACTTCAGCCATGCGGTCAGAACCTGTTTCATGATCAGTTTTTGTCATCACAACATTGCCGCCGAACTCTTCGACAACTTTTTTGATGTCTTCATGATCGGTTGCAACAACTACTTTATCAAGTTCTTTACTTTTAATTACCTGCTCATATACACGCTGTACCATCGGCTTACCGTTAATAAGTGCGAGCGGCTTGCCTGGAAATCTTGTGGAACCATAGCGGGCAGGAATCACACCGATAACTTTCATGTTTTCACGCTCCTAACAAAATCTTATTATAAAGACTCCTTGATCAAAATAAAAGGCGAAAAGTCATTTTTTTACAAGTTTTTTTTACATTGAGGGAAAAAATGTTCAAGAAAGCGTTTCAAGTCGATCAGCGACATTTTTAGCTGTCACACGACTCGGTGAATTAATTGTTCCTTCTATTTGATATTCAAATCTTAAATAGTAGAGAAATTGATCAATTCGCTTCTTGTTTATTTTTTCTTTTAACGCAGAAACTAATGTTTCTCCAAGCTTTTCTGGATGTTTGCAATGTGTGACAATGCCGTTTATATTGTAAAACGCATTTCCAAGTGTAATTACTTTTTTATGTTTTGAAAGGGCCTCAATTCCAACTGTTGAATTAACCGTAATAACTGCAAGCGCCTTTTCGATTAACGTATGAATGTTATATTTTTGAATAAACACAACATCTTTGCTGTTTTGATAAGCTTTTTTTAGCTGTTTGTAATTATTACGAGCCATATCTTCTGGATGCTCTTTCACAATGATTCTTATATTGCGATTTTCTGTTTCATTTAAGTGTTTAACTGCCGCAAGTACGGTTTCGAGTAATTGCTCCATCGTTTGGATATGAGGGGAGTTATAGAAAATTTGGGTATCCCGCGAAACTTGAAATGGCAAGAAAATATATTCCTCTTCTAAATTTAACTCATTTGATTTTCGATACTTAAATGTTTTCTTAAATGTGAAATATTTGACTGCCTGCCAAAAAGTGATGTGTACATACAGCTTTGGCGCAATGTGTAAGAAGCTGCCAAACATGCTTAATCCTTTTACAAAAGCGATACGGACAAGATCTTCCTTCGTCCGTTTCAGCAGTGCTTTGTTTTCCGGCTTAAACAAATAATCTTTGAGCCGCTTTTTATTAACAGATAGCGAATCATAAAATTCAAGATTCTGCGGCACAGATGCATTCGCATTAATGCCTTTTGCATCACATGTAATCGTATAAGGACGAAAAAGACCATCTTCAAAATAAACTGTCGTTAACCCTCGTTTATCCGCAATCACTTTCGTAACTTGATCAATCCAATGATAGCCGTTAAATAAACAAACCACATCTATTTTGTTTTCTTGTATATAGTGATCAATGTAGTACATATATCTTTTATACATAGTTAATTCTTTTTTCGCTACGGTCTTTTTGAGTATCTTTTTTTTGTACGTAATATTATAAATAGGAAGATCTAGAAGGTCTTCATCTGTTATTGAATATTGTTTCTTTGAGACATGAAACGGGGCAAACGTTGTTTTAATAGCGCTGTTAAAAAGCAGTTCACCAAGTTCAAACTTAATTTGATGACACTGATGACCTCGTTTAATGAGTTCTTCTGCCGCATCTATAAAAAAATGCTTATTTCGATTTCCCCTAAGAAATAAATAATTCGTCATTACTACCTCCGACCTTGCCCTTGCTTTCATGCTGCAATCACCATTATTATGCAAACAAAATCATAGTAACGATACGGTTACTACAAGTGAATAATTGAAATTTCATTAGAAAAGAAGGCTTGTCTGGGCGCTAATTTTTAACGGCATACCTTAGTTTTTTTATGTGTAGTTCTTTCATTATCTAACAAAGTTAAACTTTCCTTAAATGTAAAAAGCGCTGTTTTTTTCCAGTCAAAAAAATTCAATTTATTATAGCATACTAATTCATTAATTTCCAAATTCCATTTACAAATTTCAACATGATAAGAAATAAATGAGCCAACATATTTCATAAATAATAAGAGAAGTTATTGTAGATCTTTATTTTTTACACAATTGGAAAATAATGAAATATACTATTGTACTTTGTTATTTCCAAAAAATGTTGTTGGAAAAACAGAATATTTCCCTTATAATTTCAACTAGAACTGAAAAACCAGTTTCTTATATTATTGGCAAAAAATTTACTATCTTTTATAGTGAAGGAGAAGACTGTTAATGAAAAAAGTTCTTTGGACTTTAGGAATCATTGCTGGACTAGCTGTAGTAGGAATTGGCGGTTATGTGTTTTACCTGTACAACTCTGTTGAAAATACAGTAACTGAAATGCATGAACCGATTGAACGTGAAGTATCAGAAAAACGTACAGAAAAAATTGATGTAAATAAACAAGATCCCATTTCAATTTTATTAATGGGTGTTGACGAACGACCGGAAAAAGGCGACAGCGGCCGCTCGGATACGATGATTGTCATGTCCATTAATCCAAATGATAAATCCATACAAATGTTTAACATTCCGCGTGACACAAGAACAGAGATTATCGGAAAAGGCTTTGATGATAAAATTAACCATGCATATGCATTCGGCGGCGCTGAAATGGCTATGAACACGGTTGAAAATTTACTAGATGTGCCAATTGATTACTATATTAAAGTCAACATGGAAGCATTAAGTGAGCTTGTTGATGCGGTGGGTGGCGTAACTGTTAATAATAAATTTGCATTTACCTATGGCAAGCACACTTTTAATAAAGGAGAAAACTTTTTAAACGGTGAAGAGGCACTTCTTTATTCTCGAATGAGAAAGCAGGATCCTCGCGGTGATTTAGGACGGAATGAGCGTCAGCGTCAAATTATTACGGCATTAATTAATAAAGGTGCTAACTTCTCATCAATTACAAAAGTCGATGACATTTTAACAGCACTAGGCGGCAATATTCGAACAAATTTAACATTCGATGAAATGATTGATATTCAAAAAAATTATAAAGAAGCACGTCACAACATTAAAACGTTAGAAGTAAGTGGACAAGGTCAAATGATTAACGGCATTTACTATTACATTGTTTCGGATGAAGAACGAACTCGTATTTCAACTGAGTTAAAACAGCATTTAAATATTAGCGAGGCAGCTGAGACAGAGCAGGCTGGTAAAAGTGTAGAAGCTTCATGAGAAAAGGCAGGGGAAATTCCCTGTCTTTTTCTTTTTTATAGGTCTTTTTGACGTGTTTCTTCTATTATATAGGGTTTTTCGTAAGCGTTTCAGTGCTTGCTTCCTACTCGACTAATGCCCCTCATGTTTCAAAAATTCCTCTCAGCGATACAACGGTTCTTCCGTTAATTGCTGCTGCAATTCGGTCGAATTTTTACGGAAATTATTACAATTAAGGGGGATTTTTTGTATTATTTATAAAAATATCCAAAATAAAGGTTTTATAGTTTAAAGGTTAGGGACTCGTCTATACCTCTTTAATTGGTTTTGAATAATTTGATTATAAGAGAGGTGAAAAATATGTTCAAACT
The DNA here is from genome assembly GCF_003318295.1 of Bacillus taeanensis. Lineage (GTDB taxonomy): Bacteria > Bacillota > Bacilli > Bacillales > UBA6769 > Maribacillus > Maribacillus taeanensis. The sequence continues at coordinate 73,494 of NZ_QOCW01000015.1, forward strand.
GTATTTAGATCCCGGCCATGGTGGTTCTGATACGGGTACTGTTGGGAATGGGCTGCAGGAGAAGAATCTTACATTAGATATTGCGCTTCGTATTCGAAATCTTCTTGTAAATAACTATCCAGATATTAAAGTAATGATGAGCAGAACGAGTGATGTTGCGCGAAGTTTAGAAGAACGGACAGATGAAGCAAATGCGTGGGGCGCCGATTATTACTTGTCGATTCATATTAATGGTTACAATGGATCTGTAAATGGTTATGAAGACTTCATCCATAACAGCTTATCTAATGCATCGGAAACAGCAGAATACCGAGATATTATCCATGAAGAGGTTATGAAAGTAAATAACCTGTTTGACCGCGGCAGGAAGAAGGCAAACTTCCACGTGCTGCGCGAAACAAAGATGCCTGCTCTGTTAACAGAGAATGGTTTTATTGATAATGATAGTGATGCCGCAAAATTAAAAGATCCAAACTGGCTTCAAAAAGTTGCCCAAGGACATGTAAATGGTTTAGTAAAGGTCTTTGATTTAAAAAGCAACCCACAACAAGATATTCACCGCGTCATTGTAGACGGTGTTCAAGTTGGCTCTTATGCCGAGAATCAAAATGTACTCGAGGAAGTGAGACGTCATTTAAAAACAGCCAAAACGATTGTTGTTGAGAAAGTGTAGCTTAAACACCCGATTTTGTCCTTTTAAGATGGACAAAATCGGGTGTTTGTCTTTTTGCGGGGTCTGACCCCAAATAGGAATGGTTCTTTTTTATTAAGATTTCGCTAAGAAGTTTGCTAGAATTGCAGCTGCTTCGGCGCGGGTTGTGTGGGCTTTTGGTTTAAAGCTGCCGTCTGGGTTTCCTTCCATCATGCCTGCTTGAAGAAGGATTTCGACGTTTTCTTTTGCCCAGTTGGCAATGTCACTGCTGTCTTTGAATCTGTCCACTTTCTTCGCTGTGTCAAGCTTTGCTGCATCATAATTTGCGAATTTCATTGCTTCACGAATCATCGATGCTGCCTGTTCTCTTGTTACAAGTTCGTTCGGCTTGAATGTTCCATCAGTAAAGCCGTCGACAAGTCCAGCGTTAACTGCTGTTTGCAGTGCGCCTGCGAACCATTCATCGCCTTTTACATCTTTAAATGTTAGCTTGTCACCTTTTCCTTCTGTAAGACCAAGTATACGAATAAGAAGCGCGGACAGCTCAGCGCGTGTCACTGACTGTTCTGGGGCAAATGTACCGTCCGGGAAGCCCTTGATGATTTCTTTTGAGGCAAGCTTTTCGATTTCCGCTTTTGCCCAATGTGAGCTGATGTCGCTAAATGTCACGGTTTTATCATCGCCAGGGTTGTCGCTGCCGCCTGCCGTTGACGTTACTGTTAAATTGTATTCTTTCGTATTTTTAGCAATAACATCGCCGCTATTATTAAAGACTGTTTCTTTGTTTTCTGCGGACGGTTCGATGGTGATTTTAATGTTGTTTTCGCCATTTGTAAGTTTCACATTATGACTGAACGTCATATCATTATTAATTGTTACTGCTTCACCATTAATCGTAAGAACACCTTCTTTAATCGCGTTTCCTTTGACAGTGATGCTGTCACGGTCAGTGACTGCACCGTCCTGAGGCTCTGAAATGACAACAGGCTGGTCAATCCAGCGCAGTACTTCGTCATTAATCACCATTTTGTTGTTCCCTTGGTTTTCAACAACAACCTGCAGATCTGTTCCTTCTGCACCGTAACCGTAGAAGCTCATATCATCATCAGATTTATCGTTACGAGTATGATCGGCAAGGCCTTCTTGATCCCATGATTCCCCTTTTACGTATTTATACGTGATCACAGTGCCTTCCTGAAGTTCTTTCGTGATTTCCCAGTCAGGTGTCACCGCACCGTTACGAGACATTTCCCATGCACCTGTGCTCCAGCCGTTTAAGCTGTTTGGAATGGTTACTTTTGTGTTTAACGGTGTGTATGCTGGGGCGTGCATTTTAAAAGTGACTTCAACCATGACAATGTCAGGTGTGATGCTGATTTCATTTGATGACATGCTGTTGCCTGCTTGGTCGTATACAGTGACGCGGTACGTGTAGTTCTTCCCGTTTTCGACCTCATAATCAGTAAACGCTGTTTGTGCAGGATCTTCAATAAGCGTAATCAGCTCGCCGTCGCGTTCTACTGCCGTTAAAAACGGCTGATCACTGTTTTCTAAGCTCCAAGCTAAGTTCACTCGGCCTGATTCCTGTACAGGCTTGTCAAGTGTTACTGCTGATGCTGGTGCTGTTGTGTCTTCAGCATCCTGCGTAAATGTAACTGTTTTTTCTTCGCTCGTTTTCCATGCTGCGCCGTTATCGGTTGTAAAACGGAAGCGATAGCTGTAATCACCTGTTTCAAGCGGACGGAATGAGGCGCTGAACATATTGTTATTGCCGTTTTGTGAAACATAAGCCGCATCTAGTGCTTGCCATTCTGTTTCGTTCGGTGCTTTCAGCTGCATTTCTGCCTGCAATCCTTCTGCATGCCCTTTTTCTGTTGCTCCTTCAATAAATACTTCAGCACTAATTGTGTGTGAGACTGAAAGATCGAGTGTTTGTGTATCAAGTGCTGTTACATTTCCAAGCCAATACTTGCCATCTGTCCATTTGTAGTGTGGTACGGCCGCTTCTTTTGTTTCTGTGAGCATTGATTCATTGCCATTTTCGTCGACTGCAGTGACTGCAAAAAAGTACGGCGTGCCGTTTGTTAAGCTGTCAATCGTTACTGTTGGATCAGCTGTTTCTGTTACTTCTTCATAAAGCGCACCCTTTAGATTTGACTGATATACTTTGTACTTTGCAGCAGCACCTGTCCAAGATAATGTAACTTCACCTGTTCCCGCTTCTGCCGTTACGTTTGCAACACCAGCTGGAAGGGCTAGATTTTGGTTATCATCACTCATTAACATGCGCCCAGACATTGCCGGGACTTCGACTGCTAGTTTGCTGTCTCCTGAAGTGACTCTGTAATTTGTGTTAAGTGCATCACTTAATTTGATACCGTTTTTCAGTGTGCCTTTTACATCTAATTCAATAGTTTGTGCCGATGTGCCGCGGTTAATTGCCACAACTGCCGCTTTTTCGTCATTCGTTCTTGCATAAACATATACATCGCCGTCCGCGTAAAGTGTTTCAAGATCGCCGTAAGCGAAGAGATTGCTGTTCGCTTCACGCACAGCACCAATTTTTTGATAATGGGCGATTAAGTCTTGATTTCCATTGCCCCACGGGTATGTGCGGCGGTCATCTGGATCTTTAGAACCGGTAACGCCGGCCTCATCGCCGTAATAAATAGTCGGTGCACCCGGATAACCCATTTGGAAAATCGATGCAAGCTTTAATCGTTTTACGCCAAGCTCATGGTTGTAATTTGGATCAAATTCAGCGCGCTCATACGAATCTGTACCGCCACCAAGTAAGAAGATCGCACGCGGTGTATCGTGTGAGCCCATTAAGTTCATAAGTGCATAGGCTGCTTCTTTCGGATAATCTTCTTGGACCGCTGTAAGCTCGGCATCGGTTTGTGAGGCGTTTCCATTTTTTAAGAAGCTCATGACCGCGCGCTCAAAGCGATAGTTCATAACAGAATCATATTGATCACCGAGGAAATATTTAGACGCGTCATCCCAAATTTCCCCGAGAATTAACGGCTGTTCTCCTTCTTTAAGAGTGGCGCCGGCCCCTGTCATATCGTCAGCTTTTAACTCTTTACGAAATTCGCGCCAAAATTCCATATCCACTTCATTGGCAACATCTAAACGCCAGCCTGAGCCACCGTTTGTGATCCAGCCTTTTGCCGCAGAATCGTCTTCATACATAATGTAATTGGCGAAAAGTTTGTTGTTTAGTTCGGAATCGTAACCAACTGCATCACCTGGAATCGATTTAATTTCTGGTAAGCTGTCAAAGCCCCACCATGCTTGGTAATCATAGCGTTCGTTTGTTTCGCCTTCTTTGCTTTCTTTGCTGTCAGAGATTTTTTCATTTTTGATGTTAAACCAGTTGTGAAAGCCGTAGTTACTGAAAACTTGGCCGTCCTTAATGAAAAATTCTTCTGCTTTTTGTTTTGCTTGTTCTTCTGTTAAGCCTTCATCGTTCATCAGGTCATAAATTTTTGCCCAATATTCATAGGCACCAACGGTTTTAAATTTGCCGTAGCGGTCAAAATAGATCGAGTCATCGGCAACATGGTTAAATACCCCGTCTAAAATAAGATGCATGCCGCGTGCTTCAAGCTCGTTCGTAAACGCTTCAAATTCTTCCGGCGTACCAAACATCGGGTCAATTTCTTTCCAGTTTGTTGCATCATATTTGTGATTCGATGCCGCATGTGCGATTGGGTTTAAATAAATCGTATTGACACCAAGCGATTCGATATAATCCAATTTTTCATGAACACCTTTGACGTCACCGCCGAAGAAATCATTACCCCAGTGGCCGTCACCCGTGTAATTCGCTTCAGAGCTTAAGCGCGGGTTGTCGGGAAGTGACTCCCAGCTTTCAGGACGCTCGATCGGCTGCTCGCCGCGGGCATTTTCCTTGTTATCATCATTCTCAGGATTTCCGTTATAGAAGCGGTCAGGGAAAATTTGATAGACAACGGCTTCCTTCATCCAGTTCGGTGTTTCAAATCCTGGATCAAATACGGTTAACTGAAAGAGCTCAGCGTTTTTATCAACGGCTTTTCCAGTATGGCCTTCTGCTGTGTCTTCACCGTATTCAGCTTGGACACTGCCGTCTCCGATCATAAACTTATAGCCGTAGACGCCTTTTTCCCCAGGGGTTACACTTGCTTCCCAGTAGTCTTTGTTGTTTTGTGTGCCCGCTTTTTTCATCGATACGAGCTTAGATGTACCGGTATTATAGTTCTTCAACAAAACGCTTGCACGTTCTGCATCGCCTTTTTCCGTGGAAATTCTTAACGTAACGTTTGTACCTGTACTTACGGCACCAAACGGCATGCGGTACGCGCTGTCCCATGTGTCATGATAAAGAGCGCTCTGTTTGATCGCATTATCAGAGCCAGTTGGATTGTAGTCTGTTGTTACTTCTTTTGTGTTGTTGTTAAAGAAAAATGTGATGTCTTCGTCTTGGAGTACAGTAAGTGCTGCGTTATCGCCTGGGTATTCTTCACCCCAGTCGTTTCCAAGCACGACTTTATATTGATAGTTTCCTTTTGGTATTGCTGCTGTGTAAGTGTAAACGTTGTCAAAATCGTTGTCAGTAAAAAGTGCTGTTGATTCGCTCGGACTCCAAGCACTTCCAGCATTTATTGCCGGCTGTATATCTCCTGCAAGTCGTGGCTGTTTTTCTTTTGGAATTGGTTTGTAGTATGTAGAATCTGCGATTGCGTGTGTGGTGTCGTGGTAGTAGAATGTTACTTCTGTTTCTTCTGAAAGAGAGAGCTTCAAGTTGCTGCCGTCTTTGCCGCCTGCGCCGTAGTTTTCATCCCAGCTGCCGATTGCTACTTTGTATTCATACTCTCCAGCTGGAAGTGTTACGGTAAGCGCATACAAATTATCGCTTACGTGTGTCATTTTTGTTGCTTCTGCCGCTGGGTCCCATTCGCCGCTGTGACCGAGTTCATCTTGAAGGCTTCCGACAAGAACAACATTTCGTTCTGCTTCAGCTGCATGAGTTGGCATAATGCCTGCAAAAAACTGTAGAAAAAGTGTCGCAATTACAAAGAGTGATAGCCGCTTTTGTTGTTTCGCTTTCACGTGGTGGTTCCCTCCTGGTTGGTTTTTATTATTTGTTTCAAAGAAAGTGATACAGTAATCCTCTGCGTACGATTTCTTCTTTTAATAAATTTATAAAATCTGGATCAAGGTTTAAACTTCTTGCTTTTTAATAACTGTGGATTAAGAGGGTGCTGCTGATTTTAGTAATTTGTCACATCCTCTATTAAGAAATGTTTTTCCCTTTTGCTCAGCTCCTTTCTTAATTGATAGATTGTACAATTTAGCGAAGGAAACCGTTTGCACAAAGTTGCATAAAAAGCTGTGCAACTTTAGCATGGGGGCTTTAGTCTGTATGAAGGGAGGGTTTTAATGCAAACGGTTTCACTTTTATTATCTTGTCATAACTTTTATAAAAACGCAATAGGCTTTTTATAAAAAATAGATTTTTCTAATAGTTTAGTAATGAAATAGTAGATTTGTGTATACACTATGTAAAAACAATAAGGGGGATTGTTGGGGATGAATTTCTTTAAAGGCTTTCTGAACGGTGTGCTTCTCTCCATTCCGCTTTGGATTATCATGGTGATTCTGATTAAGGTGATTTATTACTAAAATCGAAGTTGCCTCTTATGTGAGACAACTTCGATTTCTTGAATAAGTTTAGGTGTTTGTCTTTTTCAGGTGGACAAATAGGGATGTTTGTCTTTTTGCGGGGTCAGACCCCTTCAATTAAGTCAGCAACAAGGATATAACGTTCTGGTGCTGAACCGATAAAATCAAATGGATAGCATGTTGAGACGGTTAACGTTGCTTTTGGTTTTGGGACGATGACGGTACGGTCGTTTTGGTCAACGATGCGCACTTTTCGCACTTTGTACGTAAATTCTCCTGCCGCTGTTTTCACAATGAGAATGTCGTTTACGCCTACTTCACCAAGTCTTCGAAACACGGTATCGCGATGGCCGGAAAGGACGGTGTTGTCATTTTCACCAGGCAAGACGCTGCCGGCAAAGTGACCGACTCCTTTTTCAAGCTCGTCTTCATCTGTGCCGTGTACGATCGGGAGCACAGCATTGATTTTTGGAATCGTTAATGTCCCGATTTCTTCGCCTTTTTCAGGGCGGCGCTCATAAAGAGCGGATGTTTCTTTTTTTACCTTTTTTATAGAAGGCTCTACAGACTCATTTGCTGCTTCCTGCTCTGCTTGTACCGCGCCAGTTTTAAATAAAAAATAGCCGGCAAGAAATTTATAAGCATTTGTTGATGTAAACCAGACTCCGCCGCCGATTAAGGCAATGCTTAGGAAAAGGACAAGATAGCGTTTCTTCTTCATCGATTATGCACCTTTAACTTTTAATTTGCGGTAAAGAAAGACACCTGAAGCGATGAGTAAAAGCCCAATCAGCATGTTTTGCACGTAATCTGATGCTGTATCTGGAAGCTTGCCGCCTTTAACGGTTTTTTGGAGCGGCTTTTTATTTGCTTGTTTTGGTGCTTCTTTCGCTTCCTTCACTTCTTCCACCACTTTAACCGTTTCAGCTAAATCTTCCCCTGTTTCTTTTAAAAGCTCAGAATCAAACATTTCCGCCGTTAAAACAAGATCCGCAAGAAACTCACCTTGAAGGTTATAAAGCTCGATAAGAAGATCGGCGCCGTCAAGGTAGTCGATTTTCATTAATGCTTCTAATGACAGCGGCTCTTTCTTTCCATCTTTTACAAGATAAAACTTCACTTTCAATTGAGAAAGCTGAAGTACTTCATGATAGATTGAAAGCAGTTCAGCAATGTCTGCTGCCGAAAGCTCTGTAGCACTATCGAAGTTTTCAAACTTCATCATTCTGTCGTTTAAGGCAAGCATCTGATCAAGAAAAGCTTCTTCATTTCCTTCGATAACCTCCGCAAAATGAGTAAATAATGCGTCAAGCTCTTCTTCTGTTAGTCCAAATTCTGTAAAGAACTCCGACATATCAGGAAGTTCCCCGTCATAGTTCATATAAAAATCCAACGCATATTCAAGCTCTTCAATATATTCATAGTATTCGAGACTATCTTCATACTCATTTAAAAGAGCTTCAAGTTCTTCTTTCGTTAACCCATACTCATCTAAAAGCTGTTGCAAACTTTCATCGGTAATCGGTGTGTAATTTTGCTCTTCTAAATAGAAGTAAACCGCCGAATCAAGATCACTAATAAACTTGAAAGCATCAGCAATTTCTTCGCCTTCTTCTAATTCCCCGTATTCCACAAGAAGCGCAATCAGCTCTTCTTTCGTTAACTCATAGTTTTGAAGCAGCTCATTCAGTGTTTCTTCTGTAACGACTGGACCGAGGAAATCACGGAGCTCCTCAACCGACTCAAAATCTTCGAGCGGATAATCATAAAACGCTAAATACTCGACAAGCTCTTCTTCTGTCATTGTAATTTCAGTTAAATAGGCCGTAAGTTCTGTTTGATCAACAGCGGCAAACATTGTCGCCGGAAAAATTGTGACCATCATAACAGCTGCTAGTACGGATGCAAGTATTTTTTTCATTGTTTAGTTCTTCTCCTTAATGTAAAAAATTTATAAATAATAGATGAATTATACAGTTTATTGAAGAAATTAGGAATAGGTTTTTTAGTGGATTTATGTGGCTATTTTATGGAAAAGAAACAGTGTTGAAATATAACCGTTTAGGAGCAACAATTTGTAAAATATCACCTAGAGAAAGAGATACATTCAGGGAAATGTTTGATTTTATCACGGCGTACAAAAAGGAGCGACCTTTATTCGCTCCTTTCATTCTAATACAGGATTTTAATGGAATTGTATATATAGGACCGCTGCTATTAATGAAGATAGTGTCCTTTCAAAATGGACAAATTGGGGGGGATTGTCTTTTTGCGGGGTCTGACCCCTAGTAAAAATTGTAGGTGTTCTTCCCCTGCTTTTTACTTTGATACATAGCAAGATCAGCATGCTTTAAAAGCTCTTCCGCTGTTTCTCCGTGAGATGGGAAAAAAGAAATGCCAACGCTCGCACCAACAGAAAGCGTTTTCCCTTTAACCAGATATGCTTCATTAAGAACTTCAATCAATCTTTTTGCTGCTTGTGCGGCATGTTCTTTGCTCGTGATGTCAGGAAATAAAATAACAAACTCATCTCCACCATAACGGGCCGCCACATCTTGACTGCGAACGGTGCTCTTAATTCGCTCTCCTACTTCCTGCAGCAATACATCTCCTAAATCATGTCCAAATGTATCATTAATTAATTTAAAACCATCTAAATCAATAAACATGACGGTAAAAGATTGATTAAGCTTTTTTGATTTATGAATTTTTTCGGTTAGATGCTCGATAAAAAACTGCCGGTTCGCTAAACTTGTCAGCGCGTCATAGGCTGCTCGCTTTTCCATGATTGCTTCGGCTTTCTTCCGCTCGGTAATATTAATAACGGTACCAAAAATGGCCGGTTCTCCATTAAACGTTGTAGCAGAAGAATGGACTTCAATATCAACTAAATATCCTTTTTGATGAAAAATTTTATAGTGAGAGGTTAAGCTTGATGCTTCTCCGCCGAGTAATTTACGAGCACTATTTGAGATAAGGGGACGGTCTTCTGGTATGATAAATTCTAGAAAATTAGTTGTATAAAGCTTTTCTTTTCGATAACCTGATATTGTCTCCATTTGGCTGTTCGCATACACAATCTTATTGTTTTGAAAAATATATACACCAGCTGCCGCTTCTTCTGTTAAACTGCGGTATTTCTCTTCAGATTCCTTTAATGCCCGCGCAGACTGGATAAGGGTATGTTTTTGCTTTAAAAAGACGGCCATAAGCGGGACAAGAATGAAAAGTAAAATTGTTATATCAACTATTTCCTCTGCATATGTAAATGGTATACCGAATAATTGATTTACGAGTCTTTGAAAAAAGAAAAATTCGCTTAACTTAATGACTGCAACAGCGATTAAAATAAAAATTGATTTAGACCAGATGCCCAAGCATATCCGCCCTTTGCTAGAAACTATCGATGATTTATATTTTCATAAAATAATTGTAACGATAAATACGCTGTGATTCAACTAAATCCTAGGAAGATCAGCTAGGGGGAAATATTCCATTAAAGTTACGTTTGGTATACTGTATATTGAGCGCTCATCCAAAAAACACAAAGCGTGTGAATTCACTTGCATTCACACGCTTTGTTTACTGTTTAACTTTATACGGCATCAGAAGTGATCAAACCGTAATATTCATCTTTTCGCTTGTAGAGGACATTCATTTCGTTCGTATCCGCATCCTTAAAAACGAAGAAATCATGATCCAATAAGTTCATCTGCAAAATCGCTTCCTCGACACTCATCGGTTTAATATCAAATTTCTTAAGGCGAACAACCTCTTCTTTGTCTGCATCAATCTCTGCGATCGTTTCGAGTGGGACATAGAGCTGTTCTTTACGCATTTTGCGGTTTACCCGTGTTTTATATTTGCGGATTTGCCGTTTTAACTTCTCTTCAACAAGATCAATTGATTTGTACATATCGGCTGTTTTCTCTTCAGCTCGAATGGTCAGATCTCCTAATGGCACGGTTACTTCGATGCAGTGATTATTTTTAAATGTTGATAGGTTCACATAGATGGGTGTATGTTCTGTTTCATTGAAATAATGAGCAATACCTTCACCGATTTTGTCTTCCACATACGTTTTCATTGCGTCTGTTAGATCGATGTTTTTGCTGTGGATAATGATATTCATATCGGCCACTCCTTTAGTTAGTCATACAAGGAAAGATTTGTTTTCCTTCTACTTAAATAATAAGGGAAATTTTATGAAAATAATGTGAGATTGATCACTCTTTTAAGCTGAAATGTTGCAAAGTTGTGAAATGATAAGCAGGCGACCTAGCCTACTGGACGATGATTGTTTTTATTCTCTACAACATGGAGCTGGTTCCGTCCCTTTTTCAGCAGCGGCATAATCCAGCGGTCAAAACCAATTTTTCCGGCATTGGCGCCTGCAACCAATATAAACATTGTAAGCAGGACCATTTGCGGGTTGGTGCTTGTTGTGCCAGAGAACATGAATGCAAAGTTCATCACAGCGCCCATTAGTGCCGCAAACGTTGTGAATGTGCCAAGAATTAATCCAATTCCAACGAAAAACTCTCCCCATGGAACAAGAATGTTGAATAAATCAACGTTTGGAACAGCAACTCCAGTTAAGAAATCAGCCCACCATCCTTGAACTGCAGGATGATCGCCTCCCGCTTTTTGGACCGCGCCCTGCAGATAGCCGCCAGCCTCAAAACCACCGCTAATTTTGCCCCAACCAGAGGTCATCCACTCCCAACCAAGATACAAACGAACAACAAGAAGAAAATAAGATGCCAATTGATTTTCTCTTAAGAACTTTACAAACATCTTTCTCACCCGCCTTTTTGGATTAGGAAACATATGAGTTGTTCCCTGTACTTACAGAATAAAATAATTTAAAATAAGATTATGTGAAAAACATCACATATTTTAAATTTAATTTTCATAGAATGATAAAATGGACAATAACAGATAGATCCTTTTAGAAAGGGATGATGACAATGACCAAACCGGTTCTACTATTTGACGGGGTTTGTAACTTATGCAACGGTATTGTCCAATTTGTGATCAAACACGATAAAAAGGAACACTTTCTCTTTGCCTCCCTCCAATCTGAGGCAGGACAGCAGCTGTTGAAACAATTTGCGCTGCCAACAGACGATTTTAACAGCTTCGTCTATGTGAAGGGTGATACATACTATACGAAATCAACAGCAGCGCTTTTTGTAGTGAAACGTTTAAGTGGATTATGGCAGCTTTTGTTTGCGGCAATGATCCTCCCAAAACCAATTCGCGATAAACTCTATGATCTCATTGCAAAAAACCGCTATAAACTGTTCAGAAAACGTGACACCTGCATGATGCCAACACCAGAGCTGAAAAAGCGCTTTTTAGATTAACTGAAGGGAGTTTCCTTTCCATTTAAAGACTTGCCTTCTGCACGAAACTGCAAACGAAAAAGGTGATAAGATGACATCGATTTATGAAAGAGCACTCGGAACAGATTTTCAAAAGCTTCACCCTGAACTGCAGCAAAAATTCGCTCTGCACAGCGCACAAAATAAAGCAGCGATCAGCCGCGGCGTGATGACGGAAATAGCAGGCGGCAGCGCATTGGTGAAGCCGTTTTTAAAGCTTGGCGAAAAACGAAAGCTTACCTTTACAGAGCGCGGTGAAAACATTCCTTTTACTCTTGAAAATTATGCCTATCAAGATGCGTTCGGCCGAGAAACAGTCGCCTGGATTCGCAAATTCCAATTTCAAGAAGCGGTCCGCCATTTTGATGCCACCATGATTTACAGCAATGAGCGCGGAAGTATCGTTGATTACCTCGGCAATATTCAAGAGCTTGCGGCAGATATTTGGCTCACGGTTACTGAAAACGGCGGCATTCACATGCAGTCAAGTTCGCTCCGCTTTATAAAAGGAAAATTTGCTCTTCCGATACCAGATCTAGTTGCCGGTCTTGCTGAGGTGACGGAATGGTATGATGACGAGAAGGAATGCTTTTTTATTGAAGTTCATGTAAAAAATCCACTGTTTGGAACGATTTTTAGCTACAGCGGCACATTCGAGATCGAATATGTGGACTTAGAGGAAATTCCAAGCGGCGTGAAGCCAATGAGAGAGACGCGGATAGAATAGATGATGGTGATGCAAAAAACAGAAATTAGAAACAGTTTAATCGGTGCTTTTGTTTGGCTTTTTATCAGTATGATTATCGAGCTAACATTAATTGAAACTTTGCTATTGTTCGCCTTTTTCGTCACCGTACCGCTGACGGTAATGCTCACAGAAACGAAAACACGGGACGGCTTATTGTTTCAAAGCTATCAACTAGCACTCACACTTCAGCTTCCCGCTGCCCTCTTTGCATCCTTGTCCTTTATATTTCCACAAGGTTTTGCTGCAGGCATCCTGTCTCTTCCTTGGCTCATCTTTACAATTGTCACCGCACTGTACGGGCTCTTACGCTTACTTGAACGCGGAATTTCCTCAGTCGAAGAGCTTACGGTTGACTGCGGGCTTCTCTATCTCGCGCTTGGCGGGGCATGGTTCGCGCTTTATCGCTTTGGTGGTGTTGTGCTCGATTTTAGTGATACCATTATTTTGTTAACAGCGATTCACTTTCACTTCTCAGCCCTTACTGCACCGATTTTTGCAGGAATGCTTGGGAGAATGCTTGGGAAGAAGACAAATCTGTATAAGGTCACAACGCTCGGCATCATCGCAAGTCCAATGCTTGTTGCAACTGGCATTACATATTCACGCGTTCTTGAGTTTTGTGCTGTTGTCCTTTTTGTATTTTGTTTATTTTTATACAGCTATCAAACAATGAAACTGCGAGTTAATCGTTTTGCAAAAGTGCTGCTTGTTCTTTCAAGCGGCTCACTAATGCTAACGATGAGCTTTTCATTTTTATACGGATTAGGACGCATGCTGAACATACAGTTTGTAAGCATTCCAACGATGGTGCTGTTTCATGGAATTGGGAATGCGGTTGGCTTTGTATTTTGCGGTGTGTTTGCCTGGCTTTTCGTGCGGCCGCAGATGAAGTCTCATTCATACGGCATCCCGCACAGTAAGATCGTTGGCCGTTGGAAGATTGGCGCTAACTTTTTTGAACGGCACTCCTTTCATGATGAAAAGCGCCCAGCATCAAGTGGATTAGTCGATGATTTTTCGCTTTATAAGCGGGAAGACTTTACTCCTGCCAGCTTCATCCTGAAATTGTTTCGTTTTATGAGCATACGCTTGATTATGAACTCGATGCTGAGACAAGATGGTACGGCCTCTTTCGCCCGCTTTCTCGCATTTATAAAGTAATAAGCGGGAAGGTGGAGCAAATTAATCTTCCTGCACACGGCGAAGAAAACGGTGCAATGCACAGCAGAATGATTGCCGTTTCCGATCAACAAGACGGCCGTACAAACGTACGAGCATGGATTCGCACAAATGAACGTGGAAAAGCAATTTTTGCGGCAGCATATTCCACCCACACTTCTCATCGGGAAACGTATATGAACATCGCGCTTCCGCTTCCGTTTGGCAATACGACTGGTGTGTTAACCCTAAATCATGATAAAGGAAACGGCTTAACGCTTTCTTCGCTGCCATGTGGTGGTGATGAAGGCATTTATTTTCATACAAAACGCTTTACCGTCCGCCTGCCGCTTCAGGAGCATTTTCATGTATGGAAAAATGATGATGCAGGGCTTCATGCCGTGCATACCATGTGGCTGTTTCGGAAAAAGTTTCTCTCAATTACCTATCATATTCACCGCAGACAATAGATAAAAGCCATCATACGTTGATGGTTTTTATCTTTTTTAGATTGATTGATAACTAGTTAATGTCCTCTCTATATGGACATTATGGAGTAAATGTCTTTTTGCGGGGTCAGACCCCGACAAAGATGCTGTCTAACTATGTCGTCTTATGTAACATTTTCAAATATTTGGATGAAACCCTTGACGATATTCTAAAAATTTATTAAATTATAAAAAAAGCAAACGATTCCACGAAACGCTTTTAACTTAAAATGAAAATGATGAACTGACTGCACTGCGCTTATTCAAAAACAGAGACACTTTTAAGATAAATGTAAGGGGTTCCGAAAACAGATCTACTAACAACAAGGAGTGAAGGAACATGAAATGGCTTCAAGTATTAACATGCCGAATCAAGCAAGGGCATAATCACCGGTTTCAAGGAACCTACAAAGGAACTCACGCGACAAGCGTACATATTTACCGCTGTGAATCGTGCAGTCATGTAAAAAAAATTCTCGTTTAAACTTACTATTCTATTAAAAAGGGTGATCAACATGGACTTAAAAAAATTAAACATTGAACTGAATAAAAGAAACGAAAAGGTTATCGCCTCCCATGGCGAAGTATCTACCTTTAATATGTTTGATCTTTCATGGGAAGAAGTGCAAAAGCGCGGCTTCGATAAATATATGAGTAAAGAAACGTTTATGAAAAAGAAAGAAGCACAAAAAGAACTAACTGCTGTTTAAGCAGTTAGTTTCTTTGCTGTTTAATAGAAGATTTTCCAAGCGTCATCCGGCATACGTTTTAATAAATATAATCCGCTTGTATCTTCTTCAAACTGATCAATAATCGTGCTGCCGTCCTTAATCGTTACATCAATGACAGCATTTTGCTGATTAACTTCAGCAAATAAATTTGTTTTTTCACCAACAGTTGTGGAAAGTGTACCTTTTAGCTTCATTTCCACCGTATAACCTTCTTCAGCATAAGCTTTAAAATTTAAATCTGAGTATTCACATAATGCTTTATAAAAACCTGTACTGTACTCGTCGTTTAATGAATCAAGTTTTGCAGGATCACCAGCGTTAATAATGTTGATAAAATCGTTAAGCTCCTCATTCAAAACATTGATTAATGTTTGATCATCCGGCAGATTATTCGTTTCTAAACCTAACGCACGCTGCAGCTGCAGCATCACCATTGCTTCAGCGCGTGTTGCCGACTTGTCTGGTTTAAATGCTCCATCATTATAGCCGCCGACAATACCAGCACGGCTTGCTGCCTCAATATCAGCTGCTGCCCAGTGACCATCTACATCACTAAATGACTTATTATTTCCTGAAAAATCAACAGAAGATTGAAACGCACGGGTAATAATAGCCGCGATTTCTGCACGTGTTACATAGCGGTTTGGCGCAAATGTATCAGCTGTTACACCGCCGACAATGTTTGCCGCGCTTGCGGTACTAACAGGTGTATAATACCAGCTTCCCGGTTTTACGTCTGTAAATGATTTACCCGCACCGTTTGCGCTGATTTGCTTTGCGCGAACAAGAATCGTTACAAGTTCTGCTCTTGAAATCGGTTGATTTGGGCGAATTTCAATTTCACCATTTCCATTTTGATAACCTTTTACTAAATCAGCATATAAAAAGATATAAAGACCAGCTTCTGCCCAATGACCGTCAATATCAGTTGGATAATACGTATCAAGCTTTGCTGCTGCATTCGTATAATCCGCTTCACTTACCGCGTATCCCTCTTTTGGCGCAATAAGGCTTGCCGCAAGTAATGAACCTCCCCCAACTTACCTACGGTTGAAGTGGGGGTTTCTAATGTTTCTCAACGGCTCTTAAACATTTTAAGTTCCATCAAGCTTAACACTAGTGGAGTTGACACAGCGGCGTGCTGAAAACGCCCAACCCCTCTATACCGTTTGTCATGTTTTCCATGCATTCGGTACTTCTTTTAGACAGTTTTTGGTTGCGGATGCCATACATGAATGGTTTCTTTATGAAAAACAGCTTCTTCTTTTAAACGTAAAAACGCTTTTTTCAAAATGTTCGCTGCTCCGTTGACATCGGCATTGATGATGAAGCCATCTTTTGAACGATACAACCCTCTTTTAATCCGTTTTCCGGAAAATGTCTTCTTTGACTCGCATTCCCCATACGTTGGAATCTCATCTCCATCCAAAAAGCTCGCTTTGGACGTATACGATTCTTCAGTTAAGATGACCTTGATTCCCTGTTCCTTCGCTTTGTATTGAATCATACGAATGAACAGGCTGTGCGGAATGCTTACAAACGATTGATTGTTACATTTCCCGATGTTTGAAGACTGCTTCCAATCGTTGTTTTTGCCGATGATGATTGTATCAATGTTCTCTTCTTGGGCATGTTTTATAACGGAAAAGCTGACTTTATGGAAAAGATCCTTCAGTTTACGATGTCTGATTTGATGAAGTTTTTCCAAGCGTTTTGGCGTAAAAGGCCCTTCGTTTGGCTGCTTTCCCCGTCTTAAAATGCCAAGATAATGAGCTTTCATTTTATTATAATACTGATTAATGGATTTGACATGCTTGCCCTTGACTAATACAGGTCCGCTTCCCGTATTTGTCACCATGGTCGCAAGGTTATCAATTCCTAGATCAATCGCCATTAAACGGTTGATCTCTTGACATTCTTCCTTTTTCAGCGAAACATCCATCACTAATTCAACAACATACTGTCCGTATTTAGGAATGACTCGAACTTGTTTCAGCTTTCCTTCCCCAGCCCCTAATTTTCCAATATTTAAGCGTTCCTTTGTTTTGGGAAACTTTAAAAACTTCTTTTCTTTGATCACACAATCTTGATTTGTAAACAGCACTTCTTTTTCATTCGCCCGGCTGTACGTAGGAATTCTCGGTCTTCCTTTGTATTTAGCCGGGTTTTTCTTATACTCTTTTAAACTCGAAAAAAAAGGATTTCCAGTTCTGAAAAACGGTTTTCATAATCGATTGACTTGTTTGCGTAGGAAGGGAGCGATAATCGTGTTGAGCGATCACTTTAAATAAGCAATCTAAGAAGTTGTAATCCACATAAGGATGTGCTTTCGAAGGGGCTTCAAATACATGACAGGTGAATGATTTTTGTTGCTCTTTCGGTTTTGTTTTTTCTTTCTCAGTCTTTTTTAAGTAAGAGGATTTCTTCACGTCATTCATTTTATCAAGATTTTTCTCAATGATTTCTAGGACTTCTTTTTGCAGCGGTTGAAGGTCTTTTTCCTGCGTCAAACCTGTATACACTTGTCGGATGTAAAAGTTCGTGGTGTTGGTCATGTTTTTAGCGTTCTGGGCCATTTCTTTAAAATAAGGATACATCCGATGTCCTTTTTTAATCCAAATTTGATGCGTTTTATAATGTGGTTCTTTTCCTTTTTCCATCATTTCACCCCCTTTAAGGTCATTATACCAAACATTTGTTCTTGAATGAAGGTTCAGGAAGATTTTTCTAAAAAATAAGGAGTAAGACCTATGAAGACCTGTCCATTCACCTCCTCCTTATCGTTTTCACGCTTGAAGAAGGGGTACTCTGAACATCCTTGATAGAATACAGCTTATGACTACAAATGTACTTCTCTGTAATGTTAGCATGATAACCCCCTGGTATTTTTTATTCTCTTAAACTAGGTTACCATATCAACACTTGCTCAGCGAACATCCAATATATGTATTTAAGAATTTGGAAATTGCTACTATTAGACTAGAAGAACCTCGAAATTGAGACTTCCATACAAATATAAAGCAGCAACAACAAAAAATGGCTGCCATTTACTAGGCAGCCATTTTTACTCCAGCTAACAGTTATACAGCTTTAACATTTAACTCGACATCAATATTTCCTCTCGTCGCTTTTGAGTAAGGACAAACTTGATGGGCATCTTCAGCAAGTTTTTCGGCTTCTTCTTGGCTGACGCCGTTGATTTCGACATTTAATGTTACACCAATTTTAAAGCCATTATCTTCAGCATCTTTCAACAAGCTCACATCTGCTTTAATCTTCGTTTCTACGTTTTTCTTTTGTTTAGAAGCAACTAGATTTAGGGCACCGTCATAGCAGGCAGAATAAGCGGCAGCAAAGAGCTGCTCTGGGTTTGTCCCTTTTTCATCCGATTTCTCCGTTGGCATCACTAGATTTAGATCAATGATACCATCATCGGATTTTACACGACCTTTCCTTCCACCGGTCGCTTCAGCATGTGCTGTAAATAAAACATTACTCATTATAAAAAACACTCCTTTTATTTATAAATAAAATTTTATGATCTACAGGTTCAAATCTCTCTTCACTAGTATCCATTCCCTTGTTTAAGGAGCTTTTAAACCTATCTCTTCTATTAATCTGAATCAATCCATTTAATTTGGGTACACTCAACATCTTTTTAACCTTACAAGATAACTGAATGAAACGAAACATGTTTCTATAGACCCACACGAATGCGATTTGGTAAGCTATTTTTACCTAAATAAAAAGGACGGATGGACGATGGTAGGAGAAGAATATCAAAACTTAAAAAAGGGTGAAACTGGGGCTTGGATCAGTATTGCAGCTTATCTTCTGTTAGCCTCTCTGAAGCTTTTTATCGGCATAATCGGTCAGTCCAAAAGCTTGCAGGCAGACGGCTTAAACAATGTTACCGATATTATTGCTTCACTTGCTGTTTTGATTGGACTGAAGATCGCCCGCAAACCACCGGATCATAACCATCGTTACGGTCATTTTCGCGCAGAAACAATTGCTTCCTTAATTGCCGCATTTATTATGATGAGTGTTGGCATTCAAGTACTATTTGAAGGGTTACTGTCGCTTTACAATGGAAAAACGGACTCTCCTGATATCATTACCGCGTGGACAGCCCTCTTTTCCGCTCTTGCAATGTATGGGGTATACCGCTATAATAATCAGCTTGCAAAAAAAATTAACAGCTCTTCTCTTATGGCGGCCGCTCAAGACAATCGTTCGGATGCCCTTGTGAGTATTGGCGCCTTTATTGGAATTACCGGCTCGCAGTTTGGCTTACCGTGGCTCGATCCAATTGCGGCCGTTTTAGTTGGCATAATTATCTGTAAAACAGCATGGGAAATTTTTCATGATTCATCCTACACACTTACAGACGGATTTGATGAAGAACAATTAGCAAATATCAAAAAAACAATTGGCGCAACACCAGGTGTAATTGCCCTTACAGATATTAAAGCCCGCACTCACGGTAATCAGTCTTTTGTTGACGCAACAATTACTGTAAATCCTGAGTTAAATGTAGTTGAAAGCCATCGCATTACTGAACAAATCGAAGAACGGATGCTGACAAAGCACGGTATTCAACATGTTCATATTCATATCGAACCAACATAAACGAAATAAATGATTACCTCACCGTTTCGATTGAATTTTTCAACAGAGAATCCACAGCCAAGGATAGATAAAATGCCCCTTTTACTTTCTGTCTCTTCCTTTCTATTTTTTAAAGAGGGGTTTCTTAACTATTGCTCTCCATGAGGATAAAGGAGGATTTCGTTAATAAACAGCGAATCACGCTGTTAACTTTGTTCAATTTTTTCTGTACGTACAAAATAAATAAATTTAATCGAATACAGTGTTTGTACAAATTTCCAAAACACTCCATAATAAATAAGGCATGTGTGTCATTTACTAAATTACTAGATGAAGTAGGAGTGGAAAAAATGTTAAAGAGAAAAATGAATTTCGTTGGACTCTCATTACTGCTTGCCCTATCATTTGCACTTGCAGCATGCAGTTCAAATGAGAATGCAGGAGAAAACACTGAAAATAATAATGAAGCTGTGGAAGAAAAAGGCGAACTTGTTTTTGGCTACAACAACTGGTCTGAAAACATTGCCGTGACGAACATGTGGAAAATTCTTCTTGAAGAACAAGGCTATGAGGTGGAATTAAAATCAATGGAAAAATCGCCTGTTTGGGCAGGAATTGCCGGCGGTGATCTTGATGTAGCCGCAGAAGTTTGGCTGCCAATTACAGATGAGCCGCTTTATGAAGAATACAAAGAAGATCTTGATCTTCACGAAACATGGTATGAAGGAACAGGCTTAGGTCTTGTTGTGCCGGCTTATATGAATATCGACTCGATTGATGAACTAAACGACAATAAAGATCTTTTTGAAGAAGCGCAAATCGTCGGCATCGATCCCGGCGCAAGCTTAATGCGTTTAACAAATGACACGATCACTGAATATGGTTTAGATTATGAGCTGATTGAAAGCTCTGGTCCTGCGATGATGACAGAACTTGACAAAGCCTATGAAGACGAAGAACCAATCGTTGTCACACTTTGGAACCCGCACTGGGCATTTGCAGATTATGATCTAAAATATCTTGAAGATCCGAAAAATGTGTACGGCGATCCAGATGACATCTACTATATGACTCGTAAAGGCTTTGAAGCAGATCACCCTGAAGTAGTGACATGGATGAACAACTGGCAAATGGATGACGCCTCACTTGGTTCATTAATGAGCATCATTAACGAAGAAGGCGACGCTGAAACTGGCGCGAAAAAGTGGATTGAAGAAAACCGCGACCTTGTCGATGAGTGGGTGAAATAGCTATTAGGGGTCTGACCCCGCAAAAAGACAAATCCCCCTAATTGTCCACGCGGAAAAGACAACAGGTGATAAAAAAGGAACTGAACGCACTCGTTCAGTTCCTTTTTGCGTAGAGAATGTAGCGCTTTGGGGCGTTTCCGACATAACTGAACGGATAGCAGGTGGTGAGGGTTAACACTTCTTCCGGTGCGGTTGAGCGGATCACTGTTGTATCGTCCGCATCAACAATTTCTGTGTTTTCAATGATATACGTAAAGCTTCCATACGGCAGTTCAACAGTGACAGTATCACCAATCTTAAGGTCCCCCATTTTCCGAAAAACGGTGTCGCGGTGGCCGGATAAGACGATTTGATCATGTTGTTTCGGAAAAGCAGATGACGCGTAATGGCCGACTCCTTTTGCTAATTCATCAGGATTTGTTCCTTCCACAATCGGAAGTTCGGCACCTAATGCAGGAATATGAAGAATGCCGATTGTTTCTCCCTTTACCGGCTGAAACGATTCAAGGGTTACTTTTTCTTCTGCCGCAGTGAAAGCCTGTTCCTGCTTCACAAGCGCCTGTGCTTCTTTTAATGCCGACTCCTGCGCCTGTTTTGACTGCCAAATTTCAAAACCGCTCCATCCTACTAAAACAGCACCAAACACGATAAAAAGAAATGATAGTTTTTTCAACATAGCCGCCTTTTCTCCTTAAACCTTCGTTTATTATCCTTATTTTACTACAATCTAAAAAAATCGGAAGGCCTCCTCAACCTCCCGATTTCCCTTTATATTTTAGCTTTTTCCCGCTCTTCAATCACATCAAAGATTTCTTTTGATTCAAACAGATCAACGACTTTCTCAAGCCATTCGTAATATTCCATAGCATAGTTAATGCGCTCTAAGTAAAATTTTGCGCGTTCTTTTTCATCATTTGACAAGTTTTCCTGAAGCGCGTTTTCAAGTTCTTCTTTTGATTTTGCCATTGCTTCAAGGTTAAGCTGGGAACCTTTGCGAAGCTGTCCGGCAAAAAAGTCGAGGAAGTTTTGATACCAATCATCTTTAAATTGAAAAAGATCTTTACGCTCACCTTTTTTCCATACTTTTTCAATAAACGTTAAGTCCATTAACGTGCGAACGCCAGTCGACATACTTGTTTTACTCATCTGAAGTTCATCTTTAAGATGATCCAATGTCATCGGTTCATCTGATAAATAAAGCGTGCCGTAAATCATTCCAATTGACGGGGCCACGCCGTATAAACTCATGTTTTTTGCGATCGATTCTACCACACGATCTCTTGCTGTATCCAGCTGCTTTTCACCTTTCATGCCGCACCTCTTTTTCTCTATACTTTTAAATTCCATATATTCATGGTAAAGGATTTTTCCGATAAAAGGTAATCAGTACTGATTGAGCATCTGGAAGCATATGTCCAAGAAAAGGAGTATACATATTATTTAATTTGTTCAGTTTTTTCTGAACGTACAATATGATCATTTTTAAAAGAATTTACTGATTGCCAAATTTTCTATAAAGTCTTTATAATTAAAAGGTCTTATGCGAATCGGCATAGTAAAGAAATTATCTAAATTTGAGGTGACAGGATGAGAGACATCAAAATTCAAGTGAAAGATGTCACAAAGGTTTTCGGTAAAGCACCGAAAAAAGGCGTGGAGCTGTTGAACAACGGAAAAACGAAGCATGACATTTTAAAAGAAACCGGCATGACGGTTGGAGTTAATAAAGCAAACTTTGAAGTATATTCCGGGGAAATTTTCGTTATTATGGGGTTATCTGGAAGCGGAAAATCAACGCTTGTACGGCTTGTGAACCGCTTAATTGATCCAACAGACGGTGAAGTATTAATTGATGGTGAAGATATTGTTAAGATGAAGCCTGAACAGCTTCGCGAAGTGCGCCGTAAAAAGCTCGGCATGGTGTTTCAGCGTTTTGCACTATTTCCACACCGCACTGTGCTTTCCAACACAGAGTACGGCTTAGAAGTGCAGGGCATCGCCAAAGAAGATCGCAAACAAAACGCGCTCGAATCGCTCGAACTTGTCGGACTAAAAGGCTATGAAAACAGCTATCCATCAGAATTATCAGGGGGAATGCAGCAGCGTGTCGGCCTTGCACGGGCACTGGCAAATGATCCTAATATTTTATTAATGGATGAAGCGTTCAGTGCGCTTGATCCATTGATTCGAAAAGATATGCAGGATGAGCTGTTAGAGCTTCAGGAAAAGATGGAGAAAACGATCGTCTTTATTACACACGACCTTGATGAGGCGCTCCGCATCGGTGACCGCATCGCCCTTATGAAAGACGGCCAAATCGTGCAGATCGGGACACCGGAAGAAATTATGATGAACCCGGCTAACGATTATGTAGAACGATTTGTAGAAGATGTGGATCTTTCAAAAGTGTTAACGGCGAGTCATGTGATGAAGCGTGCGGAAACTATCCGTGCTGACCGCGGGCCGCGTGTTGCTCTGCAGCTTATGAAAGATGAAGGTCTTTCAAGCGTGTATGTGACAGATAAAAAGAAAAAGCTGTTAGGTGCTGTAACAGCTGATGATGCAGCAGAGGCTGTTAAAAAAGGGAAATCGCTTGATGAGATTTTAATTCGTGATCTTCCGGCAGTTTCACCAGATACGTTAATTGTCGATATGTTCGATAAAATGGCTGTCTCTCCTTTACCGCTTCCAGTGCTTGATGAAGACGAGCGCTTAAAAGGAATCGTCGTGCGCGGCCGCGTCATTGGAGCGCTTGCCGGCAATAACGAACATGTGAACGTTTCTGAAGATGTACAAAGCGAGGTGGTATAATGGAAAGTTTACCAAAAATTCCATTAGCAGATTGGGTCGATACAGGTGTCGACTATTTAACAGATAACTATGAAGTACTTTTTGACGGGATTTCAGAAGGTCTTGATGCGTTTGTTGAAATGATTGTAACAGGCTTATCAAGCATTCCCGCACTTTTATTAATTGCAATTTTTACGGCGATTGCGTGGTATACGAGCCGCTGGGGTGTCGCGCTTTTTACAGGAATTGGCCTTTTATTAATTCTTAATCTCGGCTATTGGGAAGGAACAATTAGTACGCTTGCCCTTGTCTTAACGTCCGTGATTATTTCAATTTTTGTCGGGGTACCGCTTGGAATTTGGATGTCACAAAACAATACGCTTAGAAACTTTTTTACACCGGTTTTAGACTTTATGCAGACAATGCCGGCGTTCGTTTACTTAATTCCTGCGATTTTATTTTTTGGAATCGGCATGGTGCCTGGTATTATCGCATCGGTTATTTTTGCGATGCCGCCAACGATTCGCCTGACAAACCTTGGGATCCGTCAAGTACCTGAAGATTTAGTGGAAGCGGCGAACGCGTTCGGCTCAACAACAGGACAAAAGCTTTTTAAAGTCCAGCTCCCGCTTGCAATGCCAACGATTATGGCCGGCATTAACCAAAGCATCATGCTTGCCTTGTCGATGGTTGTTATCGCATCACTTGTTGGGGCGCCGGGCCTTGGAGCAGATGTTTACCGAGCTGTCACGCAGATCAAAGTCGGCATCGGCTTTGAAGCAGGTCTTGCGATTGTAATCCTTGCGATTATGCTTGACCGTATCTCGCAAAATGTTGGGAAAAAGAAAAAAGCGTAACAATTCTTATTTGGGGTCTGTCCCTCAAGCGTAATGATTCCTATTTGGGGTCAGACCCCGCAAAAAGACAAATCACCTAATTTGTCCATATCAGAAAAACATAAAGTAACTGGGGCACGTCCCCTTTTACATAAATTTATTAGAGGAGTGAGACGATGTTTAAAAACAAATTTAGTTTTTTAGCACTTATTCTTATGCTGAGCTTATCCGTGGTGCTTGCAGCATGCGGCTCGAATGAAGAAGCTGGTACAGAAGGAAATGATAACGAAGAAACAACTGCATCAATTGGTGAACAGGTAGACTATGAAATTGTTGGAATTGATCCAGGTGCTGGATTAATGAAGCTTGCAGACAAAGCACTAGAAGAATATGAATTAGAAGATTGGAAAGTAACAGCAGGTTCTGGTGCTGCGATGACAGCAGCGCTGAAGAAAGCATATGACGACGAAGAGCCGATTATCGTAACAGGCTGGACACCGCACTGGAAGTTTTCAAGCTTTGATTTAAAATATCTTGAAGATCCAAAAGGAGTATTTGGCGGTCCTGAACAAGTTCATACAATTGTTCGTCCTGGTTTAAAAGAAGATCTTCCTGGCGCATATACAGTGTTAGATCAATTTGAGTGGGAACCAAATAACCTTGAAGATGTAATGTTAAAAATCGAGAACGGCATGGATCCTGAAGAAGCGGCAGCTGAATGGGTAAGTGAAAACGAAGAACTTGTTAATACGTGGACAGAAGGCGCTGAAGAAGGCAGCGGTGAAGTAACGTTTACGTATGTGGCATGGTCTGATGTCATCGCAGGTACAAATGTGATCTCACATGTTCTTGAATCTCTAGGCTATCAAACAGACCTTCGTCAAGTGGAAGCAGCCGCAATGTATGCCGGTGTTGCAGACGGCAGTGCTGATGCATTAGTTGGTGCATGGCTTCCGACAACACATGAAGATTATATGAATGAGTATGGTGATCAATTAGAAGATCTAGGGCCAAACTTAGACGGCACAACACTTGGTCTTGTTGTACCAGCTTATATGGATATCGATTCGATTGAAGATTTAAAATAAGAAAAGCGTAAGGCGGCTGGAACTAGATAAAAAGTTTGAGGGTCTGTCTCTCTCAAATGGACAAAACAGGGTAAATGTCCATTTGAGGGGTCAGACCCCTTTTATTTTTTTGAAACCTTTCCCCCCTTTATCCGTATAACAGGTAAACACCACAAGAAGGGAATGAAGGAAATGGGGAATATTTTATTATTTTCACTTATCACCGTATTAGCATCCGCACTTATCCTCTTACCATTATCTAAAAGTAAACAAGAAAAGAAACAAGAAAAGAAACCAAAATCGATGCTCGCTGCTGCAGCATTATTGATTGGTGTGATGGCCATTGTTTTCTCTTTTTATTATGTAAGCAATCTTGATCGTAATTTTACTTCTTTATGGCCTTTACTCGTTATCATAACAGGCTTGGGGGCGTTTTTCTCTTCTGGAAAAGAACGGCTTATAAAGGCCGCGCTGTTTTTAGGAAGCGTTGGACTTGTTGTTTATTTTTTAACCGCTCCTTTTTTCAATGCAGAGGAAAAATATCAATCAGCAGTTATGGAGGAAAAAGTTGAAATCGAAGCGTTTGATGAGTCGGTTACACCCGCAAGCGTGCCGCCGCAGTTTGCCCATAATAAAATGCGAAAATCATTCGGCCAAGTGCCAAATACGAGTTATTATGAGCTTGGAAACCTGCAAATCCAAAAAATAAACGGGGAATATGTCTATGTGGCACCTGTGGAATTTTCCGGCCTGTTTAAATGGTTAAAAGGAGAACAAACACCAGGATATTTTACGTTAAGCGCGACAGACTCTTCCGCAAACCCGAAATTTATAAAAGCAGAAATGGTTTACACACCTTCCTCTTATTTTCAAAAAAATATCGAGCGTCATATTCGCATGAACTATCCGAAGCGCATTTTTGAAGGAGACGTTCAGCTTGAGATTGATGAAAGCGGCACACCTTACTATATTCAGTCTTACGGGCAATTTATTTCCGCAAGAAACGGCTTTGATGTTGAAGGAATTGTTGTTGTCAATCCACAAACGGGCGAAACAACATCTTATTCGCTTGAGGAAGCACCAGCATTTATTGACGGCGCTGTCTCCCCTGAAGTGGTGAGCTTACAAAACAGCTATTTCGGTAAATATGTGCACGGCTTTTGGAACAGCTTATTTAGTAAATCAGACGTGAAGCTTCCTTCAGATGAAGGAACAGAAGCAAATGTAAGTCCGATTTTTGATCAAACCGGCGAGATGTATTATTTTACTGACTTTACAAGTCCAAGAGAAGGCGTCGACTCGATGCTCGGCTACTCGCTCACACATGCAAAAACTGGCGAAGCGACTTATTATACAGGAAACCTTGAAGAATCGTACATGGATTCAGACGGAGCACTGCAAATTATTGAAAAGAAATTTATTGAAAAAGAGTGGCGCGGTGAGATGCCGGTTTTATATAACTTTTACGGCGAAGCGAGCTGGTTAACACCTGTCTTAGATGCGAACGGCTTTTTGCAAAATTACTTTATCGTCTCAGCAGCAAACCCGGAAATTTCGATGTATAGCACTACCCCTAATGAAGCATTGAAAAAGTATAAAACCGCACTGCAAAGAGGCGGAAGCACCGTTGACGGCAGCTCTAATGCAGAAGAGCACACAATTACCGATACGGTTGTGAGAGTATATAAAGAGAAAGCCGGCGACTTCACGCTCGTTTCCTTCTTACTCGAAAACGGTCAAAATTATATCGTCTCTTCTGAAAGCAATCCACTCGCTGTTTACATCGAAAAAGGCGATCAAGTAAAAGTTACCTACTTTGAAACAGGGGAAGCTTTTTTACCTGTAAAAGAAATCTTGATTGAAAACATTCAATAACAAGAGTCTGTCCTCCTCAAATGGACAAAAGCGGGTGAATGTCCATTTGAGGGGTCAGACCCCTTTTTAAAAAAATACTACTGCTCTCTTAAGCTGTTTAACGCTACTTCCTGATGATTATGCGGCTGATCAAGCGGGTAAACGCGCGCTGTTTCATTTTTATCATCAACATGCTGAATATAAACAGGTGTATGATTGTCTAATAGTACATTAGCCATTACAGGTGATGCAGCGATTTCGCGGGCACGCTTTTTGTCCATTTCATCTCCTCCTTTTTTATAACACCTATAATGTGTACTGCTTCACTCGTTATTATTCTAATTTGCACGAAAAAAGGATGAGGGCCTTCCTCATCCTTTTTCATATCTATATTTTACATTTTTCCACACGATTTGCTTGTAAAAAAGACGTCATCTCTTCTAAAGGAAGCGGCCTGCTTATTAAACATCCGATTCGGTAAAATAGCCCTATCTTTTCTTTATTACACTTTTCATCTTTCTAGCTACGAATCATTATCTTCTCCCGTCGGTCCAACATTTCCATCTTCATCAATATCAAGCTCATGCTCGCCGCTTTCGCCGCCTTCATTGAGATGATCTTCGTCAACACCGTCTTCGTTATCCACTTCTTCATCAAGATCCATCTCCCCATCACCCGGCTCCTGCTCTTCTTCCTCTACCGGCTGTTCGTTTTCTTCTTCAGGATTGTTGCAGCCTGTTAGAAGCAGGAAAGCAGTAAAAACACTCATTACACTAAGCAGAAATTTACTCATAAAAAATGCCCCCTTGTTCGGTTTCTACACATAATGATAGTTTTTCCATTATGTGTGGATTTAACCGAAAAGAAGGCAATTAACTTTTTGTATAAATGCAGTAAGAATTCTTGCCACCCTGCTTTGCTTTATACATGGCGCGGTCGGCATTTACGAGTAACTCTTCAATTGTTTGGGCATCTTCAGAAAATACGCTGACACCGACGCTTGCCGTCACTGGCACTACATAATCTTGTAAAGCAAGTGGTTGTTCTAATATAGACAGAATGCGTTGACTGATACTTGAAAGGGAGTCGTGTTCAGAAAAGTTGTTGATCAAAAGGACAAACTCATCTCCGCCAAAACGAGCGGATATATCATTGTTTCGAACTGCATTTTTAAGCCGCTGACCAATTCGGGTTAACAGCTCGTCCCCGATATGGTGACTGTAGCGATCATTAACTTCTTTAAATTCATCAATATCGATAAATAGTAAGGCAAACTCCTTTTCCGCTTTATTAGCCGCTTCTAAACACGCTTTAAGCCGCTTAAGAAAATAGCGTCGATTCGGAAGACCTGTTAAATTATCATGATAGGCGAGATAGTGATGCTTTTCCTTATCACGCTTATATTCTGTTATATCACGGAGAATCGCTAAAAAATAAACTTCATTGGATTCAACTTTTGTAACTGTTACTGAAAACCAGTATTGTTGGTCACTTGCAACATAAGAAACCTCTCCTGTCCAGGATCCTGTTGTATGTAAGCTTTGAAGAAGGTTTCGGTATCTTTTACTATTTTGGCGTTCAAATTCACTAAACGGCAGCCCGCTTTCACCAATACAGCCTGCTAGTTTTTCATAGGCTGGATTATGGTAAACAATTTGTTTTTGCTCATTTAAAATAAATATAGCATCATTCATGGCCATAGCAGCTTTCATAAAACAGTCGGCAGAAAGCTTCGTAACTTCTTTGCACGTTTGGTCCTTTTTATCTTCTATGTACACTTTTCCACCTCCAATTTTTCCATATATACCCTTATACCATTTTATTATAACGAGTTTTTTTAAAATTACAGATTTTCCGAACGGGAAAGCCCATCGCCTTTAGGCATGGGATGAACGTGAGTCGAACAGGGCGTATCTTGGGATACGTTAACTGTTCGATTTTTCAATTTCGCTACTAGAAACGTTTGTTCTGTTGTGGTAGAATTTTGTTAAAGGAGGTGGAAAAAATAAACATTCATAAAGCCTACAAGTTTAGGTTGTACCCAACAGCTCAACAAACGACGATGATCAATAAAACGATTGGCTGCTGCCGATATGTGTTCAACCAAGCATTAGGAAATCAAAAGAAAAAAGATGCCTACTGGTACATCGTACAGGAAATGGTTCAAAACGGTCAGCTTCTAAAAAATGAATGGAAATCAGATTTCTTTCATGCTGCCCAAGCTCAAAAAGAATTAACAGAAGTAAAAAAACAGATTGATTGGTTAAGAGAAGTCGATGCGACCGCTCTGCAGCGTACTCTTCAAGATTTAGGGAAAGCCTATCAGGACTACTATAAAAAAACAAAAGGGAAACCTTGCTTTAAAAGCAAGAAAAATGATGTACAGTCATATACAACCAAGTGTAACTATAACAAGAAAACAGGCGTTGGAACAATCCGAATTGAAAACGATTGTTTCGTTCGTCTTCCGAAAGTGGGACTCGTTCGTTTTGCAAAATCTCGTGAAGTCGAGGGAAAATTTCTTTCAGCTGCTGTAAGAAGAACGCCGTCAGGAAAATACTTCATCTCCATTTTAACCGAACAAGCTGTTCACTCTTCTCAACCTTCTTTATTCGAAGTCGGAATCGATGTTGGCCTTAAAGATTTTGCAACCTTTTCTGATGGAACGAAGCTCAAAAATCCAAAATGGTTTTGTAAACTAGAAGAAAAGCTGGCTAAAGAGCAGCGTGTGTTGTCAAGGCGTCAAGTTGACAGCGCGAACTGGAATAAACAGCGCATCAAAGTCGCCCGCATTCATGAAAAAATCGCGAACGTTCGAACTGATTTTTTGCATAAAGTTTCTTCATCGCTGGTCAACGACAACCAAGTGATCTGTATCGAAGATCTTCGTGTGAAAAACATGGTAAAAAATAGCATATTATCTAAAGCGATTTCAGAAGTGTCATGGGCAGAATTTCGCCGCATGTTAACGTACAAATACACATGGTATGGAAAAGAGCTGATTGTAGTTGGTTCAAACTTTGCGAGTTCGCAGCTGTGTTCAAGTTGTGGATATAAAAATAAAGAAGTGAAAAACCTTTCTTTAAGAGAATGGACGTGTCAATGCGGGGCTAAACATGATCGAGATCATAACGCCGCTAAAAACATTCTTCAAGAGGGGATCAGACTTCGAACCGCGGGGCACACGGGGATCGCCTAATGGGTACTGTACAGCGTTCTAAGGTACATCCTTTTTGAGCCGAAGGTTCAAACGACATAGGAAAACTCATCGCTCAAGAAATCTTGTCGTGAGATAAGAGGACTTAACGCATGTGGGAAAAGAATCCCACTGCTTCTAGCGGTGGGAGTGTCAAATAGCAATAATACTTCCAAAATGAAAAAAGCAGCCTGTCACTAAGACAGGCTTGCTGGTAACGTTACTCTGATTTATCTCCTAAGGCAAACATAATTTCCGCTTCACAAACAGTTTCACCTTCAACTGTTGCGAGTGCTGTTCCTTTGCCAATTTTCCCTCTAACACGTGTTAATTCTACTTCAAGCTTTAACTGATCGCCAGGTACAACTTGTCTTTTAAAGCGGCATTTATCAATTCCGCCGAAAAAGGCAAGACGTCCTTTGTTTTCTTCTTTTTTCAGAAGAGCAACCGCACCTACTTGAGCCAGTGCCTCAACAATTAAAACACCAGGCATTACCGGGTATTCAGGAAAATGACCGTTAAAAAATTCTTCATTTGCTGACACGTTTTTAATGCCGACCGCGCGCTTTCCTTCTTCTACTTCTAAAATGCGGTCCACAAGTAAAAATGGATAGCGATGTGGAATAATCGCCTTAATTTCTTCAGTAGTAAGCATGAGAAAATCCTCCTATGTATAAACAAAAGAGGTGCAGCAAAGCTAACACCTCCTGCATTTAATTGTTATTTTTTGTTACGATATCAAGAATATGCTGCCATGTTTCAAGTTGGAACACTTCCATCGGTTGTCCGCCGCCAAGAATGCCGTATCCGACCATCGCACCTATTACAGCACTTAAGATTAAAAAGAAGCTAATAAGAACAAGACGGAGCCAAATCGGAAAGACGCGTTTTTTATGTGCTTTCAAAAATAAGCGAAACCTTTTCCATTTAGACACTTGGTTCGTCTCTTCTTTTTCCATAACTTCCTCCGACTGATGCTGATGCGTTACTTCTTCATGATCTCTGTCAGCCATCGCTTGATTCACCATCAATTAAATCAGCTTTCTCTTTGCGATTTTGTCGATATGCTCAAGCATTAAACCCGTTCCTTTTGCCACACACTGCATTGGCTCTTCGGCAACTAGTACCGGCACTTTAAGCTCTTCGGCAAACAATTGATCAATACCGTGAAGAAGCGCGCCGCCGCCAGTTAAAATAATACCTTTATCAATAATATCGGCAGAAAGCTCTGGCGGTGTTTTTTCAAGCACACTTTTGGCAGCCTGAATCAGATGTGCGACAGACTCTTCTAGTGCTCCCTGTACTTCCTCGGAACCGACTGTAATCGTGCGTGGAAGTCCTGAGACCATATCACGGCCGCGGATGTCAATTTCTTCTTTTCGAGCGCCTGGAAATACAGTCGCTACGTTAACTTTAATTTCTTCTGCTGTTCGTTCACCAATTAAAAGCTTGTACTTTTTCTTAATATGGTTTAAGATTTCGTAATCAAACTTGTCCCCTGCCATCTTAATGGAAGAGGCGGTGACAATGTCGCCCATTGATAATACGGCTACATCCGTCGTTCCACCGCCTATGTCCACTACCATATTTCCGCTCGGTTGAAAAATATCCATCCCAGCGCCAATCGCTGCCACTTTCGGCTCTTCTTCAAGAAAGACCTGCTTACCGCCGCTTTTTTCAGCAGCTTCTTTAATGGCTTTCTTTTCAACCGATGTAATATTTGTAGGGGTACAAATTAAAATACGCGGCTTTGCTAAAAATCCTTTAACATTAATTTTGTTTAAAAAGTAGCGCAGCATCGTTTCTGTTACTTCAAAATCCGCAATTACGCCGTCCTTTAACGGACGAATCGCAACGATATTTCCAGGTGTTCGACCAACCATACGACGGGCTGATTCACCCACTTCAAGAGCTCTGCCGCTTTGTGTATCTATCGCCACTACAGAAGGCTCATCAAGAACAACTCCACGACCTTTAACATAAATCAACACATTTGCTGTTCCAAGATCGATTCCTATATCACGTGAAAACATTCAAGCTTTCCTCCCTGTACTTTAAAACATCATCTATTAGTATTATAGCCGAATTACAGATTTAATCCATTTTTTTATTGTACCACAAATTAAGAACAGGGATAATCTCTTTTTTTATGAAATTTTTCTTATTTTAAAAGCTCATTAATCACCTCGGTATCTTTTTGGTATTTAATTCGCGTTGCTTCTCCGCCGCGTAGATGTCGAATTGATTTATGATACTCTAAAATGTCCTTTACTTTATTTGCGAGGTCTGGGTTAATTTCTGGCAGCCTTTCCGTTAAATCCTTATGAACAGTGCTTTTTGAAACACCAAACTCTTTTGCGATAACTCTTACTGTTTTTTTCGTCTCCACGATGTATTTGCCAATCTTGATGGTACGCTCTTTGATGTAATCGTGCACACCACTCGCCTCCCTGAATTGGATAGTGAGAGGTGCGAAATGAGACATTTCGTGATCATGCAACGAAGCTAGCAAGCTGCTGGCGTAGTCTTAATCAGAAAGGATGATCTTGAACCTACTTCGAAGCTATCCCACTTGCTCACCTCTGCCCCTCATTGTCTAAGTTTTGGTACATTTTATTAGGGAAGTTGTGGATATATACCAAAAAGTCAAGCCTGACAAGCAAAATATGCAAATTTTTTTTATTTTTTTATGTCATGAATGTGAATTTTGCTTATTTTCAAGCAAAATTCATCTTTTTTTAGGTCTTTATTACTATTTTGGGGTCTGACCCCGCAAAAAGACATTCACCCCTTTTTGTCCACCTGAAGCGGACAACCTTAATAATCCGCAAACTGAGAAAAGAGAGGCTGATGTCAGCCTCTCTTTTCTCAATTTGTTACTATTATAAAATCACTTGCCTGTTTTTCTCCGTACAGTTGTTTAACTTCATCAGGAGGAAGCGGTCTTCCAAAAAAGTAACCTTGAATATAATGACATGTTTTTCTTTTTAAAAACTCTACCTGTTCTGCTTCTTCTACTCCTTCTGCCACTACGGTAAGATCTAAATTCTCAGCAAGCTTTAAGATGGTCTCCATAATCGCTGTATCTTTTTCATTAATAGGAATGCCGTCAATAAACGATTTATCAATTTTCGACGTATTAAGCGGCAGCTCTTTCAAATATGTTAAAGAGGAGATGCCTGTCCCAAAATCATCAAGCGCGATACTTACGCCCATTTTCTGCAAGTTTTCTAATGTCAGAATCGCGTTTTCGATATTTTCCATCAATCCTGTTTCTGTTATTTCTAGTTCCAGCATCGAAGGAGATAACTTTGTTTCTTTTAATACGCGCTCCACCATACCAATTAGATCATGATAGTGAAAAAGAACAGCTGAAATATTAACCGCGACTTTTTCGATACGCACACCTTCTTCACGCCAGCTTTTCATTTGCCTGCAGGCCGTCATCATTACCCATTCTGTTAATTCAATAATGAGCCCGTTCTTTTCGACAATCGGAATAAATAGAGAAGGCGAAACATTGCCAAACTCGCTGCTTTGCCAACGAATTAACGCTTCTACTCCGGCAATTTCTCCATTTTCCGATTTTACCTTTGGCTGATAAAACAGCTGAAATTCATTATTTTCGAGCGCTGTTCGTATACCGCTTCCTATTTTTCGTTCTAAGTTATCACAATGAAGTTCTTCAATGAACCTCCCCTCCCTACCGCTTTGCGCTTGAGGAAGGGGTTTCCTGTTTGAAGTTCACAAGTCCAAAAGCCGTCCCAGCTGGAACAAGTGTCATCAACACTGCCTTTTTGCTTGGAACCAAACATCCCTTTTCAGGATAGTGGTCTTTCCGTTTCGTGTCTCCCGACAGAAAACTGCCACCGTAGGCAACTTGTGCGTTTCACAACGGACAAGGGGCGGTTCTGCCCGTCTACTACTTCCTTTCAGCAGAAAAAGGTCTTCTTAAGCTGAAGAGGCAGGTTGTAGATACGTCGGTCGTAAATAGATTGGATCATGGAGCGGATAATAGATCATCTTCCCATACAGCTGTTTGGTGAGAATGTTCCTTGCCCCATGAAGATCCCGATGTTCTTTATACCCGCATGGACACTGATACGTTCGATCACTGACTTTTTTGCGGTTTCCACAAACAGCACATGTTTGGGACGTAAAATGCTCGTCAACTTTTTCAATCGTAATGCCTCTTGCTTTTAGTTTATAGACAAGAAGGGCAGACAGCTTTCCAAACG
>NZ_QOCW01000016.1 GCF_003318295.1 Bacillus taeanensis
TTATACCAAACATTTGTTCTTGAATGAAGGTTCAGGAAGCTTTTTCTAAAAAACAAGGAATAAGACCTATGAAGACCTGTCCATTCACCCCCTCCTTATCGTTTTCACGCTTGAAGAAGGGGTACTCTGGAAACCCTTGATAGAATAGACAACACGCTTAGGAAATTTTCCTAAGCGCGTTTTATGCTGCCCTCGTTTATTTTACAGAAATTCGTCTAAATCATTTTGCCTTATGTCAGGCATACATAATAAAAAGCAGAAGGCGTTATTTGTACCTTCTGCTTCACCATCACGACTTTGAATTTATCACTGATTTTTCAGCGATTAAATCTTCAAGGCGTTCTTTTTGTTCCATTAACTGCTCAATTGTCGGCTCTTGTCTTACCGCGCCTCCGTTAAAGGAAAGCGGAACATGCTGATTTGGCTGAATAAGGCGCTGCAGCTGGGCACCATTTTGTTCATAAACGCGATAACCTACCGCTCCAACAACTGTTCCCGATAAAAAACCCATTAAAAAATCTTTATTAAATGTCATAATCATTCCCCCCTTCAGTTTGCTGTTTGCATATAAAAAGAAGTATTTCTACTTCTAGTTATTTCATTAAAAATCTCTAATACATTGACAGCCCACGTGACCATTGAAACGTGAAGCATATTTTGCGCCCCTAGAGACAGCATACTGACAATGCCTGTTAACACATCTGGATGCTGGAGGCGTTTTTTACCATGATTTAAGACGGTATACGCGGTTGAAATTAATGCTGCATAATCTAAAACGTGCGGTGTTGGGTTCGCAATTTTTCTCGTATAAGCCACAAGTAAAATGACGCCGGTGACAAGCGAACGAATTAAATCTTTACGAATGTGCGGCTTCACCTGCATGAGGACTTGATCTAATGGATCATAACCGCTTTGCTGAAAAAAGATATTTAAATAGCGTAAAATCGTATTTCGCTTAATGACACTATGATCATATTCAACCGTCATCGATTGAATAACCGAGACAACTTTTACAGCTTTAATGCCTGATAAAGAAGAAAACATATTTTCAATTTCTTCGTGCTGCTGTTTATCCCACAAGGCTGGAATAATAACACGAAGACGCCCAGGGATGTCATGTGCGATATAATAACTCTGCGCGCTCATATCTAACTCTCCTTCATCCATAAAATTTTCGCACTGTTGGCGACAACCCCAATCGTTGCTGCATTATGAATGCCCGCTCCAACAACAGGTGAAATAATGCCTAACGCTCCTAAAAGAATCGCTGCACTATTAATTAAAATGGTGGCCGCAAAATTTCGCTGAATTGTCTTCATCGTTCGTTTTGATAAACGGACGACTTCAGGAAGCATTAGCGGATCATCTGATGAAATAATCACATCGCTTGCTTCGACGGCAATATCGGTTCGTTTCGCGCCAATCGTCAGCCCAATATCCGCATAAGCAAGTGCGGGTGCATCGTTAATCCCTTCACCAACCATCATCACCGTATTGTTTTTTTCACGAAACGCTCTGACAAACTCTGCTTTTTCTTCCGGCAGTACTTCTGCTTTATAACTGTCAATTGATAGCGAACGCATTAAGCTTTTTGCCGCTTCTTCTTTGTCGCCTGTTAACATCAGCACTTCATCGACTCCAGCTCGGCGCATTTGATAAATCGCGCGGTTCATCCCAGGACGAATTTTATCTTCTACTGTAATGACGCCGATTAATGAGGAGTTACAGGCAACATAAACAGAATTGCCCTGCTTATTTAATTTGTTTTCTAGCTCTTCCATGACGGGAAGCTGGACACCTTCTTCTTTCATATACGCCATGTTTCCAACTAATAGTACCTGCTTCTCCACAACAGCACGAATTCCTCTTCCAACGACCATTTCAATTGACTCATGATCATGCTCAGGAACATCGACTTTCCACTTTTCCGCCTGTTTGATAATCGCATGGGCTATCGGATGGGACGAATGTTCTTCAGCCGATGCTGCATAGCGAATCACATCTTCTTTTGAAAAATCACCATAAGCGATCACATCTTTTACAATCGGCCTGCCTTCTGTAATTGTTCCTGTTTTATCTAGTATTAACGTATCCACTTTTGAAAGCTTTTCTAAATAGTGGCCGCCTTTAATTAACATTCCTTTTTGCGCCGCTTTTCCAATTGAAGCAGAGATCGCTGCCGCGGTTGAAAGCTTAATGCCACAGACAAAATCAATGACCAGCATGTTTAACACCCGGTCCCAGCTCCGCGTTGTTAAATAAATAAGTCCAGCAATCGCAAACGATACCGGGACAAGCTTTTCCGCGGTGCGATCGGCATACATTTGAATCGGCGCCTGCTTCGTTTGTGCTTCTTCAATTAAATGGATAATTCGGTTTAACGCGGTCGCATCGCCAACTTTTTCAACTTTCATGACAAGCATCCCGCTTTGAAGCACACTTCCGGCAAAAGCAGGAGCGCCAATTCCTGCTTCTTTCGGCAAATACTCACCCGTAATTGGTGATTCATCAAGTGTGCCGTATCCATTTATAATCGTACCGTCAACTGAGACCTTTTCACCTTCAAATACGGCAATGACGTCACCAGGTTTCAGTGAATCAACCACTACTTTCGTTTCATTTCCGTCTTCATTGACTAACCATGCGCACGGCGCATCAAGCGCTAACATATCACGCACATATCGTCTCGTTCTGTACATCGTATACTGTGTTAACAGCTCGCTGATGCTTGACATAATTTGAATCATCATCGCTGAACGAGGACTGTTTTTAAGAAGAGAAGCTGCAATCGCCGCCGCTGAGAGCGTATCGGCGTTTGGCTTATGCTCAGCTATTAATGATTTAATGCCGTTTTTAAAAATTTCCCGTGAAGCGAATAAGGCAAGAAGCGTCGGCAGCTGTGCGGCGATTCCGAAGCGGCTTACAAATAGCGGCGACGATTTTAACACAACATCTAAAAGCAGTGAAGCAGACGCAATGCCGACAGTAATCATTTCATGCTTTGTAGAAAGCTGTTCCGACTGCTGCGGTGTCTTTTCGTTTTCTTGTTTTTGCTTTGATAGTAAAAAGAGAAGATCAGAACTCGTAAGTGCATCATCATGATACAAAAGCAGTGAACGTGTTACTTCAGAATAAAGAGCGGACGTAATAAATGGAAACGTTCGGAAATAATACTCAATTTGGTATGATGGAAGATTCGTAGGTGAAAGACGCAGGCGTGTTCTTCCGGGCAGGCTGTGTAAAACTTCAAAACTGACCATTTACGTCCCCCTCTCTTTTTGGAGGAGGTTGTAGGCCCAATACAATAAACTGCTTGAAAAAGCGGGATTCCCTTTAAACCCTGAAATTCCTTTCCCAACTAGTAATAAAATAAGGAGGGCATCAATATCGACAGTACCTGCTGTTTGTTTTTTTATATTTTCATCAACGCGGTTCACAGCGCCGCGCATCGTTTTTGTAACTTTAGAATCAATTTGCCCATACGTCTCAGTCGTCGTCTGGACCGCATGCTGAATGAGTTCATCAAATTCTTCGGCGCTTAAATGCTGCACTTTAAATTCAAGGACAAGTGTGCCCGTAACAGGATTAGCCCGCACTGCTCTGACAATATTCTTTGCCTCGAGCGCTTCTTCAAGTGCCTTCGTAATCTCAGCATCTTTCCAGCGATCGCACTGAAGCCGTACTCTTCCCGGCATGGCATGAAGCACCTGCACGTTGTGATGCTGAATGTTTTTCATTAACTTCGCAGCCGCAAACGACGCCCCTAATCCTAAAAAAGATGACAGCATAATCCCTTCACCTGCTCTCTTTGTCTATATATACTGTTCGTGCAGCACTTCTAGGAGCGTAATCCACTCTATGAGTTCATTTTCATCGTGATGAACAGAAGCTTTATATTCAATAAGCAAACTGCCCGTTTCTTTTGTAAAAGCAGTATGATAAATTTCAGTATGAGCGTTTAACCTTGTGATGATGTGTGTCATTAATGAGGAGTTATTCTTCCAAAGCGGAGACGTGAGCCGAATTCGCCCCGGCATCCAATGCTTTAGCGTAATCTGATACTTCTTCCCAATTTTCCTCGCATAAATCGCAAGCTTGGCATTTTTTAAGAGTGTCAAACCCGCATCCACTCCATTTCATCTTGTCTTTTTTAAAAGCCTATATACATATATTAACATCCATTTCGAATTTTCGAAATATTAATATTATTTATTTAGACCTTATTTCCTAAGCGCTTACAAAAACAAAGTAAAGATTCACGTTTTAATAGGACAAACCATAAATTGTAGGAAGTATCGTCCTCTTCACGTGGACAAAATTAGCAATATGTCCACGTGCGGAGTCAGACTCCTATTAAGCATGTTATAATGTTTTTGATTTTGGTAGAAAGGATCTATTTTCTATGATTAATAGCAAAAAAATGCTCATGAAATTTTCTACTTATAGTATAGTTGGTATTGTTAGTGTGGCTTTTTATTTTCTTTCAATCTTTATTTTTGTTGAGCTTTTCCACCAGGAACCTGTCTTAAGCTCTGCTTTAGCTTTTCTGTTAATGACACTAATCTCTTACTTTCTGAATAAACGCTTCACATTTAACAGTGCTTCTTCAAAAAAAACGTTTATAAAATATTTAGCTGTTTCAGGACTTGCTTTTGTATTAAACAGTACGATTATGTATGCAGTTGTTTACATTTTTTCTTATCACTATTCAATAGGTGAAATCGTTACGACTCTCATAATTCCGCTTATTAACTTTATTCTTAACAACTATTGGACATTTAAAGAAAAATAAAAAAGAGCTTAAAGAACAGTGAGCAATGGAAACACGGTTCTTTTACTCTTATTTGTGTTAACTTTCAAGGAGCTCGGAACAGTTGGTTTGATTTCGTATAAAACTGTAAAAAATCATATAAAATCGAGAGGAATTGGTTTTATATAAGCTGTTCCGTGCTTTCAAGCCTCAGTGAGTGTAGTCTAAGGAGAACAATCCCCTTTCCGAAGGAGGCTGACCAGAGAAGGTGGGGTTTTACCATTCGTTTTTGTATACTATTTCTATTGCTTTTCAGCCTGCTATTTTAGCTGTAATCTCCAATGTTTTTTGACATTTTCTCCACCGTATTGGACCTCTTTATCTTTTATCTTTATATGGATAAGCTTTTTTCTTATGTATTCCTTCCTTAATCATGCCATTTGGGGCAATTTTTTAATATATTTATTTTTTACATAAAGGAGAGAAGTCTCATTGAAAAAATTTTACGTAATCTTTACAATTTTTTATCTTTTGTATGCAGGAGCCATTGCGGTTTATTTGCTGCAGCTTGAACCAGGGTACGTTCCGGAAATGTATAAAGGAACAGCTTCTGATCCTGCTCAGTTTATGACTGCAGGAGAAATAAAAGAAGCGTATCATCTGCAGTTAATTGAATACTTCACCTATTTTTTATCCACTCCACTTGATCTTCTTATTCTCATTCTTATTATGGCATTTTCTGTGAAAATAA
Organism: Bacillus taeanensis; assembly: GCF_003318295.1. Classification (GTDB taxonomy): domain Bacteria; phylum Bacillota; class Bacilli; order Bacillales; family UBA6769; genus Maribacillus; species Maribacillus taeanensis. The sequence goes on from NZ_QOCW01000016.1 coordinate 5,502, forward strand.
GAAATAAAGCGATCAACATTGCGAAAAAATCAAGATGGCAGCTTGCGTATTATTATACGGTTCTGACGATTGCAATGACGCTTTTATATCTTCCACTTGATTTGTTTTTTTATCATTTAAACCTGCGATATGAGTTAAGCAGCCAATCATTTTTATCGTGGAGTATCGATTTTGCGATCGGATTTGCACTTGAACTCGTATTAGGATTTTTGTTTTTGTTATTTTTATATTGGTTAATTGCCAAGCAGCCTAAGAAATGGTGGCTTACAATGGCATTTTTATCGCTCTCTTTCAACATTCTCATTCTCTTTTTGGCACCGGTTGTGTTTATGCCGCTCTTTAACGATTATCAGCCAATTCAAAATCAAGAATTAAAAGCAGAAATCCAAGAGCTCGCCAAAGAAAGCGGCATTCCAAATGCAAAAATTTTAGAAATGAACATGTCTAAACAAAGCAACGGCATTAATGCGTTTGTTACAGGAATCGGCAGCAACAAAATGATAGTCTTAGGCGATACAGCGATTGAAAACATGACAACAGAAGAAATTAAATTTGTCATTGCTCATGAAATTGGGCATTACAAATTAAATCATATTTATAACTCGTTAATCCTCGCCTTCATCTTATCATTTCTTTTTGGGTACGGTACGTATAAAATTTATCACGTTCCCTTAAAAAATTCGGGCATTATTGGGGCGTGGAAAAACAAACTGATATTGCAGCGATGCCGCTGCTTTTCTTGTCGCTCTTCCTCATTACAATGCCTGTTTCACCGCTTATGAATGTCATTTCACGTTATGAAGAACGACAAGCCGATCGCTATGCAATTGAAATGACGGAAAACAAGGAAGCCGCCGTTACTGCTTTTCAAAAACTTGCAGCAAGTCATAAGTCAACCGGATACAACCCAGATTTGCTGCATTATCTATTAAGCTCGCATCCTCGCATTCCAGATCGCATTCATGAAGTTTCTCTTCATGAAGAAAAATATTGAGACTACAAATCATTATTAATATTACTGAATAAAAACAGCTGCCTTGGAGGAAAATGACCATTATAAACGGTACTTCAAGGAGGATAAAAATGAAGAAAGCACCCAAACACGAAAAGAATGTAGTAGGCACTTCGATACCAAAAGAAACAAGAAAGAAAATTACCGCTTTTGATGAAAACGAAAATGCAAAAAGGCTGACGAAACGACCGCAGTAGTGAGAATATATAATTGAAAAAAAGATTACAAAGTAGAAAGCAAAACCGTAAGCTTTCTACTTTTTTATTTTGTAAAACAAGTCCTTAAAAGTTTTTATAATGGAGAAGGAATTTAATAACTTTCAACAACGTCCTTCTCATATGGACAAAATCAGGGTAATGTTCACGCGCAGGGCCTGACTCCTACAGAAAGAAGTGTTCTGGATTGGGATGACTTAAAAACTGTTGATGAGAAATATCCCAGCCATAAGCACCGGTATAATGAAATAATAGAATATCACCAATGCGCACTTTTGGTACAACAACATCGCGGGCGAGCACATCATTTGGTGTGCACAGTTCACCTGCCACTGTAATGGACGTATTTTCCAGCTCTGTTCGTTCAAAAGGATAACGCCATTTCTCAACCGGTACAACGGTGAACGGATGATTATGCTTCCAAGCTGCTGGGAGACGAAAATGGTGTGATCCTCCCCTCAATATAACAAAGTGCTTGCCGTGATTTTGTTTCATATCTACTATTTCTGCCGCGTAATATCCGCAGGAAGCGGTTATATAGCGTCCGCATTCAAACACAACATTCCATTTCACATGGTTAGGATTATTAAGAAGTTCATGAAGCCGCGCAATAAAATCATCCCAATCAAACTGCTTTTCTACATAATCATAATTCACACCGATGCCGCCACCTGCGTTAATGTAGGATAAAGAAAGATTAAATTCTTTTTCCCATGCTTCCGCTTTATTCATGCAGTGAGATACATACATGACATGTTCCTTAGCATCAAGGTTATTTGACATGCCGTGAAAATGAAAGCCTTTAAGACTTACATTTGTTAACTCCTGACATAACTTAATAACGACTGGAATTTCTTTTTCATCAATTCCAAACTGTGTTGGCACGCCTGTCATTTTTAACCGCGCATTTGGAACCGAATGACGCAAATTAACGCGAAGCAAAATCCTTATCATAACGCCATGCTGACACGCAATTTCGTTTACGCGTCTTAATTCATGAACACTTTCAACATGAATAAACTGAACACCATAGTTTATTGCCCCGGCAATTTCAGAATCCTTTTTCGCCGGGCCGCCAAATAAAATCGGAATCGTGTTATTAACACTTCGTACTTTTTCAATTTCTCCTATCGAGGCAGCTTCAAAACCTTTCACAACTGGCGCTAACTCTTCTAATATACGAATATTAGAATTTGCTTTTACCGCATAATATAGCTGGCAATTACTAGGAAGAGAAGCAATCATACGGCTCACATGAGTGTGTAAAGTATTCAGGTTATAGAGATAAGCGCAAAACGGCTCGTCGCGATCTTCTTTCAGTGATAAAATCGTGTCTTCAATACTTACTTTTTTTAATACAGCTTCAGTCATTGTCTGTCACCTCAACGAGTTTAGTAGTTTTCTGATAGCGGATTTGGTACCGATACATAACAGTAGCCTTGACTTTCAGGGGCGAGCCTCATTTTCGTTAAGGCTTTATGTTCAACCGTTTCTTTATATAATGCGCCGCGATCTTCTAATACAGCGTCATTATATTCTTCATTAAAGGCGAGATGATTAAAAGTTTCATCGCTGATGCGGCGGATTTCCTTCCAAAATAACGCTTCATCTAAATTGAAATAGTGACAAAGTTGAAAAATAAGTTCACCAAATTGATTTTGAAACACCGTATAAAACACTTTATTTTGCATTTCCTTTACATCGTCCGTAACCGTTACAGAACCAGGGTAAAATTGGGCGGAAAGATCTTGCTTCTTTAACCGCTCTCCATAAATTCTTACCCCGCCCCAATCACGAAACAGCACCCGAACAGGCTTACCATTTTTAAAAACCGGTACACTATTTTGCAGGTGTCCTTCAAGGCCAATTCCGTACTTTACCATGAAAGTAAGAAACCCTGGAATCGCAATCCTTGCATACTGTGATAAAAATTGAAAAGCCGCTTTTGATAACGATGTTTCTTGTAATTCTTTGGCATACGCTTCAATAAGTTCAATTAAAACAAGCTTTCCTGTAAAAGGTGATTCTGCGTAAAGTGCCGAGCCAACAATCGCTGTTTCATCCTTCCCTACAAAATTTTCGATATTTTCTCGTAAGACAGCTGATAGATTTCTGCTTTTTAACGAGCTGCTGGCTTTAAAGTTGTATCCGGCAATTTCATAAATTGGTACAAATGTATCCGCAAGCTTGCTTTCTCGTTTCATCACTTTTTTAATTAATTCCGTCATTTTCACGGCATTGTTCGTTGTATTCGCAGAAATGGATCTTACGGTAGACGTCATTTGACTATTTACCGCCGCTTTCACGGCAATTCTGTTTCTTCTTCCCTCTTTAAAAGGGATCATCGTTCGAAATGAAGACGTTGCCCCACTTGAAACGAGCGCACCTTCAATTGGAATCACAATCTGTTTCTTAAGCTCTTCACCATAAATAGTTGAAAGCATATACTCATACTGCCACGGATGAACCGGAACAACTACATAATCATCGATGTTTAAATTTTTTTCGCTAAACTCTTTTAAAATTGCTTCCTCAACTGCGGGAAACTCTTTAAAAAGAAGTTCATTTGGATTGCTTCTGTCTTGTAACAAACTCCACTCCGCATGTTCACGATGAATACCAACAAATCGAATGTTCGTCACACCTTCAAATTCTGGCGCATAGCGGTACACATCTTCCGGTTTCATACCCATTTTTGTTTTCGCGCCTGGATGAAGATTATGTCCTTCGACTGAAAGCTGTTCAAAAAATAAACTGCCGTCAAAGCTTTCATTTTGATTTTTTTGCTGCAGTACATAATCGATCGCACTTTCATAACCGAAGTTCCGCAGACGATTTTTCTTTTCATTAAAATATGTATACGAAAGCGCTAAATTCGCACTGCCGTTTTGCAGTTCTTCAATCAGCTTCTCCCAAGCATGTTTAGCTTGTGAAGATCCTTCCTTTAGGCGAATGAAATAAAGAAGATCTCGAGCATCCTTCACTTCTCTTATTTCGTTTTTATTGACATATAAAATGGTTCCCGTTATTTCTAAGCGTCTAAATGCATACATCCGACTTACAGGAATGAGCAGATATTCACCATTAAAAAGAGCGTATACCTTAAAGGCTGATCCTTCTTTTAGCGGATATGTTTGAATTTGTTGAATGAGCTGACTCCAATCGTTATCGACATGCGGAATGTTCATGGCGTACACAGCGCCAATCACTCTTAAATCATAAGATGCTGAAGATAGACCTGCAATATCTTCCCTTAATAGCGCCGCTGTTAGACGGTTAAGAATGCCTTGTCTTCCTTGTCGAACAGCATTTAAATAAAGTGGTAATTTTTCAGGAGCATCTGTTGATAAAAAGTGAAAACAATCCAGCTCTTCTTTATGCAGTTGTTTTTCTACATGATTCTCTACTCTATTTAAAATATTTTGTTCAAGTATACTCATCTTTTTATTCCCCTCCATTTATCATATACATCGGATTTGGAACTTTCGTATAGCTGTAATCAGTACTATCGTCTAGTAATCGCATTGTGGCTAACGCTTTTAAATCAAGCATAGGTCTAAAAAGCGATTTTTCATCTTCTTGAGCCTGTTCTTTTATAAGAGAATCGCGCTTTAATTCACGAAATATATTTCTACACACTGTAAAAATCGGCTGCCAAAGCTCTTCTTCTTCGATATCTATCACCCGAACAAGGCATGCAATCATTTCTCCTAAATGATTTTGGAAAATCGCGTGTGACAGAACAGTTCTTAGTTCATTGGCATTTTCTGTTAAGATCGTTGAATTTGCAGCTAGATCAATTGAAAGGTTCTGTTTCTCTAACCGTTCTTTTACAATCCGGATTCCCCCGTAATCTCTGACAATCATTTTCACTAGGGCTCCGTTTTTAAAAACAGGTACACTATTTTGTAAATGACCTTCTAAACTAATACCGTAACGAGACATCATCGTTAAAAAGCCGGGTAACGAATTTTTCGCATACCGCTTAATAAACGCAAGCGCAGCTTCTTTTTGATCGGAAATCTGATTCAATGCCGCAAATTGTTCAATTAATTCCTCGATCACATATTTCCCGCTAATCGGTGATTTTGCGATTAAAGCCGCTCCCGGCATTAAAATTTCATCATCTTTTAGATGTTTTTCTGGATTTTCACGAAGAATCGAAGCTAGATTTTTGCCAAGCTTTGTTTTTTCATCCTCTGAAAGGTTTTTATTTAAAGGTGTGTAATAGATGCCGGCGCTTTCTTCAAGCATAAGAAATGTTTCATTAAAGCGATTTTCTTTCTTTAAAATGTGTGTGAATGTCTTAGAAAGCTTTGGTCCATTAATCGTCGATGCTGGTGAAACGGTACGAACAGCACTTGTTGTTTGGACATTGATCGCTGTTTTAATATGATGTTTTTGCTGAGACCTTTTTTGTACTGGGGCAAGTGAGCGAAATGAAACCAATGCCGCAGCTTTAATGCTAAAATCAGTAATCGGTACAATATCACAAGCTCGAATTGCTTCCTCATAAAGGTGCGGCAGTGTATTTTCAAGCTGCCATGGGTGAACAGGCACTAACTCATAATCAGCGGCTGATACCCCTTTTTCATGCAGCTTCATAGCGACATGTTCTTTTAAGCCTGGATATTCGTGATAAAGAAGATCACTTGGACATTTATCTTTTAACACCGTTAGAGTGCAGCACGTTTTTCGTACGGCAGTTAACATAATTTCTGGATGACTACCCCATTCAGGAGAATATTGAATCACGTCAGAAACTGCTAGTCCAAATTTTGTTTTCGAACAAGGATGAATTGTATGCCCATCAACTACCCACTGCTCATAAAACGAAAGTGGGCTAAACCAAGGATCTCCCGCTATTTTTTGCTGTACCCACTCTAGTGATGAGGCAATAGCAGTGCCGCTAAGCTCTTTCGCTAACTCCTTCGTTCGCTGTTCAGCACCAGCTAGTGCTAACGCATAGTTTGCGGAGCTATTTTGAAGTTCTTTTCTAAATCTCTGAAACTGTTCTTCTTTTATATCTCCTTCAATAGCATCATCTTTCTTCAACAAATCTAAGAACTTTACAGGATGCTCAATAACAGTTGTATCATCTTCGTCGCGTAAAATAACCTCTCCCTCAAGATCAAACATGCCAAGTAAATGTGTTTTCTTTACTTGTACTTGTAATGTTTTCTGTTGAGAAAGATGAAGATGAAGAATTTTTCCTTTTTCATTATTGCTCCACGAAATTCGCTTCGTATCAATAAGATGTTCTCTTACAAGAGCTTGCAGAAGACGATTCAAAATGCCTCGACGGCCATTTTGAATATTTTTTACATAGTCGTGTTCAAGCTCTTCTCGCTCACTGCGCAAATAATTTAAAATCTTTACTTCTTCTGGATCTAAGTTTTCCGTATTAGCAGATGAATGATGATCTAATGTAATCATATTTCTTCCACTCCCTTATTAAATAATCGTTCAAAATATTGATTTTGATAATCATTATCAATATAAAATAAAAAATATAGGGCCTATCCCGTATTCGTATGCTTTTGATTTTTCCTGAATTCATTCGCAAATCTACTTCTTACGTTTTGGACACATGCTTTTATTAATAAAGCCACAATTGGTAAAAGAGAGCACAGCGCCATTATCATAAACGTTTCAACAATCCCGAACTTTCCTGTTAAAAAACTAACAATCATTGCACCAAGCGGAATCATGCCTCGATCCATTAACACAATGCTCATGACGCGGCCTCGCTCAGCTTCTGATACATGATTTTGAAAATAGATTCGATTACTCGAACGAAGCCATTGACCAAAAAAGCCAATAAGAAAAAGTCCGATAAAAAACAGCGAGCGATACTCAAAAATCGTTATGTATAAACTACCTGCAAAAATGATTAAGCTGCTGTAAAATATTTTTTCTTCCTTCATCACTTTCAAAATGCGCGGTAAAACCACCGCGGCCATAATCGCGCCGACTGCGGCAGATGACATCGCTATCCCAAAAACTGCCGGCTGTCCGACAAATTGATGATCAACAAGTACCGGTAATATCGTATTATAGGAAAAACCGAATGTCATTACAACAAGCGATGAATAAAAAATCGATGATGCAAAGCGCGTTTGTTTAAATACTTTTTGAACGGCTTGAAGCGATGATGAACTCATCTTTGACGTTCGCTTCACCCTTCTCTGAATATTAACAGGCAGAATAAGCAAAAATGAGATTAATAGAAATAGAGCCTGCAGATAAAAGGTTACCGGCAATAATGATCTCGCGATGAGGAAACCTGCTGCTGCCGGGCCAATCGTTCGACAAACATTAATGATAAACGCATGTGCGGAAACGAGTTCACTAATATTTTTTTCCTTTGCTAAGTCAGGCAGTATACTGTTTCGATTTGGTGTTTCTAATGCGCTGATGATTCCTTGTAAAAACGTTAAGAACAGCAAAATTGAAATTGATGGTTCAAATACTGCAATCACAACAGCTAAGCATAATGCAATAATAAAGCCTAACAATCCGTACGTCTTTAACAGCAAACTTCGTGCATATTTGTCGCATAGTTTCCCTGCCCAAAAACTAAACAGCACAATTGGAATTAAACGGGCAAAGTTAAGATAACCAAGATAAATGGCACTATGATACGTTTCAAACACAAACCAGTTCAGCGCCGTAATCCCAAACCAGTTACCCATAAATAAAAAAAATGAACTATAATAAAACAACCGTAAAATTAACATTCACCCCCTAGTCCTTTGTTTTCTCTTAAACGTTAAATAAATGCAGTTATCGCTGATAATGATAATTATTATCAACGATACTTACTATAACTTGTTCTAATTTTTTTGTAAAGGCTAAATTGATATAATTTACACAAAACAATGAAATTTAAGCCGATTTCCCTAATTAACCTTTTATTACCAATTGGCCTTTCCATATGGACAAAAATGCTTCAATGTCCATTTGTAGGGTCAGACCCCTCATAAAAAAGCGCTGCAGATGCTACAGCGCTTTTTGCTTATTTCACAAATTTCTTTTTAATATTCATCATTGTTTCATACACAATTGGCACGATAAGAAGTGTTAACAGCGTGGAACTTGTAAGACCACCGATAACAGTCACACCAAGACCTTTTGAAATCAGTCCGCCGCCTTCTAACCCTACTGCAAGTGGTGCAAGAGCGCCGATTGTGGCGATCGCCGTCATAAGAATTGGACGAAGACGCGTGCCGGCTGCTTCTAGAAGCGCTTCGCGTGTTGAATAACCTTCATTTTCTTTTTGAATGACGCGGTCAATGAGTACGATCGCATTTGTAACAACGATACCGATTAACATTAACGCACCAATCATTGCTGATACACTTAACGTTTCGCCTGCGATTAATAATCCTAACAGTCCGCCGATAATTGTAAACGGCAGCGAGAATAAAATCGCAAATGGTGCTAACCCACCGCCAAATGTAATCACAAGAACGAGATAGACAATTGCAATGGCCGCAAGCATCGCAAGACCAAGCTGTGTGAACGATTCATTAATATCTTCTGTGACACCGCCCATCGATACTTCAACATTGTCTGGAAGCTCTAATGCGCTTACCTCACTATTTAAGTCGGCTGAAACTTTTGCAACATCTTTTGTCGTAATTTCCCCGCTCACATCAGCATAAATACGTCCGTCTTTTCTTGTTACCGTATCAGATGTTTCCCCTTCTTTTACAGTTACAACGTCTTTAATCGCAACCTCCATTCCAAGAGGTGAGGTAATCGTTTTGTCGGTAAGATCATCGATACCGCTGTATTCATTCTCTTCGACCTGAACATACACGTTAATTTCTTCACCGTTATGCTCAATCGTCGTTAACGCGCTGTTCAGACCGCTGCCCATAAGTTCCATCCCAATTTGTGCAGCAGATAAACCGAGCTGACTTAATTTCTTTTGATCAGCAGTGAGCGTGTATTCATCGTACGTATCTGAAATACTCGATTTGACATTTGTAAGAGATTCATTTTCTTTAAAGATTTTTTCGATTTTTTCAATGACAGGTTCGATGTCGTTCATATCTTCACCATATACCTGCATCGAAATCGCATTGCTTGAGCCCATACCGCTGAAATCTTGACTTGCCCACTCTCCTTTAGAGGTGAGTGCTTGTAAGTCCTCGATCACAGCTTCTTGTTCTACTGAAAAGTTTTTCGTATCTTCTTCATACTGTACATAAAACATTGCCGAATTCGATTGACCTGGGTTCATTGGGTTTTCACTGCCAACTGAAAATTGAAGCGACTCTACGTTATCGCGGTTCATTAACAGCTCTTCCGCTTCTAATGCAATCTCTTCCACTTCATCAAGCGTTTGCCCCGGCTCTGGTTTATATGTGGCAATGACCATTTTTTCTTCATCGGACGGTAAGAAGCTTACACCGATAATTGGCACAAGAAACAAACTTCCCACTAAAAGAACAACGGCAATTCCTGATGTAATGACTTTATGATTTAATGTCCAGCCTAAAAGTTTTCGGTATCCCGCTGCTAGTTTGCTAGGTTTTTCTTCGCTATGCTCGTTTTTAACGGAAACTCCTTTTTTAAAAAGCGAATGAGCCATCATCGGTACGATCGTAATCGCTACTAGAAGTGAAGCAAGTAATGCAAACACGATCGTTAACGCAAACGGTAAAAACATTTCCCCAACCGGCCCTTTAACTAATCCGAGCGGTAAAAATACTGCAATTGTTACAATTGTTGATGAAAAAATCGGCATAAACATTTCTTTTGTTGCGTCAATAATGAGATCTTTTCCTGTTAGTTTCTCGTTTTTTAGCGCCATTCGTCTAAATATGTTTTCAATGACAACGATCGAATCATCGATCACACGCCCAATCGCAACGGTCATTGCGCCAAGCGTCATAATGTTTAATGTAATATCCATTTGTTTTAATAATAAAATCGCGATTAACAGTGATAATGGAATTGAAATAACCGAAATAATTGTCGTTCTTACATTGCGTAAAAACAGTAAAATAATAATCATCGCAAAAATTGCCCCGAAAATCGCTTTATTAAGCATCGTTGACACCGATTCTTCAATCGGCTTTCCTTGGTCAAAAATTGGTGTCACACTCAACCCATCAATCTCGGACTCTAGTTCTGCTAAGCGATCTTTTACTCCATTTACAACGTCTACCGTATTCGCATCAGTAGCCTTCACAATTTGAACGCCAATTGATGTTTCACCATTCGTTCTCGAAATCGATTCCGCTTTTCCGATTACTTCAATTGAAGCAATGTCCTGAAGTGCAACTGTCGGAATGCCTGTTGGCGCTTGAGCTTGAGTCTGTGCATCAGCTTCTAGCTGTACGGCTGCATTTTGTCCTGCACTCTGTCCCTGCATTTGTCCAACTCCACTTGGCACGGCTGGAATTTTTAACTCTTTTAAATCATCAATCGTAATAATGTTTCCATCGACAACAACTGATTTTTCGGTGTTATCAAACGTATATAACCCTAATGGAAAACTAACATCCGATCCTTTAATGATATTTTTAACCGTTTCTTCGGTTAAACCGTACTCTTTCATTTTATCTTGATTAAATGTTAACTGTACTTCTTGGATTTGCTTACCAGAAATTTGCGTGGAAGAAACTCCTTCAATCCCTTCAATTTCAGGAAGAATCGTTTCTTCAACTGTTTTTGTTAATTGTGCGAGTGACTGCTCGCTGTTTGAAATGCTTAGTGACATAATTGGAAAAGCATTAATGCTTAAGCGCGAAACATCCGGCTCCTGCACACCGTCTGGAAGCTCAAGACTATCCAGCACTTCCTTTACTTCATTTTGTGCTTTCTCCATATCTTTATCAAAATTGTATTGAATTTGAATCGATGACGCGTTTCGGAATGATGAAGAGCTGACAGACGTGACACCGTCTAAATTTTGAACACGTTTTTCAATCGGTTCCGAAATTTTATCCGCAACCTCTTCTGGTGCCGCCCCAGGATAAATCGTCATCACACTTACTAATGGGGTATTAATATTGGGAATTGTTTCAAGCTTCATGTTTAGCCCTGAATATAAACCTGCAGCTGTAATTAAAATTGTTAACAGCCAAACTGCAAATTTATTTTTCAACGAAAATCGAATGATATTCTTCAACGTTTCCACTCCTTTTCTCAATCCTTTTCCTTATATTGACCATGTAGTCATCACACGATATAATATAACTGACCGGTTAGTCATAAGTCAACAACAAAATGTGGTCAGGACCTTCTCTTGACATTACATTTTTAACTATGATAATGGTTTATAGAAGCAACTTGGGAGGTTTATACGTTGAATGAAAAGAAAAAAGCAATTGTAGAAACAGCAATCAACCTTTTCGCGCAAAAAGGATTTTCATCAACTTCTGTCCAGGAAATCGCTAGTGAAGCAGGCATTTCGAAAGGAGCCTTTTACCTTCATTTCAAATCAAAAGATGCTCTGCTGCTTGCGATTCTTAATTATTATTCTGAGACGATTCGCGAAAAAGTCTCTGCAATTGACAACAAACCGCTGGCTCCAAAGGAAAAGTTTACCCAGCAGTTAACGGTTTTAATTGAGACACTTGTCAAACATAAAGAGTTTTTAATAATGCAGTCGAGGGAACAAGCGATTCCACTAAATGAAGATGTAAAAAAATTGATTTTCAAAATGCATCGTGAAACACATACTCTCTATCAAACAAAATTAACTGCAATTTATGGAGATAAAATTACCCCATATTTATGGGATTTGTCCACCCTTTTAGAAGGAATGTTCCAAAGCTACCTAAAGCTGATGTTGTTCAATAATCAGGCCTTTCAATTTGAAGAAGTCGCAGCATTTTTATTAAATCGCATTGATAATATCGTTCAATTCTTTCTTAAAGGAAAAGAAGAGCCTCTGTTAACAGAAGCGAAAGTGAAAGACATTCAAGCACAGTTTCAACAATTTTTTATGAGTAACCAAGATACGATTGAAAACATCTTAACAAATATGAAAAAAGAGATTGCTACCATGGGCGATCGAGAAGATTTAACCGTTTCTCTTGAAGTATTAGAAGGAGAAATTTCAAGCGATAAACCCCGAACAGCAGTCATTCAGGGCATGCTGTCGAACTTTAAAAATATCCCTGCATTTGAAAAATATATTCTCCAAATAAAAGCAAAGTATAAGCTGAACGTCTAATCATTCAGCTTATACTTTGCTTATAAATAAAGCTTTTGCGAATATAAAATTTCCTGCTTCTTTGACCACACTCAAAGAAAGCCGCTTCGCTTGCTGTTTTTCTGCCTTTGAAATATTTCCATTTTAATTTTATTGACTGACTGGTCATACAGGAGTATACTACTCAAAGTTAGGATTTATATGTCAACCATCTTTGAGAGGAGCTACTATATGGAAACAAAACATACCGGCATCAATAAAAAGCTTGTCTTAACTGGGCTTATTATCGGCATGTTTTTCAGTGCGCTCGAGCAAACAATCGTTGGAACGGCAATGCCGACGATTATTGGTGAGCTAAACGGCTTTACGATTTTCGCTTGGGTAACAACAGCATACTTAATTACATCGACAACAGTCGTACCGATTGTTGGGAAGCTTTCCGACCTTTACGGAAGACGCTCTCTTTATTTAATTGGTACAATTCTTTTCATTATCGCGTCCGGTCTTTGCGCAACAGCAGAAACGATGGAACAGCTTATCCTTTACCGCGGTCTGCAGGGAATTGGCGGCGGGATGATTATGCCGCTTTCGCAAACCATTATTGGCGATATTTTTACAGCAGAACAGCGTGCGAAATGGCAGGGTGTGTTCGGGGCATTGTTCGGTCTCAGCTCTGTGATTGGTCCTTTTTTAGGCGGCATTATCGTCGATACGATCAGCTGGCACTGGATTTTCTTAATTAACGTACCAACAGGATTATTATCAGCGATTTTAATTTTTATCGGCTTAAAGCAGGAATTTATTGCACCGAAGTCAAAAGCAGCAATTGATTATCTTGGGATTGCGACACTCGTTCCTGCGTTAGTGCTGCTGTTACTTGGCTTAACGTTTGCAGGTGATAAATTTGAGTGGGTCTCTTCTACTTCCTTGTTTATTTTCGGCGGTTCGCTTTTATTAACAGTTGCATTTGGTATTGTCGAATCAAAAGCAGCAGAACCGATTCTTGATTTAAAGCTGTTTAAAAACCGTGTGTTTGCCGTGACAAATGCGTTAGGTTTTTTACTTGGTCTTGGTATGTTTGGTGCGATCATGTTTGTACCGATGTTTATGCAGGGCATTTTCGGCGTCTCGCCAACACAAGCTGGCTCAACAATGACACCGATGATGATTGCGATGATTACAGCAAGCATTATTGGCGGAAGTCTTCTCTTAAAATTCCGCTTCCGTACAGTGTTAACGTCAGGAATGATTTTAGCATCTGTTGGTTTCTTTTTAATGAGCACAATGAATCTCGAATCAAATGAGTGGACCGCATACTTCTACATGGTCGTGCTTGGTCTTGGAATGGGGCTCGTGATGCCAACTTTAATGATTGCCGTTCAAAATGAATTTCCAAAATCACAATTAGGAACGGTGACATCCGCTTCGACCTTCTTCCGTTCGATCGGCGGCACGATTGGGATTACGATTTTAAACGCGGTCATGAACTCCAATCTGCAGAACAATATGAATGAAGCGGCAGCCGCTGCAACCGAACCGATCTTAGCACAAACACTAGCGCTATTAAAAGAAAAAACCGATTCTCTGTTTGGGATTCTGTTAGAGCCTAGCATACTGCAGCTGCCAGAAGCAGTGCTGACGAGTGTTGTGACAACGATTCAAACATCATGGTCTAATGCCTTTTCGACTGTTTTCTTAACAGGTCTGATCTTTATCGGCGCCGGCATACTCGCTGCTTTATTTGTTGGTGATTCAAAGATTAAACGCGATAAAGAAATTGAAGATGAGAAGCAAGAAGATACAGAAGCACCTCTTACAAATGTAAACCCTCAGTCTTCGCACTAAACATCAAAAGCACACGGAACTATTAACCCCCGTGTGCTTTTCCTTATAGTTTAGCTCCTGCCCATAAAACCACAAATCAATCATTTACCATTAGAAAAAACTATCAATCTCTTATCTTTCTTTTGTTTTTCCAATCATACTATAATGAACGTATACATTTATTTCACATCTTCAGTTAAGGAAGTGATCTTATGATCAAGGTTCAAGCTCTTACCCAAACGTTTTCAAACGGAAAAGGCATTTTTGACGTTTCCTTTGAAGTGCAAAAAGGCGAAGTATTTGGCTTTCTTGGACCGAATGGTGCCGGTAAATCAACAACAATTCGGCATTTAATGGGCTATATGAAGCCGCAAAAAGGAACAGCGATAGTAAATGGCTTTAATGCGTGGGAGGAACAGGAAAAAGCACGTAAATGTATTGGCTATCTGCCTGGAGAAATTGCTTTTTTAGACGGCATGAACGGGTTGGAATTTATTACAATGATGGCCGGCATGCAGGGGATAAACGACCATAAAAGACGCGATGAACTGATTGAACGCCTCCAGTTTAATCCAAAAATTGCAATTCGAAAAATGTCAAAAGGCATGAAGCAAAAAGTCGGTATTGTCGTCACCTTTATGCATAACCCAGACATTTATATTCTCGATGAACCAACATCAGGTTTAGATCCATTAATGCAGAAAACATTTATCGAGTTAGTGCTTGAAGAAAAAGCAAAAGGAAAAACGTTTTTAATGTCTTCGCACAGCTTTGCCGAAATTGAGAAAACATGTGACCGGGCCGCGATTATAAAGGATGGCCGGATTGTTACTATTAAAGATATCCATGAACTGCAGACAATGCAGCGCAAGCTTTATGATATTACGCTTCAACATGAAGAGGATATTAAAAAATTACAAGCCTCAAACTTAATGATAGATTCTATAAACGGAAATACGGTTCGAATTGTCATTCAAGGAAATTACAATGAATTTTTTACCGAGCTTTCGAGCTACAGCATCGTAAACATGGGCATCGGCAATCAAAATTTAGAAGATGTGTTTATGAATTATTATGACAAAAAGGGGGCGGCACAATGAATTTCGCCTTATATAAAACGATGATGAAATCAAATATAAAAGGATTTTCAAGCTTTGGCTTCGGCTCCGCAATGTACGTTGCCCTTATGACCGCCCTTTACCCGATGATTGCTGATAACGCCGCGGAAATCAACAAATTAATGGATGTTTTTCCAGACGCACTCAAACAGGTTATCGGCGTTGAATCGTTAAGCTCATACGGCGGCTTTATTTCAGCTGAATATTTTGGACTGTTTTTTCCAATCATTTTAGGTATTTTCAGTGTGATGACCGCATCCCAGCTGTTAGCAAAACTCGTTGATCACAGATCGATGGCTTATTTACTTTCAACAAAAGTAAGCCGCGCTCAAATCGCCTTTACCCAGGCTGTTGTTTTAGTAAACGGATTGATTTTAATTGTGCTGTTAACATTTATCGGCGGTGTTCTTGCTGGGAAATTTCTCCTCGATGAGCAGTACTCCATTGGCTTGAAGACGTTCTTTGAAATGAACTTAGTTGGCTTTTTACTCTTTTTCGCTGTTGGCGGCTATTCTTTTCTCATCTCCTCGCTTTGTAATGATGAGAAGCTGGCACTTGGGATTGCTGGAGGATTCACATTCGTTTTGTACGGACTAGATATGATTGGAAAATTAACAACTGATTTTGAATGGCTCCGAAACCTTACGCCATTTTCGTTATTTGAGCCGAGTCTAATCTCAAGCGGCGAAGCGAATGTGCTGCTGTCTTCCCTTGTTCTATTTGGAATTGGCCTTGTAACGTACTTAGGTGCAGGTGTGGTTTTTAAACATCGTAACCTGCCACTGTAATTATCCCAAAAATTCACAAGTAAAAGAAGCTTGGATCTATCCTCCAAGCTTCTTATCTCATACCAAACTCTCGCTCTTACTTCCCTCTTCCGCCACAACTTTTACACGCTCAACAAACTCTACGACAACCATTACAAAGATTTTTGCAAACCATTTTAACGGTTTGTTTGTCGCCCTGCATTTACTCACAATCAGGATACGTTTCTTTTAAAAAGGTAACCGACTGCGTAATTAGTGCTTTTAAAACCTCACCATCAATATCGGCAATTTTATTAATGTACACACACGCTTTTCCTGTTGTATGCTTTCCAAACTGCTTTAACAGTTCCTCACGCTTATCGTCTCCTGTCGCAAAATACAAGCTAATCTTTGCTTTACGAGGAGAAAATCCAACAAGCGGCGCATCACCTTCATGACCAGTTGCATACTTATAATGATATTTCCCAAAGCCAATAATACTTGGTCCCCACATTTTCGCCTGGTATCCAGTTGTTTCAGTAAAAATATCTAGTAATCTATAAGCATCTTCACGTTTCTTAGGGCTTTCAACAGCTTCAATAAATTCAATCACACTGCTGTCATCTTCTTTTGTTTTCAGCTCGTAAACCATACACTCTTCTCCTTCCGCATCTCTAGCCTCTACCTATGTAAAGATGCATTTTCCTATACAATTATACTTTAATGACTATTATCCTGCCGCTTTCTTTCATTTACTCTTTTCTACAAATCCAATCCCCTGCCGATTAACAGCTTTCTATATAAAGCAAGTACTGCCTTATTTTCTTCATTCGGTTTCGCTTTTTTCATCATCGAAATATCAAATTCGCTTTTCAGTTCATCCATAAGCGCCTCATAATACTTTTCTTTTTTGCCTTGAGAAATTTCCATTAATTCGATGTCTTCATATGCCTGCTTAATTTCATTAAAGCGCTGCTGTTTATCCATCCTGCCGCTCCTTTCCTTTTCATAATCATTCAACATAAGAGGTAACTGTTCCTTTTTATTACTTCCCTAATTATGCATGAGATAATAATTCCTTCCCTTTTATAGAGGCATTTTCCTCCTATTTCTTTTAATAAACACATGTTATTATTATGGTAAAATACGGGAAAGGAGATGATTCATTAATGAAACATATGCCGTACTATATGTCTTTTCTTGGATTCTTTTTAACGTTATTATTCTCAGGTTTAATTGGAAGAGTTCTAGATATCAATTGGTTAATGTTTTACTATTATAAAGAAACACCGTCTGACGGGATAATCTTTGAAGCAGGCGTTTCTTGGCTGCCAATTATCTTATCGTTGATCGTTAGTTATTTAAGTTGGAAACTAGGAAAAAGAAAATTTCCTAATTAATAACTTGGCTCATAACGTCAAGTTATTGTTTGCTGCAGCGATATAAAAAGCCATCTGTTCCCCTATTATCTAGGAAAAACAGATGGCTCAGATTAAAACCCCAGCATCACTATTCATATTTTTCAACTCCGGTTACTATTTTTAAGCTTCCCTTACCAGCATTTCAACTTGTTCATCTGTTACTGTTTTAATAAATTCAACCATATCAATTGTATGAATTCCAAACATTGCGCATTTTTCACTATATCTCTGATAAGCTTTTGTATACATTTCCATTTCTTATTCTCCTTTACTCTGCAATTTGTTCTTTAAAGTAGATCGTTTCATAAATATATTCAATATCTGCATCTGTCATATAAAGCATTTCATGGTGAGAAATTCCTTTCATTCGTTCAATATACTCAATCATGTTTTTGCGCTCTAATCTACTCATTTTTATTCTCCCCTTTTTATAACTGTATTATAACAATATTATTATTTATTATATATTATATAACAGTTTTTCTTTTTATGTCCATTATTTTTTAAATTTTTTTACAATAATCTTTTTCTAATCAATATTGTTATGAATTTTTTCCATAAAACCGAATAAGTTTATTTTTCACATAAAAGATAGACCATACTATCCAACACTTCATAAATAGTGGATAATAATGACCTATCTAGAGTAAACTACATGGATAAAGAAAAAAACGTTTCTGGATTTAACAGAAACGCTTTTAAAAAGATTGTTAATGCTGTGCACTTAAATAGAGATCTAATAAATCTTCCACTTCCATTATGACTAACCTAATAAAACCATCGTAATCTTTTTGTGTATGTGCTTTATCGAATGCTTCATAATAAGCTAAGCGGTTTGCAACTTTAATGACAAGCTGCGGCAACTAATCTTTCATAAGCTCTAAATTCCACAGTAAACGTGATGTACGACCGTTCCCATCAATGAAAAGGTGAATTCCGAGAAATATTGCATGCAGCATAATTGATCCGCTCACGAAATTCCTTTTCGATTGCTGCTGGTAGAAGATATTTCCCTCTTTTTTTGCTCATCAAGTTTTGCTAATAAAACCTTAATAGACCGATTACGAAGGCGAATTCCTTTCATCAGTTTAAAAATAATGAACACAAACCCTATATTGATCCCCACCATTAACCACAGTAAAAAAAGCAATAGATTTTCCATTTTTTCTCCTCTCATAAAGAAAATGAACATGCTTATTTTTTAATCATTTCAAACTCCCATTTATGAAAAACCTGATTGATAATTTCCATTTCTAATGAAAGAAATGATCTTTTTTAAAATAAAAAGAATTCTTACAACCTAAGAAAAATTAGATTGCAAGAATTCTTTTTACCAAACACAAATAAATAAACGTATCGTTTGGTGTTCATCTGCAACCCAGCCGCCGTAATGAAACTCATCTTAGGCCTGTGGCTTTGCGTCATCGCTTTTCAACGATTTTGCCTTTTATCTATTTATTTTTAAAGAAAGGCATTCCCTGCTTCTAGTTGTATTAAAACAAATCCACTCTTTGCCTTATATAATAAAAGCTGTCTTTATCCCTCCTAGACTTTATTAATACTATATACCCTTTTTATAAGAAAATAAAACAAAAAATAGGTATAATTATGTAATATTAATAAAAATTAAGGATGCCCATTTGTACCAATTGGCATCCCTAAACAACATGCAAGGCTCACCTCTACATGATCAGCTGTTTTTACTACTTCTTCAATTTTTAAACAGCTTAAATCCAAATCCTCCGTTAAATCTCAATAATAATCGGCAGAATCATTGGCTTACGCTTCGTTTTCGTAAATAAATACTGCCCAACTGATTTTTTAATCGCTTGTTTGATCACATTCCAGCGGTGTATGTTTTCTTCCTGAAGTTCGGTGACTGTATTTGTAACAAGCCTGTTTACTGTTTTGATAAGATCTTCAGACTCGCGGTTATAAACAAAGCCGCGCGAAATTGTATCTGGACCTGAAACAATTTTTCGTTCTGCTTTACTAAGCGTAATCACAATGACAAGCATACCGTCTTCAGAAAGCTGTTTGCGATCTCTAAGTACCACGTCCCCAATATCGCCGACACCAACACCGTCTACATAAATATCACCGGCAGCAACTTTACGCGTCTGCAGTGCCTCTCCGTTTTGAATGTCAACAACATCGCCATTTTTGACGATAAACGTATGACCGCTCTCTACCCCCACCGATTCTGCGAGCACCTTATGATGATGCAGCATTCTAAATTCCCCGTGAATTGGAATAAAATATTTTGGCCTCATCAATGTCAGCATCAGCTTTAATTCTTCTTGATAAGCATGACCGGATACGTGCATACCTGATGAGCTTCCCGAGCCGTAAATGACTTTAGCTCCAAGTGTAAACAAGTTATCAATAATTCGTGTGACATTGCGCTCGTTCCCAGGAATCGGTCCTGCGGCAAGAATGATTAAATCGTCAGGTAAAATCGCAACATCACGGTAGCTTGCCGTTGATAACCGCGAAAGTGCTGCAAGCGGCTCACCTTGACTTCCTGTACATAAAATCGTAACTTTTTCGGGAGAAAGTTCATTCACATCGCGCGCATCAACGAGCATCCCTTCAGGAACATTTAAATAGCCGCGTTCAATTGCTACTGAGACAACATTGACCATACTGCGGCCGAGAAGAGCGAGCTTACGATTCGTTTTAATCGACGCATCAACAACCTGTTGAACGCGGTTCACATTCGAGGCAAACGTTGAAACAATTACTTTTTGCTCAGCTTTTTTAAACGCTTCTTCGATATGCTCGCCAACAATGCGTTCGGACGGCGTTGAGCCAGGTCGCTCCGCATTCGTGCTTTCTGATAAAAGCGCAAGCACACCATTTCTGCCGATTTCAGCCATTTTATGAATATCAGAATACTGATTATTTACAGGTGTTAAATCAAATTTAAAATCGCCTGTATGAACAACATTTCCTTCTGGTGTATGAAATACAATCCCGAGACAATCCGGAATGCTGTGGTTTGTTTTAAAAAAGCTTACACTAATCTTTTCAAACTTCAACTTTGATTCGGCATCAATTTGAATACATTCTGTTTCACGAAGCAGTTTGTGTTCATCTAATTTAATTTCGATTAAACCGAGTGTAAAGCGCGTCGCATAAATCGGCACATTTAATTTTTTCAAAAAGTAAGGAATGCCGCCGATATGATCTTCATGACCATGTGTGACAATTAAGCCGCGAATTTTATCTTTGTTTTGTTCTAAATAGGAAATATCCGGGATAATTAAATCGATGCCAAGCAAACTTTCATCAGGAAACTTGCCTCCGCAGTCAATAATGAGAAGATCGTTTTCATACTGCAGCACATACATATTTTTTCCGATTTCATTGACCCCGCCTAAGGCGAAAATCGATAATGTTTGTTCTTTTGCCTTCAAACTCATCCCACCCATTTTAAAAATTTCCCTTAGTATTCCCCGTTTGGAAACTTTTATTGTTATAAACATTACCGTTGAGTGAGTATTTTTATTTTTTATACGTAAAAGAATGGTTTCGCATATAAAAAAAGCACCAGCCTTTCTGAATTCAAACAGAAAAGATAGTGTTTTTCAATCATTTCCTTACCTTCAAAAGAGGCAATTTATTATTTAACAATTCCTAAAGCAAAGCCGTCATACCCTTTGCTTCCTACCGTTTGAATAGCAGTTGCGTCAATGCGTGGTTCATTTGCTAATACATCAATAAAGCGTTGAATCCCCTGTACTCTTGGATCTTCAGCATCAATTACTTTGCCATTGCGAACAACATTATCAGCAATAATAACTGTCCCTGATTTTGAACATTCAAGCGACCACTTAAAATACTGCTCATAGTCCTGCTTATTAGCATCAATAAAAATGAAATCAAAGTCAGCATATCCCTTTTCTTTAAGGACCGGCAATGTTTCAAGTGCGTCTCCTACAATGACTTCAATTTTATTTTCTAAGCCCGCTGTTTTAATATTGTCTCTTGCTACTTCAGCATGCTTTTCTTTAAATTCGAGCGATACAAGCTTACCGTCCTCTGGTAAAGCATGACCAAGCCAAATCGTGCTGTAGCCGCCAAGTGTGCCAATTTCTAAAATGTTTTTTGCACCTTTCATTTTTGCTAATAAATGAAGCAGTTTTCCCTGATTTGGTGACACGTCAATGCTCGGTAAGCCTGCTTCTTCATTCACCTTTAAAATTACATCCATCTCAGGAGAATCACTTAGTTTTTCTTTAAAATATTTCTCTACATCATGCCATGTTTCAGATAACATCATTTTTTTGCCCTCCTATACCTTGTTTAACCGCCTTTACTTCATATTTCGCTACTTCTGTATTAATAATATAGTCGGGCTTTGGCTGGTTACGTTTTGCTTTATGTCCAGCGATATGAACATCACTTTTTTCCCACTGCTTCCAATAGTCTTCCGATTCCCAGTTGACTAAGATCATTACTTCTTCTTCGCCGCGACGAATCTTTTTTACCATCACTTTAATATCAATCACTCCCTCCTGTTCTTCCAATATTCCTTTCTTACTAAATTGATTCACGACTTGTTTCGAGTTTCCTTCTGTTACTGTGATTTTTCTTACTTGAACGAACATCATGTTATCTCCCTTTTTGTTTAAAATTTTTAAAACGAATGATTAAAAGAGAAGTGCCTTGATAAATTCAAAACAAGGCACTTTCCACTTCACTAATTAGCTTTTTTATTGAATTGCTGTTTCTATTTCTTTTGCCATTTCAACCGCTGAAATTAATCCACCGCCAGACAGGTACCAAACGCTCGGATCAAGATAAATAACCTTGCCGTTCTTTGCTGCGTTCGTGCCGTTTACAAGTTCATTGTTAAACACTTCGCTTGCTTTTGCTTCGCCATTTACAACTTGATCGCGGTCAATGACAAAAAGGTAATCCGGGTTCTTTTCGGCGATATATTCAAAGGAAACGCTCATGCCATGCGTCGATGCTTCAATATTTTCATCAGCTGGCTTTACACCGAATACATCATGAATAACCCCAAAGCGTGAACCACTACCATACGCACTTACTTTACCGCCATTTGATAAGACGATTAACCCGGTTTGATCGCTTGAAGCTGCTGCTTCATTCAGCGCTGAGATTGACGCATTAATACTTGCAAGCTCTTCTCCTGCTTGCTCTTCTTTTTCAAAAATCTCTGCTAATGTGTTCACATTTTCTGTAAATGATTCCATATAATTTTCATAATCGAGGCTGATATATAAAGTTGGTGCAATTTTACTTAACTCTTCATACGCTTCTGCTTGTCTTCCAGAAATCACAATTAAATCCGGGTCCATGCTGTTAATTTTTTCGAAATCTGGTTCTTTTAAGCTTCCAACGTTTTCATATTTTGTATCTTCATATTTTGATAGATAACCTGGAAGTGCACTTGCTTTTGGAACACCTGCAGCTTCTACGCCTAACTGATCTAACGTTTCAAGTGCCCCAAAATCAAACACGACAACCGTTTCAGGATTTTTTGTTATAACCGTTTCGCCTAATTCGTGGGTAAGCGTTATTTCAGCTGCTTCTGCTTGCTGTGCTTCACCATTTGCTTCTGCCTCTACTTCCGTCGTTGTTTCTGCTGCACCCCCGCAAGCTGCTAAAACGAGCAGGAGTACAGCCATTAATAAGAATGAAACTACATTTTTCTTCATTTTGATCACTCCTAAATATTTTTTATATGTAAAATGTTTAAAACATTTTACATCCTAATCATGTATAAAACACACAAATTTTCTTGCCATTAACCTGTTCAATCTGAATATCCATCTCATAAACTTCTTTTAATACAGGGCTTGTAATAATTTCATCTGTCGGTCCTTCTTTAATAATCGTGCCGT
Organism: Bacillus taeanensis; assembly: GCF_003318295.1. Lineage (GTDB taxonomy): Bacteria > Bacillota > Bacilli > Bacillales > UBA6769 > Maribacillus > Maribacillus taeanensis. Next base: position 28,890 of record NZ_QOCW01000016.1, read on the forward strand.
TTTTTAAGGCGACAATATAATCGGAATAGCAGGAAGCAAAATTAATATCATGAATAACAATTACAACGGTTTTTCCCAGCTCATCTACCATCTTTCGCAGTGATTTCATAATTTGGACAGAATGCTTCATATCTAATTTATTAAGCGGTTCATCAAGCAAAATATAGTCGGTGTTCTGCGCAATCACCATTGCAATATACGCTCTTTGAAGCTGACCACCGCTTAATTGATCAATAAACTTCTCCTGCATATCACTAAGTTCCATATATTGAATCGCTTCATCTACATAACGCCAATCTTCTTTCGAGAGTTTCCCCTGCGAATATGGAAAGCGCCCAAAACTTACTAAGTCGCGAATCGAGATGCGAATGTTCACATTGTTTGACTGCTTCAATGTTGACAGCATTTTCGCAAGATCATTATTTTTGTACGATTTAATTTCTTTACCATCGAGATACACATCACCTTGATCACGGGGAATAAGCCGGCTTACCATAGACAGCAGCGTACTTTTCCCTGCCCCATTGGCACCGATAAACGAAGTAATTTTCCCTTTCGCAATCGTCAGCGACACATTATCGACGACACATTTATTTCCGTAGTTTTTTGAAAGATTTTTCACTTCTACCATGATTCATTCTCCTTTAACAGCAAATAAAGAAAGTACACACCGCCAACGAAATTGACGATCACACTAACGGTCGTCGAAAATGTAAACAAGCGCTCGACGATAAACTGTCCACCAACTAATGCAATAATGCTAATTAATATTGAGCCGAGTATTAAATAGCTGTGGCGATATGTTCGTAAAAACTCATGCGCAACATTGACAACGAGAAGTCCTAAAAAGGTAATTGGTCCGACTAATGCAGTTGCAATCGAAACAAGAACGGCAATAACGACTAACAATTGTTTAACAACCGCATCATAATCGACGCCTAAATTTAAAGCATGATCTCTGCCAAGCGAAATCACGTCCAAATATTTTATAAATCTCATAAAATAAAGCGAAACAAGGGCAAGCAGTACAACTGAGATGAAAAGAAGATTTGTATTGACATTGTTAAAACTTGCAAACATTGAATCCTGTACAACTAGAAATTCATTCGGATCAATTAACAGCTGCATAAAGGAAGAAATGCTTCCAAAAAACGTGCCGAGTACAATACCAATTAATAATAGAAAATAAATGTTTCGCCCTTCTTTTTTAAATAGAAACGTAAATAAAAGAACCGCAAACAACACCATAATTCCAACTGATAATAAAAAGTGACTTTCACGATTCATCATCGTCAGCGTCATTCCACCGAATAAGAAGACAATCACGGTTTGAATTAACAAATAAAGTGAATCAAGTCCAATTAAGCTCGGCGTTAAAATTCGGTTGTTCGTAATCGTTTGAAAAACAACTGTTGAAAACGCAATACAGCTTCCAGTTAACACAATTGCCAAAATCTTCGTCCCTCGTCTCGGCAGCGCATAATCCCAACTCCCGCTAAGATCCCAAAATAAAAACAGTGCAATAAATAAGAATGACAATCCAGTTAGAATAAGTAATTTTGTTTTATTAGGCATAGGCTCTTCTCCTCATCAGTAAATAAAGGAAAATGCCGCTTCCAATCACACCAACAGTAAGGCCGATTGATACTTCATATGGATAAATAATCACTCGGCCAAGAATGTCACAAAACAACACGAACAAAGCGCCTAATACTGCAGTATGATGCAAACTATTTTTAAGATGATCGCCTTGATAAATCGTTACGATATTTGGGATAATCAGTCCTAAAAACGGAAGCATTCCGACTGTGAGTAAGACAACAGATGAAACGAGTGCAACGAGAATTAATCCGATATTTACAATGTGTTTATAGTTAAGTCCTAAGTTCACCGCAAAATCTTCACCCATGCCGGCGATTGTAAAGCGGTTTGCGAATATGTAAGCCGCAATAACGGCAGGAACACTGATATATAAAAGCTCATATCGTCCTTTTAAAATCATTGAAAAGTCTCCATGCAGCCAGGAGCCGATGCTTTGAATCAAATCATATTTATACGCAAAAAAAGTGGTCAGCGATCCAACGATGTTTCCAAACATTAAGCCAACGAGCGGAATAAAAATGGCGTCTTTATACTTGATTTTGTCTAATATTTTCATAAAGAGAAACGTGCCAGCTAATGCAAAGCCAAAGGCAACCGTCATCTTCTCAAACATTCCCGCTTCAGGGAACAAAAGCATCGCCGCTAAAATGCCTAGCCTTGCTGAATCCATCGTTCCTGCCGTTGTGGGCGACACGAACTTGTTTCGGCTCAGCTGCTGCATAATTAATCCGATTATACTCATGCTCATCCCCGCAATTAAAATACTGATTAAGCGGGGAATTCTGCTTACGAGTAAAATGTTAAGCTGATCTTCACTTAACGAAAAAAGATCAAAAATTGACACATTCGAAACGCCGACAAACAGCGACGTAATCGATAATAAAATTAATAAAAGTATTAAATATCTTAGTTTCATAGACTCTTCCTAACCTCTACCAAATGTAAAGAAGTTTTATAACTAATAATTAATAAAGATAATCATTATCAATTATTAAGTAAAAAACTCTCCTTCCCTTTATTTTCTTTCTAAATAAACAGTCTTTGCTTTATCGCTTTTAACCATTAAATATATACTTGTTTAGACAAGTATATATTTAAAAATAATGGATTGTTTGATCTGTCCAAATGATAACAATTATCATTATCGGTTGTCAATGCTAATTGTTATTTTTTTTGATAATTGTTATCAATTCTTTTTAAAAATCAGGACTTATTTGTGTGATAAAATACTTTCACGACATAAATAAGTCCTCATAAAATCGGTGTTTACTCTCACTTTAAATTTTCTCTAACTTGATCAAGTACTCTTAAACATGTTTCCATCTCTTTTTCATCAATTCCATCCGAAGCCTGTAAAATCGTTTTAAAAGCTAAACTTTCAAGCTCATGTTGAATTTGTATACTTTCCTCTGTTAAGTATACAAGGTTTATTCGACGATCATGAGGATGCGAACCTCGTTTTACTAAACTGCGCTTCATCATATTGTCAATGAGCCGTGAAATACTTGGCTGATCTCTTTCGTTAAGAATGGCCAATTGATTTTGCGTTTGACCGTTCTCCTCATAAAGGCGGCTTAAAATTTGCCACTGCTCATATGTAACAGGAAAATCGTTCTGTTTAAAGTTTTGATTTAGCCGCGCACACATTAAGCGTGACGCATGAAACAATTTGTACCCAAGCGAATCATCAATTTGATATTTTTTATTAGTAATAATTGCTCTCCCCTTTTCCTTCTCCTGCTGGAAAATTAACTTCTACCTTTCTTTTTCCTATTGTAATCACTTTTACAGAAAATGATAAGCATCCTGCTGGAAATTCCCTTTTTTTCATCATTTCTCATCCACTCAAATTTGTTTTTGATTCATACACTATATAAGAATGAACAGATTTGAAAGGAGGGCTTCCTTAGTATGACAAAATCATTAAAGCCTGTTCAGTTTATTCGATCTCTCGATGGGAAATCAAAACCACAGCTGCTTTTATTTAACGATTCTCTTACATACGTCGTAAAGTTTAAAAATAACCGCCAAGGCACAAGAGTTTTAGTAAATGAATATGTTGTCGGTCGTCTTGCTCAGCTGCTTTCCCTGCCCGCAGCTCCCTTTAAGGTTGTCTCTATCTCACAGGAATTTATTAAAACCTCTTCAGAAAAAACGGCCAAAAAATTTAAAGCAGGAAACCAGTTTGCGAGTGTGTTTATCCCAAACTGCACCGGGCTGTCACGCGTTCCGCCAAGACCTTTAAGAGAGGAAATAGAAAACATTGAAAACATTGCCGGAATGGTTGTTTTTGACCATTGGGTGAATAACACTGATCGCGGCTCAAACAATATCCTCCTTGAACCACTTCCAAACAGAAAATATGATCTTCATTTAATCGATCATGCGAACTGCTTCCCAAATGAATTTAAATGGACCGAGGAAACAGTAAAGGAAAATCCAAATCAAGTTGTCCACCGCACTGTTCACAAATGGGCCGCCTCCCTTCTTACTGCGAAGGAACTGCAGCCATATGTAGAAAAAATCATTGCTTTGTCCAATCAGTCTATTTATAAAGTAATTCAGTCCATTCCGAATGATTGGGAAGTATCGCCTTCTGAGAAGGCAGCCCTGTTTGCTTATCTTGTGGACGCAAAGAACGTTCTTCCTCATTTAATTGAGAAATTTACGCGTAAATATATGTAAAAAGGTTAACTCAACTCTGATCAGCCTTATTTCTACAAAAGCAAAATTTTTTTATGGAATAACATAGGCATTTATGAAGAGATAGTTGTTTGGGAAGAATAAACAAGAAGGAGGTGAAGATGATGGCTTTACACTTTAAACTAGCTCATAAATCGTTTGGATGTACGTTAGAATATAAAGTTAGTCCTGCAATCCACGATGAAGATCCCTATAACAGTGCCATTAAAAATGCCAATCACTTTATCGAATCATCTGAACTATTTTGCGGATCATTATCCATTGAACATGTTTTTAAAGCAAATAAAGAAATGAGTAGAAACTTAATGGCCAGTCATAAGCTCGAAAACAAATACTGGGTTCTGGAACATCGAGATTAAGTACATATCAAACTTCTGCAGTATTAAGAGGCTGTTCTAAAAATATAGAGTCAGCCTCTTAATACTGTATTGTTGAGTATTTATGTTAGTTCTTTTATTTTCATACTTCATGTTATACATGTTTTTATCTGCTATTTTAATTACCTTATCCAATGTTTTGCCCTCATTCGGATGTGCTGCTTCCCCTATCGATACACCAATATTTATATTTTTTATAGCACTTCCCTCTAACTTAGGCCTTTACACGATCACCAGCAAATTTCCTATATCCGCCCTCCATACCTGTCCAATCTCTACCATAAACTTTTCATATATTAATAGGGAGGATGTTATGATCTCAAAAGATTAAGCCTATCAACATGATAGAATGAGGAGGGTTAAAATGTCTTATCATGACTATTATCATGTATTTAATGATCATATCGGAGAGTGCATAGAAATAAGATGTTACGATGGCAATGTGCACCGCGGTTATATCGAGCGCTGTGACGAAGAAAATGTTTACCTTCGACCACTTGGAAATGAAAAAGAAGATTTTGGCGGACACGGCACTTACTTTTTCGGGTTTGGGCTCGGCATCGCAGCCATTGCGTTAGCTACAATCGCTGCCTTTAGTTTCTCACCATTTTTCTTTTGGTAAAAATATCGTGAATAAAATTCACATACAAAAAGCTTGGAAACAATCCAAGCTTTTTTGTATAACTATGTTTTCAAAATAAAGTTACACTATCATTAGCCTGCCAATTTAATAATTAAAGTTAAAGTATATTTTTAATAAAGCGAATCATTAACCTTGGAATAAGCGTTAGAATCCACCACACTACTTCAAACAGAATGGTGTCGCGAATCTCAATGAAAATCCCTTTCAGAAAACTACCTTTAACTCTCTTGTTCTTTTTCATTTTCTAACTCCTAACGAGTTGTCATATTCCTCTATCCGCCCCCTAAAACTGAAAACCAACACTTTGAGAATTCAATTCAGAATCCCAACTGCGCTTTTTATTATTTTTATTATCTGCTTTAAGCTCCGCACATAATCCATCAATATTTACAGTTCGATCATAGTGCCACTGCAGTGCAATAGAGGTATATAATTCATTAAGCTGTGCAAAGGAAAATCCTTTTGTTTCCTTTACTACTTTCCCGACAGCTTCTTGAGAAATAAACTGCGTGATTTCTTTTTTGAGTAAATACTCATAACGAAGCTCTTCTGTTGGCAGTTTTATTTCATAGGCGCGATCAAACCGGCCGGCACGATTTATAAGGGCGGGATCGATTTTTTCCGGATAATTTGTCGTACCGATTAAAAAGATGCCTTCTTTTGAAGTGGCCCCGTCTAACGTATTTAGAAAAACTGAACGAACATCTTCTGGCATCGAATCGATATCTTCAATGACAAGTACCATCGGCGCCATTTTCGCAACGGTTGAAAATACTTCGTGAATCGAATAGCTTGACGTAAATTCTGTAATCTGCCAGTACGCTACCGGAGCAGAAATGCTGTTGGCAATTGACTTCACCAGCGTTGTTTTTCCGTTACCAGGCTTTCCGTATAGTAGTATTCCTCTTTTATAAGGAATATTGTAAGTTTTGAAAAAACCGCCGCTTTCCGAGAAAAACTCATCGATCGAGCGATAAATTTCCTTTTTTAAATTTTCTTCTAAGAAGACGTCATCTCTTGTAACTAAGGTTGTGATTTTCTCTTTTTTACTGTCCACGCCATCTTCCATATCAGTAAAGACCGTTACATGGTTACGAATATACTCTCTTTTTCGCTGTAAAATATACGCAAGAAATTCAACCATACACATATCATCTTTTGCGAAAACTAAATCATGATTCATGTCGCTGTGGCTTTGAAAAATAGGTGACTGCGCTAACGCCACGTTGAATTTTGGATAATAATAAAGGCCATTTGTAATTCTTGGCTTAAGAACAAATTCTAACTTTTCGTCCGTATGATTAGACGAAATGGTCACCGTTTCTATGCCGTCAAATATATGAGAAATTAACGTTACTTCAGTGTTGTTATGCTGAAGATCTCCCTCTAAGATCTCCCAAATTTCATTTGTCGTTTCTTCATCTGCATACATTTTAAATTCAAAGCCAAACTCCTCAAACAATTTCGTTTTAATACTATTAATCACAAATCCATACTCATAATAATTTGGAACTGTATTAGAATTGATTTCATTAAATTTAATAATATGATTTTGTTTCTTTATCAAGTTTTTTTCTCCTATACGTTAATGGATTACCTATCTTTATTTTACTTCTAAAAACGTCACTAGAATAGCTGTAAAAATACCCACAAACCAATATACTTTTTAAATTCTTCAATGTTTTAAACATACTCTAACAAATTCCGAGTTATGAGAGAGAAAAAAATGCGGTTCATTCTTGTATTTACAGTTCTATTAGCGATGTTTTTTCCATCATCCTCCTCCACACCCCGAGAACAATATGTACAAGCAGACTTTATGAGAGAAGGAAATTTATAGCCTTTTCCTAATGGCAAGGAATCTCTTATTTTTATGCTTTAGTTGAAACTCCTTCAAAGGTTTATCCTTATAAATAAAGAATATTTCTAGAGAGTTAATTTAATAAAGAATAGAGATGATCAATCATTGAAAAAAGAAAATAAGTTCGTTCGAATGTGGAAAATCCTTTCAATGGCATTTCTTACCTTCATAACAGTTTACTCCTATAAATTGCGAAAAAAGCCTGAAGCAGAATGGGTAAAACTTTGGGAGAAAATTGGTGGGGATTTTCGAAAAACACTGTTTGAATTAGAGGGATTACTTATTAAAGTAGGCCAGTTATTAAGCATTCGCTCTGATTTGCTTCCAAATGCGTTTATAAGCCAAATTCAAGATCTTGTTGATAAAGTTCCCCCTTCCCCATGGCCAGAAATCAAAAAAATTTTAGAACAAGAATGGAACGGTCCAATTGAGAACACCCTTCTTTTCATTCATCCAGAAGCAGTTGCCTCCGCTTCAATTGGAGAAGTGTATCAAGGCGTATTAAAGAACGGAAAAAAGGTGGCAATTAAAGTGCAGCGTCCAAACATCGCTTCAATTGTGCAAACAGATTTTCGAACACTTGCAATTGTTATTTGGCTTGCGCATCATTTCGCTCCTATTCCAAAACGATTTATTAACTTTAAAATGCTGTTCAAAGAACTGAAACAGGTGATTGAAAGAGAACTAGACTTTACAAAAGAAATGGAAGCTTCCCTCTCATTTCAAGAACGTTTTAAAAACAATCATGACATAAGAATTCCTAAAGTATATCAAGAGTTTAGTACATCGAAAGTATTAGTCATGGAATGGGTGGAAGGCGTTAAAATAACAGATGTAGATGCCTTAGATGCTCTTAAAATAAGCCGCAAAGAGCTAGCGCAGCGTCTTATCGGAGTATTTCTTCCACAGTGGCTCGAGGCGGGAATTTTCCACGCCGATCCGCACGCTGGGAACGTACTAGTCGGAAGCGATGGTAAAATCATCTTACTTGATTTTGGAATGGTTGGTGATATTTCAAAAAAAGATGCCGCCAACTTCCAAACATTAATTGAAGCACTACTTGCAAAAAATTACTCAAAAGCAGTAAACTGTTTCTCACAATTAGGATTTTTACTTCCAGACGCGGAAACAAAAACGATCGAACACCTTTTAGCTGAAATGATGTCCTATCATCCTTCCCAGCTAAAAGAAATGGATCTTTTGTCTGTAAAAAAAGAAATGAATGATCTCGTTCAAGCACTCCCCATTCAAGTGCCAACACGTTTTGCCTTTTTAGGACGAGCTTTTGTCACAATTGAAGGGATACTTTATACGATTGCTCCACATGAAGAACTAATTGAGGTTGGAAAACCCGTTTTTTTAGAATGGGTAAAAGACCAGGGCAAAAACAAATGGAGTTTTGTTCTGTCATGGTTAAACGCTCAGCCTCTTTTTAAACTGCTTCATTCGGCTGCAGAATTCTTAGAAACACCACAGCGCTTAGAAAAGTTAAAAGAAACCGAGCAGCGAAGAAGCTTTACTTTTACTATATATGAAAATCAAAAAAAGCAGCTCTTTCAATTAAGTTTTTTAGGAGTGCTCGGCACACTAGCAGGCATTTATATGAATCATACACTAATATGGCAAATATCATTAGGAACAGCAGGACTTTCTATTATCAGCTATTTCATTTGCAGCCATAAACAAAGAAAATGGTTAAAACATATGCCGAAAAAACGAAAAGGTTAACAACCTTCAGAGCAGCCGCAATAAAGAAGCTCACTGTATGTTTTACAGTTAGCTTCTTTAATCTGCTTGACTTCATTTTTGCATTATTAAAACCTACCGATTTGTCCACAGCTTTTTCTGCGCATGAGGTGCTGTATGTTTCATTTGATTATATCGGTAAAACAGAAAGATTAACACTGATGCAGCAAACGTCATGCCAGCCATAAGCTGATACAGTGTTTGTGAGCCTAAATGATCTAACGTCCAACCGCCGCCGGTCCCACCAATTGCTCCCCCGACTCCGAAGCATATCGACGTTAAAAGCGCCTGACCTGTGCTTCTTAAATGATCTGGAACAGTACGAACAGCCATCTGCATCGCAATCAGCCAAAAAAGACCAAAGGTAATGCCTTGAGAAACTTGCAGGAACGTCACAATGGACGGAGAGCTAATAAAGCCATATAAAAGCCAGCGTATGGTGTATAAGGCAGCAACAATTGATAATAAAAATAATTCATCAAACGCTTTTATTTTTTTCGCAAGATAATAAAATACTGGAACTTCACTTAACGCAGCTAAGGACCAGGCAAGACCAATCCAAAATGTTGTCGCACCAAGACTTTCTAAATGCAGCACAATCATCATGTCATTAATCCGATGTGGAATTAACACAAGTAAACATAATAATAAAAAAGACATAAATAAACGATTCTTTAAAATCTCACCTATAGACTTCAAATTTACTGGTGCAGATGAAGTATCTTGATCTCTTAAAAACGATAATACGATTAGAGTGAGGAGAATCGTAACTAAAAACGGAAAAAATAATCGTTCAATTCCAATCGATTGCAAGATCGGACTAGAAACGAATGCAATGAAGAAAAAACCAAGTGATCCCCATAAACGAATTTTTCCATATTCATGTTTATTAGCCCCAAGACTCTTTAAACTCATACTATCAATAAGCGGAGTACAAGGTGATAAAGCAAAATGAAACAACAAAAAAGAAAGAAAGACAACCAAAAAAGAGTCATGAAAAAAGACCCCAAAACTGGAAGCGATTACACCAAAATATAAAAAAATTAATATTCTTTTAACTGTTTTATATTTATCACTTATAAATCCTATAATAGGCTGTGCTGCAATACTAATAAGCGGTGCGACCCCCATCACCGTCCCTATTTCTACAGAGCTAAACCCTTTTATATGTAGAAACAGCGGCAAAAAAGGAAGAATTGTCGCCTTACCGCCAATATGAAAAAAACTAAGAGCTTTTAAGAAAGAAATTTGTTTTATACGCTCTTCCACATATCTCCCCCCATGTTTTATTTCGAATGTTTTACATTTTACCATTAATTAACTAAAATAACACTTATTATGCTTGTCCGCTAAAATGAGATAAAAAACTTATTTATTCTTCAATTAATTCATATCGACTAATATACTAACCTTTTTAAAAGAAATCGACACTATCTGGCAAAGCATTAACACAGCAAGCATCCTCTATAAAAATAAAGAAGGTAGCGGTCACCGCATCAGGGAAGCAAACATACAAAGAAGCCAAAGATCTTTGGCTTCTTTCGTTAGAAAAACATCGATTTATTTACTTTTTTCAATCCTTTTATGGGTTTTGTTTTCCCTTCTCTTCCAATGGTAATGTGATTTTAAAGACTGTTCCGTCATTATTAGAAGAAACAAGCTCAATACTGCCCTCATGACTTTCAACAATTTGCTTAATAATTGTTAAACCTAGCCCTGTCCCAGCTTCTTTACTACTTACAAAAGGTTCAAATATGTTAGCTTGTATCTCCTCAGGTACCCCTTTTCCGTTATCTTCTATAAAAATGTGCACTTTATCTTGCTCGAGCTGTGAAGAAATATGAATTTCCCCTTTTTCATTTATCGCCTGAATACTGTTTATAATGAGATTAAGAAACACTTGCTTCATTTGATTTACGTCCATATATACTGTCACTTGATCTAAGTTAACTTGAATCGATGTATTAGACGAGTAATTCATATGAAGAAGCGGCATAATTTCTGCTATTACTTCATCTAAAGAAGCCTCTTTCATGTTTAAACTAGGTTTCGCTAACACCAGCATATCGTGAACAATTTTATTAATACGCTCTATTTCTTTTAATATAAGAGATGTATGATGTTTATGACGCTCTTTTTCTGAGAGTTCTGCATTCATAAGATGGATAAATCCTTGAATAACAGCTAATGGATTTTTTATCTCATGTGCGGCTCCTGATGCTAATTCCCCAACCAGAGCTAATTTTTCTGTACGATGAACTCTTTTTTCTAATTGATCAATTTCAGATACATTAATAAAATGAAAAATTCTACCTATTATCTTTCTATTGTCATCAACTAGAGGAGATTGGGAAACTAAAAACTTATACGTGTTTTCTGATATCTTAAATGATATTTTCCGTGTTTTGAAAAACTCTTCAGAACAAAGCAGATTCCAAAACTCCGTGTTTACTGAACAAGACACTTTTTCTGTGCAAATCCTTTTTATTTCTATTGCATCTAATTGTGTTAACTCTTTTGCCTTCCCATTTAATTCAATTTCATTCGTTTGATTATGAATCGTTATAATACCTATTGGAAGAGAAGCTAAAATTTGTTCTCGAAATAACTTTTCATTTAAAAGCTTTTCAAATGATTGATGTAAGCTTAAAGACATCTGATTAATAGAGCCTGTCAGCTTTTTAAATTCATATTGTCCATCTGAAACAGCCGTTAACCCATATTCTCCTTTAGAAATACGCTCTACTTTTCCGACTAGAAGGTCGATATTTTTATAAATACGTTTAAAAAAATTAGAAGTTAAAAGATATAAGACAAGCAATGAAATAAATCCTGCTAAACTAATAAGAATGGATTGACGAATGAGCGGTTGACTCATTTCTCCATAATCAAAAGCCATATAAATTACTTGGTTCTCTTCAACAGGAAGAAACACTTTATATAATTTTTTTCCGTTAACCTGCTGGATATAGGAGACCTTCTTAGGATTGTTAACCATACTTTTTAATGCTTTTAGGTCTCGTTCACTTTGATAGTCAAATGTTCCATGTACAATTTTTTTTGCCGGAGGATATAGCTGCTGCTCCAATAAAGGGTTAACAAAAACTTTCGGATTTAAAATGGCTACTTCATCTAAATAAGAATTTTTAGTTTTCATCTGAGCAATCGAAGAACTAGGTCCTACTTCATTAAGAAATTGATACACTTCATCTGCTTCAATATATGGATTGATAATATAAGAAGCTTGAGGCGAATGATAATAAGCATACTTAAAAAAGACTGGTTCGTTTTGATGGGATCCAGACTGGGCAATAGGAAGAACAATCATGTTTTTCTCAAGGAAGGTCGCTCCCTCTATCACAGCTTTTTCACCCTTTAACAGCATATTAATAGTTTCATAAAATCCAAATTCCTTTGAACTAAATCCAACCTCCACAGGATCTGTTGATCTCATACCTACAATGTCATCTTCTTTTCTTGCAAACAAAGTAATTCCAGCTAAACCTAACTCTTTCTGTACAGCTAACAAATCTTGATTTGTAATGTCATCTATACTTTTTCCTTTTAATATTTCTGCTGTATATTTTGCATAAGAAATTAGTTTTAAATCAATTTGATGCTCCAAGGATTCAGCCGCCAAATTAGTATTTTCAATTTCACGCTTTATGTTTTGAGCAATAATATGTGACTGCTTATCCACTTCATCATTAATTTGTCCATTAATAAAATATAATTGAATTGCTTCAGATAACAAAACGATAACAAGTAATGCTAAAAGAACCCGTATTAAAAACAAGTTTCGTAACGTCATATTTTTATTAATCATAAAAATCTTCCTTAACACTCTCTCACAACACTCTCATTTAATAAATTATTTTCACCTTATTCCCTACTATTGTACTAGGATTATATCATACAACAGATCAGTAAAATAACAAATAAAAAATAACCATTGACAAATTAATATAAAATATTTTATGATTGATTTATTAAATTGAATAGTTCTCCTAAAGGGGAGTAGCTTTTACAGCATAGTCGTCATTTCAGAGTGTTTACACTCTCGGCTGTGTTGGCAGCATTTATGTTGTTAGCAAGACCTTTACCTATTTATTGGTAAAGGTCTTTATTTGTCTTTAAAACCTTTACCAATAAATAGGTAAAGGTTTTTTCTTTTTTCTAAATCAGTAAAAACTATTAAACAGAAAGGAATTAAACGAGAGTAAAAGTGAAAAAAAGTTTCTTTAAATCCTTTAATGGGAAGAAACAAATAAGCAATTATAACAAATAAAGGACAAGTAAAAAATGTTTTAAAGACACTATTGTAAACCATAAATAATGGAAGGTGATATGCATTGATATTAAGAAAAGCAATGTCTTTATTAGGAATAGGTTCAGCAAAAATCGATTTAATTTTAGAAAAAGAAAGGTTTCATCCAGGCGAAGATGTTCACGGGTATTTCTTATTAAAAGGCGGAACAATTGAACAGCAGCTTAAACGAATTGATTGTGATTTAGTGATGGTTGATAAAAAAACTGGAATAGAAGAAATCTTAGATTCAGCAACTATTTTAACGTCAAAACTTATCGAAGCAGATGAAGAAAATAAATTACCTTTTACATTTAAAATTCCAGACACGATTCAAGGGTCAAACCCAAATGTCTCTTACCGCTTCAACACAAAGCTCACTTTTAATCAAGGTGTTGAAAGTTTAGACGAAGATGTGATTCATATTACTTCTTAAAAATCGGTAAGGAGAAATGATTTCAATGAAACTAGCAAAGTATTTCAAAAGATTAAAATTCATTTTTAAAGTTAAGAAGTTTATTCCTTTCTTAAAAGAGTTCTTTCTCTCAGGAGAAGTGTTGTTCCAGAAAAAAGTGATAAGCGTCTTCATGATACTCGCTTATGTTTTCTTTCCATTTGATTTGATCCCTGATTTTCTATCGTTCTTTGGAATCATTGATGATGTGGTGATTGCGACCTTTCTATTAGAAAGAATGATCAAAATGGCACCGCAGTCTCTGAAAGAAAAATACGCTTTATTTGATTAATAAATTTAAAAAGAGGTGGGTAAATTATGGAACTATCGGTTTTATTTGAATACAGCTGGGTTTTGCTTCTATTAGTTGCGCTTGAAGGCCTTTTGGCAGCTGATAATGCACTTGTGTTAGCCATTATGGTGAAACACCTTCCAGAAGAAGAACGAAGAAAAGCATTGTTTTACGGACTTGCCGGTGCCTTTGTATTCCGGTTCACTTCACTGTTTGCCATTTCTTTCCTTGTCGATGTATGGCAGGTGCAGGCAATCGGAGCTCTCTATTTGTTATTTATCGCTATTAATCATATTGTTAGAAAAAAACTTTTAAATAAAGGCAAAGAGGAAATAATAACCAAAAAGAAAAAAGCAGGATTCTGGGGAACAGTTTTTAAAGTAGAATTAGCAGACATTGCGTTTGCAGTGGACTCGATTTTAGCAGCTGTCGCATTAGCCGTAACGCTTCCAAATACAAACCTCCCTCAAATTGGTGGACTTGACGGCGGAAAATTTCTCGTTATTTTTGCGGGCGGCTTAATCGGATTAATTATTATGCGGTTTGCGGCTAACTTCTTTGTGAAATTGCTTCACTCAAAGCCAGGATTAGAAATTGCGGCGTTTCTTATTGTTGGATGGGTCGGAGTGAAATTATCTGTTTATACATTATCACATCCAGCACTAGCCGTATTACCAGAAGGGTTTGCAAAATCACCTGCATGGAAAATCACCTTCTATGCTGTGCTTATTTTAATCGCCTTAGGCGGCTGGTTTCTATCAAAAGAAAACAAGGAAACATCTACTTCAGAAAAATCTAATAAAACAGGTTAATCTAAAAGATACTTTCTTGAAAAACACAGCTTAAGCATCATCACTTTTAATAGGTGGTGATGCTTTTCTTTATTTACACAAAATATTTAATAGGATGGTGTTTTAGCAGAAAATAAACAAGCAAGACCCTTAGCTCAGCCTTTTTTATCTCTTAAACAGTAAAATTCATTGACTCATTTCAACTCTTTTCTTCATAGACTACTAGCAAAGATAAATAAGGTAGAGAGGAGAACTGTAAATGAATTACTATCGACAAATGGCTTATATGTCCTCATACACTACCGAACAAGCAGCGCAAAACTTTTTAAAACATGCAGCTTTAGCAGAACATTATAAACGGTTAAAAACCGCGAACGCTAATGATCACTCAGCATATTACCGTTATGCCGAATTGCAGTATTATCACAAGTCCAGGGCAATCCACTTTAAAGGTTATTTTTCAGCTGCTTCTTTTATGTAAAAAAACTATTATAAATCATTAACTAGGAGCTGTCTCAAAAGCATAGAGTCAAACCCTATTGAGACAGCCCCTAGTTTTTGGATTTCTTCCTTTTAAGCTTTTAAAAGTCCAACTTTGTCGTTATCAGCTTGATACACCAGCTTTTTGCCATCATAAAGCCATGCATCATCTGGTTTAATGAAAAAGGTTACCTCGTTATATTTCAATTGATAATCAGTTGGCTCGCACTCGTCTTTTCGAACACCGAAGAAAAACCCTTCTCCTCCGCGAACGAAAAATCGTACAGCTTCTCCTTTTTGAACACCTAATTCTTCCTTATAAAAATTTGCTGCAGCTTTAGTCATTTCAAAATACATGGTCCTTACTCCCTTCATTTTAAAATAAATTTTTATCAGTTTTTATTGTAAAAAAATGCACTTGTGATTTATTTCACAAGAAACTGTAAATAAAGCTGGGTGTTAACTATTCCTCATCGTATAAGCTTTTTAGTAAGTAAGCGATAAGCCTTTTCAACTTCTTCGTTTGACGGCGGTGACAGCTCAGTTAATTGATTGTTCAACCCTAACGCTTCCCACTTATATTCACCCATTTTATGATATGGAAGAACTTCAACTTTTTGCACGTGATGTAGTGATGATAAAAAGTTACCAAGCTCGGTTAAATCTTTCTCATCATTTGTATAACCTAGAATCAGCACGTGGCGAACCCACATTGGGATTTCTTGTTCATCTAACAATTTCGCGAATTTTAATGTATTCCGGTTAGACAACCCTGTAATTTCTTTATGCTTTCTGTTATCAATATGCTTTATATCGAGCAAAACAAGGTCTGTTACGTTTAAGATTTCCTTTAAATTTGCCGGATGAACCGAGCCTGCTGTATCAAGTGTCGTATGAATTCCAAGCTCCTTACATTTCGTAAACAAATCAAGAACAAAATCAGGTTGGAGAAGCGGCTCACCGCCGCTTAACGTAATACCTCCATTAGAGAACTTCATATAAGGTAAATAGTCTTTCATTTCCTCTATTAACTCGTTCGAATCAACCACCTTTCCGCCTTTTGTATTCCACGTATCAGGATTGTGACAATAAATACAGCGCAGCGGGCACCCTTGTAAAAAGACGACAAACCGTAAACCAGGCCCATCAACCGTGCCGCATGATTCGACTGAATGAATTCTCCCTTTCATATTGATCATAAACTTTCATGGAATGTTCGATTAATCACATCGATTTGCTGTTCCCGCGTTAATTTAATGAAGTTAACTGCATAGCCAGATACACGAATCGTTAACTGTGGATACTTTTCAGGGTGCTCCATCGCATCTAATAATGTTTCGCGAACAAGCACATTGATATTCAAATGATGTCCCTTCTGTGCCATATATCCGTCTAATATAAAAGCAAGGTTATTAACTTGTGTTTGCGGCTCTTTTCCAAGTGCTTTTGGTACAATCGAGAATGTGCAGGAAATACCATCTTGGCATTCTTCATAAGGAATTTTTGCAACAGAGTTCAGCGATGCAAGCGCTCCTTTTTGATCACGTCCGTGAAGCGGATTTGCGCCCGGAGCGAATGGTTCCCCGGCTTTTCTTCCATCAGGAGTATTCCCTGTTTTCTTACCGTACACAACATTTGATGTAATCGTTAAAACAGATTGTGTTGGAATGGCGTTTCGATAAGTTGGCTGTTTGCGCAGTTTATTCATAAATGTTTTCACAAGATCTTGCGCAATTTGATCGACTCTTGGATCATTGTTGCCGTATTTCGGATAATCACCTTCAATTTCAAAATCAGTTGCGATACCATTTTCATCTCTTAACACTTTTACTTTTGCATATTTAATCGCACTAAGTGAATCAGCAACAACGGATAAGCCGGCAATACCGCAGGCCATTGTTCGAACAATATCTTTATCATGAAGCGCCATTTCCAAGCGTTCGTATGAATATTTGTCATGCATGTAATGAATCACATTTAATGTATTCATATATAACTTTGCTAACCAATCAAGCATTTCATCATAAGCTTGTACGACTTCCTCGTAGTTCAATACATCAGAAGTAATCGGTCGATATTTTGGCCCAACTTGGATTTTTAACTTTTCATCGACACCGCCGTTGATCGCATAAAGCAGTGCTTTTGCTAGGTTTGCACGGGCGCCGAAAAACTGCATTTGCTTTCCGATTCTCATTGCCGATACGCAGCAGGCAATGCCATAATCATCGCCATACTCTTCTCTCATAAGATCATCATTTTCATATTGAACGGAGCTTGTTTTAATCGACATTTTTGCACAATAAGCTTTAAAGTTTTCAGGAAGCTTCGTTGACCATAATACGGTTAAGTTTGGTTCGGGAGCTGGTCCTAAGTTATCTAACGTATGCAAAAAGCGGTAGGATGTTTTTGTTACTAACGTTCTTCCATCTAAGGACATACCGCCGATTGATTCAGTTACCCATGTTGGGTCACCGCTAAACAGCTCATTGTATTCTGGTGTACGCAAGAATTTCACTAAACGAAGCTTCATGACAAAATGATCAACAAGTTCCTGAATTTCTTCTTCTGACATCAGTTCTTTTTCGAGATCACGTTCAAAATAAATATCAAGAAAGGTTGAAACACGACCTAAACTCATTGCTGCACCATTTTGTTCTTTAATTGCTGCAAGGTAGGCAAAATATAACCATTGAACGGCTTCTTTAGAATTTCGTGCCGGATATGAAATATCATAACCATATGATGCGGCCATTTTTTTCAGTTCCTTTAGTGCACGAACTTGTTCTGATAATTCTTCACGGGCGCGAATGACTTCTTCTGACATAACATCTTGTTCTAGTAAAGCTAGTTCTTTTTTCTTTTCCTCTATTAAGCGGTCACCCCCGTAAAGTGCAACCCGGCGGTAATCACCAATAATTCGTCCTCTTCCATACGCATCCGGCAGTCCCGTAACAATACCAGCTTTTCGTGCTTTTTTCATTTCTGGTGTATAGGCATCAAAAACTCCCTGGTTATGTGTTTTGCGATAATCCGTAAAGATTTTTTCGATTTCGGGATCGAGTGAAAAGCCGTAAGCCTCACAAGAATCCTTCATCATACGAATACCGCCAAACGGTTGAATGGAACGCTTTAACGGTGCATCTGTTTGTAAACCAACCACTTCTTCAAGCTGTTTATCAATATAACCTGCATTATGTGATGTAATCGTCGAAACGGTTTTTGTATCGACATCAAGTAAACCGCCGTTTTCTCGCTCTTTAAGCATTAACTCCATTACTCGATTCCAAAGTTTTGTCGTTTTTTCAGTAGGAGCCATAAGAAAATCTTCATTTTCCATGTAAGGTTCCCAGTTTTTCACAATAAAGTCTCTTACATTTATTGACTCTGTCCAGTCTCCTGATTTAAACCCTTTCCAAGCGGCTTCCTGCACATAACCAGCATTCAAATGTCTTTCTTCTACTGACATTGTAATTTCCTCCTTTTTTATTTGTGTGAAGACTGTCTCAAAATAGGGATTGATCCCTATTTTGAGACAAATCCAATCTTCTAAACCGTTACTGTTACACACCTTTATAAGCGTTTTTATAAATTGCTGCCAATTCTTTTACGAGCGGCAGCCTAGGATTTGCTGTTGTACATTGATCTTCAAATGCACGCTCAGCTAAACGTTCTACTTTCTCTTCAAACTCTTTTTTATCAATTCCGCATGCTTCAATGCTTAATGGAATATTTAATTCTCTTGCTAGTTTAATAATCGCTTGGACAAGACTTTCAACACCTTCTGAAGTAGTATTAGCCCGAAGTCCTAGCATTCTAGCAATTTCAGCATAACGTTGGTCTGCAATAAAATATTCATATTTTGGAAATGATGTAAATTTTGTTGGCTTTTCCGCGTTATAACGTATGACATGCGGCAATAAAATCGTATTAGCTCGACCATGCGCAATATGAAATTCTGCACCTAATTTATGTGCCAAGCTGTGATTAATACCGAGGAATGCATTTGCAAAGGCCATCCCTGCAATTGTTGAAGCATTGTGCATTTTTTCACGAGCAAGTTCATCATTTCCATTGTGATAAGCTCTCGGTAAATATTCAAACACAAGCTGAATGGCTTTCATTGCCAATCCATCTGTATAATCATTTGCCATGTTTGACACATAGGCTTCAATCGCATGTGTTAATACGTCCATTCCTGTGTCTGCGGTAATATGCTTTGGAACAGTTTGCACATATTGCGGGTCGATAATCGCGACATCTGGTGTTAATTCGTAATCAGCAAGCGGGTATTTCATGTTCGTTTCCTTATCTGTAATAACGGAAAAAGATGTTACTTCTGAACCTGTTCCTGATGTTGTTGGAATTGCAACAAATTGCGCTTTTGTACCAAGAGTTGGATATTTAAAAACACGCTTGCGAATATCTAAAAATTTCTGTTTTAGTCCATTGAAGTCTACGTCAGGATTTTCATAGAAAAGCCACATTCCTTTAGCGGCATCCATTGCAGATCCTCCGCCTAGCGCGATAATCACATCTGGTTCAAATTGTTTCATTAACTCGGTTCCATTCATCACCGTATCGATTGATGGATCTGGTTCAACGTCTGAAAAAATTTCGCAATGCACATAATCTGGACGTTTTCGTAAATAGTAAAGCACTTTATCGACATAGCCGATCTTCACCATACTTGGATCTGTTACAATAAAGGCTCTTTTAATGTTTGGCATTTTTTCAAGATATTTTGTTGCGTTTTTTTCAAAATAAATTTTGGGCGGTACTTTAAACCACTGCATATTGACACTTCTTTTCGCCATTTTTTTCACATTGATTAAATGAATAGATGTGACATTAGCAGCAACCGAATTTCGACCAAAGGTTCCGCATCCAAGTGTTAAAGATGGCATATAAGCATTATAAATATCACCGATTGCCCCTTGAGAAGAAGGGGAATTCACAATAATGCGGCTCGCCTTCATTCGTTTGCCGAATTCATAAATAACGTGATCATCATTAGAATGAATCACTGCTGAGTGTCCAAGTCCGCCAAATTCGAGCATGTCTTCAGCAAGCTTTAATCCTTCTTCTGTGTTATTAGCTTTATAGCAGGCAAGTACCGGACTTAACTTTTCTCGAGACAGCGGATATTTAGAACCGACTCCCTTCAGTTCAGCAATTAAAATTTTTGTATCTTCTGGAACTGTGACCCCTGCCATTTCGGCAATTTGATAGGCAGGTTGTCCAACAATTTGTCCGTTTACAGCACAACTATTTTCATTAATTACAAGCTTTTCAACTTTGCTTTTTTCTTCTTCATTTAAGAAGTAGCATTTATTGCTGACTAGTTCATTTTTTACATCATTGTAAATTTCTTTATCAATAATAACTGCTTGCTCTGACGCACAAATCATTCCATTGTCAAATGTTTTGGACATTACTAGATCATTGACTGAGCGCTTAATGTCTGCTGTTTTTTCAATGTAACAAGGAACATTACCTGGTCCAACACCTAATGCCGGCTTTCCGGTGCTGTATGCTGATTTCACCATGCCGCTTCCACCTGTCGCGAGAACAATTGCGACACCATCATGGTTCATCAGCTGCTGTGTTGCCTCTACAGAAGGCTTTTCAATCCATTGGATGCAATCTTTTGGCGCCCCTGCTTTTACTGCGGCTTCTAGTAATGTTCTTGCCGCTTCAGCACTAGACTTTTGTGCAGAAGGATGAAAAGCAAAGATGATCGGATTGCGTGTTTTAATAGCAATTAACGCTTTAAACATTGTTGTTGATGTAGGATTTGTGACAGGTGTGACACCAGCAATAACACCGACCGGTTCAGCAATTTCGACAATGCCTTCATGCTCATTTTCATTAATCACACCAACTGTTTTATCATATTTAATGTTGTGATAAATGTACTCGGTCGCAAATAAGTTCTTCATAATTTTATCTTCATAAACGCCTCTTTTTGTTTCTTCCACTGCAAGTTTCGCTAAGACCATGTGTTTATCCAACCCTGCTAACGCCATTTCCTTCACAATCTTATCAACCGCTTCTTGATCAAACGACATAAACTCCTGATGCGCTTTTTTAGCGGATTGAACAAGTGAATCAATCATTTTGACGACATGCTCTTTGGTGTCCATTACCTTTTTGTCTACTGCCATTTTTATCCCCCCTACACTTTTGTGAATAACTTCACAATATTATGTAAAAAAATATGTTTTGTGAATTTATTCACAAGTTTTGATAAAATTGTTTTGAAAAGACTATTCTGATCTGTAATAACCTTTTCTATAAGGCAATTATATGAGTAGTCAGTTACGGATGCTGTGATATTTATCACACCTTCTCATATTTTTTTAAAAATTAATAGATTGTTTATTTAATGATTCATAATGATATTTTTATATGCTGTTTCCAACTCATTTAAAGAAGCTTCATAAAGGTGTCGTCCATCATTCATTTTATAAATCCCATATGCGATAAGATTATTAATGATTAACTCCTTTCCTAATTTCAAAGATTGATCCATTGTCTTCTCTCTCCTTTCACTGTTTCTTTTTTAATATGAAATTTAATTTAAAAGAATATAGAGGTTTGCATCAGGTTCAAACCTTCTGATGAAGAGGGGTTGAACCTATGCTTTTGAAACAGCCTCTCGTTAGCCTTTTACAACAAGCACATCACACTTTGCATAGCGAGTAATATGTTCAGATACACTTCCGATAAAAAGACGGTCGAGACCGTGAATGCCGGTTGCACCGCAAACAATTAAATCAATTTCATGTTTCGGGGCAATTTCTTTGGCGATTTTTCGTTTCGGTGAACCGTATTCAATAATTGTTTCAACCTTGACAATATCTTCCTCTTGAGCTTCTTTCCGGTATTCTTCCATTATCTTGTTTGCACGATCCTCAGCGCGTTCTGTTGCAATATTGTAGAGTTCAAATGCGGAATAATCGGTTGTATCAATAACATGCACAATCGTAAGAGAAGCTTCATGCTGTTTTGCAATTTTTAATGCTTTTTGAAATGCTTTTTTAGCAGAATCCGATCCATCAACAGCAGCTAAAATATGATTATAATCGTTTGCCATACTTTCCACTCCTTTTAATAATTCCTTGATTTATCTTGATTGTATTCTCTTTCATTTATAAAAACTGTTAGAAATATCACACTTTTATTATCTTTTTTTCACTAAAATGTGTTCTATGTCACAGTATCGTCATTTATAAAAACCTACAATAAATATAGAAACTAACCATTAAGAAAGTACATCGAATCTATCAATACAATGTTTAGAAGGAACAATCTACTAGTTAGAAGGGCGGTAAAAAAAATGAACAAATCTATTTTAGTTGGAATTGATGGATCAGAATATTCACTTCATGCCTTACAAGAAGTGATCTCTCTAGCAAAAAAATTAGATGCAGTCCTTACTCTTGTTAATGTGCAGCCAAGTTTTAATACAATTCATACGAGATTATTTTTTAGTCACGAGACGATTAAAGACTATCAGCACCAGCTATCTCAAGAAGCGTTAAATCCAGCAGTTGAATTACTTCAAGAAGAAGAAATGGAATATGAGACAGTCGTTCGCATAGGAGAGCCAAAACATGAAATTTGTGAATTAGCTGATAAGATGAAAGCGGACTATATTGTGCTCGGTTCACGAGGAATGGGACCTGTCAAAGGGCAAATTTTAGGGAGTGTATCGTATGGTGTTCTCCATGATTCAATATCTCCTGTTATCATTGTTCCTTTGAACAACAAGAATAACCAAACAAATAAAACAATCAAACGATTTTCAGAATATGTGTAAAAAGAATATAAAAAAGGATCAAACCATTGGATGAATACTCCTCCCACTTAGCTACGCTTGAAGTGGGGGTTTCTAACGTATCGAACATTTCTGAACGCTTAACGTTAGTGGAGTTGACACATTGGCGGTCTAAATACGCCCAACTCCTCTATCCCATTGGTCTTGCCTTTGGGACTTCTTTTAATAAGCCTACTGCACCATTTTCACACGTTGTGCTAGTCATGTATCACGCATCTTCGGCTTCTCTAGGCTTGAACATTTTACGCAGCAGAGCGTCTTTTCCTGCTGCAACCTTATATGTTCAGTTTTCAATGAGCATGTACAAGGATGTACAACTATTATGATATCATTTATTACGTACTTGCGTTCGTAATAAATGATGGAAATTCACCCCCTCCCTACTTATTGGGCGATCGCCCTTCACATTCCTTGAGGAAGGGGTACTCTTTCCAAAAACGATAGAAGGCATACTCTGCCCTGTTTGATCCTTGCTTCCCTTTTTCAACACACCGTCTACTCTGGGCGATCATTATCATGCTAAATTTGTAAAAAAACAGCTGCATTAAATCCGGCAAACTTCCACCGGACAAACAGGACATGCCGGACAGTTACAAACGCTCCGTAAAGTCTCTAAACATAAAATCACAATTTTGCCGCCTTCAACCGTAATCGTTCCCTCTTCTTTCCATGCGTTTAATAATCGGTTTACGCTTTCCCGTGTTGTGCCAATAAAATCAGCAAGCTCAGCATTTGTTAACTTAATATTTAACTTAATTCCATCCTTAGACTTGCCTCCGTATGTGTTGCTTAAACGAATTAAGGTAGAAGCAAGTGCTCCAGCTTTGCCATAAAGCAGTAAATCCCGAAACTTTGATTCGTTCTTTCGGTAATTTACGCCAAGCCATTTCATAAACTCCACCGCAAACTGACCAGAATGAGCCAGAATTTCTTCCAGATCTTTCACCTTAATCACACCAATTTCTGCGTTTTCGCTAACTTCAGCGCTGCAGCTGTAAATCGTCTCGCCATGACCACCGTATTCTCCCACCAAATCACCTTTGTTTAAAATAGATAACATCAAACTTTTTCCATCTTCTGTCGATTTTCTTAGTTTTATTCTACCAGAGCAAACATAATACAATTTCTCTGCCGTGTCCCCTTCCCAAAATAGAAAAGTACCTGCTTTCACTTTTATAGTTTCCATCACACTTTGTAATTTATTTAAATGATCATTAGATAAAAATTCTCCAATACCATTACTACACGTCTTTATTTGTTTTTCATTATTTTTATTATTGTTGAGAAAGTTTACTGTCATCCGAACCTTCCTCCTTTAAATTTTATAGTCTTATCATACGCTTTACGACCGTTAAATAAAATCGGGGAATATCCTGAACTTTTAATTGAATTCCCTTAATTATGTGTGAGGTATATCACAGCAAACTTTCTGAAATACCTAAAATAATAAGAAAGTAAATACACAAGATATAGAGAGAAACATCGTAAGAATAAGCCATCGAAACATAGTTATACGGATTTTAATTCATAGAAAGCACACATCACTCAACATTAACACGATTTCTATAAAGGTGAGGATATGTAGAAATTTCCCCTATAAAATAATCAGGGAATATCCCGAATGTACAAGAGCCTAAAAAAAATTTAAAATAAAAGAAAAGTAGGACGGATAATGGGGATGATAGCTAAATGGAGACAACAAAAGCAAAAATTGAATCAGAACTGAACTCCCTGCGGATAAAAACGGCAAGTGATTTTACTGCCTTGGCTTGGCTTTATAAAGATAACCGCGAGATCCGCTGGAGATATGTTTCAGGGAATGGGAACGATCGCTATAAACAGATGGTAGGGAAAATAGGAAAAGGATTAGCCGGGATGACCGTTCTCCTTGGGTCTCCTATCATATTGGATAGCACAACTTCCGATCTCTCCCGTAAGCGGCTTGATTATCCTATTATGATTGCTGAAAACTTACTGTCTGCTGTTTCTGTCCCTCTTAAAAATAATGGCGAAATAGTCGGTGTCCTCCTTGCTGGAAGTAGAACAATGCGAACATTTACGCAAAATGAGATTCAGTTTTTCATAGAAACTGCTGAGAGAATGAGCTTGTCTATACAAAAACATTAACAATATAATGAAACAATTAATAAATCCATTGATAGGATTTATTTTTTTTAATACTATTAATGTGTGAGATAACTCACAGTTTGTTGTATACGGTATACAGCTGGGGGGAGTATAAAAAATGATTAAACTCATTATTGTGGACGATCATGCTGTCGTTCGATCTGGACTTAGGATGCTTCTAGACGGCAAAAACAATATCGAAGTTCTTGCGGAAGCTTCAGAAGGTGATGAAGCGATCAAAAAAGCTGTAGAGCTCAAGCCGGATGTTGTATTAATGGACTTAAGCATGCCTCATGGCAAGGACGGATTAACGGCCGCAAAAGAATTAAAAGAGCTTTTACCTGATACCGCAATTCTTATTTTAACGATGCATGATGACGAAGAATACTTATTTCAAGCCATTCATGCCGGTGCTTCTGGTTATGTGTTAAAAAGCGCTCCTCATGAAGAACTTCTTTCGGCTATAAACATGGTTTCGAGCGGGAGCGCCTATTTAAATCCGATTGCGACAAAACAGCTGATGGGTGAATATATGGAAAGCTTTAAAAATGGTGGAAATTCAAGCTCCTTACATTCGCTGTCTAATCGGGAGACAGAAATATTAGAATGGATTTCGAAAGGTTATACAAATAAAGAAATTGCTGAAAACCTTGTGATTAGTGTAAAAACGGTTGAAACACATAAAAGTAACTTAATGGAAAAACTCGGCTTAAAAACAAGACCAGAATTAGTGAAGTATGCGTTAAAGAAAGGACTGCTCAATTTTGACTAAGGGAAATCATTTTAATCAGCAGTGGAAAGCAATCGGAAAAAATGAAGAAGACCTGCTGGAGCAGCTTGACCAGCATATTACAAACCCTTCATTTCGCGTTGATTTAAAACACGCACTAAAAGAACTAACAGATCTTAAGTTTGCTTTAGATGAATCTTCCATTGTTGCGGTAACCGATCAAAAAGGCAGTATTCAATATGTAAACGATAAGTTTTGCCAGATCTCAAGATATTCCCGTGATGAACTGCTCGGACAGGATCACCGCATTATTAATTCTGGTTATCATAACAAAACCTTTATGAGAAATTTATGGCGCACCATTTCCTCAGGCCAAGTTTGGCAGGGTGAAATTAAAAATAAAGCAAAAGATGGTACCTATTATTGGGTAAATACAACAATTGTACCTTTTTTAGATGACAACGGACATCCCTATCAATATTTAGCAATACGAAATGAAGTGACAAAATTAAAGCACGTGGAAGAAGAATTAAAAGTAATGATGAACCGCGTAATGAGTATTCAAGAGGAAGAACGGAAACGCTTTTCCCGCGAGCTTCACGACGGAATTGGTCAAAGTTTATTTTCTTTACTTATTCAATTGGATCAAATGATCAGTGATCAAAAAAGCAGCGAAAAACTTGAAAAGCTCCGCAATGATGTGTCATTTATTATGGAGGATGTACGCAGCTTAGCTTGGGAACTTCGCCCATCTGTTCTAGACGATCTCGGTGTTGTTCCCGCTATACGTAAGTACATTGATAATTTTTCGAAGCACTATGGAATTTCCGTTCAGTTTACCTGCGATTGGAAAAAGCGCCTTCATATCCAAAAAGAAACAGCCATTTATCGTGTGATTCAAGAGGCACTCACCAATATCGGCAAATACGCAGATGTAGCTGAAGCAAACGTTACGTTAAAGGAAACAGACACACATGTAGTCGTCGATATTATTGATAAAGGAAAAGGCTTTATCCGAGAACATGATGGCAATGGTGTTGGCCTGTTTAGTATCGAAGAGCGCGTTCGAGGAATTGGCGGACAAGTTCAGATTGAAACAGCTCCAGGACGAGGAACTGCGATTACGCTCACTGTACCGAAATAATTGAATAAATACCTGCCTACTTGGTGTAAGAAAATTTGATAATAAACAACTTAAAAAGCGGCTGACTCTAAATAGAGTCAGCCGCTTTTTAAGTTTAATAGCTAATTTTACGTTCGTTTACAGCCTTTTACAAACCTAATGAAATGTATTTCACTTCTAAATAATCTTCAATGCCGTAATGGCCACCTTCACGTCCAACACCGCTTTGTTTAAATCCACCAAATGGCGCCTGTGGTGTGGAAGGAAGCCCATCATTTAAGCCGATGATTCCATATTCAAGCGCTTCAGTAATGCGGATGCCGCGCGAAATGTTTTCTGTGAACACATAAGCCGCGAGACCATAAATTGAATTGTTCGCACGCTCAATCGCTTCTTCTTCTGTTTTAAAAGAAGTGACTGGTGCTAGCGGTCCAAATGTTTCTTCAACCATACACGTCATGTCATCATGCACATTTGATAACACAGTTGGTTCCATATATAAGCCTTCTTTTATTTCGCCGCCTGTTTCGATTTTCGCTCCCTGCTTTACAGCATCCTCGATTTGTTTCTTCACTTTTTCAACAGCCGCTCCGTCGATAAGAGGACCTACCTGTACCCCTTCGTCAAGTCCATTTCCTACTTTAAGTTCATTTACTTTCGGAACAAGCTTTTCAATAAATGATTCATAAATCGATTCATGCACGTAAATACGGTTTGAACAAATACACGTCTGTCCGGCATTACGGAATTTTGAATTCACGACGCCTTCTACCGCCTTATCTAAGTCAGCATCATCCATAATAATAAAAGGGGCATGACCGCCAAGCTCCATCGATACTTTTTTTACTGTTTGGGCTGAGCCTTTCATTAATTCCTTTCCAACTTCAGTGGAACCTGTAAATGTGATTTTACGTACGCGCTCGTCTTCAAGCCACACTTGACCAATTTCCTTCGAGCTGCCTATTACTAAATTAACAACGCCTTTTGGAATACCAGCTTTCTCCGCAAGTTCGACCATTTTAATCGCTGTAAGCGGTGTTAAATTAGCTGGTTTAATCACGACTGTACATCCCGCCGCTAAAGCTGGTCCAACTTTACGCGTAATCATTGCCGCAGGGAAATTCCATGGTGTAATCGCCGCGACAACACCAACAGGCTGTTTATTGACGAAAAGACGCTTATTTCGTTGTGCTGCTGGAATTGTTTCACCATAAATTCGTTTTGCTTCTTCTGCGTACCAAGAAAAGAAACCATTCGCATACGTCATTTCTCCAAGCGCTTCTTGAAGCGGTTTCCCCTGCTCGGTTGTCATCGTTTTCGCGAGTTCTTCTTTGTTTTCATTAATTAAATCATGCCATTTTCGAATCAGCTCTGAACGCTCATACGCTGAATACTTTGACCATTCTTTAAACGCTTCATGCGCTGCATCAACTGCCTGCTTCGCTTCTTTTGCGCCTCCTTTTGGTACCGTGGCGATGATCTCGCTTGTTGCTGGATTTGTTACTTCAACTCTTTCAAAATCTTGTCCAATCCATTCACCGTTAATATAGATGCCGTAATTTTGCATAGTGAAACTCCTCTCTTGTATGTATAATGCTTTTCTATTCCTCACTTCTACACCTTTCGATAATTTTTTTTATATTCCTCTTATTCTTGTTTATTAAACGTTAACTTTCTGCATAACCATGTAGAAAAAACATTATAAAACATCAAAAAAGGAGCTACCTTTTTAGGCTAACTCCTTTTTTGTCTTATTAACTATTAAGCTTTAAGCTCGATACTAGGATCTACTTCCTGATCATAATCAATTCCTTCTAACCCAAAACCAAACAATCTTAGGAACTCTGAACGATAGCCTTCAATATCGGAAATGTCCTCTAAGTTCTCTGTATTCACTTTTTCCCATAAAGCAGCCACTTCAGCTTGAATATCTTCTTTCATTTCAAGATCATCGACACGAATGCGGCCCTCTTCATCGACTGGAGTTTCTCCTTCAGTGTAGAGACGCTCCGCAAACAAGCGGTACATCTGTTCAATACATCCTTCATGAAGATCTTTCTCTTTCATCACTTTGTAAAGAAGTGAAATATAAAGCGGTACAACAGGAATCGCCGCACTTGATTGGGTAACTAACGCTTTATTAACAGAAACAAACGCGCTTCCGCCAATACTGCTTAAATACTGATCCAATTCGTGAGCGGTTTTTTCAAGATGGTCTTTTGCTCTGCCAATTGTTCCATCACGATAGACTGCTCTCGTAATTTCAGGGCCGATATAAGAATAAGCAACAGTTTTTGCTCCTTCAGCTAATACACCAGCTTCATTTAATGCTTTCATCCACATTTCCCAATCTTCTCCGCCCATTACAGCGACTGTTTGTTGTATTTCTTCTTCATTTGCCGGCTCAACCGTTACATCGGTTACTTCACCGCTGTGAACATTAACCGTTTTGTTTGTATATGTATTTCCGATTGGCTTAATTACAGAAGAAAAGAGTTCACCTGTACGCGGATGCATTCTTTTTGGGGAAGCCAAGCTGTATACAACTAAGTCAACTTGTCCAAACTCTTCTTTAATTAATTCGATCGTTTCTTCTTTTAACTGATCAGAAAACGCGTCACCGTTAATGCTTTTTGCGACATATCCTGCTTCTCTTGCCTCTTTTTCAAAAGCAATCGTATTGTAATAGCCTGCTGTTGCAGTGCGTTTTTCTGAACCTGGTTTCTCAAAGAAAACACCGATTGTATCAGCGCCTGCGCCAAATGTTGCGGAAATACGAGAGGCTAATCCGTAACCTGTCGAAGCACCAATGACTAATACTTTTTTTGGTCCATCTACTTTCGGCTGTTTTTTCACATAATCAATTTGTTCTTGCACATGCTCGGCACACCCAGCAGGATGAGCGGTTGTACAAATAAAACCACGAATTTTCGGTTGAATAATCATTTTATCAAATCCTTTCTCTATCAAATTTATCAGGTCTATCAATATTAGGCAAGAGCCCGCCACTTCAAATTTCCGTTTAAAAATTAAGTGGTGAGAGTATTGGTATTAGTATAATTGTCAATGAAAAAAGTCCAGCTTTATTTGTAACTATTCTATCTTGTTCTTCATAATCCCTTTATAAAAAAAGATGAAGATGAAAACAAAAAAGAGCTTGGAAAGTTCCAAGCTCTTAAAATCTTTTCCATCAAAATTACTTATTCAATCCACTTCACAATGTCATCATATGGTCTCCGTGTTTTTGGATTTGGCTCTTTCACGCGATAACCGAAGGCAACCATAACAGAAATCGTAAAATGTCCATCTTCTAATAAGCCTTCTTCCTCTAACAATTCATTCATTTTTTCAACACCAAAGCCTTCAATCGGACAAGAATCAATGCCAATTTGCGCGGCAGCTGTCATCATATTGGCAAGCGCTATGTAAGTTTGCTTTGATGCCCAATCATGAAGCGGACGCTCTCCATCAAGCAAATTAAAATCATTTTTTTGAAATTCTTCAATTCTTTGAAGATATTTGGCCATATGATCTTCCGGCAGCTGTTTAATAGTTTGAAAATGATGTCTTAAGTAATCAGAATCATACTTTGTATCAACCTTTGTACGAGCTAAAATAATCACAAAATGACTCGCTTCCGGCAGCTTCCCATACGCTCCCCAAGCGGTATTTTTAATTTTCTCGCGAAGATCAGGGTTTTGTACAACAACAAAGCGCCAAGGCTCAAATCCAAAAGAACTTGGCGATAAACGCGCTGTTTCTAAAATAAACCGAAAATCATCGTCAGCAACTTTTTTGTTTGGATCAAATTCTTTTGTCGCATGTCTAGAGTGGAATGCATTGAGTATGTCTTCTTTTAACACTTCTTTTTCACGCATAATTATAGCTCCTTTTTCTTTGATATGTTCTTTCTTTTTTAAAGTAACATAAGATAATCATTTTTTCATGAAATTAGTATTAGCCAACTGTACTTTTGGATACACCACTTTGTGATCACTAAGTTAACTTTTAAGATCTGCTTACAAAAAACAAATAAAAAAGAGACAGGGATTTTTCCTATCTCTCAAAAAGATTATGCGTAGAAGATCGTGACCTCTGTTACGCTGCTTATGTTGACTGCCTTACAACAAGCTCAATTGGCAGCTCATAATCTTCAACCTCTGCTTTTGAATTGTTCAACATATTAATAATCACTTCGACTGCTTTTTCGCCCATTTCATTTACAGGCTGACGAATGGTTGTTAACTTAGGATCGAGGATTTCCGCAAGCGGCTGATCGTCAAAACCGATAATGGCTAGGTCATTAGGAATCGTGATACCGTGCTCTTTCGCCTCCATCATCATACCGCTCGCAATTTCATCACTTCCTGTAAATACAGCGGTCGGGCGATCAGCTTCATCCATTGATAGAATTTGCTTCATTACTTTTTTTCCATCTTCAATCGTATGCTGATTCACAAACACCCACTTTGGATTAACGGAAAGTCCGGCTTCTTTTAACGCTCTTTGATAACCGTGATTGCGATCTTTGTCCTTACCATCTTCAGCAAACAAGCCGCCTGTACAGTACGCAATTTTTTGATATCCGCGTTCAATTAAATGCTTTACTCCAATATAAGCACCTTTACTTTGATCCAAACGAATCATCGGCACGTCCGCTTCATTGAGATATTCATTACAAAATAAAATCGGACCGAAATTTTTATATGAGCTTATTGTTTCCCAGTCGTTTTCAATCGCCGTCATAATGATCCCGTCAACCTGTTTTGTTTTTAACAAATTTAAAAAAGCAACTTCTTTGTTTTTATCTTCATTGCTTTGCGAAATTAATACTTGATAGCCTTGTTTAAATGCCGCCTGCTCAATCGCGTTCACTAAATAAGAAAAAAACGGGTTCACAATGCGAGGAACAATGACGCCGATTGTGGTCGTGAGCTGGCCTCTTAATCTTCTCGCAGCAGGATTTGGGACATAGCCAAGCTCCTTCATCGCCTTTAATACGATCTCCCGTTTCTCTTTTGACACATAAGGATGATTATTTATCACACGGGAAACGGTTGTTTTAGATAATCCCGTTAATTTTACAACATCTGATATTGTAGCCACTTTGCATCACTCCACCGGCAAAAAATATGAAAACAATTTCATCTTTATTTTAACTTAAGCAAAAATCAAACTTCAATGGCTATTTCAAAAACAAATAAAAAAGGCTATCTTATCTAAGACAGCCTGAGCGGGTAAATTTCATCTCTTTGTTCCATCAGCTATGTTGATTGACGCACAATTAATTCGATCGGCAGCTCGTAGCTTTTGATCTCCATGTCAGGATTTTTCAGCATCTCAATCATTACTTCGATTGATTTTTCCCCTAATTGATCAACAGGTTGCCGAATCGTCGTTAGCTTAGGATCGAGGATTTCGGCAATTGGCTGATCATCAAAACCAATAATGGCAAGATCATCCGGAATTGTTAATCCCTGCTCTTTCGCTTCCATAATCATTCCACCGGCAACTTGGTCACTTCCGGTAAAAATAGCGGTTGGCCTGTCATCCATCTCAACAATTTGCTTCATAATCCGCTTTCCGTCTTCCACTGTATGCTGATCAATAAAGATCCATTTCGGATTCACTTTAATAGCTGCTTCATTTAATGCTTTTTGAAAACCATGATTACGATCTTTCCCTTTTCCCTCGTCATCAAATAATCCACCTGTACAGTACGCAATTTTTTGATGACCTCTTTCAATTAAATGCCTGACACCTAAGTAGGCGCCTTTCACTTGATCTAAGCGGATCATTGGAAAAACGTCTTGATTAACATAATCATTACATAATAGAATCGAACCATATTCCTTATACGACTGGATAATATCCCAATCATTTTCAATAGACGTCATAATAATGCCATCAACCTGCTTTGTTTTTAATAAATTTAAAAAGGCGATTTCTTTGTTTTTATCTTCATTGCTTTGCGAAATTAACACTTGATAGCCTTGTTTAAATGCCGCCTGCTCGATCGCATTGACTAAATAAGAAAAAAATGGGTTCACAATGCGGGGAATAATGACCCCGATTGTTGTGGTTAACTGTCCCCTTAATCTTCTTGCGGAAGGGTTCGGCACATAACCAAGCTCCTTGATTGAGTTCAGAACAATTTCTCGATTTTCTTTTGAAACATATGGATGATTATTTATTACGCGTGAAACGGTTGTTTTTGACAACCCTGATAATTTTACAACATCTGATATTGTAGCCACTTTGGTTCACTCCACCGTCAAAAATATGAAATCAGTTTCATAACTATTTTACCCTAAACAAAAATGATACCTCAACTACTATTTGTTTAAAATTTCTAAACGAAAAGACTGTCCCATCTAAGACAGCCTGAGCGAATGTGATCTCTTCTATTACTTTTTGTGCGTCATCCGTCATTAACTATACTTTTTAAAAATTAGTTTAATTTATATACTCTAGCTTCATACGGCTTTAAAACAATATCGTTACGCTCTTCTTCTAATGTTACTTCATAATTGCTGATTAATAGCTCTGTTGATTTATTTCTTAAACTTGACGGCATCGTGAAACTTGTTTCTTTAGAGAAAAGGTTCGTAATAACAACTGCTATTTCATCGTCTAATGTTCTCGTATACGCATAAACACTGTTATGGTCTTCAAGAATTAGATCGTAACTTCCGTAAATTAGAACATCATTTTCTTTTCTAAGTTGAATGAGATTTTTATAATAATGATAAATAGAATCCGGATCCTCTATTGCCTGCTGGACATTGATTTCCTTATAATTTGGATTTAACTTTAAC
The DNA here is from genome assembly GCF_003318295.1 of Bacillus taeanensis. Lineage (GTDB taxonomy): Bacteria > Bacillota > Bacilli > Bacillales > UBA6769 > Maribacillus > Maribacillus taeanensis. The sequence continues at coordinate 62,783 of NZ_QOCW01000016.1, forward strand.
CAAGGTGTTCCTGTCGTAAATCCAGCATTTTCCTCACTATTCCACTGCATCGGTGTTCGTGAATTATCACGGCCGGTTTTCCAAATGACCTCCATAATTTCTTCATGTGATTTTCCTTCTTCTCGTTCACTTTTGTATAAATTCTTGATCGCTACATCATCGTAATCATCAATTGACTCAAACTTTACATTTGTCATCCCAATTTCTTGCCCTTGATAAATAAATGGTGTTCCCTGCATGAAAAAGTACAGCGTCGCCAAGCACTTCGAAAGTTCATCCCAATAGTTCTCACCGTCACCCCAAGTTGACACAGATCGAGGGAGGTCGTGATTTTCGAGGAATAACGCGTTCCAGCCAATTCCATCTAGCCCTTTTTGCCATTTTGTTAACGTCTTTTTCAGCTCAGCGAGATCAACGCCGCCGTCTGCGCTTTTTCCCCAAAGCTTTAAGTGTTCAAATTGAAAAATCATATTAAACTTCCCGTTTTCTTCGCCAACCCACTCATCAGCTTGCTCGATGCTAACACCGTTTGCTTCTCCGACTGTCATAATATCATAGTGATCAAACGTTTCTTTCTTTAGTTCTTCCAGAAAAACTTGAATGCCATCAATGTTCATATGACCTTCAAAGGACGGTACATAGCGCTTTTTCTTTGGATTTGGTAAATCAGGAAACCCAGGAATTTTTTTAATATGAGAAATCGCATCGATTCGGAAACCGTCAATTCCTTTATCAAGCCACCAATTCACCATTTCATAAAGATCTTTACGAACCTTTGGATTTTCCCAATTTAAATCTGGCTGCTTACGCGAGAATACATGCATATAGTATTCTTCTGTCTTCTCATCATATTCCCAAATAGAGCCGTTAAAGATCGATTCCCAGTTATTCGGTTCTTTACCGCTTTTGCCCCGATGCCAAATATAATAATCTCGATATGGATTGTCTTTTGAAGAACGCGATTCAATAAACCATGGATGTTCATCAGAAGTATGATTAATGACAAGGTCCATAATGAGTTTCATATTTCGATTATGAACTTCCTCTAACAGCTCATCAAAATCAGCCATCGTTCCGAATTCTTCCATAATCCCTTTATAATCGCTAATATCATAACCATTATCATCATTTGGTGAGCTGTAAACCGGACAAAGCCAAATCACATCAATACCTAAATCTTTTAAATAATCAAGTTTTCCAATAACACCGCGAATATCGCCTATTCCATCTCCATTTGAATCCATAAAGCTGCGCGGATAAATTTGATAGGCTGCTGCTTCTTTCCACCATTTTCTCTCCATAATACTCCTCCTCATACTCTCTATTTATCTATTTTTGTATTTATTAATCTGCAATTGATTGCATCGTTAATTTTAAGTACATGCGGTAAAATGCTGAAAAAGAAAGAAACGCAATCAGCGATCCTGAAGCAAAAACAATGATCAACAATGGACCGCTTAAGCTTACATATAAAATAATGCTGCTCGTTATAAACACTGTAAAAAACAAGAGCGGACTTCCAATCGTAATAAGCATTGCTTTCTTTAATAAAGCTCCCAACTTTAAATGATAGTGCGCATTAATTGAAAAATAGTTAATTGTAAAAACAAACAAGACTGCTCCTATTACAATGAACGTAAACATGAGGATGATGCTTTCTTGGCTAAAATAGTAGTAATCAGCGCCCCATACACTCCACATTGCCGTTAAAATCAAGCCGCCTACCATGCTCTTTTTATAGTTTTCTTTATAGTACGTCCAATACAACTTCACTAAAGCTGTACTTTCTTCTTTTACAGTCCAATCTCTTACCGAGGCAAACATCGCCGCTGTTGCAGGAAAAAAGAGAAACGGCGCAAGTAGAATGAAGAAAACGAGTAATAAGACAACCTCTCCTTGTTTTTCTGCAGCGATCATTCCCATTACGATAAAAACGATAGGAAGATTAAAGAAAAGCCACAGCAGATTAATACCTGTAAATCTCATCACCCATTCACTGATACGATAAAAGCCGCCGACACCATTCATTTCTCTTTCTCCTTTCACCATATAATCAATCCATCGATGTGTTCGTTTTTACTTAACTGCCCCTTCAGAAACGCCTTCAATAATTTGCTTTTGCGCGAAAAAGTAAAAGATAATAACTGGAATAATTGCAATCGTTAAGCCGGCAAGTGCTAAATGCCACTGTTTTGTATATTGTCCGAAGAAATAGAACATTTGCAGCGGAATTGTCGCGCTTGCGTCATCTAAAATAAGTGATGGAAGTAAAAAGTCATTCCAAATCCAGATCACATTTAAAATTCCGACTGTTACAGAAATCGGTTTTAATAATGGGAAAATAATGTGCCAAAACACTTGAAACTTATTTGCCCCGTCAACAATTGCTGCTTCATCAAGTGATTTTGAAATCCCTGTCATAGCGCCGTGATATAAGAAAATCGATAAGCTGCAGCCGAATCCTAAGTACATAAAGATAAGACCGGCTTTGTTTAACATGTCAAATTGTCCGAAAAGAGAAACGAGCGGAATCATTACCGATTGAAATGGAATTAACATGGCCGCAACGAAAATTAATAACAATACACCGCTCAGCTTGCTTTTATTTCGCGATAGAGCATACCCTGCCATCGCTGAAAAGAAAATAATAATACCTACACTTAAAATCGTAATTAATAACGAGTTAAAAAGTGATCTCATAAACTCTAATTCCTGGAACGCTTCAACAAAGTTACTTGTCGCTATTGCTTCTGGAAGTCCAAGTACATTCATAAAAATTTCCTTTTTCGATTTAAAAGCGTTGACGATCATTAAATAAAACGGTGCCAGCCAAATTAAACCGAGCAAAAGACCTAAAAGTTCAATGGAAAATAAACTGCTTTTCTTGCCCTTCATTACATTTCGACCTCCCGTTTTTTGTTATAGTAAACTTGTGTAAGGGCGATCGCCGCAACAATTATAAAGAAAATAACCGCTTTTGCCTGCCCGTAAGCCATTTCGTTACTTGAGAATGCTGTTTTGACAATATCCATTGCTACCATTTGGGTTGAGTTATAAGGTCCGCCATTTGTGAGTGATAAGTTTTGATCATAAATTTTAAAAGAAGCCGACAGCGTTAAAAACATGCTGACAGTAAACGCCGGCGCTACAAGTGGAAACGTAATATTGCGAAAACGCTGGAAGCTGTTTGCTCCGTCAATTTCAGCTGCTTCAATTAACTCATTCGGAATATTTTGTAAGTAGGCGATGTAAATAATCATAATGTAACCAGCCATTTGCCAGCATGTTAGAATAACAATACCCCAAAAGCCCGTGTCTGTCGTTGATAACCAGCCGCTTAACGCTTCAATGCCAAGCGCTCTGCCAATATCATCGAATACGCTGATAAAAATAAACTGCCAAATAAATCCTAAAATTAAGCCGCCGATTAAGTTCGGCATAAAGAAAATCGTACGTAAAAGACTGCTTGAGCGGATCTTTCTTGTCACAAGTAACGCAAGTCCTAATCCAAAAACATTAAGTAAAATAACAGACACTACAGAAATCTTTACAGTAAACCAAATCGAATGAAGAAAAATTTCATCTTGAAATAGTCGTATATAATGGTCAAAACCAAGAAATTCTGAAACCGTTAAACCATTCCAGTTTGTAAAAGAATAAACAATTCCGTAAATGAGCGGAGTAATAACAACAATACTTAAAGCAGCGATTACAGGTGCTAAAAACAGCCAAAAGGCCAGATTGCGATTATGCATAAAAATCCCTCCCATGTCGTTCACCATACACAAGTACTAAAACTTAAAATCATTCTTTCTTCTTCTAAAATGACAGCTAACAAAACAGTTCGATCTCCCACTTTGTTAGCTGCTTACCATCATTTAAAAATTATTTTCTTGCTTCTTCCCACTTGCTTCTTGATTTGTTCTCTAACTCTTCCCAAGTCATTTCGCCGCTTAAATACTTCTGTACGTTCGCACCAAGTACATCGCCGCCCCATGGACCAACAGGATATCCTTGGAATACCCAGCTAATTGTATTGCCTTCAGACGCGTATTCATAAATTTGCTTTGAAAGCGGATCAGAAATTTTAGACGTATCGTAACCTTCATATGCAGGAATAAACTTAAACTCACTTAATACCGTTTCTTTACCAGTTTCAGATGTATTCAACCAATCTAAGAAGTCTTTCGATGCTTGAACAACTTCCTCATCATTGTTCACATTTACAGCCCAATAGTTTGGAATGCCTACAGGAATTTTCCCTTCTAAGCCTTCAACCGGGATTGGTAGAATACCGATTTTATTTTGCGCGAAATCTTCATCCATCGCTTGAACGGAAGGATATACCCAGTTACCCTGCTGAATCATCGCTACTCGCTCTAAAGAGAAATACTCTTCTACCTGCTGAGAGTAGTCAAGGCTAAGTGACGGCTGCACAGAATAATCGTTTTGAAGCTCAAGCATTCTTTTGAACTCTTCGCCTTTTTCAAATGCAATTGTATCCGCATTGTAAGCTTCTAACACGTCATTATTAAATTCTGGTGCTAAGAAAACGTTTGATAAATGATTCCCAGTCACCCATGTTTCTTTTGCAGCAAGCGCGAATACTGCTTCAAGGCCAAGCTCTTCTTTTTGGCTGTCGATCTTTTCAACTGCCTTTTGTAAATCTTCATAAGAACGAATCTCTTCAGCGTTAACGCCTGCTTTTTCAAAAGCTTCTTTATTATAAATAAAGCCGTAGCCTTCTTGGTTAAAAGGTAAGCCATATACTTTATCGCCTTCAGATACACCCGCAAGACTTCCTTCAAGTGCCAATTCTGCTGATTTCGTGTCTGATAAGTCTGCTAAATGCTCTTTAAATTGCTCAGCTTCAGACGGTCCTGCGACACTAAAGATTTCAGGCGCATCACCTGAAGAAAATTTCGCTTTCAATGTACCAACATAATCAGACCCTCCGCCGACAGCTGTTAGGTTAATATCAACATCTGGGTTTTCTTCTTCATATTTTTCCACAAGCGCTTCCAATTGATCTTTAATTTCAACTTTCCCCTGAACAATATCAATTTTAATTTTATCTGCTGATCCTGCATTTGAACCTGAATTTGCAGTTGAACCGCCTTCATCAGATGACGAACAGCCAGCTAACAAAACACTAGATGCAAGTAAAGCAGAAACAACTTTCGAATAAAACTTTTTACCTTTCATACCTTTCATACCTTTCATACCTTTCACTCTCCTATTTTTTATTAGTTATTGCTAGAACACTATAAAAATATACAAACATGATCCAAACAAGGTATCGGTTCCATAGATGATTTTAAAATTTTATATGTACCGAAACCCATTATTTAATTCAAACACCTCTTTTAAAGCTATACCAGCTAAAAGGTAACGGTTTCATATGAGGTTATAAAAAATAATCACTCATAAACCTATGATAATGAACTAAATAGTACTACTTATCTTACTTTCAGCCCCCTTTTCCCTTCTCTATAACTCATTGTAATATAATATGGTACCGGTTTCAATAGTTTTTTAAAAATTCTTTTATTCAAAGTGTGAAAACGTCCTCATACCAGCTATAAAGCAGTTCCTCTCACACACGATAACTACCCGTTTAGCGCTTATTTATTTACAAATTTCACTAAACATTTTGTGAGAATTCCCCTTTGATCAGCAGCCAAAGGGGATAACTCTCATTTAAACCTGTTCGATTTACCAATTAACTTACTTTTTTTAATTTACGATCTCCTTCTTCTACCATCACTTCTTTTGGAACTGCAAATAAATAGGTAATAATAAGCGCAGCAGCAAAAGTTAGTATAGAAACAACAGCATAAGCAAGAAGCTGATTCCACTCATAAATGTACATTAAAGGTGAAAGAAGTACAGCTAGTCCGTATGAGTTTGCTTGAATGCTTAGTAAAGATAAAATCGCACCACCAACAGCTGAACAAGCAATCATCATATAAAGCGGTTTCGTACTATACCTCATGACAACACCGAACAAGGCCGGCTCACTAACACCAAGCAGCTGGGTTGCCGTTGCACTTGCTCCCATCACTTTTACAGAGCTTTTTTTTGCTTTCAGTGTAATCGCTAAACACGTGCCTGCATTTGAGAAGCCATACATCGCACACAGCGTAATAAGCGGGTTAAATCCTGTATTCGCAAGAAGTGTTGTTTCAATCATAATAAATAAATGGTGCATTCCTGTCATAACAGCTAACGGATAAATAAAGCCAATTAACAGCCCGCCAATACCAAAAGGAATATCGATCAGCTGCGTGACAACTGTTATTAACCCCGCTTCAACAAAATGCAGCAGCGGTCCTAACACAAGTAAGCCTGTAATCATCATTATTAATAAAACAAAGAAAGGTGTAAAGATTAAATCTAAGGCATTTGGCATCACAGCGCGCAGCTTTTTCTCAAGTTTTGCGCCAAGAATTCCAACAACAAGCGCTGTTAGGACACTTCCTTGATAACCTACAACTGGAATAAAACCAAAAGCCATGATTGGTTCTACGCCGCTGTTAATGTCAGCAACTGCATACGCATTAGGCAGCGCAGGTGAAACAAGCATTAAGCCAAGTACGAAACCAATAACAGGCATGCCGCCGAAATTTCTAAACGCAGACCAACAAATAAAGGCCGGTAAAAAGGCAAACGCGGTATCTGTTAAAACAGAGATAAGAGTGACTAAATAACTAGGAATATCATCAATACTCATCCCCATCAAGCCTAAAAGTGCATCACTAAACAATACGCCCTTTAACCCGAGGAATAAACCTGTTGCCCCAATAATTGGGATAATCGGAATAAAGATATCCGCCAGCATACGTACCGCTCTTTTTATTCCTTTATCCTTTTTATTAGCCGAGACTGATTTCTTTGACTGATCCTCTTCTAAATCAGGTTGATTTCCTTTTAAAGCAGCGTACACTTTATTAACCGTACCAGTCCCTAAAATAACTTGATATTGACCAGAATTATAAAAGACACCTTTTACTTCATCAATTTCTTCCACTGCTTCATCATCAATTTGGTTGCGGTCTTTTACAGAAAAACGCAGTCTTGTCGCACAATGAACGTACGATTCGATATTATCCTCACCAATAACAGCAATAATTTCTTTTCCTATACGTTCATATTTATTCTCACTCATGATAGATCGGCTCCTTTCACTTGGAGTACTAGTGCTTGATATGGTTTTAAAACACATTCTTGCTCGGATATCGTTTCTTCTTTGTAATTGTTTAATAAGACATCATATTTGTTATGATCTAATTCAACCTTTTGACTTTCAGATGAAAAATTAAAATAACAAACAACTTCTTCATCATTTAATTTCCGCTTATACGCAATAATCGTTGGATGATCTTCTAAAAGAGGCTCAATCTCTCCATAAATCAAGCATTCACTTGCCTCACTTGTTTGTCTCACTTCAATGATCTTTTTATAAAAATTTAAAATAGAATCCGGGTCCTGTTCTTGCTGTGATGCATTAATCGTTTTGTAATTCTCATTCATTCCTAACCAAGGCGTCACTTCTGAGAAACCACCAAAGTTTTCCCCATTCCAATGAAACGGTGTTCTTGAATTATCACGACTGCGTAAGTTAATAAAATGCAGTGCCTCTTCTTCACTAAACCCTTCATTTATAGAACGATAATACTGATCAATACTTGAAATATCATCAAATTCTTCAATGCTTTTGCGTTCAAAATTTGTCATACCGATCTCTTGACCTTGATAAATAAATGGCGTTCCACGAAGATAAAAGAACATTGCACCAAGCATTGTCGCCGAATAAAAATTGCGATTTTCTTCTTCTTTTATATATTTGCTAATTGATCGATTTTGATCATGATTTTCTAAAAAGTTTGCGCCCCAGCCTGCTTTTTGAATTTCCTTTTGACTCGTGAAAATTAATTTCTTTAAATCTAATACATCCCAATCGACTCTTCTAAACCATTCACTTCCAGAAGCAACATCAAGATCGGCATATCGAAAATCAAAAATCATTGAAAAATAACCATTCTCCCCAATATAATCACCATACTGCTCATAAGGTACCCCAGGCGCTTCACCAATCGTCACACAATTATATTTAGAAAATGTTTCATCGTTTAATTCATGCAGGAATGTTTCAATGCCTGGTTGGTTGCGCGTCTTCTTCGTACATTTTACAAGTCCGTCTACTCCATCAGCAGGAAGGTTATCATAGTTTTGATCTTTCTTTATAAACGTTATCGCATCGACTCGAAACCCAGCAATGCCTTTATCCAACCAGTAATTAACCATTTTATATAACTCTTTGCGAACTTCTTTGTTTTCCCAGTTTAAATCCGGCTGCTTAATGCCAAACGAATGGAAATAATACTGATCAGTACCTTTTAAAGGCTCCCAGACACTGCCTCCGAAAACAGAACGCCAATTTGTAGGCGGCTGTCCGTCTTTACCGGATTTTAAAATATAATAATCTTTATATTTACTATTCTCTCCGTTTTCTAATAAATCTTGAAACCATGGATGCTCATCTGATGTATGATTAATGACAAGATCAAGGACAATCTTAATGCCTTTTTCTTTTGCTTTTTTAATTAACTCGTCAAGATCTTTCATCTCACCAAACTCTGGATTTAATTGATAATAATCTGAGATATCATATCCGTTATCATCCATTGGCGATTGATAAATCGGACAAATCCATACCATCGTAATCCCTAACGACTGTAAGTAATCTAACTTTTGTGTAATCCCTTTGATGTCGCCTATTCCATCATTATTCGAATCATAAAAGCTTTTCGGATAAATTTGATAAATTACTTCTTTTTGCCACCACTTCTTGTTCATGCTGCTCCCCCTAACAATGTCTTCACTTAAAATCATTCCAATAATTAACCTTATGTGGTATCGGTTCCTTAAACCTGTAAAAAAAATATATGGAGTTTATAATACGTTTTCAAAAGAAAAGGAACGTCCAATCCATCACTAGTATGCACTGAGTCTGTAAACTTTTATAATATTTATAAAAGCGGGTTAATTATAAATATTAATCATGTCCTTCACGTTATAAATAGACTGTTTCTGTATGGAATCGATTCCTTATTTGTAGGTTACTTTCTTTTCTTTATTTTGTCAATACTTTAGAAACAAAAAAAAGAAATGCTTTAATTATTAATTATGTTCTCTTTCTTTTATCAATGAAACTTTCTCCTGCCCATAAGGGATCGGTTTTACAAAAAAATAAAAAGAACAGCCTATGAACCTCCCCTCCCTATCACTTCACGACTGAGGAAGGGGAATTCCATTTGAAGCTCGTTAAATCAATTGAAATGTTAGTTTTCGTCTTCACATCATTTATTTTAATGTATTTATGATATAATCTGCTGTTCTGATGGATAACGCAACCGTAGTAAGCGTTGGATTCGTTGCTCCAATAGAAGGCAGCATACTATTATCTGCAACATAGAGACCTGGTACCCCATGGATTTGACCAAAACGATTTACTGCTGAAGTCTCAGGATCATTTCCCATTCGGCAGGTGCACGCTTCATGATAATCCGTTCCTGGAGGCATGAGGCAAATGGCAGGTTGATCACCTTTTGGAATTAAGGGAGTTTTCATCGCTAGGGAAGCCTGTTCTAAAGCAGCAGTCATTTGTTGAATAATCGCTTTATCTTTTTCACTATAAGAAAAATTCACGTTAATCTTTGGTACACCGTATTCATCTCGTTCATAAGGATCTAGAGTAAGATAATTTTCAAAGCGTGATTCTACCTTGCCAAATACACTGATGCCAATAAGCAGTTCATCCAACAATTGCTTTTCTTCATAAGGCTGATACCAATGATACCATTGTCCTTCTCCCCCTGGGCCTCCCATTTGAATTTGATAAGGACGCTTCTTCGTTTGCGGAATGAAGAGACTAAGTGTTCCCAGTGTTTCCGTAAACTCCTGGCGGCTTACTTTTCCTGTAGAAAGCAAGAAAGAGTGATTTGTTAAATAATGACCAATTGCCCTTCCAGGAATATTTGAATTCAGTAAAAGACGAGGCGTTTCAATTGTACTTCCTGCTAAAACAATCGTTTTTGCTTTTAAAAAATACGCTTTTTTATTTGGATTCATCACCTTTACACCGGCTGCTTTTCCGTTCTCAACAAACACTTCAACAGCACGAGCATTGACAGCTAAATCAAAAGGCTTATGGTTCAACGCATAAGCGAACATAGAGAGCGAGCTCCAAAACACATCAGAATGAATTTCACCATATTTTGTCGATTCTAGATCACTCGGTGTCGCTACATCTGCAGCTTCTGGAAAATTATTTTCCCGAAGTCTCTTTAATAAAATCTCTTGAATAGAAGAACCCTTTGTATAGCCTGTTGTGACATTCATCACTTGTTCGGCAATGCTGTAGTAGTAATTCATCTCTTTCTCTGACACAGGCCATTTAACAATCTCAGAAATATCCATTCTCAGAGCGGCCATTCCCCAAAACAACGTCCTTCCTCCTAAAGCAAATAACTGTCTTGCACCATAAAAATCTGGCAGTGTTTTTCCGATCCATTCCGATACGCCGAGGAAATATTTGGTGAAACGTTCGTCATTCATTGTCGGGAGATTTCGGGCATGTGTTGGCAAGAGAAGATCCCCTGATTCAATGATTCCAATACGCTTTTCATTTCCTCCCCACTTTTCGCATAACCGCCTTAAAACCGCGCTTCCCCCTGCACCTGTTCCGACAATAAGCACATCATAAGTGGTTTCAGCCATTTTTTCTAATGACGTAAGCGGAATCCAAGAGGAAAGAAGATCTTTTGGTGGGTCAATCTCGCATTCGAGAAGAGGAGTTCGCATTCCAGCTTCCTGTGCTTTAGAGGGAATGTATACTTTCATACCTAAAAGGTTCAAGTTTGAATTTGGAATATGCGGATTAGCAGAAAGAAGCTGATTTATATCCTCATCATATTGTTTTGAGATAGTAAGAAGAGTTTCTTTATCCTTAGCGATATGAATTTTCATCCTAACACATCCTTTTCTTTAACTCTTCTATTTCTATGTATAGACTGCTTGCTCTTATACTGAGAAGACTTAATCTAGGATGATTCAGTTATATAAGCTTTAGATCTGAAGGTAGATAACAACCAACAGAGTCTTTTACTCAAAAATTAAAAAGTATTGAACATTTTATACGTGAATGAGGAAATTATCTTCATTCTTATAATCAAAGAAAATTAAGGCAAAATTAAAGGACCTGAGTCCGGTTCAATACCGGACTCAGGTCCTCAAAAATGTTTAAAATTTGTGTCTAACTTTTTAAGTTTAGATCACATGCTTGTCTCTTAAACCTTACGCGTGGAAATTCGTACCGTCTGTTGTTGCTTCAATCACACCTGCACGGATTACGAAGTCACCGAAGTGTTCGCCTTCTTCGCGTTCTTTTGCATAGCGTGCAAGAAGTACTTTAAGTTCGCTTAAAATTTCTTCTTCACCGATGTTTTCACGGTACATTTTGTTTAAACGGCTGCCGTCAAAGGCTGCACCGAGATACATGTTGTATTTGCCTGGCGCTTTACCGATAAAGCCGATTTCACCAAGTGTTGGGCGCCCACAGCTGTTCGGACAGCCTGTCATACGAATTGTAATTTCATCGTCCTGAAGACCATTTTCTTCAATGATTACTTCTACTTTATCAAGAAGCTTCGGTAAGTAACGCTCTGCTTCCGCCATCGCAAGTGCACAAGTCGGAAGCGCCACACAGGCGATTGAACTGCGGCGAAGTGCAGAATAATGCTTGCCATCCGTTAAGCCGTACTGCTTGATTAGTTCTTCAATTTTTTTCTTTTTCTGCGTTGTTACTTCCGCGATCATTAAGTTTTGGTTAGACGTTAAACGGAAGTCACCTGTATGAATTTTTGCAATTTCACGAAGACCCGTTTTCAGCTTATAATCATCATAGTCTTTGACACGTCCACCTTCAATGAATAACGTAAAGTGCCATTTTCCACCAACACCTTTTACCCAGCCGTAACGATCCCCGTTTGAATCAAATGAAAACGGTCTTGCTTCTTCTAACTCCCAGCCAAGACGGTTGTGAAGCTCTTCTTTCACCGTTTCAAGACCAAGACGGTCAACAGTATATTTAAAGCGGGCATTTTTACGCTCGTTACGGTTACCGTAATCACGCTGAATTGTAAGAATTTTTTCCGCGACATCAACGATTTGCTCCGGCTTACAGAAACCGATGATTTTACCAAGCTGCGGATATGTTTCTGTATCACCGTGTGTCATACCAAGTCCGCCGCCAATTGATACGTTAAAGCCAACAAGCTTATTATCTTCAATAATCGCGATATAACCAATATCCTGCATAAACACATCAACATCATTTGCCGGAGGAATCGCGACACCAATTTTAAATTTACGCGGCAGGTAAAGTGGACCGTACATCGGTTCTACTTCTTCTACATCCGGCGTGCCGGCTACTTTTTCTTCATCAAGCCAAATTTCGTGATATGCTCTCGTTCTAGGCAGTAAATCATCACTTAACTTTCTTGTCCATTCAAACACTTCAGCATGCACTTCAGATAAGTGCGGATTTGGCGTAATCATAACATTACGGTTTACATCACCACACGCTGCGATAGAATCAAGCATTACAGAATGAAGCTCTTGAATCGTGCTTTTCATGTTCCATTTTAAAAGACCGTGAAGCTGAAATGCTTGACGTGTTGTTAATTTTAATGTGCCGTTTCCGTACTTTTCAGAAAGGTCATTCATCACAAGCCACTGCTCAGGCGTTGCGACTCCACCCGGCGTACGCGCGCGCAGCATAAACGAATAAGCCGGCTCAAGCTTTTGCTTTTGACGCTCAGCGCGAAGATCGCGGTCATCCTGCAGGTAGCTGCCGTGGAATTTCATAAGAAGGTTGTCCTCATGAGAAATTCCCGCACTTAATGGTTCAAGCATTGATTCTTTTAATGTGCCGCGCAAATAGTTACTTTTTTCTTTAACTTGCTCCATTTGGCTCGGTTTGCCTTCTGGTGCTTTTAAAACTTTGTTTGCCATGTTGAAACTGCTCCTTTCAATCGAAAATCAATAGACATCGCGTTGGTAACGTTTTTCTTTCTTCAAGTTGTTTACATATTCTTCTGCTTGTTCGCGAGTCATGCCGCCTTCTTTTTCAACAATCTCAATAAGGGCGTTATGAACGTCTTTCGCCATATTATCTTTATCTCCGCACACGTAGAAAAATGCACCGTCTTGTAACCATTGATATAATTCTTTACTGTTTTCAAGCATGCGATGCTGTACATACACTTTTTCCTCTGTATCACGAGAAAACGCAACGTCCATTTTCGTTAATGTGCCGTCTTTAATGAACTGCTGCCATTCTGTTTGGTATAGGAAGTCTGTTACAAAATGCTGCTCACCGAAGAACAACCATGACTTACCTTCCGCACCGATTTCTTCTCGCTCCTGCATAAAGGAACGGAACGGCGCAATTCCTGTTCCCGGTCCAACCATAATGATTGGCGTTTCCGGATTTTCAGGTAGATTAAAGTGCGAATTTGGCTGAATGTAAATTGGCAGTGTATCACCCGGCTCAAGACGCTCTGCGCATAAAACTGAGCAAACACCACCGCGATCGCGGCCATGTGCATTGTAGCGGACAGCGCCGATCGTTAAGTGCACTTCGTCAGGATTTGCTTCAATGCTGCTTGCAATTGAATAAAGACGTGCCGGCATTTTGCGAAGAATTGAAATAAAATCCTGCGCAGAAACAGGCCATGGACCGAAGTCGCGCACTAAATCAAGAACATCGCGGCCGTTAAGATATTCTTTTACCTTTGCTTCATTGCCTTTTCCTAACAGATTGATCAGTTCTTCATTGCTTGTAAGCTGTGCTGCCTGCTTCAAAATCGGCTTTGTTAGCTTCGCAATTTCAAAATACGACGTAAGCGCATCTTTTAAAGAACGAACATCTCCCTCTTTGTTAACCGTCACAATTTCTTCCGGATCCCATTTCACTTCTTTTAGAAGCATATCAACAAGTACAGGATCATTTTCCGGATAAATTCCAACACAATCGCCTGGCTTATAAGTAAGACCTGAGCCTTCAAGCGATAACTCAAGATGACGTGTTTCTTTATTCGAGCCGCGTCCGTTTAAATTAATGTTTTCTAATACTTCAGCACGAAACGGATTTGTTCTAGAATATTCAGGCTTTTCTTCCTGTGGTGCTGCCGCTTCTTGTGCAGGTGCTTCAGCTGAACTGCTTGTCCCCTGTGCTTGGCTTAAACCGTCAAGCACACCTTGAATCCACTTTGCTGCTGGCTCATCATAGTCTAGATCACAATCAACGCGAGGATAGACGCGTGTACCGCCAAGCTCTTCTAAGCGCTGATCAAATTCTTTTCCTGTTTGACAGAAAAACTCATACGAAGTGTCGCCAAGCGCTAATACTGAAAAACGAAGCTCATCAAGTTTCGGCGCTCGTTTTCCGTGCAGAAACTCATGGAATGTTAACGCATTATCCGGCGGATCACCTTCACCATGTGTACTTACGACAATAAGAAGATTTTCAACTTTCTTTAAGTTTTTCGGCTTAAAGTCGCTCATTGAAGAAACAGTTACTTGAAAACCTTTCTCCTCAAGTGTTTTAGCTGATTTTTCGGCAAGACCTTGGGCATTGCCTGTTTGTGATCCATAAAGAATCGTTACTTCTTTTGAAATTTCTTTCTCAATGCTTTTGGCAATTTGTTCAACAGAAGCTTGCGTCGTTTGTGCTAACGGAGCTTCTGCAGTTACAGGAGCTGTTCCTGAAACATCACCAGTTTGCGCTGCGGCAAGATAACCTGTCAGCCAAACTTTTTGCGATTCTGTCAACTTTGGTAGAAGACGATTAAGAAGTTCTACCTGTTCCTCATTAAATGGACTGTTAATTACTTGAAGTTGCAAAGATACCCACCTCACAAAAAATAAACTTATGTACATTATTATAACTATAATGACTAGTTTTAGCATTTATTATCTTTCATATTTCAACAAAAAATGATAATAGTTTTATCCTATCTGTATAATCCCTATCAGTCAAGTAGGTTTTAAAAGATAAATATATTTTTCGACAATTTGGTGACTAAGATAGGTTTTTAATTCTCTAAAAAATATAGTTTCAACCATTAATATTAGGGGAATAGACAGGTGAAGAATAAATTTCTTCTATTTTTATTAGGAAAACATTATTTGCATGAAAATTCATTTTAAAAAGGAGAGGAAATGAAATGGCAAAAGACGTATTATGTGAAGTAAACAACTGTACGTATTGGAAGCAGGGAAATCAATGTACGGCTGATTCTATCTACGTTATAAGTCATTCTGGTAAACAAGCCTCTGAAAGCGCGGAAACAGATTGTAAAACATTTGAACCTGAGAATCTCTAGAAAGATTTCTTAAGGCAGCTTTTAATAGTTGCCTTTTGTTAAGAACAATGGTGATAATGGTTTTCATTCTCCTTCCTTAGTTTCCTCATACATAGCCTACAGATTAGGTTTCCTGCAACCTTTGAAATAGAAACATCTATTAAAAATCATAAAATAAATTAGTCTTTTTGTCTCTCAAACTTTATGATTATTATAAAGAAATTTTTATGAATGATAAAGGGGAGAATTTAATGACAATCCGACTTTCTAAAGAACATAAAAACCAAATTATCAATGAATTGAAAGATTTTTTTTACAATGAACGTTCTGAGGAAATTGGTGATTTAGCAGCTGAAAACATGCTTAATTTTGTTATAAAAGAAATTGGTCCATATTTTTATAATCAAGGTGTGACAGATGCAAAAGTAATGGTCGAGCAAAAGTTGATGAATGTAGAAGAAGATATTTTATCTCTTGAAAAACCACTTATACATCGAAAAAATTAAGGCTTCATTTAAATTGTTAGCTGCTCTTCATTTTTTCACTTAGAAAATAACTTTCTCCTCTCCATACAAAAAAGCCTATCGACTATGGACTGACGATAGGCTTAAATGCTGGATAAAAATTAACTTTTTATACGTTAATGATGATTCTCATGACTTCCTTCTTCTTTTTGAATTCCTTTTTGCAGAAATTTTAATTCACTGCTAGATAACTCTCCAATGATAAACTGTTTCGTCGGCATAATAATCGAGCCGTTATGTCGAGCATGCACTTTCACATAATACAAGCCATCACTGTCAAAGCTTTTTGTGATCGAATACGTACCATCTCCCTCTTCTTCTGCCTGTTCCATTTCATATTTGACAGAGCCGTCTTGTTTCCATATTTCAAAATGAACAAATTCAGCATTTTCTACAGCTTTACCGCTCTGTGTCAGCACCGCTTTGATCGTTTCTTCGCCTTCAGAAAACTTCTCTGGAATGATAATCTCCGCTTCAATCGGTGTTTCCTGTTTATATAAACCAGACACGTCTTCTTTTAACGAACAAGCACTGAGCAATATACTGAACATGAGTAATGAACCTCCCCTCCCTACCGCTTCGCGCTTGAGGAAGGGGTTTCCTGTTTGAAGTTCGCGAGTCCAAAAGCCGTCCCAGCTGGAACAAGTGTCATCAACACTGCCTTTGTGCTTGGAACCAAACATCCCTTTTCAGGATAGTGGTCTTCTCGTTTCGTGTCTCCCGACAGAAAACTGCCACCGTAGGCAACTTGCCCGTTTCACAACGGACAAGGGGCGGTTCTACCCGTCTACTACTTCCTTTCAGCAGAAAAAGGTCTTCTTAAGCTGAAACTGCAGGTTGTAGATACGTGGGTCGTAAATAGATCGGATCATGAAGCGGATAGTAGATCATCTTCCCATACAGCTGTTTGGTAAGGGTGTTCCTTGCCCCATGAAGATCACGATGTTCTTTATAGCCGCATTGGCACTGATAGGTTCGATGGCTTCCTTTTTTGCGGTTTCCACAAACAGGACATGTTTGGGACGTAAAATGCTCGTCAACTTTTTCAATCGTCATGCCTCTTGCTTTTAGTTTATAGACAAGAAGGGCATACAGCTTTCCAAACGACCAGTTCGACAGCTTTTGATTCATCTTTTTGCTTCTTTTCTTTTTCGTGTGTCGCTGGACCCCTTCTACGTCTCCTATTATCACAGAATTGACATCATGTTGAAGGCACCAGTCCACGAATTGTTTCGTTGTTTTATGAAGTGCGTCCTTTAGTTGTTCCTCACTTTTTGACAGTACATACTTTTTGGCGCGGTTGTATTTTCGCCATTGTCTGGATCCTTTTTGACAACGGCTCATCAGTTTCTGCAGTTCTTTTAGCTTTTTATTTCGTAAACGGTGGATGCTTCTTAGATAGCGGCCGGTGATGACAAGACTGTCACCGTTTTTGGTTACACTGGCAATGGTGTGAATTTCTCCGGGGTCAATACTGGTGGTAATACCTTGTTGTTTTGGGGACTCTTCCTCGATGTTCGTTTCATAGGAAAGACAAATGAACCATTTTTGTTCATAGACTAATTCGACTTCTTTCACGTTTTCAGGAGGGACTTTAGAGAGTTTGAGTGTTAATCTCGGCTGACGTTTGCCATTCCATATTCCTAATGAAAGAGTGATGTTCTTTCCTTGGAGTGTAAACGATTGTCCGACCCATTTGGGGTTGAATACAAATTTATGCCTCCAAGGGTAGCTAACATTGAATCCTGCTTTTCTCGCCTTTTGCGCCCCTTCTCTTGCTTGAAGGAATTTATGAGCGACAGCTTGAATCGTTTGGCTGTGAAGAGGATACAACCCTTTTACTTCCCTTTGAAGGTCACTTTTGGTAATCCATCCACCGCCGAGCCGGTAGTAATAACGGGCAATTTGGACACAATCATTCCAAACAACGGCACAAAGTCGGCGGATGTCAAACAACTTTTGAATGGTAACAGCAGAAGCAGAAAACGGGACTTTCATTGTGCGATACATGGGTTTCACCTCCATGCCTTCATTTTACTATTAGGAACAAATGTTTGCATATAGGAAAATCGTATTATTTTTTAGTTCTGCGCACAAAAACAAAAAAGCGCCATTCATCCCCCACCTAAAATTCCATCGAATTTTTGAGGAAGGGGACTTCTGGCTGAATTTCGTTAAAAAGAAAATAATTTGTTTTTTCACCGTCGCAAACATCCTTTACACGTCAAATTAGGCATTTAGAAAGTTCTTCACAGAAGAAATTCGCTGGATTAGAAGCCAGTCAATTAAAAAGACAACAAGAAGTGATAATCCAACGAGCGGAAAGATAATTCCTAAAACAATCATAATAAAAAGCAGTACTTTCATTTTTTTAATGGCCGGCGCTTCTGGTGCTCCTAACCCTTTTTCCGGCTTTCGTTTCCACCATAAGTAAAAACCGCTTAATGCAACGAGAATAATGCCTAAACAAATAAGTAAGCTAATTAATTGGTTAATCAAACCAAACTGTGTGCCTGTATGAAGCGTAATTCCCCAAGCAACAGCTTTTGCGATAAAACCGTAGTTGTCATAGCGATAATCGGCAAGCACAGCACCTGAGTATTGGTCAATATGCATCGTTGCCTCGTCCTGTGCTTTTGGTGGGAATACAGAGATTGTATAGACACCTCTTCCTTACTTTCAGGAATATACACACTGTAGCTTGGGTGAATGCCTTCACGATCGGCAATTGCAGCCACTTCATCCATTGACAGCGGTACAAAGCCCTGCAAATCGGAAATTGGCACATCTAAGTTTTCAGCAGCCCAAGGGACATCAGCAACATCTTTTGCTTTCACCGTTGAAGTTGGCGCTTCTCCCCCCCCCCAAATTGAAGGCGGATAGCCAGCACCTGAATTTGTAGCGATCGACTGAAAATTACTGCCCCAAAAACCTGACCAAGGAAGACCTGTCATGATTAAAAATAACATCCCCGCTGTTACCCAAAACGCTGGTACCGCATGTAAATCTCTGCGAAACACTTTACTTCCTTTATGAATTCTCGGAAAAATCACGCCAGCTAAGCCTTTTTTCTTTTTTGGGTACCATAAATAAAGTCCTGTTACGATTAATACAATCGCCCAGCATGCTGCAAGCTCGACAATGCGATCACCAAGTGTACCTACCATAAGTTCACCGTGAATTTCTTCAATCTTATTCATAATTTTCTCATCACCAGATAGCTCGCCAAGCGACTTCCCTGTGTACGGATCGATAAATACTGTAAATGAACCATCACTCGTCCTAACACCTACTTCACTCGAACGCGCCTTATTTTCTCCCGGTCGATATTTTGTAATGATCGCATCAGGATACAGCTCTTTCACCGTTTCAATTTGTTCAGACGGTGACATTTTTTCTCCCTGCGGTGTTACCTCGTAGTAAGCTTTATACATCACCTGCTCAATTTGCGGTTTAAACAAATAAACCGCTCCAGTAATTGCTAAAATAATGAGAAACGGTGCAAAAATGATCCCCGCATAAAAATGCCATCTCCATGCTGTTTTATAAAGAGATGTGTTCGTTCTCTTTTGATTTTCCACTGTCTTTTCTAGTTGAGCCTCTCCCATTTTTCACGACTCCTCTTTCTTTAAGTAGTAAACTAGTATGCTAGATTGATCATAAGGAAGAGTTGTGAAGAAAGTACGAAATTCACTCTTTTTATTTTGTGAAGAATTGATGAACAAACAGCAGAAAGAGAGCCTGGATGGAATTTCAGGCTCTTTAACATTCTATTTAAAATCTTATTCTACCACTTCAAACTCAATTTGGGCTTGCATCTTATATTTCTCTTTGTCTTCAAGCTTTTCTTCAGCCTTTTTATCATGTTCATTCGCTTCAATAAAAAAATCTGCAAACCCATTTACCGTATACTCACCAACTGGAAAGCCGTTTTCCATAAAGTCTTTCATAAACTCTACATAATCTTGTTCGTCCTGTGAACCATAGGCACCTCCACCCCGATATTCTTCACGAAACGGTTTTCCTTTTTCGAGCGTTGTTGTCAGCAGCGGCTCATTCATCGCATATTCAATATTATAATTTCGTGTTTTTTCAACGATCGGGAAATAAAAAGGTGACGCTGCATGATAGATTTTAATTTCTTCTTGATCGCCGACATACTCAAGCTCTGCATATAGTTTGACGTCTTCACTATCTTGATAGATTTCTTTTTCCGAAACAAGACGGTACACAAAGTCTCCTTCTGTTACTTCTGCTTTAACTCTTTCCTCTTTCTTGCTGTTATTCACAGCATCTCCGTTAGAAGCAGCATTGTCGCTCGTTTTTCCTGTTCCACATCCTGCTAGTAACAATGCAAACATTATAAATGCAATCATCCATTTTTTTATCATTTTTAACCCTCCTCAGTTATATAACTTATGAAAAAAACATTTAGTTTCAAAAATTTAGTTGCAGCTATACATGTTTTTATTTTCACAAACGATCTATACCTAAAATGCATGAAAACCATACCAATTATAAATTAGACATCATCACTTGTCCGTCTTATCATTAATAAATAAAAGCGCTTTCCAAAATAAGCAAAATGCAATTTATTAACTTAATTTAATGGAAAAGAAAGAGAGTGAATGCAGTGGACAATTTGCGTGAAGAAGCTTTACACATGCACCGTGTTAATCAAGGGAAAATCGAATCAAAATCAAAGGTACCTGTTCGAAATGCGAAAGATTTAAGTCTTGCTTATTCACCAGGAGTTGCTGAACCTTGTAAAGAGATTTATCAAGATCGTGAAACAGTGTATGACTATACGATGAAAGGCAATATGGTTGCGGTAGTTTCAGATGGTACTGCTGTACTTGGGCTTGGCAATATCGGTCCTGAAGCCGCACTTCCGGTTATGGAAGGAAAAGCTGTTTTATTTAAAAGCTTTGCAGGTGTAGACGCATTCCCGCTTTGTTTAAATACAACTGATGTTGAAGAAATCATTCAAACTGTGAAACTACTAGAACCAACGTTTGGCGGTGTAAATTTAGAAGATATTGCTGCACCGAACTGCTTTATTATTGAAGAGCGTTTGAAAAAAGAAACGAATATTCCAATTTTTCACGATGATCAGCACGGCACTGCAATCGTAACAGCAGCAGGTCTATTAAATGCATTAGAGCTTGTTGGCAAAGAAATTTCCGACATTAAAGTTGTTATTAACGGTGCGGGCGCTGCTGGCATTGCAATTATTAAACTATTAAACCGCTTTGGTGTTGATGATATTATTATGTGCGACACAAAAGGGGCAATCTTTGAAGGCCGTACATATGGAATGAACAGTGTAAAAGAAGAGGTAGCCAAATTTACAAATAAAGAAAATAAAGAAGGCACATTAAAAGACATGGTCGTTGGTACCGATGTATTTATCGGCGTATCAGCAGCAGGAGCTCTTACTAAAGAAATGGTACACACAATGAATGAAGATCCAATTGTGTTTGCAATGGCAAATCCAATCCCGGAAATTATGCCGGAAGATGCAAAAGCAGCTGGCGTTAGAGTTATCGGGACAGGCCGTTCTGATTTTCCGAACCAAGTAAACAATGTCCTTGCATTTCCAGGCATTTTCCGCGGCGCTTTAGATGTTCGCGCAACAGAAATTAATGAAGAAATGAAAACAGCAGCCGTACTCGCCATCGCATCACTCGTTTCTGAAGACGAACTTTCACCAGATTATGTAATTCCAGCACCGTTTGATGAACGTGTTGCTCCTGCTGTATCTAAAGCAGTTGCAAAAGCGGCAATTGTGACAGGTGCAGCGACAAAAACTGTTGATCCTGAAGAAGTTGCTGAAAACACACGCAAACTGACTGCTTTTCAAAAAGAAGTTTCCGTGAGATAAATTAATAATCGCTTTATTATAGTTAAGCCGACTCAATAAAATTTTTGTACCGAGTCGGCTTACATATTTAGTAACCTATTAACTAAACGCTGTGCGTGTTAATTTTGAGACGAATAATGATAAAAAGAAAGAACGCGCCAAACTAAACAAAGTAAACGCGAGCCAAACTCCATGATTATCATAGTTTGGTACGAACAGCCACATGGTCAGTAAAAAGACGATTAGTGCTAAAGCAATCGAATCTCGAATCGAGCGCGCTTCTGCTGCACCAGAAAAAATCCCCTCCAACTGCAACGCTGCCAATTGAAGCGGGATCAGGAATTCGTCCAACGACTGCTGTATCAACCGCTCCTAACAGCGGTGTTGAAATACCTGAGATAATTAGCGGTATTGCCAGTGTTAAATATTGACGCTGACTAAAAGGTACAGGTTTTGTTAATTGTAAAGAAGGTACTGCTGGTTTCATATGGTTCTCCTTTTCTTACTGGATTGACGCTGCTTGAATTAACGCTTTTGTATAAGGATGACGGTCCTGATGATATAGTTCTGAAAGTTCAAACTGATCAACAATCGATCCATTTCTAAGAACAATCACTTTTTTACATAAAAAAGTAACAGATCTTAGATCGTGTGAGATAAATAGAATTGTCATGTTCATTTTCTTCTGCAGATCTTTCAGAAGATGTAAAATGTGAACTTGCACTGTTACGTCTAAGCTTGCTGTCGGTTCATCACAAATAAGCAGTGACGGTTCAATGCTTAATGCTCTTGCGATACTAACGCGCTGTTTTTGGCCGCCGCTTAATTCCCTTGGATAGCGTTCAGCAAATTGTTTGTCCAACCCGACTCTTTCTAAAAGCACTTCAGCAGTTTCTTTTCTCGAAAGATTTTTCCCAGCTAAAAAAGAAGGCGTAACCTCTTTAAAGTTATCGAGAGGCTCCATTATACTTTTCCATATCGGCAGCTTCGGATTTAAAGCACCGGCAGAATCTTGAAAAATCATCTGCACGCTTTTACGATAGTCGCGTAAAAGACTTCGTTTCTTCGGAGCGATTGGTTTACCGTTAAAAGTAATGCTTCCTTCTTTATATGACTCTAAACCTAATAGCACTTTTGCAAGCGTGCTTTTTCCGCTCCCGCTTTCACCTACTATTCCAACTGCCTCTCCGCTGTTCACTTGAAAAGAAATCGCATTTAAAGCCGTAACACTTTTCGAATAATCCTTTGAAACACGATTAATCACTAAACTCATAAGGTACTCACTCTTTCTGTTTGGAATGAGTCAGCTTTAGGAAGTGAAAGCAAACAAGCACATAACTTTTTCGTATAAGGATGTTTATGATGACAGCGAATTTGCTCTGGAAAACCTTCTTCAACGATTTCCCCCTGCTGCATCACATATAGACGATCTGTTCGCTTATACGCTTGCGCTAAATCATGAGTAATCATCAGCACTGCACAACCTGTCTCCTGACATACTTTATCAATATAATTGAGTACTTTCTCACCATTTATCACGTCCAATGCTGTTGTCACTTCATCACAAATTAGTAAACTCGGTTTTAAAGCAAGAATCATTGCCATCGCTGCCCGCTGCACTTGTCCGCCGCTTAATTGAAAAGGATAGCTGCGATAAACTCGTTTTGAATCGAGCCCCATCTCCTCAAGAACTTGAAAAGCAATCTTCTTTGCCTCTTTTTTTGTAATGAATTGGTGAGTACAAATCGTTTCCACGATCTGTTTTCCAACCTTAATAAACGGAGTAAAGCTGCCGCGGTAATCTTGAAAAATCATCCCT
The DNA here is from genome assembly GCF_003318295.1 of Bacillus taeanensis. Lineage (GTDB taxonomy): Bacteria > Bacillota > Bacilli > Bacillales > UBA6769 > Maribacillus > Maribacillus taeanensis. The sequence goes on from NZ_QOCW01000016.1 coordinate 86,420, forward strand.
ATTTCTTTTCCAAGCAGTTTGCGATGATCTTTTGACGGCAGCGTTAACAGATTTTGATTTTGATAGATAATCCGCCCACTTTTTTTCATTTCTAACGGCAGAAGTCCCATAATCGCTCTTGCTGTTAAGCTTTTACCACTGCCGCTTTCACCAATTAAGCCGACAATTTCTCCCTTACTTATCTCAATATTTACGCTTTTCAGGAATGACGTTTCGCCAACTTTATCTTTTATACACAAATTCTGTATTGCTAGAAGAGGCTCACTCACAAATAATCGCTCCCTTTTCCGATTTCAAAATAACTTTTCAATCCATCTCCTAATAAGTTACAGCACAGCACCGTTATCATAATCGCAAACCCCGGATAAATCATAAGAGAAGGAATCACTTGAAAATAACTTCTTCCATCATTAAGCATCGCTCCCCATTCCGGGATCGGCGGCTGTGCACCAAGTCCAAGATAAGATAAGGCCGAAATAAGTAAAATGACTTTTCCTACATCAATCGCCGCCATGACAATAATGTCCGGCATCACTTGAGGTAATAAATGCATACGAATCGTTTTAAAAGAACTCGAATAAGAGATTTTTGAAACGAGCACATACTCTTTTTCTTTTTCCGCAAGAACTAAGCCCCGCACAACACGAGCATAAACAATCCATCTTACTAACACAATCGCAATAATAATATTCGTTAAACTCGGTCCTAAAAGTCCGGCAATGGCAACAGCTAAAATAAAATCAGGAAAAGCTAAAATCCCATCAATAATTCTCATAAAAAAAGCATCGATTTTTCCGCCTATGTAACCGGAAAAAAGACCGATCGGAACACCGATACATACTGCGAGTAGTATTGCTAACATTCCCAGTCCAATTGTTAGCTTTGCGCCATAGACAATTCTCGCAAACACATCGCGACCAAGTTGATCGGTTCCAAGCCAATGCTGTGCTGATGTACCCTGCAACCTATTTTTCATATCAATTTGAAAAGGATCATGAGGAACGAGTATTCCTCCAAAAAGTGTGACAATTAAAAGAAGGACAGCGAGAAATAACCCAATTACCATATTAGGATTACGGAGAACTCGTGATTGTTTCATTAGCGCTTCATCCATTACATAGACTCCTTCCCCTGCTGTATTTGCGGATTGATGACCACATACATTAAATCAACGATCAGATTCGTTATTACAACGAGAACACCAACCACTAAAATGTAACCTTGAATAACCGGATAATCGCGCTCCATCACCGCATTCACAATAAGTTCGCCCATTCCCGGCCACGAAAAGAGCATTTCAATTACCGTTATTCCGCCAAGCAGACTGCCGATACTTAATCCAAACATCGTCACGAGCGGAATAAGACTTCCCCTTAACGCATGAAAGAAAAGAATTCGTTCTTTTCGAAGCCCTCTCGCTTTTGCCGCTTCAATATACGAGCTCTGCAGTACAGCAATAAGTCTTTCCCGCAGCAGGCGAATGTACATCGGAGCCATCGCCACCCCGAGCGTTATAGACGGCAGCACAAAGTGAGCAAACGTCCCTTTTCCCATTACCGGCAATAATTGAAGCTTTACAGAAAATATAGAGATTAAAATTAACCCAAGCCAAAAGCTTGGAATAGAAGCTCCTACCATCGCTAACCACCTGCTCACATAATCTGGCCAGCGATTTTCATAGACAGCCCCTAACACTCCAAGTGGAACGGAGATAAGAAGAAGTACAACCATGCCGCCGATTGATAAAGCAGCCGTTGCTGGTAATTTGCTCATGATCATTTCTAAAACTGGTCTTTTTGCAATAATCGATTTCCCTAAATCTAATTGCACTGCACTTCTAATCCACTGACTATACTGAACAAAAATCGGTTCATTAAAACCATATTCTTGCCTTAATTTTTCTTCTTCAGCTTTTGTTGCAACCACATCGTCTACCTTTAAAAGCGTTCGGATTGGATCACCGGGTGTGATTTTCATTAATAAAAACGTTACAAAAGAAAGAACGAACATGACGATCAATAATTGAAGCATTCTCGATCCAATAATAGACAACAAATTTCTCATCTTATTCACCTGTCAAACCTCCTACTCCTTAAATCAAACAAGAAAAAAGGTGACTCAACAGAATCTCCCCTTCACATCTATACAACAATATGATGAAAAGGATAAACCCTGCATGTTTGAGTCAACCTCTTTTAATTACTCGACATCCATTTTATTCGTAATTAAATAATATTCTTCAGAGCCCGGACTCCAGTTTTTCACACGCTCATTCACACCGACAATTATATGCGGATATAAAATAAATGATTGCGGAACTTCTTTCTGAATGATTTCTGCCGCTTTCTTTTGCAGAGTAATTCTCTCTTCAAGATCGGCTGTCACATTCAACTCTTTCGTCAGTTCATTCAGTTCCGGAATATGAATTTTACCTGGATTTAACGCACCGTCCGGTAAATAAGCTGTATTTAAGAAGTAGCCGCCGTCTCCCCGAGGAGCTGTTAAATTAGAGTATGTGACGATATCCCACTCATCCTGCTCCCATAAATAACTGTCAATGTTCTCAACTGTGACAATATTAATATCAATTCCTAGATTAGCAGCTTCGGCCTGTAAATATTGCGCCATTAGCGGAAGTTCTGGTCTTCCTTCATATGTTGCCAGCGTTAGCGTTAGAACGTCTCCCACTTTTTCCAGCTTTCCATTCTCATTTTTCTTATAGCCCGCATCTTTTAGTAAAAGCTCTGCTTGTTCTGGATCATAATTTTCTGGCTGTGTGTCACTCGCAAAAGCAAAGTTAGGATTGAACGGTCCATTTGCTGCTGTCGCGTGTCCATTCATAACCTCACTTACCATGACAGGGCGATTAACGAGTAAATCGAGTGCTTTTCGAACTCTTACATCCTGCAGTGCAGGTTTGTTCGCATTATAGAGAAGGAAATGAACACGTAAACTTGAAACTGATTCAACACGAAGGTTTTCGCTCGTTTCAATCGGCTCTAACGCTTCAGAAGGTAAATGATAGGCAAGATCTGCTTCACCTGATTGAAGAGCAAGTGCACGAACATTTCCATCAGAATTAAACTTAATTGTCACTTCATCTAAATTGGCAGCGCCATCCCAATAGTCTTCGTATTTTTCGAGTTTAATTTCTGCTTCAGATGTAAAATCAACAACTTTAAACGGCCCCGTAGCAATTGGCTTTTCACTAATATTTTCAGCGTCCGTCTTTATAATAGAAGCATTTGTATGTACAAGTTCGGAAAGAAACGCAGGATATGGTTCTGTCGTTACAAACGTTATGTCTTGACCGTCTGCTTCCATTGATTCGATTTTTAAGCTGGACGCAACTGCATCATTCACATCCATCACACGTTCAAATGATGCCTTGACAGCTTCTCCGTCAACAGGTGTTCCATCATGAAATGTCACGCCATCTTTAATTGTAAATGTCCATGTTCTCTCATCTTTTTGCTCCCAACCATGTGCTAACCACGGTTGAATTTCTAAATTTCCATCAATTTTCACTAACGTCTCCGCAATTCCAGCACGTACACCCATCCAGTCCTGATGAGGATCAATCGTTTTAGATGCAAAACTAAACAGCAGTGTTACTGACTTCTCCTCTGTCTTAGAAGAGGTACTTGATCCTTCTTCGTTTATTCCTGAAACCTTCTCATTATTACAAGCCGTAACAAATATGAGAATTACAGCAAAAATTAAATAAGAAATGGATTGTTTTTTAACCATTTATTACTCCGCTCCTTGGTTTTTAATTTTTTCTTCTCGCTGCTAACATTTAGAAAATTTCTCTTTCAGCTAAAACACCTACCTCTCGATAAATTGGAATCATTACGATTTATAAATTGAACGAACCCTACATAGAAATAGATTTATAGATATATGTAACTTTAAATCGTAATCATTATGATTTATACTTTAAAACTATACATAAAGTCGTATAAATCGTCAATAATAAATCGTAACAATTATGATTTATTATTGTTAGAAAACTAAAACTCTATCAAGAATGTTCGCAGTACTCCTCTTTAAGCATGGAAAAAACGCAGGAGTCCCGAGAATACCTGCGTTTTCTTATAAGTTAATGTTCCTTATTAAATTTTTATATCCTTTCAATAGGAATGACTTATGCTTAAACCATTCATCTGTCTCAAAACTTTTAGAAATTTCTTCTTCAAACAGATTATCGAAACCTAAATTCTCAAGCGTCTTTTACAGATTTATTAAAATCAACGTTATGCGGTCTCTCAACTCTTTTTTGAGTAGCAATAACTGCTAATAAAACCGCACTAAGTCCACCAACAAGTTTTCCAACAATCATCGCAAACACAATTTCTTTATTAACGCCAGCTGTAAAACCTAAGTGTGCGCCAAAGACAAAAGCACCGCTCACGGCAAAAGCAACATTAATTACTTTGCCTCTTGAATCCATATTTTTAAGAAGAGCCAGCATCGGAATATTATGAGCGAGAGATGCTAATAAACCAGCTGTTGCTGTTTCATTAATTCCTAGCAAGGCTCCCATTTTCCGAAGCGGTTTTTTAAAGAGAAATGTGATAAAAGTAACCATCGGAAACGCACCTGCAAGAAACACCGCAATCATCGCCACAATTTCAATTCCCTCCATGAGCGGTGTCATGTTTGGGATTACAACAAAGCCTGTGAATGTCTCCACACATATGGCAGCAAGCCCAATAATCGCAATAATATCAATAAACTTTGCGAAAACAGAAAATCCTGTAATCATTTTTTCTGTATACTTCCATAATCCAATCGAAATAAAAATAGACAAGATAATTGTTGGAATGAGATTTTTTATAATAACCATCATATTTAAATCAGCAGTAACTCCGCCAACGAAACAGCCAATTGGCACCGTAATTAACCCTAACAAAATACCTTTCGCAAAAAATGGTTGATCTTTTTTTGCGATAATCCCCAGTCCAACCGGAATTGTAAAAACAATCGTCGGTCCCATCATTGTTCCTAAAAACACCCATGAAAACAGCTCAGCATCCTTGCTTTGCGCCATTTCTTCAGCTAACGCATACCCGCCCATATCAAGCGCTAACAATGTATTCGCAAATGCAGCAGGATCTGCGCCGACTAATCCATAAACAGGTGAGATAATCGGTGTTAGAATCGCAGCAAGCACCGGTGCTAATGAGATAATGCCAACCATCGCAAGTGTGAGCGATCCCATTGTCATAAATCCGTCTGTAAAACGCTGTCCTAATCCTAGTTTATTTCCGATAAGTTTATCTAGAGCACCTAAACAAAAAAAGCCGATTACGATGAAAATAATAATATCATTAATTCCCATTTTCAATCTCCAACTTTATTAAAATTTTACTTACAATCTATTAAATAAGGCACTGATAAACTCACTACCTACTGTTTATCTCGGTGCAACAAATTTAACTGCACAAAAATCCCGCTTAACAACGTAACGATCATCCCCAACATCGCTGTATAGCCGGAAAACACTTCATTTCCTTCAAAAACACTGCAAATCGCAATGCCGCCAATTCCTCCGAAAATGATTAATAACAACCAAACGAAAAAAACTGACATTTTTTCTCCTCCAATCTACTTTATCACTATTTTGAAATGAAAATCATCATTATTTTGCAGCAAAGAAAAAAGAGCAGCTATTCTCTACCGCTCAAATGTTTCAAAAGACAACACTTAATATTCATCATCTAAAAGGTAGAGTTAGCATATAACCGATATAGAAAAACAACTCTCGAAATAAAAAAGGAACCTTGCTGTTTAACGTCTTATATAAAGAAGTTTGCGTCGGTGAGGAGTATGCTTCCATTCCCTTATTTTTCGCCATTACCATTGCCCTTTTCATATGCAGGGGGTCACTTACGATTGTAAAGGTGTTTAGATTATTTTCAGAAGCAACCTCATACGCGTATTCGAGATTTTCTTCAGTAATTTTTGATTTTATTTCAATAAAAATATCTTTCTCATTCACATTATTTTTAATGGCGTGATTTCTCGCAGCTTCCGATTCAGCGTAGGCATCTCCTTCAGCTTTACCGCCAGTAAAGATGATTTTATCAACATAACCATTTTCATAAAGCCAAACAGCGTGATGAATTCGTTCACGAAAAACAGGTGATGGCTCTTCTTCCCAAACAGCCGCTCCCAGCACAACAGCAGCATCAGTCTTCACTAGTTGATTTTTAGAGCTGAACGTCCAAATGCTGTAGGCTGAATACCCTATGAAAATAAGAAAAGCTGCGATCATACTTACAGCTAGTCTAACTAAAATCTTTTTTAACATTTTAATCAATCCTTATATCAATTACTGTTCTTGTCATTTCACAATCATCTCACTTCATAAAAAACAGCACCTATATTTTACCATGGAAGATAGGCGCTGTTTCATAATATTGTCTTCTATATAAAGTAATTTAATGCTGTCCTGTAATCTCATGAATGGACCTTTATTAAACGAAACTATCAGCATACAAAAAGCCCTTTGTGAAGGACACAAAGAGCTTCTTTTATATAGCATTCTCTTATTCTTTTTTAATGAACTCTTACATAATCACCGCTGTTGTCATCATCGGAGTAGAGCCAGTGGTAGTACTCAATCTCCGCGTCCGTCATTTTTAATACTTTTTCAGCCACCATTGTTGTTTTGCTGCAAAGAAACTCGACCATGTGATTTCGTACTTGTTGACCCATTGCTACTCCTCCTTATCGGCGATTTTTGTAATCGCTTTCTTTTGATAGTTTTATTATAGGATGAATATACATAACAATCCAACATCATTATTCGCTCAATTGATCAAAACTAATATGATTTTGAGATGAAACAAAAAAAGCGACCACATTCCTTACAGAAGTAACAAAAATTTGGCCGCTAGCGTTTCATTGCCTAACTATGTGAACGAACACTATTTTTATCAAAATCTGGAGCTATCGCTTTTTTAATAAACAAAGCGATGAGAAATCCTACAATACTTAATCCAAGTGCAAACCAATATGCATGATGAACACCAACTGTCATCGCATCGTTTAAGGTTTGCTCTGTTACAGAACCAGGATAATTATTAATATAAGCGTTTCTCCCTTGAGACATAATGCTGACAAAAACCGAAACGCCAAGCGCTCCTGCGATCGGCTGCAGTGTCGTAGCAATAGCTGTTCCATGCGGATATAAATGAACCGGTAATGCATTCAGCGCATTCGTCTGAGACGGCATCATAATCGCTGTTATCCCAAGCATTAAAATAATATAAGCGATAACAAATGACCATGCCGGGATTGAATCATTAATATTACTAAACAACATCATTACTCCAACTAATAAGATCATCCCTGGAATAATTAATTTTCTTGGTCCATACTTATCAAACAACGTGCCCATTACAGGTGACAATAGACCACTTAATAAAGCTCCCGGCAGAAGCATTAAACCAGTCATCTTTGCCTCAAACCCGAGCGGACCTTGCAAGTACATCGGCATTACAATTTCAGAAGCAAACAGCGCCATAATGACAATTACAAAAATAATGATGCCCTGTGCATAATCTTTGTATTTAAACACACGTACATCTAATAATGGCTCTTCTAACTTCATTTGACGCCGTACAAATCCAATCAAACTAATGATGCTAATTGTTATAACCGCAACAACGGTAATTGATAAAGCGCCCCCTTCATTTTCTCCAACACTGCTGAATCCATATACAAGACCACCTATTCCAACGCTAGAAAGAATAATCGAGAGCTTATCTACTTTAGGACGTGTAACTTCCCCAACATTTTGTAAATATTTTAGGGCAAATAAAATCGAAAAGAGTGCAAATGGAATTACTGATAAAAACAGCCAGCGCCATCCTAAAAAGTCAACAATAACCCCTGATAACGTTGGACCGAGTGCAGGCGCAAACATAATCACTAACCCAAATGTTCCCATCATTTTTCCGCGTACATCAGGAGGATAAAGCAACAGCAAAGCATTCATAATAATTGGAAGCAGTAAACCCGTCCCTGCCGCTTGGATCATTCTTCCCGTTAACAGCATTGGAAAGTTTATGGAAAATCCAGCAAGTACTGTTCCACTTAAAAAAATCGTCATAACCCCAATAAACATCTGCCTTGTTGTAAACGATTGAATCAATAATGCCGAAACAGGCATTAATACTCCCATTACGAGCATAAATCCAGTAACCAACCACTGTACAGTAGGCGTATCAATTTTAAATACATCCATTAATTCTGTTAACGCAATATTAAGCAACGTTTCGTTTAAAATCGCAAAAAATGCACCAATTAAAAAAGTAATAAATATTGCTTTTGCATTAATATTCGTTTCCATAATGCTTCCTCCAACATTTTTAATATAAGGAAGTACCTTTATTTCCCTTTTATCTTTAATTACAAGAGAGTAACTCAATAAAATTAGACAAGATTCTATTAGATCATTCGCTATTCGCTATAGTAGTTTTTTCTTCTTTTTTAACAGCATAAAAAAACCTCCCTAGTTTGCTAGAGAGGATTAAGCGTAGTATGCAGGCACAAAGAAAGAAGCTTCCCTTTTCATAAAAACAGCATGAAATAAAAGGTTAAGTATTCTTTCGTTATGAAAAAAGCACCTAAAATGAACAGACTAATCCTATCTAGACAAAATATATTTTTTAACATGAAGTTTTAAAAATATGTCTAAAGAATAGGATTACTGCTTCATTGGCGATGTACCGTTCCCTTCTTTCATAAATTCAATTTTATAGTATGATGAAATCCTCCAGCTGTCAACCATTATTATCCATAAATTTTCTATATAAATATAAAGGATAAACATTCTTGGTGTGGAACTTAATACAAATTCTACAAAATTAACACAATGTCGACAAATTAAGTTGAAGTTATATATATTAATATCCGTAAAAATATGCTATTAATATATAATTATGTAGATGATAAAATAAATAGATTAATTGAATCACTTATACTACTTAAAGGAGAAAATCAGTTTGAATTTTAAATGGATTTTCAAATCATTTTCTAATAAAAAATGGCTTATTTATATTATAATGACCGTTATACCATCTCTTATTATCAGCCATCTCTTTGCACAGCAAAACATTCAACAAATTGAAAACCAGTATACAAATAAAGCAGAGCAGTATGCTAATTTCCATGCCAAACATATAGACAATTTTATTGGCGGCACAATTGGACGTGTCGAAATGCTTGCGACGTTAATTCAAGTCCAGAGCCATGATTTAAGCGGTGTGGAAGAAATTCTAAAGAGAACACATGACAAGGATATTCGCTTTTCCGGCTTCTATTGGGCCAACCCTGATGGAGATCTATTGATTAGTTCGAATGAAATGTTTTCTCCAATTAATGTTTTGGATCGTAATTACTTTCAACAAGCATTAAAAACGGGGCAAACAAGTATTTCAGAAGCACACCTCGGTCGAGTTACAGGGCGTTTTATTATTACAATTGCTACCCCTGTGGTCGATAAGGAACAAATACAAGGTGTCGTGCTCGCCAGCTTGCGATTCGACAAAATTGAAGAAACGATTAATCAATTTGTAACAGATGAATTGATTTCTGTAACAGATGCTGCAGGGCAAAACTTAATGCAGTCCAAATCCCCTATTGTTGAGGGACAATCACTTACTGCTCGTACACATGCTGAGAAAGTCCCTTGGATCATTACAGCTAGCGTAATACCAGAAGAAAGAAACATATACAAAAAATCCTTTCTTCAATCGTTAGGAATTACCTTTATTATTACAAATATTTTATTTTTATTGCTTCAATATTTTTTATTAAAATACCAAGTAAAACTTGAAAAAGAACAAAATGAAAACCAAAAGCTTGAATTAGTTGGAAATCTTGCCGCGAGTACAGCGCACGAAATTAAAAACCCTTTAACAGGCATTAAAGGGTTAATCACGCTTTTAAGCGAAAAACATAAAGATGAAAAAGATCAATTTTATTTTGAAGTGATTCAAGGAGAAATCACGCGCATTAATAGTATTGTTAGTGAACTATTAATGCTTGGAAAGCCTACAGCATATACATTGAAATCATATAATGCGGATGACATCATAAGAGAAATAGCGCCAATTATTCAATCAGAGGCTAATTATAAAAATGTAGAGTTAAACATTTATCCTTCAAATACGCCTTTGCCTATTTTATGTGTGAAAGATCACCTCAAACAAGTGATTCTTAATTTAACAAAAAACTCTTTAGAATCTATGGAAAATGGCGGAAAATTAACGATTCACCTAGAAAAAAGAGAGGATGCTTGCATCATACGTGTGAAAGACAATGGATCTGGAATGCCTCAAAAAGTATTAGATCAAGTGTTTCATCCTTTTTTTACTACGAAACAGGATGGTACCGGTTTGGGATTAGCAGTCTGTAAACGAATTATCCAAACATATAATGGAGATATTTCAATTAAAAGTAAGCCTAATGAAGGAACTGAAGTTGAAATTAACATCCCGCTAATAACAGAGCAAAATTAATAGCATGTAAAAATTTCAATCATTTATTTAACGAAACAATGCTGTACTCTATCATTTATTAGATAAGATACGGCCTTGTTTCGTTATTTCTTCACTGTGACTTTTATACTAAAATATTGTTTTATTATTGTTTAATGTTTAGTATTCGTAAAATCCGGTTAAATCACAAGTGTAAAACACATTACACAAAAGGAGAGGATACTAATGGCTAACCGTTTTAAAACTGGCGAACAAGCACCGGAAACAGGCACTTATGAATTTGTTGGTTTAGCAGAATCTCACAGCAACGCTAATCCAACGAGTGACGAAAAAGAAATTCGCTTAGAAAGCGGGGATACATTCCCTCCGTTACGTTCAAGCAAAGAATCAGCTTATTGGCAAAAGTCTGAATAACAGCATGCAGGATTAAGCAATCTTATCGGTTAGAAAGCCTCCAAAGGAATTTCCTTGGAGGCTTTTAGGCTTTTAGTATTTTAATATATTAAATAAAAGGAATTGATTTTAACCCGCTAAGAAAATCGCGCCGTATCCAAGTGCGCCAACAATTACAAAAGCAGGATGCACTTTCAATTTTTCCATTAATACAAAGCTTGCGATGACTAAGAAAAGTGTCTGCCATACACCTGCTCCTTCATATGAGCTTGTAAAAAATTGATACGCCATCACGCCAAGCAGGACGGCAATTGTCGGACGAATCAGCATCGTCATTCGCTTAACTTTCGGTGAATCTTTAAATTTATATAAAAGTCCTAAAAGCATGACCATTAAAATAAGCGATGGGGCAACCGTTGCAAATACACCAACAAAAGCGCCGAGCACACCGCCCTGCTCATAGCCAATATAGCCAGCCATTTTTGTCGCAATCGGACCAGGAAGTGCATTGCCGAGTGCGAGCACTTCACTAAATTCTTCAACAGTTAACCAGCCGTAGCGGTCAACCACTTCATTTTCAACAAGCGGAATCGAGGCAGGGCCGCCGCCATAGCCGACAATTCCGGGAATGAAAAACGCTAAAAATATTTGCCAATAAATCATACAAACTCTTTCCTTTCAGCTTTTTCTTCCTTGTTCGGCTGATCTCTTTTTAAAAGGGCAGCAAGAAGAAGAACAGCAATTAAAATTCCTGGATGCAAGCCTATTCCTTCAATGAGAATTACACTTCCTACCATTAACAGAACACTCGGGACCATTCCTAAATCCGTGTTTGCTTTTTTAAAAAACTGCCACGTTAACACCGCAAGCATCACACCGACAACAGGTACAACCGCTTTGGTCATACCTGCAACCCACGGCTGATCTTTAAAAGAAGAAAGCGATGTTAACAACACAATCATTAACACAATTGTCGGTAAAATAGTCGCCACCACTCCGTTAATCATTCCAATTACTCCACCAACACGGTAGCCGATATAACCAGCCATTTTCGTTGCAATTGGACCTGGCAGTGTATTGCCAAGTGCAAGTACATCGCTAAATTCATCAGCATTCATCCATTTATATTTTTCTACAACTTCCTTATGAACAAGTGGAATTGAAGACGGCCCGCCGCCGTAGCCTAACATACCGACTCGAAAAAATGCGAGAAAAAGCTGCCATTGTTTCATTTCATCATTTCCTTTTTTACAAAATAAGAACGCTTGTGGTTTCTTACCATGAAGCAATACCGCCATCTGTCCGCGCTTCTGTTCCGCCGACTAATACACCTGAGTCCGGATCACGGCAAATAATTTGCCCGCGCCCAAAAACAGCAGGATCAGCCGTTACTTTTATATCATGTCCTTTTCTCATTAAAGCTTGCGTAATATGAAGCGGCAAGCTATGTTCAACTTCAACCGTTTTTTCATGTGTCCAAAGCCATCTCGGCGCATCAAGGGCCGCCTGCGGATTTAGCTTAAAGTCAATCATGTTCATCATGACCTGCACATGTCCCTGCGGCTGCATAAATCCGCCCATTACGCCAAACGGGCCGATCGGCGTTTTCCCTTTTGTCAGAAAGCCGGGAATAATCGTATGATACGTTTTTTTGCCGGGCTCAAGACAATTCACATGATTTGAATCAAGCGAAAAATTATGACCGCGGTTTTGCAGGATGATGCCTGTACCGGGTACTGTTACGCCAGATCCAAAGTCCATATAACTGCTTTGAATAAACGAAACCATATTGCCTTCAGAATCAGCGGCCGCTAAATAAACAGTTCCGCATGCATCAGGTTTTCCCGCCTCAGGTAAAAGCGCTTTTTCTCCAATTAACGACCTGCGAAGGGCACCATACTGCTCTGAAAGCATATCTTCAACAGATACGGTCATATGGCTTTGTTCAGTAATATATTTTTGTCCATCACTAAAGGCAAGCTTCATCGCTTCGATTTGCTTATGATACGTTTCAACACTATCTTTTTCGGTAAAATCAAAGCCTTTTAAAATATTAAATGCCATTAGTGCAATTAAGCCTTGGCCGTTTGGCGGAATTTCCCATACATCATAGTCTTTGTAGGAAATAGAAATTGGCTTCACCCATTCCGGCTCATAAGATGCTAAATCTTCTTTACGAAGATAACCTCCTGTTTCTTTTGAAAAAGCAGCGATTTTTTCAGCAATTTCACCGCGGTAAAAAGCTTCGGCATTTGTTTCGGCGATTGCTGAAAGTGTTGCTACATGACCTTTTGAAGACCAAACTTCACCAATTTCAGGAGCGCGTCCTTTTGGCGCAAACACCCGAAACCATTCTGAAAAGAGCTCATCAGTGAGTGAAGATTGAAATTGATTGTACGCTTTTTGCCAAAAGCGACCGAGTGTCGGTGAAATTGGATAGCCCTCTTCCGCATATTGAATCGCAGGCTTTAACACTTCTTTAAACGGCAGCTTCCCAAACCGTTTTGACAATGCTGTCCAAGCTGCCGGCGCTCCCGGTACAGTAACCGGCACCCAGCCGTGCTTTGGCATTTCATTAATCTCTTTTTCTTTTAACTTCTCCATTGAAATAGCTTTTGGTGCCGGTCCGCTTGCATTTAAACCATGCAGCTCTCCTTTTGTCCAAACGAGCGCAAATGCATCGCCGCCAAGACTGTTTGAGGTTGGTTCCACAACAGTTAAGCATGCCGCGGTCGCAATTGCCGCGTCAATCGCATTTCCTCCTTTTTTGAGCATATCAAGTCCCGCCTGTGAAGCAAGAGGCTGAGATGTGGCAACCATGCCGTTTTTTGCGTAAACGGCCATGCGCTGCGATGAATACGGATAAACCAATGGATTATTGTTCATAAGCTCCCCCAACATCGTTAGACATTACATTTATACTTCTTTTCAGCAATCTACTATTCAATTATAAAACGCACCAGCAATCGTTTCCAATATTTTGTTAAACCTAAAAATATCCTCTCTATAAATAGTTGGTTAAGGGACTGTCTACATGACGAAAAGACAAAAACAGCAAGTAATTGACCCTTCCTTAGGAGAAGTAGAAGGAGAAGATCTTGTTGGTGTCCTTTTAGTGTATAATGATTATGAAAAATACATGTATAATACAATGAAAAGCAGTGAGATCTTTCCAAAATATAAAACAAATGCTACCTGTTTTCAAGTAGCTTGCGGTGTATATGCAGGACTCGCCAGCTTACTTTTAGACACTCTTTCAACGGGGGTTTATTATGTTGATGAGTTATTAACACAAACAAACAGCCGTTACGGCGAATATGTAACATATCATATGAAAGACTTTATTGTTGGCGAAAATAAAGGTTCTGATGGTTTTTTACATGAGAGAATGAATGAAATGTAAAAAACAGCTAACTCCCCTTTTAGTTAACTGTTTTTTCACCTTCAATAACTTTAAATAAAAAAAGCTGACTAAAAACTCTCATTTAAGAGAACATTCTTAGTCAGCTTTTTAAATTGTTAAATCCGCTTTACTCTTTTATTTTTACACCATTGATCTTTAAATGCGCATGAAAAATCTCCATCATGGACGGAACCTCTTCCTTGTTTGGCCATTTCTCAGGATTCCAAATTTTTGATTTATGCAATGCCCGTGTGCAGTGAATAAAACATGCTTCCACATCTACACCTATCCCAATCGATGGTGCTTTCCCCTTCAAACTCATCTTACTTAAAATATCCTTATTTTTTATAATTGTCGCCCTTCCGTTAATACGCAGCACTTCTTCTAGACCCGGAACTACAAAAAGCAAACCAACATGCGGGTTAGTTAAAATATTTAAAATAGAATCTACTCGCCTATTACCAGGACGATCTGGAATCACTAATTGATGATCATTTAATACAACAATTGAGCCAGGATTATCGCCCCGCGGTGAAACGTCACAGTTTCCCTCTGCATCAGATGTTGCTAGAAACAAAAGCGGTGACATTGAAATAAACCGTTTAGCCTGATCATCAACAATTGAAATGCTTTTTTTCTTTACTAACTCATGAGGCGTGCCAACAAAATTTCGAAGCTCTTCCTCGGACGTAATTGCCTCTTTACTAAAATCTACTTTCTCCATAAAAGTTTTCCACCCTTAAGATTTTAAATATCGTGAACTATTTAATAGAGATCCATTGATATTTATCATACTCTTTTTCAAAGATAGTGTTATTGTAAACGAAGAAAAGGCAGAGCTCAATAAAATCTTATTTCCCTCATCAATAAGAGCGTACTTTATCATATTTCATGAGTTAGAATATCAAATTCCGTATATTACCTAACAAAAAGATCAATTTAGATTTTTATAGGCGTTATCTTTTACAGAAGACGCAGCGATTGCTGGGCCTTCAAGCGAGAGTAGAGAATGAACCTCCCCTCCCTACCGCTTCGCGCTTGAGGAAGGGGTTTCCTGTTTGAAGTTTCCAAGTCCAAAAGCCGTCCCAGCTGGAACAAGTGTCATCAACACTGCCTTTGTGCTTGGAATCAAACATCCCTTTTGAGGATAGTGGTCTTTCCGTTTCGTGTCTCCCGACAGAAAACTGCCACCGTAGGCAACTTGTGCGTTTCACAACGGACAAGGGGCGGTTCTGCCCGTCTACTACTTCCTTCCAGCAGAAAAAGGTCTTCTTAAGCTGAAACTGCAGGTCGTAGATACGTTGGTCTTATATACATGGGATCATGGAGCGGATAATAAATCATTTTCCCATACAGATGTTTGGTGAGGATGTTCCTTGCGCCATGAAGATCACGGTGTTCCTTATACCCGCATGGACAATGATACATTCGATGGCTTCGTTTTTTGCGGTTTCCAC
>NZ_QOCW01000017.1 GCF_003318295.1 Bacillus taeanensis
TATGAATACTCCCGCCACTTAATTTTCTAGCGAAAATTTGAAGTGGGGGTTTCTAACGTATCGAACATTTCTGAACGCTTAACGTTAGTGGAGTTGACACATTGGCGGTCTAAATACGCCCAACTCCTCTATCCCATCGGTCTTGCCTTTGGGACTTCTTTTAATAAGCCTACTGCAACATTTTCACACGTTGTGCTAGTCATGTATCACGCATCTTCGGTTTCTCTAGGCTTGAACATTTTACGCAGCAGAGCGTCTTTTCCTGCTACAACCTTATATGTTCAGTTTTCAATGAGCATGTACAAGGATGTACAAGGATGTACAACTATTATTATATCATTTATTACGTACTTGTGTTCGTAATAAATGATGGAAATTCACCCCCTCCCTACTTATTGGGCGATCGTCCTTCACATTCCTTGAGGAAGGGGTACTCTTTCCAAAAATGATAGATTGTTGTAGAGGTTGACTTACTAGAGTCAGTCTCTTTCTTTTTTGTTTGCATTTCTTTTGTTCTACGTGACGTTTATCACAACAGCTGTTCCTTCAATTTTTTATAATACAAATAGCAGCAAGTTAATTATTAAAAATGAAGGTGAAACAGATGAAGAAGCTTCTTCTCCCGAAACAGCACGGGGCGTGGGTAATGGTAAGTTTGCCTTACTTAATTGGCGTAATTGTCGGTGGGCCAAAGTGGATACACCTGCCGCTTTTTATCGGGTGGTTGTTTATTTATATTGCGTCACATCCACTTATTTTAGCGTTGAAGCAAAAGGAAAAGCGTGCTGACTATTTAAGATGGGTGATTCAATACTTAGGAACAGCGGGATTGTTTTTAGTTTATCCACTCCTTAATAATCCACGGCTTTTGTTGTTTGGTTTCATTTTACTGCCGCTGTTTGGTATGAACATATTTTTTGCGAAGAAGAGAAAGGAACGAGCTTTTCTTAACGATATGAGTGCGATTATCGGGTTATGTTTAGGAGGAGCGGCGAGTTATGTTGTCGGCAGCGGAGAATGGAATGAAACAATGCTTGTCATTTGGGGTGCCTGTATTTTGTTTTTTACGGGAAGTGTCTTTTTTGTAAAAACGATGATTCGCGAAAAGAAAAACCCGCGATTTAAATGGCTTTCCTGGGGGTATCATGGGGCACTGCCTGTTATTGTTTTTATAAGTGGGTTCTCACTATTAGCTTTGACGTATGTTCCGAGCGTAATTCGTGCAATCGTATGTTACGGAAAACCGATGGCGCCAAAACATATTGCTATCGTTGAATTTACAAATTCAGCTCTTTTTTTAATCGGTATGCTGATTTGGCTTTATTAATTTTTATCATTTGGAAAGGTGGTGAACGATTGTGAAAAAAGGTGAATCACTTTGTTATGATTGCCTGCAAAACATGTCATTATCTTATGCGTTAAGACCGTATTTAGAGTATCATCAAGGAGTAAGAGTACATCTTTGTGAACTCGCGCGTTGTTTAGCACAGATTGAAAGCGGGCGTGCGGACAATTTCTCTTCCTATATCACAAAGCTTGAGCGTTTTGCAAGAGTACTAAAGCAGGCCGTTCATGCGGAAGAGGCCATCTTATTTTCATTTATTACGGAAGAAATCGATTTTCATGAACCAGTAGATTTTTTGCAAAATGAGCATAGGCTTATGAAGCAGATGGTTGATGATCTTATATTTGAAGGGACAATTCTTTCTTTATCAAAAAAAAGAGAGGTCACCTTTCAAAAAGCATTTATTGGGCGAAGTTGGCAGATGGTTGACTGGCTTCGGCAGCATTTATATCAAGAAGAGCATGGATTATTTTCAATTGTTGATTATCGGTTAAACGATTTACAAAAACATAAGTTGTATGAGCGTACGAAATGCTTAAATTAAAGAGAATATAGTTAAGTTGAGCAGCCTTTGTAATCATTGGCTGCTTGTACATTATTTAGCAGATGATACGAACAAAGGCTGTCTCATTGGGAATAGATCCTAATGAGACAGCCTTTGTTCAGTTATCATTTTCTTTTGATGAATTAATGTGTTAGCGCAAGACAAGCACATATAGTTCTCGTTTAGTAATTTCGTCCCGCTTACAACACCATTTTTTGCGTAGATGCATTTTTGGCAGCAGCTGCACAGACTAACGAATTTTTTTATAGATATCTTCTTTTTTGTAATCATTCGTAACAGATCATCTTGTTTTTCAAATTCCGCGTGTTTTCGTAACCCCATCTCAAAAACGTCCTTTTACTTATTTTCTTTTCATAAAAATAAATTTCCTTATCAAGCAGTATAGCAAGCCTTTCATTTTAAAGATGTGATATGACTCACAGGATAAGGAGGAAAGTTAAGAAAAAAGCGGAGAAAATCTGCCATTTATTGAACAAATCGTGAACAGTGTTATGTGTGTGAAAAATATCACATCAACAGCTCCATTGATTTTTTATGATGTAGGTAACAACAAATTAAAAATGAGTTTTAACTGAATGGAGGTTGTTCACATATGGCACAAGTAGTAGGAAAGTGGAATCCTGAAGATACACGGTTTTGGGAACAAACAGGGAAAAAGGTTGCCAATCGAAATCTTTGGATTTCCGTATCAGCGTTGTTTTTATCATTTGCAGTGTGGCAAATTTGGTCTGTTGTTGCTGTTAATTTAAATGATGTAGGCTTTCGTTTTTCAGAAGGTGAGCTGTTTACGCTTGCAGCTTTACCTGGATTAATTGGTGCGACTTTTCGAATCTTTTTTACGTTTATGCCGGGTATTGTTGGCGGACGGAACTGGACTGTGATTAGTACAGGGGCATTATTAATTCCGGCAATCGGAATCGGAATTGCGGTTCAAAACACGGAAACCCCTTTTATGACGATGGCCATCCTTGCGGCGCTTTGCGGGATCGGCGGAGGGAATTTCTCCTCATCTATGGCCAATATCAGCCCATTTTTTCCGAAAAAATCAAAAGGAACAGCAAATGGATTAAATGCCGGTCTTGGAAACCTTGGTGTTAGTGCGGTGCAGTTTATTACACCGCTTGTGATTGGTTTAGGTTCAATTGGGATGTTAACAGGAGGGGGCCAGTTTTTATCAGATGGTACAAAAGTGTTTATTCAAAATGCAGCTTTTGTATGGGTGATTCCAATTGCTGTTGTTACTCTTTTAGCGCTGTTTGGGATGGATAACCTTCCAGGCACAAAACAAACGTTTAAACAGCAAGCGGTTATTTTTAAAAACAAGCATACATGGATTATGACATGGCTTTACACAATGTGCTTTGGTTCTTTCATTGGTTACGCAGCAGCATTTCCATTATTAATTCGTTCTGAATTTCCAGAGTTAAATGCGATTGGTCTTGCGTTTTTAGGACCACTTGTTGGGGCAGCAGTAAGGCCGGTTGGTGGTTGGATTTCTGATAAAGTCGGAAGTGGTGCGCTCGTTACATTTTGGGATATCGTTGTCATGATTGGTGCGACATTTGGGGTTGTTTATTTCTTGAATGCTCATAACTTTACAGGTTTTCTAACGATGTTTATTGTGTTATTTTTCACAACTGGGATTGCGAATGGTTCAACATTCCGCATGATTCCATTTATTTTCCCAGAAAAACAGGCGCCGCCAGTTCTTGGGTTTACGGCAGCGATTGCTGCATACGGCGCATTCTTAATTCCGAAAGTATTTGGCTGGTCGATTAGTACAACAGGTGCGGCAAACTTAGCGCTCTATTTATTTATCGGCTATTATGTGATTAGTTTAATTGTTTGTTGGGTGTTTTATGCTAGAAAAAATGCGGCTGTAAAGTGTTAACGGTTTAAAATTAGTTGGCTTTAAAGTGAATTATGTCACAGATCCCCAGCTTGTCCTTCCGTTATGATGCAGATAGTAACGGAAGGAGAAATACTCCAAATGAATAAAAAGAGGGGGACTGAAAATGAGGGGACAAACATCTGCATTGGTATTTTCCACATTGGCAATGATCGCTGCGTTTGCGGCATGGGCGATTATATCGCCAATGGCTTCAACACTGCAGGAGATGTACGGCTTAACCACTATTGAAAAAAGTTTTCTTGTTGCCGCACCTGTGCTGTTAGGGTCTATTATGCGGATACCGATGGGGATTTTAACTGATCGACTTGGCGGAAGAAAAGTGTATACGATGACGATGTTATTTTTAGTACTTCCAATGGTTGGTGCTGGATTTGCCAATTCCTATCAGATGCTTCTAGTTTGGGCACTTTTTATCGGAATGGCTGGGACAACGTTTGCGATCGCGATTACGTACGTATCAAGATGGTACCCTTCTGATAAACAAGGACTTGTATTAGGAATTACGGGGATGGGGAATATCGGGACGGCTATTGCTGGATTTGCGATTCCAACGATTGTGGCGATGTACAACATTTCATGGGCATTTTGGAGTGTAGCGGCAACTGTAGGAATAATGGCGGTTATTTTTTGGTTTAGCACAAAGGAGCTGCCAAAGCCAAAAGAAGGTAAAACATTTAAAGGAGCACTGTCTGTTTTAAAATTTAACGAAACATGGATTCTTTCGTTGTTTTACTTTTTAACATTTGGCGGTTTTGTTGCTTTTAGCATTTATTTGCCAACATTAATGCAGGACTTATTTGCGATTAGTGCAGTCGATGCAGGTCTTCGTGCAGCCGGGTTTGTTGTGATTGCGACACTTGTTAGACCAATTGGCGGCCACCTTGCCGATCGGCTTCGGACAGGAAGGTTGTTAACAGTTATTTTTAGCGGAATTTTCATATGCGCCTTCGTACTTGCCTTCTTAATTAATCATTTCCCATTATTTAGTATTGGCTGCTTAAGCATTGCCTTTTTAGTTGGGGCGGGAAATGGGGCAGTATTTAAGCTCGTACCCGAAATTTCCCCAGGAAATACTGGGGCTGTCACTGGGATTGTCGGAGCAGCTGGAGGACTCGGAGGATTTTTTCCGCCGATTGTACTTGGAGCGATTCGCGATCTAACAGGAAGTTATGCTTACGGCTTTGTACTGCTCGCTCTGTTTACACTTCTTTGTTTAATTATTAATATAAGGAAATTTGATTCGAACAAACATCAGCCAAATCAGGTGAATATAAGGTTTTAAGTGAGCAGGATCCTCTTAATAAAAGCTGGACAATTTAGAAAGGAAGAACGTGATGAGTGAGAACGATCATGCTGTCGTAATCGGCGGCGGAATTACAGGACTGTCAGCAGCCTTTTACTTACAAAAAGAAGCAGAGAAAAAAAATCTACCGCTTATGATTTCGCTTGTTGAAGCAGGTGAAAAGCTGGGCGGAAAAATTCAAACAATCTCTCATAACGGCTTTTTAATTGAGAAAGGGCCGGACTCTTTTTTAAAGCGGAAAACAAGTGCAGTTGATCTTATTAAAGAAGTGGGACTTGAAAAAGAGCTTGTTACAAATGAAACAGGGCAGGCTTATATTTTAAAGGGAAGTGAGCTTTATCCGATTCCAGAGGGTGCAATGATGGGAATTCCAACGAAGATGAAGCCGTTTGTACACTCGCGTTTGTTATCGGTAAAAGGGAAAGCGCGCGCTGCATGTGATTTAGTGATTCCTCGCGCTGAGGTGAATGGCGATCAATCTGTTGGCAGCTTTTTTCGCCGACGGCTCGGAAATGAGCTTGTGGATTCGTTTATTGAGCCGCTTTTATCCGGCATTTATGCGAGTGATATTGATGAGCTTAGTTTAACAGCGACATTTCCACATTTTCAGCAGCTTGAAAAAAAGCACCGCAGTTTAATTTTAGCGATGCAGCATAGCCGTCCTTCTAAACAAGCAGGAAAAGACAAAGGTCAATTTTTTACATTGAAAAGGGGGCTGTTTTCACTTGTTGAGGCGTTAGAAGAACAGCTTTTAAAAACGCAGCAAATTTTAGTTAATACGGCCGCTGCCTCTATACAAAAAGAAGGAAAACAATATAATGTTCATTTAGAAAACGGGAAGAAACTAAGAGCAGATGCGGTTGTGATGGCATCTCCGCATCATGTGTCTGGAAACCTTCTTAACCAATATGATTTTATGAGAAATATTAAGAAAATGAAAGCAGCAACAGTAGCGAATGTTGCGCTCGGATTTTCAGAATCAGACGTCACACTTGATCAAGACGGTACAGGATTTATCGTTGCAAGTAAGGGTGAATATAATATCACGGCTTGTACGTGGACACATAAAAAATGGCCGCATACCACGCCAGAAGGAAAGGTACTGATGCGCTGCTTTGTCGGTCGTCCCGGTGAGGAAGAAATCGTGCAGCAGTCAGACAAAAAAATTGTCGAAGCAGTTTTAAAAGATTTAAAGAAAGTGATACCAATTCGAAAAAGTCCTGCTTTTTATTATGTGACTCGCTGGAATGAGGCGATGCCGCAGTACAGTGTTGGTCATCAAAACATGGTCGCAGATGTAAAAGAAAAGCTAAAAGAAGAAATGCCTGGCGTTGTTTTAGCTGGTTCTTCTTATAATGGTATTGGTATTGGGGATTGTTCTGCACAGGGTAAGCAGGCCGCAGAATATGTTTTGGAACACTTAAAGCAAAAGAAGCTGTTTCATTAATGGGGTCTCCCTTAATGAAACAGCTTCTTTTTCTAATTAATTAAACCACGGTAGTAAACGCTTCAGCCAGCCTTTTTCTTTTTTCGGCGCCTTTTCTTCTGGGAGCGGTTCTTCATGAATATGTTCTTCACAATATTCGGTTGGTTCTGTGCCTTCTATATAATAAGTAAGCCGCTGTACAGGACAGCCTTCTGAGGCAAGCAGGCCGTTATCAGGGTTTACCATTACACCGACAACCCCTTTTGGAGGTTTGAAGGAAGCGGCAGGTTTATCTTGAAGCGCATCTTCCATAAATTGTGCCCAAATTTTCTTTGCGTATTTTCCGCTCATATTATCTAATGTTTTGCCTTGATCATAGCCAATCCAAACGCCTGTAACAAGCTGTGGTGTAAAGCCGATCATCCAGCTGTCCATCGATGTTGTCCCAGATTTTCCAGCTGCAGGGCGGTGAAGGAAGTTTTTAATGTTTGCGCCCGTTACGCCGGCATAATCGTTTAAGTTTTCATCAAACATTCCTGTCATCAGGTGCGTCATGACAAAGGCACTCTTTTTATCAATGACTCTTTCACGGGTTAGTTCCCGCTCGTAAAGGACATTACCGACATGATCAGTTACTTTTGTTACAAAAGATGGCGGAACTTGAAAGCCGCCGTTTGCAAATATACTGTATGCGTTTGTCATTTCAAGAATGCCAACAGGCTTTGTGCCAAGCGCAAGAGAAGGAAGCTCGGCAAGCGGACTGTTAATTCCAAATACTTTTGCGGTATTGATTAATTCATCTAAACCGAGCAGCATATGTGTTTTGACCGCAAACACATTATCAGATAACGCCAATGCTTGTGCGAGCGTAATAAAGTCATTGGCATAATGGTTGCCGTAATTATGCGGTGTATATGTTTCTTTGTCATCGTTATAACGAAACGTTGTTTTCTCGCTCCGCAGCAGTGTAGATGGCGTAAAGCCTTTTTGTAAGGCCGCATAATATAAAAATGGTTTAAACGTACTGCCGGGCGCTCTTCTTGCTTGTGTAGCCCGGTTATACTGACTTTTTTGATAATCTCTTCCACCAACTAATGCTTTAATTTCGCCGTTTCTCGGATCGATTGCCACAAGGGCCGCTTCAAGCTCGCTTTCTTTTCCAATGGTCGTTTCAACCCACTTTTCCGCTTTTTCCTGAAGAACAGGATCGAGTGTTGTATAAATGTTTAAACCGCCTGCTTCACTTGCTTCAGGATCTAGGTTTAACTGCTGTGCAACTGTTTTCTTTACTTCATCTAGAAAATAGGGGGCGACTTTTTCTTTCGGTTGATCATGAGAAACGAATGTGAGTGTTTCTTTTAAAGTATCTTTTTTTTCCGCTTCGGTAATAAAATTCATTTTTTCCATTGAACTTAAAATGATGTCTTGGCGATTTTCGGCATTTTCCTGATTAAGATATGGTGAATAATAAGCAGGACCTTTTGGAATGCCGGCTAAAATGCTTGCTTCAGCGAGTGTTAATTCAGCCGCCGTTTTATTAAAATAATAGTTTGCGGCTGCTTCAATGCCGTAAGTGCCATGTCCGTAATAGATCGTATTTAAATAACCTTCTAAAATTTTATCTTTCGGATAATTCATTTCAAGCTTCATCGTATACAGCGCTTCGACCGCTTTTCGCTTCCATGTTTTATCATGACCTAAATATAAATTCCGCGCATACTGCTGGGTGATCGTACTGGCACCCTGTACTTTTGCCATTGCTTTAATGTCAGCGATGATCGCACCGGCAATTCGTTTAAAGTCAAATCCGTTATGATCATAAAATTTCCGGTCTTCAATTGCGATTGTTGCATGAATCACATTTTCAGAAATGTCATCAAGTCCGACCCAATAACGGTTTTGGCCGTTTTGATGCTTTTCGCCAATAATTGATTGATCGGAGCCATAAAATGTAGTTGTTTGTGTTACCCTAAGTGGAGGAGGTCCAGAGAGTTTCACGTACATAAGGAGACTTCCAAGCATAAAAAAGCCTAACACTGCAAAAATAAATGCAATTCTTAGACCGATGCGAAGCCAAGGGTTTTTGATCGGATACGATTTAATTTCCAACAGCGTTCACCTCCACATTCTCTCATGTTTAGTATGGAAAAATTTGTGGATTTTTAAACATCATGAGAACGTTTGGTAATGCTGAAAAATTTTCTTTGCTTTTTTCATATCTTCTACTATACTTTTCTTGTTTGGTATTTATTGAACAGGCTATAAAGGGTAATAGAATGCCTTTGAAGATAAAGAGCAAATTAAAATTAGGAGTGATAAAAATGGAATTATGGTTTACGGAAAAACAAACAGAAAGCTTTGGAATTACAGCGAAAATTAAGCGCACGTATCATACAGAACAAACAGAATTTCAAAAGCTTGATATGATTGAAACAGAAGAGTTCGGCAACATGCTTGTCTTAGACGGCATGGTGATGACAACGCAAAAAGATGAGTTTGTGTATCATGAAATGGTGGCGCATGTACCATTATTTACACATCCAAACCCGAAAAATGTTCTTGTTGTTGGCGGCGGTGACGGTGGGGTAATTCGTGAAGTGTTAAAACACCCTTCTGTTGAAAAAGCAACACTTGTTGAAATTGATGGAAAAGTAATCGAGTATTCTAAACAATATTTACCGGAAATCGCTGGCGAGTTAGACAATCCGCGTGTTGATGTACAAGTAGATGACGGCTTTATGCATATCGCCAAAAGCGAAAACGAGTATGACGTCATTATGGTTGATTCAACTGAGCCTGTTGGACCTGCGGCAAACTTATTTACAAAAGGCTTTTATGCAGGAATCGCAAAAGCGTTAAAAGAAGACGGTATTTTCGTTGCGCAAACAGACAACCCTTGGTTTAAAGCGGATTTAATTACGCAGGTAAACAAAGACGTAAAAGAAATTTTCCCAATTACGCGTCTTTACACAGCAAATATTCCAACCTATCCAAGCGGCATGTGGACATTTACAATCGGTTCGAAACAGCATGATCCATTAGAAGTTTCTGAAGAACGTTTCCATGACATTGATACAAAGTATTATACAAAAGAGCTTCATAAAGCATGCTTTGTGCTGCCTAAATTTGTAGCGGATCTTGTAAAGTAAAGGAGTGACTGGAATGCGTTTTGATGAAGCTTATTCAGGAAATGTGTTTATTTTAAGCAATCCAACGTTTGAAGAAAGCGATGCAGTTATTTACGGGATGCCGATGGACTGGACGGTAAGCTTTCGTCCTGGTTCACGTTTTGGTCCGGCAAGAATTCGCCAAGCATCACTTGGTCTTGAAGAATACAGCCCCTATGCGGATCGTCATTTAGAAGAAGTGACCTATTTTGATGCCGGCGATATTCCGCTTCCGTTCGGAAATCCGCAAAGAAGCATTGAAATGATTGAAGAATATATTGAAAAGCTTCTTGATGCTGGAAAGTTCCCGCTTGGTCTTGGCGGTGAGCACCTGGTGACATGGCCAATTATTAAAGCTTTTCATCGTAAATATGATGATCTTGTTGTGATTCACATTGATGCACATGCCGATCTTCGCGAGCAGTATGAAGGCGAGCCGCTGTCTCACTCGACCCCTGTTCGAAAAATTTGTGGCTTGATTGGACCTGAAAATGTATACTCATTCGGAATTCGTTCTGGGATGCGCGAAGAGTTTCAATACGCAAAAGAATCGGGCATGCACATGTACAAGTTTAACGTGGCAGAGCCGTTAAAAGAAGTACTTCCAACACTTGCAGGACGCAATGTGTACGTTACAATTGATATTGACGTATTAGATCCAGCACACGCGCCTGGAACAGGAACAGCAGAAGCGGGCGGAATTACATCAAAAGAACTTCTTGAGGCGATTACGATGATTTCAAACTCTGATATTAACGTAGTAGGCGCTGATTTAGTTGAAGTCGCTCCTGCTTATGATTCATCTGAACAAACACAAATCGCGGCAAGCAAGTTTGTGCGTGAGATGCTGTTGGGATGGGTGAAGTAGTTTTTTTAGGGGTCAGACCCCGCAAAAAGACATTTCCCTTGATTTGTCCATTTGGAGAGGACAAAATGAGGTGTGAAAGATAAAAAACGAGCGTACAAAAGACGCTCGTTTTTTATATTTATAAAAATAGGCTTCCCGCACCTGCTGCGGCAAGAACAACAGCCCATGGAGGCAGCTTCCAATAAACAAGGAGAGTGAATGCTGCGAGTGCAAGGGAGAAGTCAACAGGTGTTTTCACAGCGCTCGTAAAGACAGGGTTATAAAGTGCGGCGAGTAAAATTCCAACAACGGCCGCATTAACGCCAAGTAAGGCCGACTGCACGCGCGGATGGCTTCTTACGGTATTCCAAAACGGCAGCGCGCCAATAATAAGCAGGAATGATGGGAAGAAAATCGCAAGTACTGCAATAAGCGCTCCCTGCCAGCTGTTAATCATCGCTCCTAAATAAGCGGCAAACGTAAAGAGCGGCCCTGGTACAGCTTGAGCGGCTCCATATCCAGCTAAAAATGCTTCCGCTGAAATCAAGCTTGTTGGGACAACTTCACGCTCAAGAAGCGGTAATACAACATGACCGCCCCCAAATACGATTGAACCTACGCGGTAAAAAATATCAAAAAGAGCGAACAGCTCATTTTCAATAACTTGACGTAAAAGCGGGAGAATAATGAGCAAGCTAAAAAATAATCCCCATGCAGTAAGGCCGATTTTACGACTAATGGAAACATGCAAAGAAGGTACATCAGGTGTTTCTGCTTTTTTGTAAAGAATCACACCTGCAATACCGGAAGCGATAATTAAAACGATTTGTCCAAACGCAGTCGGCCATACTAATAAGAAGATCGCCGAGATTACAGCAATCGTAATACGCGGAAGATCAGGTGTTAATTTTTGACCCATTCCGACTACAGCTTGTGCGACAACGGCAACGGCAACAATTTTTAAGCCATGAATCCAGCCTGCACCGTCTAAATGAAAGGTTTGATAAAAATAAGCAAATAAAACAAGGGCAGCGACAGATGGAAGCGTAAAGCCGATCCATGAGATGACCCCGCCTAAAATACCGCCTCTAAGCATCCCGATTGCTATACCAACTTGACTGCTCGCCGGTCCGGGGAGAAACTGACAAAGCGCGACTAAATCAGCATAACTTCTATCATCAAGCCATTTTCGCTTTTCGATATATTCATTGCGGAAATAACCTAAATGCGCAGCAGGACCGCCAAAGGAAGTAAGACCAAGCCGTGTTGAAATCAGTAAAATTTCTAATAAGGTTTTTAGGTTGAATGATTTTTTTTCCACGTTCCTGTACACCTTTCTTTTTCTAGTTAATTGTTTCGCTCATTTAAGTATATAGGATATTTGTTAAGGCAATGTAAAGGGATTATGAAAAGAGGTTTGTCTCAACAAAAGGATATTTACCCCTATTTATATATATGAGGAGGGCAAGATAGTTTTATAAATTAGATTTTAATATGAGGCCAATATTGAGGAAAGCTAAAAAGGATTCGATAAAGAAGTGGAATTTTTGTATACTTTCATTCTAAATAAGAATAAATACGGAAAGAAAAACAAGTGATACATAAAAAGTTCTTCCAAAAACATAAGGGGCGGTTGTAAATATAATCTGAGGGAGAGAGCAGGAAATGAACCTTTTATTTCGTAAAGTCGAAGAACAAGACTGGCACCGTATTCGTGATATTTACAAACAGGGTATTGAAAGCGGGCAGGCAACATTTGAAACGAAAGTACCGTCTTGGGAAAAATGGATCAGCAGTAAGAAGGCTGAATGTACGGTCGCGGCCCACACTGATGAGAATATAATCATTGGCTGGGCGTCCGTTAGTCCTGTTTCACATCGGGAAGTGTATCGAGGTGTTGGGGAAGTGAGCGTCTACGTTGATGCTGATTATAAAGGAATAGGAGTCGGCTCTGCCCTTCTGCATCAATTAATTCAGCTTTCAGAAAAACATACATATTGGACACTGCAGGCTGGAATTCTTGAAGGAAATGAAGCAAGCATTGTCCTTCATCAAAAGCACGGTTTTCGAATTGTTGGCAGACGTGAACAAATTGGAAAGTTAAATGGGAGGTGGATTGATGTGCTTCTGTTAGAAAGAAGAAGTAAAGTGGTCGGAGTAGAGGACGCTGACTTCGCCAAAGGGCATTTTCACTGATTTGTTCACGAGCATTCAAACCCCGCTTATATGAACGGATTAAAACACCCCATTGAAGCGGCTTAATAGAATCGTTATAATAGGAGAGTTAACGAGTTTTCATTGATAGGAAGTGCTTACTATGCAGGAAAAGTCCCAGCCGACACCGATTGTATTAGAGGTTGTGACGGTCATTAAAGATGGAAAACGAAAAGAGAAGAGTGTCATAGAGGCAAAAGGGACGCTCTATGAAAAAGCGGATGCAACATTTATTATGTATGAAGATGAATTAGAAGTTGGCAAGGTGAGCAATACTGTTAAAATAGTAAATAATGATATTACGATTATTCGCCGCGGCGCCGTGTCGATGCGGCAGCATTTTGTGCAGGGAAAGCTAACAGAAGGCGTCTATCAAAGTCCGCTCGGTACAATGGGGATGATGACGAAAACAAAGCAAATAAACTTTCACTGGAATCCAAAAACACATTTTGGCAAAGTGGACTTATCATATGAATTAACATTACAAGATCACAATGTTGGCACACATACGGTCACATTGAAAATGAAAGGGGCACACTAAAGATGACGATTGTGGAGCAGGTCAAGGAGCGTTTAAAAGAAGAAGTTGTTTCAGCTGTTATAAAAGCAGGTCTTGCTGAAAAAGAACAAATTCCTGATGTTGTCCTTGAAACACCAAAGGAAAAAACACATGGCGATTATGCGACAAACATGGCGATGCAGCTTGCGCGTATTGCGAAAAAAGCACCGCGTGCGATTGCAGAGGATATTGTTGCAAACTTTGATAAAGAAAAAGGATCGATTGAAAAAATTGAAATAGCAGGTCCTGGATTTATTAACTTTTTCATGGATAATTCATATTTAACAAAATTGATTCCAGCGATTCTAGATGAAAACGAAGCATACGGCACGTCAACGCATGGTGAAAACAAAAAAGTGCAAATTGAGTTTGTATCGGCAAACCCAACAGGAAGCCTTCACTTAGGACATGCCCGCGGTGCGGCGGTTGGTGATACGCTTTGCAATATTTTAGATAAAGCAGGCTTTGATGTGTCGCGTGAATATTACATTAACGATGCCGGCAACCAAATTCATAATCTTGCTCTTTCTGTTGAAGCGCGTTATTTCCAAGCATTAGGGAAAGAGTGGGACATGCCTGAAGACGGCTATCATGGCGCTGATATTATTGAATTTGGAAAAGATCTAGCAGCAGAATATGGTGACAAGTTTGTGACAATGGATGAAAAAGAACGCTATGACTTTTTCCGTTCTTACGGTTTAAAACGTGAGCTTGCAAAACTTCAAAAAGATTTAGAAGAATTCCGCGTTAACTTTGATGTGTGGTATTCGGAAACTTCTCTTTATGAGTCTGGTAAAATTGATGACGTGTTAAAAACATTAAAAGAACGCAATGAAATTTATGAAGAAGACGGTGCGACATGGTTCCGTTCGACAACATATGGCGATGATAAAGACCGCGTCCTTATTAAAAATGACGGTTCTTACACATATTTAACACCTGATATTGCCTACCACCAAGATAAATTTAAGCGCGGCTTTGAAAAGCTAATTAATATTTGGGGTGCTGATCACCACGGCTATATTCCGCGTATGAAAGCGGCGGTGCAGGCATTAGGATATGCATCGGAGCAGTTAGAAGTACAAATTATTCAAATGGTAAACTTGTTTAAAGACGGCGAAAAAATGAAAATGAGTAAGCGAACAGGGAAGGCTGTTACGCTGCGTGAGTTAATGGAAGAAGTGGGCCTTGATGCAATGCGCTACTTCTTTGCAATGAGAAGCTCTGATTCTCATTTAGATTTTGATATTGATTTAGCGGTTTCTCGCTCAAATGAAAATCCTGTTTACTATGTTCAATATGCGCATGCGCGTGTATGCAGCATTTTACGTCAAGGCGAAGAAATGGGCTTATCTTATGACGCGGAAGCTGATTTATCTCTTCTTTCTTCTGAAAAAGAAATTGAGCTGTTAAAGAAACTTGGCGAGCTTCCTGAAGCGGTCGTTGAAGCGGCAGATAAGCTTTCACCGCACCGTATTACAAACTATGCGTTTGAGCTTGCTTCTGCTCTGCACAGCTTTTATAATGCAGAGCGTGTGCTTGATCCTGAAGATAAAGCAAAAAGTGAGGCACGTTTTAAATTAATGAAAGCTGTACAAATTGTGATTCAAAATACATTAGCAATTGTCGGTGTTTCTGCACCTGAAAAAATGTAAGACAAACGATAAGCGCCCTCGTCGATTCATATTAGAATTGACAAGGGCGCTTATACTATTTCTTCACTCATCCTAATTACAGATACTCCTTTCACTCTCTTTCAAACAATTCTTACTGTGCTTTGATTAAAAGATTTTTAATGATGCTCTTTCTTTTTTATACCCAGCGTTTTCTTTCACGCTTTCGCCTATCGCTACGTCATTGGCACCACCTTTTCGTTTAAGATTTTGAAATGAAATCCCGTGTACATAAGGCTTGTACACTTCGCCTATCGCTACGTCATTGGCACCACCTTTTCGTTTAGATTTTGAAATGAAATCCTGTGTACATAAGGCTTGTACACTTCGCTACCGCTATGTCATTGGCACCACCTTTTCGTTTGGATCTTAAAATGAAATCCCATGTACGAGATGCTCTGTACATTTCGCCTATCGTTATGTCACTGGAACCAACCTCTTTCTTTAGGAATTCTTTCTCCCATGTTTCGGTTAAGAGATTCACTCCTTTCTATGTAGTGGTTGTTGGTTACTTCTTGATTTTAGTATACTTAATACTTTTTATATTGTAAATATTCGAAAAATTTAGATTTAGGTTATTTTTAGGTATTTATCTCTTTATTTCTCTCTTTTTCTATGAATTTCGCCTTTTTTCATAAATTTTAAATTTAAATTTCAGCAAATTAAAATGGTGAATGGTTGTTTTTTGATTCAAGCAGGGGCAGAAGAAAACTAAATGAATTCAACAGCATATATGAGGTACCAGAAGTTAGTGATTTCGAGGTAAAAGTAAAAAAAGCATCTGCCTTACTGTGTGGAAGCCGATACTTTTTAAGTCTTTATTTTCTTAATCCAAATCACTAACAGGAGAAGACTTGGAATGATTACTTGAAAAAGCGGGTGAACGTAAGTGCTGTGAACCTCAGCACCAAGCCAGCGTTGAAAGATGATGCTTGGGAAAATCGCGAGACTGAATCCAAATAAACAGATACCTAAGGGGAAAAGAATCCATCTCATTTTTTTAATAGGAAATAAAGTTTGAATTAAAACGATACAGGCATAGAAATTAAGTGTCATTTTAAAAAAACCGCCAATAAAAAAGGTCATAAGTGCTAATGCGTCAATATTTTTTATAAAATCTCCAATATTAATCATCGATGTTACTCTTCGCAGGGGAACGGTGCGCTGTGCGGCACTTTCTGGCCCTAGTGTTGTAATAATTAAAAATAATGAACATGTTAAAATAATGCCTGACATCGTAATCGCAGCAAACGATGTTTTAAACAGTCCTTTTTTTTCTTTTACATTATGCCAAAGAAAAAGAAATACAACCACTTCACCAAAAGGGAAACTTACAACCTTTGGAATGGCTGCATGAATAACAGGCATGATGCCATGTTCTAATACCGGCTGAAGTCTCGCTGTTTCGACATCGCCTGATAAAAGAACAAAACAAAAAATAAGTGCAATAAAACTTAGAAAGTAAGGAATGAAGATTTCGCTTGCTCTTGCGATGATGGCAATGCCAAGATAGGAAGCATAAAGCATTAACAGCAAACTTACAAGAAGGACAACTTCGAGCGGTGTCTCTTTTAAAGCAAGAAGAACTGTCACCTCGCCAAATTCCCAAAAGTTAAAAGAGGTGTTTACCAAAAAATAGAGAGCATAGAAAAACACTAAAACACTCCCCAGACCTTTTCCCAATACTGTTACTAAAATATTACCTAAATGCTGATCTGGATATGTTTGTTGAATGAAGTTGTACATCCAAAGTATCCCCCAGCCTATTACCATTGCAATCAAAATCGCGAGCCATGCATCTTGCTTTGCTTTAATTCCTACTGCAAATAATGTGGTGCTTCCAACCTCAAATAAAACAATAAGGGTAAAGATTTGTGTTTTGCTAATTTTACTCATCTAAACAAAATCCCTTTTTATGAGAATAGTAATTGAATTTATTTTTTCCTTAAATGAAAGCTTGTATACTGTTAATGAATCATAGTGTTTAGTAGGAAGAATGACTTATAAAATATTACATTTATTACATAACCCCTCCTTTTCCCGCCCAAAACGTAACATACATTACACACTTTTTCTTCTCATTGTAATGGGCTTGTTATATTGGATTGTTACAATGGGTCTCGTAAAGAAAAAAAGGAGGCATTACCTTGAAAAAATCTGTACTAGCATTAACAGCAGCAGCAACATTAACAACGGGGTTTGCGGGGGAAGCTTATGCAGAATCGTATCGCGTAAAAGCAGGCGATACATTATGGAGTATTGCCAACAATCATTCTACTACAGTCGATCAGGTGAAAGCGTGGAATAATCTTTCATCTAACATCATTTATCCAAATCAAGATTTAGAAATTTCTGAAGGCAGCAGAAAAGCAGCAGTTAATCATACAAATACTTATGAAATTAAAGCAGGCGATACTTTGTGGAGTATTTCACAAAAATTTGGAGTATCAGTGAGCGATTTAAAAGCGTGGAATGGTCTGTCATCTGACTTAATTTACGCTGGTCGTTCATTAAATATAAATGGAAGCGGTAGTGCCCAAGCCCAAGTAAAGGCAAGCACACATGTTGTTCAAAAAACATCGAATCCAGCCCCGGCGTCACAAGAAAAACCGGCAGCAGCTGTAAAAGAAGTTTCCGTAACAGCAACTGCTTATACAGCATACTGTACGGGATGCAGCGGCGTGACTGCAACAGGGGTTGATTTACGATCAAATCCAAATCAAAAAGTGATTGCGGTTGATCCAAATGTGATTCCATTAGGATCAGAAGTATATGTAGAAGGTTACGGTCATGCGATCGCAGCCGATACGGGCGGTGCGATTAAAGGAAACCGAATCGATGTGTTCATCCCAACAAAAGATCAAGCCTTTGATTGGGGCGTTAAAGAAGTAAAAGTTCAAATTTTAAATTAAACGAGAAAAGAAGAGAATCTCTCATGGAGAGGACTCTTCTTTTTTTACTGTTGAGAGCAGTCGTTTTTATTTATTGCAAAGATTACTATTTTCCGCAAGCTTCATGACAGCCTTTAGAAGCGATTCATCTTTCTAAATAACCCGAGTTTTTCTTGAAAAGTTCGGGAATAATGAAAACAACATAATGTTGTGGAAAGGGGAATTTAGATGAAAGAAATTTTACTCGCACTTCTTGCTGGTTTAATTGTTGGATTTATTTTTGCATTTTTAAAGTTGCCAATTCCTGCTCCACCGGTACTTAGTGGAATTATGGGGATTTTCGGCGTTTATCTCGGCTATCAAATTTTTCAATGGCTTGCACCATTATTTAGTTCTTCACCGTAATGATGCCGCCTTTTGTTCTCGTAAAACCGCGCTTTTTGCCAAGCTCCTCCACGAGCTGCAGCATGGCGCGGTCTTTTTGTTTTGCTTCAATCATGACGTCAATATTTTGACCTCGTTTTTTTAATGCTTCAAAAAATGGCATTGCAAATTCAAGGCTTACATGTTCAGCATGATGACGAAAAGCGCTTTCTGATTTAGGTGATGAAAGATGGACTTTCGGCGTTAATCCAACTGTTTCCCAAGTGTTAAAAATGCGCGGTAAAAGCTCTTCATAGGAAACAGCACTTATATTGGCTTCATGATGATGATAATCAAATACCATTGGAATCTTTGTTTTTTCGCAGATGTGAAGCGTTTCTTCTGCTGTATATGTTTTATCATCATTTTCAAGCGTCATACGCTTTCGGATGTCGTTTGAAAGTGTTTCAAGATTTTTATAAAACCGTGCAATCGCCTTTTCTTTATCACCATACGCGCCGCCAACGTGAATGTTAATAATCGCTTCTTTTTCTAGTCCCATTGCTTCAAGCATTTCATAATGATAGGTCATATCTTTTACAGCATTTTCGGTGACATGTGTTTTGTCGCTTGTAAACAAAGTAAACTGACTCGGATGAAAGCTTACTCTTAAGTTGTGCTTTTTGACAAGCGCACCAATTTCTTGAAACAGTTCTTGAAACGGGGTTCGATAATCCCACATCACCTCAGGATGCGTTGCAAGTGGAATAAGAGATGACGACATCCGGTAGAGCGGAATTTCATGGGCAATATTATAATGAAGAGCGCGGATGGTGCTTTTTAAATTTCGTTCTGCCGCTCCGTGAAGCTTTTCTTTTCGTTCTTCTTTCGTAAGTTTTTTCCACTGTGTAAATGTAACGTTTCGGGCTGGGCTTGCTTCCCATAATGATAAGGCATGAGAAACATAGCCAAAGCGAACAAGCATAGTGATCGTTCCTTTCTTTTGATATCCAGCCTCAGGCGCCTACCCCCTCGAGTCAAATAACCTTACGCTGTAAAGGTAAAAAGCACCTTTTCATCGTCAGAACATTTGCTTGTCGGGGGTAAGCAAGGCGCTTCCGCATTTCTATAATAATTTGGACATGAGGAGAGCGACTTGTTCTTTGCTGCGGTGCAGAAGCGGCCGGTTTTCATAGGCATCCAATGTAAGCTTTTCAGAGCGATAAATATCCCATTCAACTGCTTTTGAGACGGTGTTAATGACGCGTTTATCACGAATGATGCAGTTTACTTCAAAATTGATATGAAAACTACGCTGATCAAAATTGGCGGTTCCGATATCACAGATTTCGTTATCAATCATACATACTTTTGAATGATAAAAGCCTTGATAAAAGCGGTAAATTTCAACGCCGGCATAAAGAAGCGGCTGAAAATATGGAAACGCTGCTTCTTGAACGAGGATATGATCAGATTTCATCGGAAGTAAAAGTTTTACCGCTACCCCGCTTTTTACTTTCTCAATTAATGCTTCTTGAATGGCTTTTCCCGGAATAAAATAAGGTGAACCGATTAAAATTGATTGTTTCGCCTGCTGTATTAATTTTAAAAAAACATGATCCCCGTTCATGCCGTTTGTTGGAATAATTTGCAGTGAGGTACTTCCTTTAGAAAGTGTCGGATAAAAGGAGGGATGAGTCAATTTTTGATGTGTCGCTCGCTC
The DNA here is from genome assembly GCF_003318295.1 of Bacillus taeanensis. GTDB lineage: Bacteria > Bacillota > Bacilli > Bacillales > UBA6769 > Maribacillus > Maribacillus taeanensis. The sequence continues at coordinate 19,989 of NZ_QOCW01000017.1, forward strand.
CCAATCTTCAGCAAACTGCACTTGTAAGTCCTTTACACCTTCTTCGGTGAGACGAAGATGATAATCACGCCAATCACCAAGAGCGGCATCTTTGCCTAAATATTCATCACCAACATTAAAGCCGCCCATATAGCCGATTTTGCCGTCAATAACGGTGATTTTCCGGTGGTTGCACTGATTTAATGTATAGAATAAAAATGGAAGCTTCGGTTTATTAGAATAGGAAAACTCAATTCCAAGCTTTTTAATATGTTGAATCGTCTTTTTTGATAAGCCGTGACTGCCGATATAATCAACGAGCAGGCGAACGGAGACACCTTGTTTTACTTTTTTTGCAAGATGCTCAATAACACGATGCCCGAGGGTATCTTCTCTAAAAATATAAAAAAGAACGTGAATATGATGCTCAGCATCTGTAATATCTCGAAGAAAGGCTTTAAAAAAATCATCTCCATCTGCAAAAAAGTGTACTGTACTATGACGCTCAGGAAAAACTGTTTGTTTTGTCGTTCTTTGGTGCTGTTTTTTACCAAAATAAAAGTCAGCTGTAATCCAAGCTGTAAGGAAAATAATGGCGATGATGCTCCATGTCAGCATATCGATGCTCCTTTTTATGAAATTATTTAAAAATGATAAAGGTTGGATCGAGCTTCATATAAGTTTGTTCTGTGCTTGTCGCCGATAAGCAAGGCGCTTCCGCTTTTCTATTTGTCCAGCTTCGGGCGCCATCGGCTCGAGGTCATAAGGTAATCTGTCCAGAAGACAAAACCCGGCCTTCCAGCCAGCTTTCCTTATGCTTGTCGCCGATAAGCAGGCGCCCTCCGCTTTTCTTAGTATGCCCGAAACGATAAAAATTAGGAAAATGAAGGTGAGTGAGTGTTCATTCAGCGTTTCTTTTGTGATATAATAAATTCAGAAAATTAATTCAATTTAATCATCTTTCCTCTTTTACATGGCTTGAAACTATAAAAGAGAGGGGTTTTACAGTGAATGTTCTCCTGCTTATGAATTGGATTGCTTTTCTTCTCGTACTTGGTTATGCGCTTTATTTGTTTAGTTATGTGGTAAAGTCGCGTTATGAATTTATTAAGCTTGGCAAAAAAGCCAATTTTTATTCAACGCTGAAAGAGCGAATTTCTGCTGTTTTAGTGAATGTCTTTGGTCAAAAAAAGCTTTTAAAAGATAAAAAAAGCGGCATCATTCATGTGCTCTTTTTTTACGGATTTATCCTCGTTCAGTTTGGTGCAGTTGATATGATCGTAAAAGGTCTTGTTCCGAACACCCACCTTCCATTTGGTCCCTTCTACTCTGGTTTTACCTTTTTTCAAGAAATCGTAACCTTGTTTATTTTAGTTGCTGTTATATGGGCGTTTTACCGCCGCTACATTGAAAAGCTTGAACGTTTAAAGAGAACGGTTTTTGCCGGACTTGTTTATTATTTTATTGCCGTTCTTATGCTGTCTGTTTTATTCGGAAATGGGATGGAGATGCTTTGGCATAATCTTGAGCTGCACTGGACAGCACCGGTCGCCTCAAGCATTGCTTGGTTGTTTAGCTTTCTTAGTCCAACCGCAGCAGGCGTTCTTTTTTACATCTCATGGTGGATTCACCTGATTGCTCTTCTTGCCTTTCTCGTTTATGTTCCTCAAGGAAAACATGCCCATCTCATTGCCGCACCTGTTAACGTTTATCTTGGCCGCACAGAGCCTGTTGGCAAGCTTTCAACGATTGATTTTGAAGATGAAACAAAAGAAGTATTCGGTGTAAACAAAATTGAAGATTTTAATCAAAAACAGCTTCTTGATTTGTATGCGTGTGTGGAGTGCGGCCGCTGTACAAATGTCTGTCCGGCTTCTGGGACAGGAAAAATGCTTTCCCCAATGGATTTAATTGTAAAGCTTCGCGACCATTTAACAGATAAGGGAGCCGCGATTACGTCGAGGACACCGTGGGTTCCTGCCGCCGCTTTTAGCAGAACAACAGGAAATCAGCTTGCCTTTCAATCAAAACAAAATAAAGGTGAAACCGCTGCTGCACTAAGCGGTCTTGTCGCGGATGAAATTATCGGCAATGTGATTACAGAAGAAGAAATTTGGGCGTGTACAACGTGCCGCAACTGTGAAGATCAATGTCCGGTAATGAATGAACATGTTGATAAAATTATTGATTTAAGGCGCTATCTTGTTTTAACAGAAGGAAAGCTCGATGCTGACGTGCAGCGGGCAATAACTAATATTGAGCGCCAAGGAAATCCGTGGGGACTTAGTAAAAAAGAGCGTGAAAACTGGCGAGAAGCGAGTGCCGAACTTGTCATTCCAACCGTAAAAGAAATGGAGAAAGAAGAAAAAACGTTCGAGTATTTGTTTTGGGTTGGTTCAATGGGTTCTTATGATAACCGCAGTCAAAAAATCGCGCTGTCGCTTGCAAAAATTATGAATGAAGCCGGCCTTTCATTTGCGATTTTTGGAAACAAAGAAAAAAATTCCGGCGATACCGCAAGACGTGTAGGCAATGAATTTTTATTTCAAGACTTAGCGTCTAAAAATGTGGAACTTTTTAAAAAGCATAACATCAAAAAAATGATTACGATTGATCCTCATGCTTATAACACCTTTAAAAATGAATACAAAGAATTTGGCCTTGATATTGAGGTGTATCATCATACAGAGCTTCTCGCGCAGTGGCTTGATGAAGGAAAGATAAAGCCGAAATATGAAGTGAATGAAACGATTACGTATCATGATTCTTGTTATCTCGGGCGCTACAACGAAGTATATGAACCGCCAAGAGCCATTTTAAAAGCGGTTCCAGGTGTAACGCTTATTGAAATGAAGCGAAATCGTCAAAACGGAATGTGCTGTGGAGCTGGCGGCGGCTTAATGTGGACTGAAGAAAAAACAGGAACACGAGTCAATGTGGCCCGAACGGAACAGGCGCTTGCCGTTAATCCAACTGTTATTTCAAGCGGCTGTCCGTATTGTTTAACGATGATGAGCGATGGAACAAAAGCGAAAGAAGTAGAAGATCGTGTAAAAACATTTGATGTTGTGGAAATCTTAGAGCGGTCCCTTTTTCAATAAATTAAGAAAGTTTTGATGTCCAGCTGCAGGCGTTATCGGCTCGAGGTCATAAGTTAATCTGTCCAGAAGGCAAAAACCGGCCTTCCAGTCAGCTTACCTTATGCTTGTCGCCGATACCCAAGCGCCTTTCACATTTCTGGTTGTCCAGCTTCAGCGCCTACCCCCTCGAGTCAAATAACCTTGCGCCGTAAAGGAAAAAAGCACCTTTTCATCGCAAGAACATTTGCTTGTCGGGGGTGAGCAAGGCGCTTCCGTTTTTCTAAATGAGCAATGGCTCAACTTGAATAAAAAGGAGAATGAAAATGACAAAAGCAGTGATCGTAAGTGGGGTGCGGACCCCATTTGGGAAGTTTGGCGGAAGTTTAAGCGGCTTTAGTGCAGCAGAGCTTGGCGGAATTGCTTTAAAAGAAGCACTAAACCGCGCGGGAGTGTCTCCAGATGAAGTAGATGAAGTGATTCTTGGCTCGGTGCTTCAAGGTGGACAGGGACAAATTCCATCGCGGCAGGCGGCAAGGTTTGCGGGAATTCCATGGGAAGTGCCAACCGAAACGATTAATAAAGTATGTGCTTCAGGAATGAGGAGCATTACGCTTGCTGAACAAATTATTCGCGCAGGAGATGCTGACATTACTGCTGTAGGTGGGATGGAATCGATGAGCAGTGCCCCATATCTTCTGAAAAACGCGCGCTTTGGTCTTAGAATGGGTGATAGTAAAGTGGAAGATTTAATGATTCATGACGGTTTAACATGTGCGTTTCAAAACGTACATATGGGGACGTATGGAAATGAAACGGCAAGAGAATATCGAATCAGCCGCAAAGTTCAGGATGAATGGGCGCTTAGAAGTCATGAGCGTGCAGCGGCTGCAAAAGAAAAGCTTCGCGAGGAAATTGTACCAATTGAAGTGAAAGGCAGAAAAGGAGAAATCATACTCATTCAAGATGATGAATCACCAAGAGCAGACACGTCTTATGAAAAACTGGCAAGCTTAAAATCAGTGTTCTCGGAAAACGGTACGATTACTGCAGGAAATGCACCAGGCATAAATGACGGCGCGGCGGCACTCGTGGTTATGAGTGAGGAGAGGGCACGGCAGGAAGGAAAAGAAATTCTTGCGACGATTGCTGCACATACCGCACTTGCGGTAGAAGCAGCGCGTTTTCCAGAAACACCTGGTCTTGTTATTAATAAACTTCTCCAAAAAACAGGAAAGCGAAAAGAAGACATCACATTGTTTGAAATAAACGAAGCTTTTGCAGCCGTTAGTTTAGTAAGCGGCAGTATTGCTGATCTTGATCCTGAAAAAGTAAATGTAAACGGCGGTGCAGTAGCGCTTGGTCATCCGATTGGCGCAAGCGGGGCGCGAATTGTGTTAACACTTGCTCATGAACTAAAGCGCCGCGGCGGAGGAGTTGGCATTGCGGCGATTTGCTCAGGCGGCGGCCAGGGGGATGCAGTCATGATTGAAGTGAATTAAAGGGGTGGAACGATGAAAATAGAGAAGGTAATGGTTGTTGGGGCAGGTCAAATGGGTTCAGGCATTGCAGAGGTGTTTGCTGTGTCTGGTTATCAAGTCATTCTTCATGATTTGCAGGGGGAGGTTGTAAAGAATAGCTTAACGAAAATTAAACAAAATCTTGACCGTCAAGCAGCGAAAGGAAGGCTCACAGAAACAGAAAAAAGAGCGGTTTTAAAGCGGCTTTCATTATCAACCCGTTTAGCAAGTGCTGCTGATGTTGATCTTGTTGTCGAAGCGGTTGTTGAAAATATGGATATTAAATGCAAACTGTTTTATCATCTCGATAAAATCGCTCCTGAGAATGTTATTTTAGCAACAAACACATCTTCCTTACCGATTACAGAAATTGCTGCTGCCACAAAACGTCCCGAAAAAGTCATCGGCATGCATTTTATGAACCCGGTTCCGGTCATGAAGCTTGTTGAAATTATTCGCGGCCTTGCGACAGAGGACGAGGTGTATCAAGCGATTGAAGATGTCACGAAAACATTACACAAAGTGCCTGTTGAAGTAAAAGATTTCCCCGGCTTTGTGTCAAACCGTATTTTAATGCCGATGATTAATGAAGCGATTTATGCTGTTTATGAAGGGGTCGCCTCTCCTGAAGCGATTGATGATGTGATGAAGCTTGGCATGAATCATCCGATGGGACCGATTACGCTTGCAGATTTTATCGGTCTTGATACGTGCTTATCGATTATGGAAACACTTCATGCAGGCTTTGGTGATGATAAATACAGACCGTGTCCGCTTCTTCGTAAATATGTAAAAGCAGGCTGGCTTGGCAAAAAGACTGGGAAAGGCTTTTACGAATATAACATCATGACTTAACAGGGGGAGAGCAGTATGAAACTCTCGTTTACGAAAGAACAGGAAATGCTACGAAAAATGGTGCGTGATTTTGCGGAGGCTGAAATTGCTCCTGCTGTCGCCAGCATGGAAGAAACCGATGAATTTCCGTTTGCGCTTGTAAAAAAAATGGCTGCACTCGGGTTTTTAGGCATTCCAATCCCTGAAAAATACGGCGGGGCGGGGATGGATTTTGTGTCCTATATTTTAGCGGTTCATGAAATTTCAAAAGTAAGCGCCGCAGTTGGGGTCATTTTAAGTGTCCACACATCAGTCGGCACAAATCCGATTCTTTATTTTGGATCAGAGAAGCAGAAAAATCACTATATTCCAAAGCTTGCTTCTGGTGAGTTTCTCAGTGCCTTTGCTTTAACAGAACCTGAAGCGGGCTCTGACGCGGCGAGTCTTAAGATGCGGGCTGAGAAAAAAGGCAGTTTCTATTTTTTAAACGGCACAAAAGTTTTTATTACAAACGGACTCGCTGCCGATACGTATATTGTGTTTGCTCGTACAAGTGCTGAAAGCGGTAAAAATGGCATTTCCGCCTTTATCGTTGAAAAAGGCACAGCAGGCTTTACATTCGGTAAAAAAGAGAAAAAGATGGGGTTAAACGGCTCCAATACCCTTGCATGTATTTTTGAAAATGCGAAAGTACCCGATGAAAACTTACTTGGAAAAGAAGGGGAAGGCTTTAAAATTGCGCTCAGCAACTTAGATAAAGGACGTGTTGGCATTGCGGCACAGTCACTTGGCATTGCAGAAGGCGCTTATCTTCATGCCCTAAATTATGCGAAAAGCCGCAAGCAGTTCGGTAAAGCGATTGCGTATCAGCAGGGAATTGCCTTTAAGCTTGCCGATATGGCGGCATCTATTGAAGCAGCAAAACTATTAGTCTATCAAGCGGCTTCCCTTATTGCAGAAGGAAAGCCGTGTAAAAAGAAAGCCTCTATGGCAAAGCTTTATGCGTCAAAAACAGCGATGAAAGCGGCGATTGAAGCGGTACAAATTTTTGGTGGTTACGGCTATACGAAAGACTATCCGGTTGAACGTTATTTTCGCGATGCAAAAGTGTGCGAAATTTATGAAGGAACGAGTGAAATTCAGCATATGGTAATCAGCAATATGCTGCTGAGATCCTAGAAAGGGGCCGTTTTATGAACTTTCAGCTTTCAGAAGAGAATAAGATGCTTCGGAAAATGATTCGTGATTTTGCCAAAAATGAAGTGGAACCAACCGCGGCAGAGCGCGATGAAGAAGAACGTTTTGATCGCACAATTTTTGAGGAAATGGCGTCGCTTGGTTTAACGGGTATTCCGTGGCCTGAAAAGTACGGCGGTTCGGGGATGGATTTTTTAAGCTATGTGATTGCTGTCGAGGAACTATCGCGGGTTTGTGCGTCAACAGGAGTCACGCTTTCTGCTCATACGTCGCTTGTGGGCTGGCCGCTTTATAAGTTTGGAACAGAGAAGCAAAAAGAAACGTTTTTAAAACCGCTCGCACTCGGTACAAAAATTGGTGCCTATGCTTTAACAGAGTCAGGATCGGGCAGTGATGCGGGGGCAATGCGGACAACGGCAGTAAAAAAAGGTGATTTCTATCTTTTAAACGGCTCAAAAATTTTTATTACAAACGGCGGTGAAGCAGACATTTATATTGTGTTTGCGAAAATGGGTGAAGCAAGCACTGCCTTTATTGTGGAAGAAGGAACAGAAGGGTTTTCAATCGGCAAAAAAGAAAAAAAGCTCGGAATTCGCTCCTCGCCAACTGTTGAAATTATGTTTGAAGACTGTAAAATTCCAGCGGAAAATCGCCTTGGTGAAGAAGGAGAAGGCTTTAAAATCGCGATGATGACGTTAGACGGGGGCCGAAACGGTATTGCCGCACAGGCTGTCGGGATTGCTCAAGGGGCTCTTGATGCCGCAGTCGCTTATGCAAAGGAACGCAAGCAGTTCGGTCGTCCAATCGCCCATCAGCAGGGAATTGCCTTTAAGCTTGCGGATATGGCAACGAAAATTGAAGCAGCCCGACTGTTAACGTATCAAGCGGCATGGCGTGAAGATAACGGCCTTTCCTATGGAAAAGAGTCAGCGATGGCGAAGCTTTTTGCAGGGGATACGGCAATGGAAGTGACAACAGAGGCGGTGCAGGTGTTTGGAGGCTACGGTTATACGAAGGAATATCCAGTTGAGCGTTATATGCGTGATGCGAAAATTACACAAATTTATGAAGGCACAAATGAAATTCAGCGTCTCGTTATTTCGAGAATGCTTTTGAAAGAGTAGAGAGGTATGGCGTTAATGAAGCGTAAAAAAATTCCTTCACTCGTTAAAGACCAAAAACTTGTTGAAAGGCGCCGCAAACAAATTATTGAAGCTGCTGTCGAGTGTTATAAAGAAAAGGGCTTTCATAAAACAACCACACGAGAAATAGCTGAAAAAGCAGGCTTTAGTATCGGTACATTGTATGAATATATCCGCAAAAAAGAAGATGTATTGTATCTTGTTTGTGATGCGATTTATGAGGAAGTTCAAAGAAAAGCAGCTGAAGCAATTGGTTTTCATACAGATGCTGTTGTTCAGTTGAAAAGAGCACTGTTTGGTTATTTTTCAGTGATGGACAGTATGCAGGATGAAGTTGTTGTCATGTATCAAGAAGTGAAATCGCTCTCAAAAGAATCACTGCCATATGTATTAAAAAAGGAGCGTGATATGGAAGAGGTGTTTGAAGAGCTTTTAACGCGCTGTGTTGCTGAAAAACGGCTGTCGCTTTTACAGAAGGAAATTCGCTGTGCCGCTAATAATCTTGTGATTGCTGGCCAAATGTGGGCGTTTCGGAGATGGACGCTGCAGGAAGCATATGATATTAACACATATACCGAGCTGCAGTGGCGTCTTTTGTATTTTGGAATGAAACATGTAAGCGAGGTGACGGAATGATGGAAACAGAAGGATATCGTCCGAAATATCCGATTCGGTTTGTGACGGCATCAAGCTTGTTTGACGGTCATGATGCCTCCATTAATATTATGCGCCGTATTTTTCAGGGAAGCGGGGCTGAAGTCATTCATCTTGGCCATAACCGCTCTGTTGAAGAAGTCGCGAATGCCGCGATTCAAGAAGATGTGCAGGGCATTGCTGTTTCTTCTTATCAAGGCGGACATGTCGAATATTTTAAATATATGTATGATTGCCTTAAGGAAAAAGGTGCTTCACATATTCGTATTTACGGCGGCGGTGGCGGTGTCATCATTCCGAGGGAAATAAAAGAGCTCCATGAATACGGCATTGCGAAAATTTTCTCTCCAGAAGACGGGCGCACCCTGGGGCTGCAGGGAATGATTAATACGATGCTTAAACAGTGTGATTTTCCGATTGTAAAAGATCTACCACAAAATATCTTTAGTCGACTAAAAAAGCAGGAGCCTCTCGCCATTGCAAGGCTTATTTCCCTTGTTGAGCATCAAGTCGAAGCAGCAAATGAAACGGCGGCAGCGCTTGATGGCATTCTCGAAAAAGTAAAAAAGGAAAGCAGCAAAGCACCGGTGCTCGGCATTACCGGAACAGGCGGAGCTGGAAAAAGCTCGCTAACCGATGAAATTGTAAGACGGTTTTTAAATCGATTTCCTGATAAAACGATTGCGATTCTTTCAGTGGACCCAACCAAGCAAAAAACAGGTGGGGCGCTGCTCGGAGACCGAATTCGGATGAACGCAATTCATTCACCGAACGTGTATATGCGAAGCTTAGCAACACGAAACTCAAAAACAGAGCTTTCGCTTGCGATTCGCGATGCGCTGTCTGTTGTAAAAGCAGCAGGATTTGATTTTACGATTGTGGAAACGAGCGGGATTGGCCAGGGAAATGCGGAAATTGCAGCGATTTCTGATGTATCCATGTATGTGATGACAAGTGAATACGGAGCACCCTCACAGCTTGAAAAAATTGATATGATTGATTTTGCTGATTTGATCGCGATTAATAAATTTGAGCGCAAAGGTTCAGAAGATGCCCTAAGAGATGTGAAAAAACAATTTCAACGAAGCCGGATGCTTTTTGAAGCACCGCTTGATGAGATGCCTGTATACGGAACAATTGCAAGTCAGTTTAATGATCCGGGTGTCAATATTCTTTTTAACGTTTTAATTGAAAGAATGAATCAAAAGTGTGCTGTAAATTGGAAAACCGAGCTTTCAACGAATGGAAAAGTAAAAAAACAAAACATCATTATACCAAGCAATCGCGAGCAGTATTTACAAGAAATTGCCGACACTGTCCGCAAGTATCATACACATGTCGATGAGCAGGTAAAGCTTTCACGCGAATGCTTTCAACTGCACGGCGCAGTTGAAGCGCTAGAAAAAGAAGGACGGGATGCCTATTTAGTTAGAGAACTTGAAGCGTTAAAAACGAAAAAAGTAAAAAAGCTTCATCCATCTGTAAAAGAAATGTTAGACGGATGGGAAAGGGTAAAAGAGAAGTACAGCGGCGATGAGTTTGTTATAAAAATTCGTGATAAAGAAATGAAGGTTGAACTGACAACAAAGAGCTTATCAGGACTTAAGGTTCCCAAAGTGATTTTACCAAAGTTTGAAGATTGGGGTGAAATTATCCGCTGGTTAATGAAGGAAAATGTGCCCGGAAGTTTTCCGTTTACAGCAGGCGTGTTTTCGTTTAAACGAAAAGGAGAAGACCCAAAGCGCCAGTTTGCCGGAGAAGGACCGCCGGAGCGGACGAATCGCCGCTTTCATTATTTATCAAAAGATGATGAAGCGAAGCGGCTCAGCACTGCCTTTGATTCCGTGACATTATATGGGGAAGATCCGGCAGTAAGACCTGATATTTTTGGGAAAATTGGTGAAAGCGGTGTGAGTGTCTGCACACTTGATGATATGAAAAAGCTTTATAAAGGTTTTCGTTTATGTGATCCGAAAACATCTGTTTCGATGACGATTAACGGTCCGGCACCGATACTTTTAGCGATGTTTATGAATACAGCGATTGAGCAGGAGCGTGAAAAATTCAGAGAAGAAAACGAGCGCCTCCCGACAAAAGAAGAAGCGAAAAACATCAAGGCCGCGGCATTACAGGCAGTAAGAGGGACGGTGCAGGCCGATATTTTAAAAGAAGATCAAGGTCAAAACACATGTATTTTTTCAACAGAGTTTGCGCTAAGAATGATGGGTGATATTCAGAAATACTTTATTGATCATAAGGTACGCAATTATTATTCGGTTTCGATTTCTGGCTATCATATTGCGGAAGCGGGGGCAAATCCGATTTCACAGCTTGCGTTTACACTTGCCAATGGCTTTACGTATGTGGAGTATTATTTAAGCCGCGGCATGGATATTAACGATTTTGCCCCGAATTTATCATTTTTTTTCAGCAATGGACTTGATCCGGAATATACGGTCATTGGGCGTGTTGCAAGAAGAATTTGGGCGGTCGTGATGCGCGATAAGTATGGTGGAAATGAGCGCAGCCAAAAGCTCAAATATCATATTCAAACATCAGGGCGTTCTCTTCATGCACAGGAAATGGCTTTTAACGATATCCGCACCACACTGCAGGCGTTAATCGCCATTTATGATCACTGCAACTCGCTTCATACGAATGCATACGACGAGGCGGTCACAACGCCGACAGAAGAATCGGTAAGACGGGCGATGGCGATTCAGCTTATTATTACGAAAGAACTCGGCCTTGCCAAAAATGAAAACGCACTGCAGGGCTCCTTTATTATTGAAGAGCTCACTGACTTAGTCGAAGAAGCCGTTCTAAAGGAATTCGAGCGAATCAGCGCAAGAGGCGGCGTGCTTGGCGCGATGGAAAGGCAGTATCAGCGCAGTAAAATTCAAGAGGAATCCATGCTCTATGAAATGCAAAAACATAGCGGAAAGCTGCCGATTATCGGTGTCAATACGTATCAAAATCCAAATCCGCCAAAAGACGATGACTTTAATATTCCGCTTGCCCGCGCCTCACAAGAAGAAAAAAACAGTCAAATTACGAACCTTCACGCTTTTCAACATAAGCATCAGGAAAGCGCAGCTAAAGCGCTCACTCGTCTAAAACAAACCGCCCTTCAAAACGGCAGCATTTTTGCGGAATTAATGGAAACCGTTAAAGTGGCAAGTCTCGGTCAAATTACAAACGCTCTCTACGAAGTCGGCGGCAAATACCGCCGCAATTTATAGCACTTCCACTTGTAAAATAAAAAATTTCGTTTTATTGTTAGGAGAGGAGCAATTTTCCTCTCTTTTTTAATTAATTTATAATTTTTAAAAGAGGCTTCTCTGAATAATCCTCGTGGTCCTAACCATGCTTCAGTGAGTTATTTAATAATATGAATAATTTGCTCCTTACTAGCATATATCTAGTGCTTTTGTTTATAATGAATGGTATGATTTCTAACAGCGTAATTTATGAAAGGGAGTGCCGATATGAGTAAGTTGGACAATATGCCAAAAGAAGATCTTCACGAAATCGCATCAATTGATATCATCAATATCCTTCTTCAAGAAGCAAAACAACCAGTATCTTTCTATACATTAATGGATCAAGTACAGCAGTACAAAAAGCTATCTGAAGAAGAAAAGAAAGTGCGCGCACTTCAAGCGTACACGGATTTAAACGTTGATGGTCGTTTTGTATCCCTTGGCGATAATCAATGGGGATTAAAAGCTTGGTACCCAGTTGAGCAAACAGAAGAAGAACTGGCGACAACAATTAAGTCAAAAAAACGCCGCAAAAAAGATGACGATGACGAGAATGATTTTGATCTTGTCGACGAATATGATGAATTGGATGATTTAGATGATGAAGATCTTGATACAGATGATCTTGATGATCTTGATGAGGAAGATTTAGACGATTTTGATGACGAGGATGAGGAAGATTTTGATGAAGACGACGAAGAGGAAGACTTTGACGACGAAGAGGAAGAGCTTTAATTCTTTTTTTCTAAAAAAACTTCTCTTTAAAACAGCTTGACTTTTTACGATAGAGTAGGTAGAATCATTTTTGGGCTTTACCGATAGCAATTAAAAAATGCAACAATTCACATAATTTATTTCTACTCAACAAAAGTGCCCCCGTCCCTAGGCGTGGTGTCACTTTTGTTTTTTTATTTTCAGGAATGGTGGATTTGAGGCGTCCGGCACCAATTGAAATTGGGCTAAGCGGGGCGCTTTCGTTTTTCATACATGAAGCAAACAGCAATTTTCTCTATTCCTATTTTGTATAGATTCTTTTTAAATTTGAAAAAATAACTTTGTATTGAGGGGGCAATCTAATGAACACAAAATATATTTTTGTTACCGGCGGTGTTGTATCTTCACTTGGAAAAGGGATTACAGCTGCATCACTTGGCCGTTTATTGAAAAACCGTGGAATGAAAGTCACAATCCAGAAATTTGATCCGTATATTAATGTCGATCCCGGTACGATGAGTCCATATCAGCATGGTGAAGTATTCGTAACAGATGACGGTGCTGAAACAGATTTAGATCTTGGTCACTATGAGCGTTTTATTGATATTAATCTAAGCAAAAACAGCAATGTTACAACAGGTAAAATTTATTCAACCGTACTTCGCAAAGAGCGCCGCGGCGATTATTTAGGCGGAACAGTACAGGTTATTCCTCACATTACAAATGAAATTAAAGAGCGCGTTTTCCGTGCTGGTCGTGAAACAAGTGCTGATGTTGTAATTACTGAAATCGGTGGAACAGTAGGAGATATTGAAAGCTTACCGTTCCTTGAAGCGATTCGCCAAATTAAAAGCGATATCGGCAAAGAAAATGTCATGTACATTCACTGTACGCTTGTTCCTTACTTAAAAGCTGCAGGTGAAATGAAAACAAAACCAACACAACACAGCGTAAAAGAGCTGCGCAGTTTAGGTATTCAACCAAACGTAATCGTCGTAAGAACAGAGCAGCCTGTTCCGCAGGATATGAAAGATAAAATTGCGCTTTTCTGTGATATTGATCCAAATGCGGTCATTGAAGCAGAAGATGCGGAAACATTATACCAAGTGCCGCTTTCACTTCAAGAGCAAAAACTTGATCAAATCGTATGCAAGCATTTAAAACTAAAATGCAATGAAGCTGATATGACAGAGTGGAAAGCACTTGTTGATAAAGTATTAAATCTATCAAAGAAAACGAAAATTGCACTGGTTGGAAAATATGTGGCCCTTCAAGATGCGTATATTTCTGTTGTTGAATCACTCCGCCATGCGGGCTATGCGTTTGATGCAGATGTTGAAATTGCCTGGGTAAACTCTGAAGATGTTACAGCTGACAATGTCAAAGAGCTTCTTGGCGACGCAGATGGTATTTTAGTACCAGGCGGCTTTGGTGATCGCGGTATTGAAGGGAAAATTGAAGCGATTCGTTACGCGCGTGAAAATAAAGTACCTTTCTTTGGGATTTGCTTAGGCATGCAGCTTGCATCGATTGAATATGCGCGCAATGTTCTTGGTTTAACGGGTGCACATTCTGCTGAAATTCAAGCAGACACACCATACCCAATTATCGACTTACTGCCTGAACAAAAGGATGTAGAAGACTTAGGCGGTACGCTTCGTTTAGGATTATATCCATGTAAGCTAAATGAAGATACAAAAGCATATGCGGCATACGCGGATGAAGTTGTGTATGAGCGTCACCGTCACCGCTATGAGTTTAACAACGAATACCGCGATCAAATGGAAAAAGCAGGCTTTGTTTTCTCTGGGACAAGCCCAGATGGACGTCTTGTTGAAATCGTTGAAGTAAAAGACCACCCATGGTTTGTGGCGTCACAGTTCCACCCGGAATTTACATCACGTCCAACAAGACCGCAAGCATTATTTAGAGACTTTATTGAAGCATCAATGAATAAACAGTAAATAAAACGAGGATGACCCTAAGCTTTTGGATCATCCTCATTTTTTATGATAACTTTTTAAAATATGGACATCTTAAAAAGTAATCAGCTTATAATTCATGTTCAATCACTATTTCTTTTGTTGTTAAATAAAGGGCATAATATCCGTAAAGCCCTGTAATCGCCGAGGGAAAACCGATTTTTGAACCATCTTCAGCCGGAACAAGAGGACTCATAAGTTTTGTATCAATAGAAAAATCGGCAATGTTTATAAGGGAAGCCTCTCCTTCTTTATGAGCAGACAGTGTAATCAACTTTGCGCCCTGGGCTTTTATCTTTTTGGCAAGCTCAACCGCTTCTTTATCTGTGGAAAAGCGAGAAGCGAGCACAACAAGATCAAGTGATGTGAGCTGTTCAACTGTCTCAAGGTTTAGCTGTTGCGGGTTTGGCAGTGTGTCCGGTCCAAAGACTGCAGCGCTTTCGACCGCTTTCATTTCTTTTGTTCCGTAAAAATAAATTGTGCCATCACTTACAATCGTTTGGGCAAGCAATCGTGCGCTGTCTTCAATTTCAAATTCCTCTTTTTGAATGTTTTGAAAGGCGCCTAAAAGCTGTGTTGTAAAAATTTTCAACATCTATTTTTCACCATCTTTCATTTTTTCTAGTCAAATTCCGACAATCATTGTATATTAGATTTTAACGAAATGGAAGGAAATATACAATTAATAGAGAACTATACTATAATTAAGCAGAGAAAAATGGACCTAGGGAGAGACATAAAATGGATAAAAAAATTCTCATCGTTGATGACCAATATGGAATTCGTATTCTATTAAACGAAATTTTTCAAAAGGTAGGCTATAAAACCTATCAAGCTGCTAATGGGGTACAGGCATTAGCCATTGTGAAAGATGAAGATCCTGATTTAGTGGTTTTAGATATGAAAATTCCTGGGATGGACGGGTTAGAAATTTTAAAGCATGTGAAAGAAATGGATCCAGATATTAAAGTAATTATTATGACTGCTTACGGTGAACTGGATATGATTCATGAAGCAATGGATCTTGGCGCGATTACACACTTTGCGAAGCCGTTTGATATTGATGAAATTCGGGAAGCGGTAAAGAAAGAAGTACCGCTTGATTAATACTACAAACTTCGATCATTAGGCGAGGCTGCTTTTAACGTTGAGGTGCGAAATGTTCCTTTTCACGAGGACAGCATTAAAAGCAGGCTCGCCCTCTAAACACCTCAAAAAGGAAGCGTTTTCAATAAAAACATTGAAATATTCAGCTTTTTCCCCTCCTAATAACTGTGTGATATGCTATAATAAAAGCGACTTCTATTAAGCATAAAAGTTGTGATTTGCGCAAAAGTTAAGAAAGTGTACATAAAAACACGACGTTTGTACCATCTTGAAGATGAAACGTTTTTCTTGCTGCGCAAGGAATAGCAATTAGGAAAAGGGAGGATTTACATTATGCCTTTAGTTTCTATGAAGGAAATGCTTGAAAAAGCAAAAGCAGAAAGTTATGCCGTTGGACAATTTAACTTAAACAACCTTGAGTTCACACAAGCGATTCTACAAGCTGCTCAAGAAGAGAATTCACCAGTAATCTTAGGTGTTTCTGAAGGCGCTGGCCGCTACATGGGCGGTTTCAAAACAGTAGTAGCAATGGTAAAAGCGTTAATCGAAGAATATAACGTAACTGTACCAGTTGCAATTCACTTAGACCACGGTTCAAGCTTCGAATCATGTGCGAAAGCAATTCATGCAGGATTTACTTCTGTTATGATTGATGCTTCTCACCACCCATTTGAAGAGAACATTGCAACAACTGCTCAAGTAGTAGAATTAGCTCACATCCACGGAGTTTCTGTAGAAGCAGAACTTGGTGTTGTAGGTGGACAAGAAGACGACGTTGTAGCAGAAGGCGTTATTTACGCTGATCCTGAAGAGTGCCGCGAGCTTGTTAAGCGTACTGGTATTGACTGCTTAGCTCCAGCACTAGGATCTGTTCACGGTCCTTACAAAGGTGAACCAAACTTAGGTTTCACTGAAATGGAAGAAATCGGCGCAAGCACTGGTGTACCTCTAGTGTTACACGGTGGTACTGGTATCCCAACAAAAGATATCCAAAAAGCGATTTCTTACGGTACTGCGAAAATTAACGTAAACACTGAAAACCAAATTGCTTCTGCGAAAGTACTTCGTGAAGTAGTGGCTGAAAAGCCAAATGAATACGATCCTCGTAAATTCTTAGGTCCTGCTCGTGAAGCGATCAAAGAAACAGTTCAAGGTAAAATGCGCGAGTTCGGTTCTTCAAATAAAGCATAATTATCATTCGTTTTTATGATTGAAAACCGCCTGTAAAAAGGCGGTTTCCTCTTTACTAATTATAAAACGTTTACATTTTGTGATTTTGGTTTATCCTTGTTTTGAATGGGAATAAAAACAAACAGCTTTCTAATTAGAATTGTTTTTTTCTGTTAGAAAATCAAAAGGGGTGGCGAAACATGAAATTTTTTATTGATACTGCTAATTTAGAAGAAATTCGTGAGGCAAATGCACTAGGTATTCTTGCAGGGGTTACAACAAATCCTTCACTTGTTGCAAAAGAAGAAGGCGTAGATTTTCATGACCGTCTTCGTGAAATTTGTGAAGAAGTAAAAGGCTCTGTCAGTGGTGAAGTTATTGCGACAACTGCTGAGGAAATGATTGAAGAAGGAAAAGAATTAGCCGCTATTGCACCGAACATTACAGTGAAAATTCCAATGACAAAAGACGGCTTAAAAGCTGTAAAAGCATTAACAGACTTAAAAATTAAAACAAATGTTACATTAATTTTTAATGCTAATCAAGCACTGCTTGCAGCTCGTGCTGGTGCTACATATGTATCGCCATTTTTAGGCCGACTTGATGACATAGGGCAAGATGGGTTATTATTAATTTCACAAATAGCTGAAATTTTTGATCGTCATCAAATTAACACTGAAATTATCGCAGCATCGATTCGCCATGCCATTCATGTTACAGAAGCAGCCCGCCTTGGTGCACATATTGCAACCATTCCACCAAATGTCATCGGACAACTTATTCACCATCCATTAACAGATAAAGGACTTGAAAAGTTTTTAGAAGATTGGAAAAAAGTGCAGGTAAATAGCTAAACATCCTGAAAATAATAGAGAGAGGCTGACTTAAACGTGTAGGATCAGCCCCTCCTCATCTGAGGGGAATAGACCCTATTTAGTCATCCTCATTGCCCACTCACTGTACAATAAAACCCATTCTTTATCGAATAATCTTCATAGAACGATAAGTCCAAGCGAATGATCATGAACTTCCTTTTTTACAGACGATAAGGAAGTGTAAGCTTTTGTACGTCAGTGGTTGTCTAGTTCCAGACGCCGATAAACGGGCGCTTTGCACTTTTCTTATAACAACATTCACAACTTTTGATATTAAGCCTTTTATAGTTAAGGTTCCCTCTAAGACGGGTTTCTTAATTAAGGGCTGAAGAAGGGAGACTATTATGGAAAAGTTAATGATCGAGGGAGGTTATCCTCTCGAAGGAACAGTCCATATTAGCGGCGCTAAAAATAGTGCGGTTGCTTTAATTCCAGCAGCCATTTTAGCTGAATCAAAAGTAACCATTGATGGACTGCCAAACATTTCAGATGTTCATCTGCTTCGGGAGCTTCTTGAAGAGATTGGCGGCGCGGCCTCATTGGAAGAGAAAACGTTAACCGTCCATCCAGAGAAAATGATTCCTATGCCGCTGCCAAATGGAAAAGTAAAAAAGCTTAGAGCGTCTTATTATTTAATGGGCGCAATGCTTGGACGCTTTAAAAAAGCAGTGATCGGACTTCCTGGTGGATGTAACTTAGGCCCAAGACCAATTGATCAGCATATTAAAGGGTTTGAAGCGCTTGGTGCTAAAGTTACCAATGAACAAGGTGCGATTTACCTTCGTGCTGATGAGTTAAAAGGAGCGCGTATTTATTTAGATGTTGTCAGTGTTGGGGCAACGATTAATATTATGCTTGCTGCCGTACGTGCTAAAGGTCGCACGATTATCGAAAATGCGGCGAAAGAACCTGAAATTATTGATGTTGCCACCCTTTTAAGCAGCATGGGCGCAAAAATTAAAGGCGCTGGAACTGATGTGATTCGCATTGATGGTGTGGATACATTAAACGGCTGCAGCCACTCTATTATCCCAGATCGTATTGAAGCAGGTACGTATATGATTTTAGGTGCTGCGATGGGCAAAGAAGTCGTGGTGGATAATGTGATTCCACAGCATGTTGAGTCACTCATTGCAAAGCTTCGTGAAATGGGTATATCCATTGAAGCAAACGAAGACCAAGTCGTCATTCGCGGTAACGAAGAGCGAAAACTAAAAAGCGTTGATGTCAAAACACTCGTTTATCCTGGTTTTCCAACGGATTTACAGCAGCCATTTACATCATTGTTAACAAATGCAGAAGGAACAAGTATTGTAACAGATACGATTTACAGTGCGCGCTTTAAACATATTGATGAACTGCGCCGTATGGGAGCAAATGTGAAAGTTGAAGGTCGCTCAGCCATTATTAATGGACCAGCTCAATTAGAAGGGGCAAAGGTAAAAGCAAGTGATTTACGTGCAGGTGCTTCATTAGTTGTAGCAGGTTTAATGGCAAAAGGAGTGACTGAAATTTCAGGTCTTGAACACATTGACCGCGGTTATGAAGAATTAGTTGAAAAGCTGTCCACACTTGGTGCTAAAATTTGGCGAGAAGGTCTCGATCAAGAGGAAATAAAAGAGTTAAAAAGCTCCTAAGTCATGAACAGGTGATTGAGAGAGAACGCTCTTATAACAAATTGAAAATAAAAGCATGTTTTCGAAAACGAAAGGAAATAAAATGCTTTTTATATAAAGTGTGAATAGTTTTAGTTTTTACTAGAACAACCTGCAGTATTTGCATGGTGCGCGATCATTAAGAAATTTGAAGATTTCATCTGTACCGGG
Source organism: Bacillus taeanensis (assembly GCF_003318295.1). GTDB lineage: Bacteria > Bacillota > Bacilli > Bacillales > UBA6769 > Maribacillus > Maribacillus taeanensis. The sequence goes on from NZ_QOCW01000017.1 coordinate 39,329, forward strand.
GATGATTAAATTGGTAATAACAAAGGCAGTACATGTACCTTTCCATATTATCCCCGTTATCTTCTGATTCCTGCTTTTCATACAGATAAGTTGTATGGTCAGTCAGAAAAATTCCTCCATTTATTATGCAATTTTTTTCAAAATAAACAAAGTAACCTTGTCAAAATGAAACAAAAATAATTTAAAGATTGAATAGTTATAGGAAATGTGGTTAAAATATGAATTATGGTTCTTGTTTGCCATCTTACGTATGTACTTCATTTTTGCTTCTCTATTCTTACTTCGCGATTTAAATGTCCTTCATCTTAAGACGTTTATCATGATCAATAAAAAATAAGATCTTATACAATTAAAGTGTGGTGTCATAATGGGAGTTAACCTATCAGAATTAGAAAATATGAAACTGAAGGAACTTTATGAGCAGGCGCGTAAATATAAAGTTTCTTACTACAGCAAACTGAATAAAAAAGAACTAATTTTTTCAATTTTAAAAGCGCAGGCCGAACAAGATGGTTTATTGTTTATGGAAGGAATTTTAGAAATTATTCCTTCAGAAGGATTTGGTTTTTTACGTCCAATTAATTATTCACCAAGTTCAGAGGATATTTACATTTCAGCGTCACAAATTCGCCGTTTTGATTTAAGAAATGGGGATCGTGTTTCTGGAAAAGTACGTCCTCCGAAAGAAAATGAGCGCTACTACGGTCTTCTTCATGTTGAAGCTGTTAATGGAGAAGATCCAGATTCAGCAAAAGAACGCGTTCATTTCCCGGCGCTTACACCGTTATATCCAGAAGTGAAAATGACGCTTGAAACAGAAGCAAAAAGCATTTCTTCACGAATTATCGATATGATTGCTCCAGTTGGATTTGGTCAGCGTGGTTTAATTGTTGCCCCTCCAAAAGCAGGTAAAACAATGCTTTTAAAACAAATTGCTAACAGCATTACGACAAATCATCCCGAAACAGAACTGATTGTGCTTTTAATTGACGAGCGTCCTGAGGAAGTAACAGACATTGAACGCTCTGTAAAAGGAGAAGTTGTTCATTCAACATTTGATGAAGTGCCGGAAAATCATATTAAAGTGGCTGAACTTGTATTAGAGCGTGCCATGCGTCTTGTCGAGCATAAAAAAGATGTAGTCATTCTATTAGATAGCATTACGCGCTTAGCACGTGCCTATAACTTAGTGATTCCGCCAAGCGGCCGTACGCTTTCAGGTGGTATTGATCCAGCAGCATTCCACCGTCCAAAGCGTTTCTTCGGGGCAGCGCGTAACATTGAAGAAGGCGGAAGCTTAACGATTCTAGCAACAGCGCTTGTTGAAACAGGTTCTCGTATGGATGATGTTATTTATGAGGAATTTAAAGGAACAGGTAATATGGAGCTTCACTTAGATCGCCGTCTCGCTGAACGCCGTATTTTCCCTGCGATTGATATTCGTCGTTCTGGTACGAGAAAAGAAGAGCTATTAATGCCAAAACCTGAGCTTGATACATTATGGGCGATTCGAAAAACAATGGATGATTCAGCGGAATTTGTGGAACATTTCTTAAAACGTTTAAAACAAACAGAATCCAATCAAGAGTTCTTTGAACGCTTTCAAAAAGATAAAGCAGGAGCAAAGCGCTAAGAAATCATTGAAAAGATGGATGGATTAAATTCTTATGTAGAACGTTGCAAATTTAAAATGACCCTGTTATAATACTTCTATGTGCTTAAGATAACTCTGTTTCCAAAGGATTCAGGGCGGAAGGAGATGAAAAGAATGAAACAAGCTATTCATCCGGAATATAAAAAGGTTGCTGTAACATGTACATCTTGCGGTAACACATTTGAAACCGGTTCTGTTAAAGAAGAACTTCGCGTAGATATTTGTTCTGAATGTCATCCATTCTACACAGGACGTCAGCGCTTTGCGGACGCAGGTGGACGCGTTGATCGCTTCAAGAAGAAATATAACCTTAAATAAGCTAGATTTCTATTTGGTAAATAACCAAACCACAGGCAAGAATCGCTCTTGCCTGTTTTTTTACGTCATGAGAAAAGCGGAAGGCGCCTGTTTATCGGCGACAAGCATAAAGCAAAACGGCTGGAAGGTCGGTTTTTACCTTCTGGACGTATTGACTTATGACCTCAAGCCGATGGCGCCTGCAGCTGGACATGTTAAAAAAGGAACATCGAGAAAGGGGCAACCATTTATGTATCGGGTCGAAAAAGGCGGCTGGCTTGAAGTTATTTGCGGCAGTATGTTTTCCGGGAAATCAGAAGAACTCATCCGCCGTGTGCGTCGAGCAAGCTTTGGAAAGTTAAAAGTACAAGTATTTAAACCAGCAATCGATGATCGGTATAGTGAAGAATCAGTTGTTTCTCACAATGGAAACTCAGTTGTAGCGCTGCCTGTTCAAACTTCCTATGAAATTGCTGAAAGAATTGAAGAAGATACAGATGTGGTCGCAATTGATGAAGTGCAGTTTTTTGATTACAATGTTGTCAATGTTGCCGAAGAGCTTGCAAATAGCGGCAAACGCGTCATTGCAGCTGGACTTGATCAAGATTTTCGCGGTGAACCTTTTTCGCATATGCCGATATTAATGGCACTGGCGGAATCTGTGACAAAGCTGCAGGCAATTTGTTTGCAGTGCGGCGCACCGGCAAGCCGTACACAGCGCCTTATTAATAAAGAACCGGCACATTATGAAGATCCAATTATTTTAGTGGGTGCCGCTGAATCATATGAACCGCGGTGCCGTCACTGTCATGAAGTGCCCGGAAAGCCAGACAAAGCAAAGAAAAGTGAAATCATCACGGAAGTATAGAAGAAGCTGCCGATTGGCAGCTTCTTTTTTGTTATCATGGTGATTAAATAATTTCTACATTAATTCCATATTCTTTAAAAGCATTTGTCATTTCATTTTTTGCTTCTTCTTCGTCATCACCATGAATTTCTAATTTATATTGAGTGGAATTAGACAATAAGGATACACTTAGTCCAAGAAAGCTCTTTACATCAACTATTTTGTTTTCAATATGTAAAACAATACTTGATTTAAAGTTGTTTGCAGTGTTTACAATAGAAGCCATATCTTTTACATTAATTGAACCTGACTGTATCGCTCGACCTAACTTTGTTGCATCAGATGCTCTTTTATTAAAATCCATTTTTATATTCCCCCTGTAAAAGGTTCATTATTAGTAATCTTAGTGAATTATACCATTTTCTATATGTACTGTAAAAAATACAATGTCAAGAGCAATGCTTTTTAATAAAAAGGGAGAAATTGTTCATTAATTTACCATACAAAAAAAGAAAGATATTTGTTACACTATAGATAAGTTAATATTTTCGGTATGAGAAGCGGAGAGACCACAACACATTATCTTTTTAATTTAAGGTAATGCTGTTTGTGGTCTCTTTTTTTGCTGCTGGATTGGATTCATAGTATCACTCCTATCTCAATTTATTCATCGGTTTGATTGAGAGAAGACGATTAAGTCACCAGAGTATAAAGTCTCTGCATGAAAGTTTCTAAACAAAAAATTGTATCACAATGGAGAAGATGCCCCCTCTATTATAGGGATCATCTTCTCGAGTCAAGGTCTGCTTTTTTCCATATTTTTTTAATTTTCATGTTTATAATTAACAAATTAGAAAAGAATATAAAAATCAAGTTGAAACAACAACGGGTGTTATAAATAATACTCAGCTTTTTATCGTTCTAGCTAGTGCACAGGATGTTCTTTCAGAAATTTTGGGTGATAACGTTTGACTTAGTGGAACAGAATTGGGATTTTTAATATAATCTAACAATGTTTTCACCATATGTTTGGCAATTTCTTCAACAGGTACACCCACACTTGTTAATGGAATCTCTAAACTTTCCAACTGTGGGATATTATCGTAACTAATAACGGACATATCTTTTGGAATGATATAGTCCGCTTGTCTCAATGCACGGATAATTCCTGCACTGATGTCGTAACTTGACCCGATAATTGCAGTAGGCTTAAACGAAGATTTTAAAAGTTGAATCGTGGACATATATCCATCGTACCAATCCAGCCCTCTCGTATTGATTAAGTTATGATTACCAATCTTAAGTCCGAATTTTTCCATCGCTTGTTGAAAACCGTAACATTTTTCAACTTGTCTTTCGTCATTAAAAGAGAAGTCTCCAACAAATGCAATGTTTTCATGTCCGAGGTGGTATAAGTATTCAACGGCTGCATGCATGGCTTCTCTGTAATTTACATCAATAACAGGAATTGACTTATTTTCACTTACACCATAAGAAACAATGGGTAACGGGGAGGAGTTAGGCATACCAATGTTATCTTTATTAAATACAATCACACCGTCCACTTGGAAACGTTTGTACATTTCTATCGATTCTTCAATTGAGTCGATGGAAAGAATCATTTTATAGTTATGTTTGCTAACCTCTTCATTAATTTTCGTTACCAAGATAGATGGTGCAACACGTTCTAGTGTTGGCCATATAAGGCCAATCACATTAGATTGTTTAGAGGCAAGTCTTTGAGCGGCGTAATTTGGCTCATAACCCAGCTCTCTTGCTAATTTTATAATTCTATCCTTTGTTTCTGGTTTAACAAGAGGACTATCATTTAAAGCTTTAGATACGGTTGAATGACTAACACCGATTTGTTTTGCGATATCCTTTATCGTTATTTTCATGAGAATTCACCAACTGTTTATTATTTTGTACAAATAAATTATATATTATAATCACGTGATTATAAAAATGAAAAAAAGTAATTTAATATTTATATTTTTACAGTAAAATGGCGATGTGTCAAACTATTCCAGGTTATTTAGTATAAAATCTTTAAGAAAGCGCTTGAAATGTTCTGTTTTATACAGTAAAATGAACATTGTAATAATCACGTTGTTATTATTGTTTTGAAAAGATTTAGAAGCATCCTTTTAAAGTGTTTTATGAAAACGTTTTTTATATGATGGATAATAATGATAAGAGTTTAGCTCTCTTGTAAGTAATCTTTTCTTTCTATCGTTTAAATTACTTGTTTCATTAAACTGTTTTGAAAAGGATTACACCCCAACAGCGTATGTTTATTACACAATTATAAAAATGGGAGGAATATTAAATGAAATTGAAAAAAATATTATCAATAGCAGCAACAGGTATTGTATCTTTATCATTATTAGCTGGTTGTGGTGGAGATAATAATGCAAATAATGGAAGTTCAGAAGACGCTGGTGCAAAGCCTGTTACATTGCGTTTAGCACATAATCAGCCTGAAGATCATCCTGTTCATGCTTCATTAATGGAGTTATCTAAACTTACTGATGAAAATTCAGATGGAAGCGTAAAGGTTGAGATTTTTCCAAATGGACAATTAGGTCAAGAGCGTGATGTGATTGAACTTGTAAAGTCAGGTACGCTTGATATGACAAAGGTAAGTGCGAGCGCATTGGAAGCGTTTGATTCAAACTACGGTATTTTTTCACTTCCATATATATTTCAAAGCAAAGAGCATTATTATGAAGTAATGGATAATAGTGAGGCTGTTCAAGAAATTTTCCAAGGTACAAAAGATGATGGATTCATTGCTATTGGTTGGTATGATGCGGGACAGCGCAGTATTTATACAGTTGACAAAAAAGTAACGTCTCCTGATGATATGAGTGGTTTGAAAATTCGCGTACAAGAAAGTCCAACATCTATCTCAATGATTGAGGCGATGGGGGGAGCACCAACTCCGATGTCTTATGGTGAAGTTTACACATCTCTTCAACAAGGTGTTATTGATGGCGCTGAAAATAATGAAACAGCTTTAACGAATAGTAAACATGGTGAAGTTGCAAAGGCATACACGTATACAGAACATCAATATGTTCCTGATGTGTTAATTGTAAGCACTGCCATGTGGGAAAAGCTGTCAGATGACCAGCGCAACGCAATTCAAGAGGCAGCCAAAGCTTCATCCGAAAGTCATAAAGATGCATGGAAAAAAGCAATTGAAAAATCTGTTAATGCTTCAAAAGAAATGGGCGTAACATTTTATACAATTGATAAACAAGCGTTTATTGATGCAGCCTCTCCGCTGCATGAAGCATATAAACAACAAAGTGAACAGAATGCAGCATTCTTTGATGACTTCCAAAGCTTTCTTAAATAATAAATAGGAAGGACGAAATAGGCCTCTATTTCTGATAGGTTCATCTTCAGAAATAGAGGTTTAAAAAATAGGAAGAGAAGGTGAAAATCCTATGAGAGAAATAATAGATAGGGTTACAGCGTTTTTAACATGTTCTTTAATGATCGTGATGGTTTTTATTGCTTGTTGGCAAGTATTTACTCGTTTTGTTTTAAGTGCACCTAGTACAATATCAGAGGAGTTTTTAAGGTATTCTCTTATTTGGCTGACTATGGTTGGTTCAGCTTATGCATACGGAAAGAAGAAACATTTAGCTGTTGTTTTTGCTGCTCGAAAAATACCTGTAAAATATCAATTATTCGTTCATTTGCTCGTTGAAGCAATTGTTATATTGTTTATTGTTGTTGTTCTCCTTTTTGGAGGGACAAAAGCATATCAAAATGCAATTGGACAAGTTTCATCTGCTATTGGGATGCCAATGGAGTATTTATATTTAAGCCTTATCGTATCAGGGGTTTTATTTTTATTTTATTCCATTCTTCATATAAAAGATTATTTCGTAAAACATAAGCAAATGTCGCAGATGAACTAAAATCTACAGCTTTAGATAGTGAGTAAAAAGGAGTGAACATCATGGCATTACAAGCAGGTCTTGTTTTAGTTATTGTATTTGTACTTATGCTTGTTTTAAGTGTCCCTATTTCGGTAAGTATTGTAATTGCCTCTATGGCTGCTATTTTTATCGTTTTGCCGATGGATATGGCTGTATTTACTTCAGCACAAAAAATTGTGACTGGTCTTGATAGCTTTACATTGTTAGCTGTTCCTTTTTTTATTCTTTCAGGAATTTTAATGAATAATGGTGGAATCGCTGAACGTCTTATAAATTTTGCAAAGGTGCTAGTTGGAAAAATGCCAGGTTCTTTAGGACATGCGAATGTACTAGGAAACATGCTGTTTGGGTCTCTGTCAGGTTCATCTGTTGCAGCTGCAGCGGCAATTGGTGGTGTAATGGGGCCATTGCAAAAAAAAGAAGGATATGACCCGAAATTTTCAGCTGCTGTAAATATTGCTTCTGCACCTACCGGATTAATTATCCCTCCGAGTGGTACGTTAATTATTTATTCTCTAGTAAGTGGGGGAACATCAGTAGCTGCCTTATTTATTGCAGGTTATTTACCAGGATTTTTATGGGGCTTAGCATGTATGGTTGTTGGTTTTATTATTGCAAAGCGTAGAAAATACCCTGTATCAGAAAGAGTTCCTTTAAAAGTAGCTCTTAAAACGTTTCTAGAGGCCATTCCAAGCTTAATGTTGATTGTGATTGTGATAGGCGGGATTTTAGGTGGGGTGTTCACCGCCACTGAAGCTGCGGCAGTAGCAGTAGCCTATACATTTATTTTAGCTATGATTTACCGTACGGTTAAAATTTCAGATATTCCTAGAATAATAATGGAGGCAGTCGAAATTACCTCTGTTATTATGCTGCTTGTAGCTGCTTCTTCTATTATGTCATGGGTCATGGCTTTTACAGGTATTCCTACTGTAATTAGTGAAATGATTATGAGTATTTCTGACAACCCAATTATTATTCTTCTAATTCTAAATATATTCTTATTATTTATAGGGACATTTATGGATATTACGCCAGCCGTACTTATTTTTACGCCAATTTTCTTACCAATTGTTACAAGTTTTGGCATGGATCCCATTCATTTTGGAATTATGTTAGTCATGAATTTAAGTATCGGAAATATTACACCTCCTGTAGGCAGTGCGTTATTTGTTGGAGCAAGTATTGCCAATTTAGATTTAGAGGACGTTATAAAACCGCTTATCCCATTTTATTTTGTGATTATTATCGTTCTGCTTCTTGTGACGTATATACCACAAATTAGTATGGTTCTGCCAAAGTTGTTCGGTTATTAATGAGATCTAAGATCGTATTGGCAAGTTAGTAATTCGCTAACTTATTTATAAATGAAATGACTGTAAGATCGGTGCAAACCATTTGAATTTTAATAACAGATAACTATAAGAAAAGGTGAGTTTGATGTCTTTAAAAGAAAATTATCAATTTCAATTTTTGGATGAAAAAAGTAATATATTAACGTTCCAATTGGAAGGTTCAGAAGTTACAGCAAAAGTCATTGTATTAGAAGAAGATATGATTCGAGTAGTAATGACGAAAAGTGAACAACTTGAGGTCAATAAAACATGGCTTGTTGCTCCGGGAATGGATGACGTTCCTTTAAAAGGTAGAGATCGTTTTGACTTATCACCGTTTTCATTACCGCAATATATTTTTCGGAATGAAGGAAATAATGTTACGATTGAAACAAAAAAGTTAAAATTGCATATTGATTTAGATGGCTTTAAAGTCACTTGGTTTTCAATAGATGGTAATGGGAATATGCAGCAAATTGCTGCTGATCGAAATACACAGGCTTATAATTTTGATGGTTCATTAGGTGAGGGAATCTTCCATTACTTACAGCGGGACAAAAATGAACAGTATTTTGGGCTTGGTGAGAAAAGTGGAGAAATGGATCGTTATGGAAAACGATATCGTATGTTAAGTATAGATCCGATGGGCTATGATGCTCAATACACAGATCCATTATACAAACATATTCCATTTTATATTACTAGAAATAATCAAACAGGAATTTCTTTTGGTATTTTCTATGATAATATGGCACAAAGTATTTTTGATATGGGAAATGAAATGGATAATTATCATGGGTGGTATCGTTATTATCAATCCATGGCTGGAGATTTAGACTACTATGTGATTCTGGGCCCGGAAGTAAAGGATGTTGTAAAAAAATATTCTTGGTTAACTGGTAAAACAATTTTTGCCCCGAAATGGAGCTTTGGATATTCAGGTTCAACGATGACTTATACAGATGCGCCTGATGCACAAAATCAATTAAAAAAGTTTATAGACCAGTGTGAAGAACATGATATTATTTGTGATTCTTTTCAATTATCTTCTGGATATACATCCATTGAAGATAAGCGCTATGTATTTAACTGGAATACGGATAAGTTTCCAGATCCTAAAGGATTTATAAATGAGTATCATGAAAAAGGTGTAAAACTTTGCGCGAATATTAAACCGGCTTTGCTAAAAGATCACCCTGTTTTTAATGAATTAAAGGAAGAAAAAAAGTTTATTATGAATGACCATGGAGAAGTTGAAATGGCTCAGTTTTGGGATGAAGTCGGTGCATATCTTGATTTTACCAATGAAGAGTCAGTGAATTGGTGGAAGCAAAAGGTAACAGAGCAGCTTTTAGAATATGGCATTGATTCCACTTGGAATGATAATAATGAATTTGAAATTTGGTCAAAAAATACAATTGTAGATGGATTTGGGGAGAAATTAAGTTTTGAAGCTTTACGTTCCCTGCAGCCGCTTCTTATGATGAAGGCTTCTTATGAAGCACAAAAGGAATTCGCTCCCGAAATTAGACCGTATTTAATTTCTAGATCTGGAAGTCCAGGCATGCAGCGCTATGTACAAACATGGTCTGGAGATAACTATACGAGTTGGAAATCCTTAAAATACAATATTAAGATGGGACTTGGATTAAGCTTGTCAGGTATTTATAATATTGGTCATGATATCGGAGGATTCTCAGGACCGGCTCCGGAACCGGAATTATTAGTAAGATGGGTACAAAATGGGATTTTCCATCCGCGTTTTACGATCCATTCATGGAATGAGGATCAATCGGTTAATGTGCCTTGGATGTATGAAGAGACAACGGAGTTAATCCGTGATTTAATTAAGTTCCGTCAGCGTATCATTCCTTATCTATATAATGCTTTGTACAAAGCACATGAAAAGTATGAGCCAATCCTACGTCCAACTTTTTATGAGTTTGAGTCAGATGACAAAACATTTGAAGAGAATGATGATTTCATGTTAGGTGAATCCATACTTGTAGCTTCAGTTGTGGAAGAAGGACAAAGAGAAAGAGCTGTTTACCTGCCAAAACATGAAGCAGGCTGGTATGATTTCCACACTTCTGAGTGGTATGAAGGTGGTCAAACGGTTACGATCCCGGCACCATTAGAATATAATCCTTTATTAATTAAAGCTGGAAGTATGATTCCGATTAATGATGCAGATTCCTCATTTGAAAGTAAGGAAAAGGATGAAAGGGGCTTCTTGTTATTCCCGCATAAGAAGAAGTCAGGAAGCACGTCCTATGATCTTTTTGAGGATGATGGTATTTCAGCAAATTATCAAGAAAATCATACGATCGTTTCCGTTCAAATGAATGCTGATTCTGAAGCAATTCATGTAACCTACAGAATTGAAGGGGAATACAAGCTTCCATATGAGAGCCTTCGTTTCTATTTACCTGAAAACGAAGACCGAAAATTGTTTGTGAACGGAGAGGAAGTCGCAATGGAAAATAACCATTGTGTTGTAGCATTATAAAAAATAAAGAGGGGACATAATAAACATCCCCCTCTTTTCTTATGTTAAAAATATACAAAATATGAAAAGCCAATTATTTTAGTTGGTGCTGCCGAATCATATGAACCGCGGTGCCGTCACTGCCATGAAGTACCCGGCAAGCCCTATAAAGCAAAGAAAAGTGAAATCATAACGGAAATATAGAGAAGAAGCTGCCGATTTGGCAGCTTTTTTCGGTTCTATCCTATTTCATACGATAAGCCAAGTTTTTCTAATTAAAAAGATTTTCTACATAAAAATAAAAATTAGGGCACCTTAAAAGTAGGAGGTGTATAGCTTGAAGATTATGTGTGCATTCACTTTAACCGCTGTTCTTTTGCTTGGTGCCTGTTCGCCTGTAGAGCCGCCGCAAGCACAGTCTAATGATACAACTGGTGTGTTGGATGTTGGTTACAATAATCAGTTAAACAATGAAGAAGAGCTTGACGAAATTTCAGATGGAGGAAGAGGAGTGCAGTACAGTTTCGACACGAACCAAAATCCTCATCATTATCGAAATTTATCGGATAAACGCTTTACAATTAGTGATGATCAAGATAAAATTCGCGCGCTTGTAAATCGAACAAATTTTGCAAAGCCAACAACGGTTTCAATTGTTGGAAATCATGCCTGGGTGAACGTCACGCTTACAGGTAATCCATCGAAAGCCCAGCGGCAAAACAGAATTCAAGAACTGGAGCAGGCGATTCAACAAGAAGTACCTCGCTACCGCATTCATCTGCGGGTAAATAATAACTAACCTCGACAGCCTTTGTCGAGGCTTTTTATGGTGAATGATTAAGAGAGATTGCTTTTAACGTGCAGGAGTTTGCTGAAGGAATAGGGAATATAGAAGTAAACTTTCCTTCAAAGGTGATAAAATGAAACCTTATGAACACCATAGCTCAAAAGCTCCTATTAATAAAAGAAGCAGCTCTTCCCTTTATGATGATGATGGGTATAGATCATTGTTTACTCAGCATATTGATGCCGTTCTTTCTTGTGATTTACAAACTAAAATAATCGAAAGCAATGCGGCTGCAAGCATGTTGTTTGGATATGAAACGAAAGAGTTAAGCGGCATGTTATTTGAGGATCTCTTGTTATCCTCTGAACTCATTGATATTAAGAAACTTTTTAAGCTTGTCAGCGGGGGAACGTCACGACAGATTGATGTTGTTCTTGCCTGTAAAAGCGGGCATACAGTGGATGTAAATGTTACGTTTTTACCGAAAATAAGCAACGATGAAGTTGTTGGCGTTTATGTTGTGGCAAAAGATCAAAGTGAACAAAAACGACTTGAAAATGAACTGATGCTTACAAAAGAAGTGTATGAATCCTTCTTCCTTCATTCTGCTGATTCAATGGTCGTGTTAGATTTGCAGGGGACAGTGCTCCAAATTAACAGTGCCTTTGAAAAAAATTACGGCTGGAAGCAGGAAGAAGTGGTGGGAGTTAATTTTGTAATGATTCAGCCTGAATTTCAAAGCGAGTTTGTAAACTTATTTCAAATTGTTCGCTATGGGGGCAGTGTGGAAGGGTTTGAAACGATAAGAAGACATAAAAGCGGTAAATTGTTTCATATTAGTTTAACTCTTTCTCCTGTGCGCAATAAATATGGCAATGTTACCGGCATTGCCGGCATTACGCGTGATATTACGGTGAAAAAGCAGAAAGAGAAGGAAATAAAAGATCGTGAAGAACATTATCGCCGATTAGTGGAATTATGTCCGGATGGCTTTGTTGTCTACCACGATGGTGAAATTTTATTTATTAATACAGCGGGGGCAGAAGTGCTTGGAATTGAAAAGAAAGAAAATGCGATTGGAGAGTCGTTTATCTCTTATATTCACCCCGATTCTTTAGACGATATGAAAAAACGAATGAAACTTGTCGAGCAAGGTGAAACCCTTCCCTTTATCGAACAAAAATTTATTAGCCGTGAAGGCAGAAGTATTTATGTGGAAATGACGAGCGTGCCGATCGAATATGCAAATATGCCTGCCGTTCAAACAGTATTTCGCAATATAACAGATCGTAAACTTGTTGAACAGGCACTTCGGGAAAGCCAAGAAAAATACCGGATTATTGCTGAAAATACCCACGATCTCATTGTCATTTTGAATCCAGAAGGCATTGTTTTCTATGCATCACCTTCACATGAACGGGTGCTAAAGCGTCAGCCGCGCGATTATGAAGGAAAATCGATTTTTGACTTTATTCACCCTGAGGATAGGGAAGAATTAAGAAGTGCCTTTGATCAAAAACTTCGAAATGGAATTGAGCTTCGAAAGCTTCATACAGATGGTGAGTGGGTTGTGTTTGAAGCAAAAGGAATGTCTGTAACAAATGAAGAAGGTTTTCTTGAAAGCTATGTTGTTGTGTTTCGCGATATTACCGAACGCAAACAAGCAGAAGAGCTTTTAAAGAAGTCGGATAAGCTTTCCGTTGTAGGGCGTCTTGCGGCAGGAGTTGCCCATGAAATTCGCAATCCGTTAACAGCTTTAAAAGGATTTACACAGCTTATAGCATCAGGAAACGGCAAACAGCAGGAATATGTCGATATTATGATGTCAGAGCTTGAACGAATTGAATTTATCGTTAGTGAACTTCTCGTTCTTTCAAAACCGCAGGCAATCTCCTTTCAAAAGAAGAGCGTGAAGAACCTTTTGAACGATGTTGTGAAATTACTTGAAGCAGAAGCGCTTTTAAAAAATATTCAATTTGTGACAAATTGTGAAGAGGATATTCCATTCATTGAATGTGAGGGCAATCAATTAAAGCAGGTGCTTATTAATTTATTAAATAACGGCATCGAATCAATGGAAAAGGGCGGTACTATTGTTATTGAAGGCAAAAAGCAAAATAACGAGCAGGCAGTAGTGCGTATTATTGATCAAGGGTGCGGCATTCCAGAAGAGCGTTTAAAACAGCTTGGTGAACCTTTTTATACAACGAAAGAAAAAGGAACAGGCTTAGGACTGATGATTTGCTATAAAATTATTGAAAACCATAAAGGGAAACTTCATTTTTACAGCAAAAAAGGCGAAGGTACAACGGCTGAAATTCTGCTGCCGTTTGCTGATTCCAACCGATAAGAAAAAGAAGGGGCTTTTAAAGGCGCCCCTTCTTTTTCTTACAGCTATTTTGCTCTGCGTGCCGCCTGCTGCAGCGGATCCCATACAGAGTTAAACGGGGGCGCATAAGCTAAATCAAGGTTTTCTAAGTCTTCAATTGTCATGTTGTGATAAAGAGCAGCAGCTAACACATCGACACGTTTATCTACACCGCTTTTGCCGATAAACTGTCCGCCGAGAAGCTGCCTATTGTCTGTTCGATAAAGAAGTTTCATGTGGATAGGCTCTGCATTCGGATAATAGCTTGCATGATCGGTTGAATCATAGACAATGCTTTCACATGGAATATTCATTTGCGCTGCTTCTTTTTCTGATAGCCCTGTGCGCCCGAGTGCAAGGGTAAAAAATTTCATAATCGACGTGCCGACAACCCCTTGAAAAGTGCGTGATTTTCCAGCCATATTAAGACCTGCGATGCGTCCTTGTTTATTGGCGTGCGTGCCGAGCGGAATGTAATCATCTTTTTCCTTTACCCGGTGATAATGGACGGCGCAGTCGCCCGCCGCATAAATGTCTTTTATGTTTGTTTCCATATAGCGGTTGACGGCAATCGCTCCTTTTATGCTTGTCACGATGCCTGTATCTTCAATAAGGGCGGTATTTGGTGAAATGCCGACTGCGGCCAGGACAAAATTTGTTTCATAAGTTCCTTTTTCTGTTTCTACCGCTTCAACACGCGTTTTTCCTTTGAGCGCTGTAACGGTTTCACTTGTCCGCACTTCAATGCCGTGCTGTTTCGCTTCAGCATGAATGAGTTCGGCCATTTCTTGATCAAAAATCGTTGCAAGCTGTTCACCGCGCTGAATAATGGTGACATGTTTTCCAAGTTCCACAAAATTTTCAGCCATTTCAAGTCCGATATAACCACCGCCAATAATCGTAATCTTTTCGGCGGTGTCTATGTCTTTCATAATTTCATGGCTGTCAGGAATGGTTTTTAAGCTATGTACACCTTTAAGATGAATCCCTTCCCATTTTGGCAGAACCGGATCCGCTCCTGTTGCGATTAACAAGCGATCATATTCAATCGAAAAAGTTTCTCCGGTTTTTAAGTTTTTTCCATCTACTCGTTTATGATTTGGATCAACGCGCTCCACATTATGATAAATGCGGGCATCAATCCCATATTTATCTTGAAACGTTTCTCGCTTTCTCGCAATCAGTTTATCTGTGGATGGAATTTTCCCACCGATTACATAAGGCAGCCCGCACTGGGCGTAGGAATAGATGCCGCCTTTTTCGAGAGTAATGACAGATGCATTTGAATCGTTTCGAATAATTTGCATTGCCGCGCTCATGCCGGCCGCATCACCGCCAATAATAACATACTGCATACCTTCACCTCATTTTCTTTTGATGCATTCATTATTCCCGTTTAGGCACAAATTGTAACGTTCGTTATTTCGTCTCGAGCGCTTTCCAATAGTTATAATCATGAACGGCAATGCCGCGAAAGCTTTTGTATGAGCTATAAATGTTGTTAATTTCATTGATTGCTTGATCGAGTCCTTTCAGATTACCGGCAAAGCTTAAATGACTTTCTTCAAGCGGTTTTGTTTCAAGGGCAATGACAATTTCTTTTTTCTGTTTTTCGGCATAATCGATTTCATTTTTCGTTAGTGCTAAAATGCCGTTATTGCCATCAAGCTTATTGCGGTAAGCCATCACTGTCACACTGTCTGCAAGGTTAATAATCCATTCGCTTAATGTCCCGCTTCCGTATCGACTATTTTCATAACGGCGCTTATCAAACCAAAAAGGAATGTCTGCTTCAAAACGTATTCCTAACTTTTCGGTATCTTCGTGAACCTCACTTAAAATGGTTTGATAACGGAGAACGGCTTTTTCATAGTCTTCTTTCCATAACTTTCCACATCACCTTGTGAGGCAATTACGACAGTCGAGTTTGCTGAAAAAAACAAATAGGTCACCGTACCGGCCGCAATCGTTGTTAAAAAGGCAATAAGTGCTGGTATAATAAAACGTTCTTTTTTTCGAAGCAAAAAGCGGTAATATAAAAACGAGACAAAAAATCCAAACACCACCCAGCCGACGACGAAATATTTTAAAATGCTGTCAACTTTCCGCTGTGAGGCTCCTTGATCAGAAAGATACTGTTCGTATGGAACGATGACAGAAAAAAGAAAAGTAACCCCGCCAGCTACGCCGAACGTACTAAGAAATAGAAACCATAATAAAAACTTTTTCAGCTTTTTTCGATCGATGTTTTTCATTTACTCACCTTTTTTCGCTTGTTGTTCTCTTTTTACTTCTGCTTCTTCTAGTAAAATTTGCATCATTGGAATATAGGAACGCCAATAAAATTCTTCATTTTTTGAAGCGGCCCAGCTGGAAACGAGAATGGAAGTTGTCTACTTTTCAAATCCAACTTTCACTGTATCCGCATAATCACCCGCAAAATAATAGGTATGGTGTTGGGGGTGATGAATCACAGCGGGAAATGTAAGCGGAATGCCTTCTTTTTGTAAAATTTCTTTTTCACTCTCTCGTAAGCTTAATTCATACACGGCTTCAATTGTTGTATCTTTTTCGGGAACAACAATATCAAACCAATAGCGGTATTCAGTATTCTTTCCGTTTGGATAATGGCGTTTTCCTAAATCAGTCCATTGAAATGTTACCTTTTCCTCATATCCTTCCCGATCAAAGACGATAACGCGGTCGCTTTCATGAACAAATGCAAGTCCGCCTTCTTTAAAGCGCCATTTTTCCCCTGTTTGTGCTTCATAGTTTCGAATTAGCCAAGGTGGAACTTCTGAACTGTTTAAGTCAGGAAAATACCGCCCTATCCAGCCGCTCCAATCGAGATGAAAGGTTTTTTCAGCACCTTTTCGTGCAATCCCACTGGTTGGGCTTGCAAAGGTATTAAATTCAGCGATGAGAGTGGTATGTTCTTCTTTGGCAAGCAGCAGCTGATCGAGTTCTTTTAGTTCAAGAGCACCGTAAAGAAGTTCAGAGCGTTCTCCTTCAGGAAGTTCTCTTAGATCATCAGTATAAACACCGTACGTATCGGCAATATAAATCATATCAAGATTAGGAAGAAGCTCCATCTCTGTATCCCCTTTTGATTCATAAGGATCATAGCCGTAATAGTCTTCTTCAAGCTCATAAAGGTTATAATCGGGCGTTGCGATTTTTTCATGGGTTAATAACCAAAACAAGCCGAGGTGTTCCCGATAATCTTCTTTTGGAACGGTTTTATCCAAAACCGCAATGTTAAGCGGACGTTCTTCGCGAAATTCCCATAAAATCCGCGGGAAAAAATAACGATCAAAATTAAAGTAATAAGAAGCCATACCTTCCAATAAAGACGTTTAGGCAACGGTATTCCCACCTTTTTAAAGATAATGTGTGGAGGTGCTGGTAAAAAGTTTAGATTTCCTTCTTTCATTATAACGGAAAGTTTAATGGGAAAGGATGTGTTCGGGAATGTTAAACACTTTGACTCCCATCATAACGTATACTATAATTATACTGTTATAAATCAGTTTAAATTGATACGTTTTAATAAACAGCGTACAGTTAATAAATAAACATAGAAGAAAACAGTCAGCTTGCTGGGGTTTTCTCGCATTGTAATGCAATGTAAATGAGGTGAAAAGCGTGTTAGAACGTTTACAGTCAATAGAAGATCGTTATGAAAAATTAAATGAATTATTAAGTGATCCTGAAGTGATTAGTGATATGGATAAGCTTCGCGAATATTCAAAAGAGCAGTCTGATATGCAGGAAATTGTGGCGGCATATCGCGAATACAAGCAGGTAACAGAAGAGCTTGAAGGCGCAAAGTCAATGCTTGAAGAAAAGCTTGATAACGAAATGCGTGAAATGGTGAAAATGGAAATCTCAGAACTGCAGGATCAAGAAGAAGAGCTGCAGGCGAAATTAAAAGTGCTTCTGCTTCCGAAAGATCCAAACGATGATAAAAACGTTATCGTTGAAATTCGCGGCGCGGCAGGCGGAGATGAAGCAGCACTGTTTGCGGGCGACCTTTACCGGATGTACAGCCGCTATGCTGAAGTGCAGGGCTGGAAGCCGGAAGTCATTGAAGCGAGTTATACAGAGCTTGGCGGCTATAAAGAAATTATTTTTATGATTAATGGAAAAGGTGCGTATTCAAAGTTAAAGTACGAAAACGGTGCACACCGCGTACAGCGTGTTCCTTCCACAGAATCAGGGGGACGGATTCATACGTCAACAGCGACAGTAGCCGTGCTTCCTGAAGCGGAAGAAGTAGAAATTGATATTCATGAAAAAGATATTCGTGTTGATACGTTTACATCAAGCGGACCAGGTGGACAAAGTGTTAATACAACAATGTCGGCTGTTCGTTTAACCCACCTTCCAACAGGTGTTGTTGTTTCATGTCAGGACGAAAAATCGCAAATTAAAAATAAAGAAAAAGCAATGAAAGTTCTTCGTGCTCGTATTTATGATAAATTTCAGCAGGAAGCACAGGAAGAATATGCGGCAACACGTAAATCTGCCGTTGGTACGGGCGATCGTTCTGAACGTATTCGTACGTATAACTTCCCGCAAAATCGTGTAACAGATCACCGTATTGGTCTGACGATTCAAAAGCTTGATCAAATTTTACAAGGTAAACTTGATGAATTTATTGATGCACTTGTTTTAGAAGAACAAACCGCAGCAATGAAGCAGGTTGAAGAATAATGGAAAAGAAATGGCGCATCATTGAAGCCCTGAATTGGGCTTCTTCTTTTTTGAAGGAACATAATCGTGAAGAATACGGCGCAGAAATTCTGCTTCGGCATTATCTTAATGTGGACCGAACAGGCTTGTTAATGAGGCTGCAGGAAGATCTTCCTGTGGATAAAGGGCATGCTTTTTTTGCGGCTGTCCACAAGCACAGCGAAGGAATTCCGATTCAGCATATTACCGGTATTGAAAGGTTTTATGGACGTACTTTTGCGGTTAGCCCGGATGTATTAATTCCAAGACCGGAAACCGAAGAGCTTGTGCACGGTTTACTCGAGCGCATGGAAGCAGTTTTTCCTGGTAAAGCGTCTATTAAAGTTGTCGATATCGGAACAGGAAGCGGCGCAATTTCAGTTACATTAGCGCTTGAAAATAAAAAGCTTGATGTAACGGCTGTGGATATTTCTGAAGCGGCACTTAAAATGGCGAAGCAAAATGCCGAGGAGTTGGGGGCATCTGTCCGCTTTTTACAAGGAGACTTATTCGCGCCTCTTATTGAACGCGGTGAAAAAGTTGATGTTGTCGTCTCTAATCCTCCATATATTCCGAAACAAGAAATTGAAACACTTGATGAAATTGTCCGCGCCCATGAACCGATTTTAGCGCTTGATGGCGGATTAGACGGCTATGATTTGTATCGAAAGCTTGTTTCTAGTTTGCCGAACGTACTGAATCAAACAGGAATTGTCGCCTTTGAAGTCGGAGCTGGGCAGGGAAGTGCGGTTGCTGAAATGATTGAAGCCGTTTATCCACAAGCTGATGTGAAAGTAGAATATGATATTAACGGCAAAGATCGCATGGTGTTCGCGGTGATTCGCTAATCTATATTATATTTAAAATTGAAATATAGATATGTTAATTTTGACTCATTCGTGCAAAGAAACTGTTTCGCACGCTTTCAACGAATGTTGAAAGCATGAGTCAAAATTAACACGATATCCACAAATGTAGATTAAGTTAAGGCTGTCGAATTACTGAACGTTTTGACGGACGAATCTTTGTTTAATAAATAATGCCGCTGTCCACACTGATTAGTGAAGGGACGGTGGCAGAAAAATGAAACAAAACGCACTTATTCATAAACTTCCATCTTATAAAGTGGTCAATAATATGAAAAGAAAAATAAATGCTTTTTCGTTTAAGGAAAACAAGAAGGTGATTTTTTCTAATCTATTATTAATGATGTGTGTAATTGTTCTTTCATTTAATATGCATAAGCCGTATGATGCATTAGAATCAACTGTTATCCCAGATGAGGCGATTCGCCTTCGTATTCTAGCAAACTCAAATTCTGAAAAAGATCAAGAAGTGAAACGACAAATCCGTGATCTTGTGAACGTTGAGATTGCAGGATGGGTTGAAAACTATAAATCAATTGAACTTGCTCGTGCAGAAATTGCTCGTCATTTACCGGAAATTAAAGAAATTGTTGCACATGAACTAAAAGCGCGCGGTATTCAGCAAAGCTTTTCAGTAAAGCTTGGCAAAGTGGCGTTTCCGACAAAAATGTATGGTGATTATATTTATCCTGCTGGAAATTATGAAGCCGTACTGATTACGCTTGGAGAAGGGCTAGGGGCAAACTGGTGGTGTGTACTGTTTCCTCCGCTGTGCTTTTTAGATATAGACAGCGGTCAAGCGGTCAAAGAAGAGAATGGGAGTGAAGCGGTTGGAAGTGATGCTGAACTTGAAGCAGAAAAAGCCGCTTCTTCAGAAGACGATGGCAAAGTGGAAGTAAAGTTCTTTCTTGTTGAATGGTTTTCGAAGCTTTTTGGCTAACCTATACAGGTATTGTCTTGATTGTGCGGCCGGTTCCTTCTAGGAGTGAAACAGGCCGCTTCCGTTTTTCTATCCAGCTGCAGGCGCCTTCCGCTTTTCTTTCTGTCATAGTCTTGTCCTATTTTCATAAACTAGTTTCAAAGAATGAAAATAGGAGGAATGAAGATGTTGGTGATGCGTCAAGCGGAACAAGGAGATGAAAAGCGAATCCATGCTTTTGCGGAAAAAGCAAAGGTGAAAAAGCTACCTGAAAATATGTCTAATACGATTATTGTTGAAAATGAGCAGCAGGAAATTATCGCAATGATTGCAATTGAAGCCTATGAAACAGTTGGTCTTTTGCGTTCATTTGTTGTGATGGCAAAAGATTGGGATGCTGAAAAAACAGTGCGCTTTTTTAAAACCGTCTTTGCTGCGGCAAAACAAAAACAGCTTCACAGTTTATATTTATTTACAGCAGGACATGCGGAGTTTCTTTCGGTATTAGGTTTTAAAGAAATAGATCAAGAACAGCTTCCAGAAAGTATTAAATATGCAGTGCGTGGGCAGGATACCGCTCAAGCAGCAGCGATGTACTGTTCATTAGAAACTTAAAAAAACCAACAAAAGTTATCCACAAGTTTATCTGTGAAAAAATTCAAAAAATATCCACAGTGGATAACTGAAAATCTTTTTTTGTGAAGTGTTGAAAAAAGTCAGAAAACACTTGACATATAAGAAAAAAGGTGGCGTTTAAAATGACTGGAATAAAAACATATTATTGGACAGTGGACGAGGACTCGCCGGAAAGTTATCCACAGGTTGAAGAGGCTTCTTTGTGGATAAAGAAAAATGAAGTGATTGCTTTTCCGACAGAAACGGTTTATGGACTTGGCGGCAATGCTTTATCTGATGAAGCGATCGAAAAAATTTTTAAAGCAAAAGGAAGACCGAGTGATAATCCGCTGATTGTTCATATTGCAAAACGTGAGCAGCTTCAAGGCGTTGTAAGCGAAATCCCTGAAAATGCCGAAAAATTAATGGCCCATTTTTGGCCTGGCCCATTAACACTTGTGATGCCAAAAGGCGATGTTGTTTCAGAAAAAGTAACGGCAGGTCTTCAGACTGTTGCGGTAAGAATGCCGGATCATCCGGTTGCCTTAGCGTTGCTTCGTTATGCCGATCTTCCTGTGGCAGCACCGAGTGCAAATTTATCGGGAAAACCAAGCCCAACAGCAGCAAAACATGTCTATGAGGATCTTGACGGCCGTATTGCCGGTATTGTTGATGGCGGTCCGACAGGTGTTGGCGTGGAATCCACTGTTGTAGACTGCACAACAGATATCGTAACGATTTTACGACCAGGCGGTGTAACAAAAGAAGAACTTGAAGCAGTTGTTGGCGACGTTGCGATTGACCCAGCTCTTCTTTCAAGTGGACAAGCCCCAAAATCACCGGGCATGAAATATACGCATTATGCGCCAAAAGCCCCACTTACGCTCGTTTCAGGTTCACAAGAAATGCTTCAAAAACTTGTGAATGATGATCGGAAGCTCGGGAAAAAAGTCGGTGTTTTAACAACAGAAGAAAACAAACATGCTTATGATGCAGACATTGTTATTGCCTGTGGAACACGTTCTGATTTATCCACAGTTGCCAATCGTCTTTACGATGTACTAAGAGCGTTTGATTATTCACATGTGGATAATATTTATAGTGAAGTGTTTCCACAAGAAGGTGTTGGAGCTGCTGTGATGAATCGTTTAGAAAAAGCAGCAGGCGGCCGCACTGCGTCAGAGTAAGCTGTACAAGTTTTGTATAAGGGATATTGCGATCGAAAAAAGTATGTATAGATGATGTGAGGAAAGCTGTTTTTGTAGAAAATAGGGAATGGTTTGTTTAGGAAAAGTAATGATATCATAGTGTTTAATAAATTAAGATACCCGTTTGCATTCTCTTGCAAACGGGTATTTTTTGTTTTTTAAATTAAGAAAATATCAATTTTTGAATGTTTAGCTTAAGCTGTTTGTGCTGTTTTATAGTTTTTCAACATACTGCTGGATCATGTCTTTTGTAACAAGCTTGCGTGTCGGGACAATCCCTTGATTTGCAAGTTCATTAATTTCTGCTGTTACCGCGTTAATTGCCTCGATAGAAAACTCTTCGCCGTTTTGGCATTTTCTTACCGCATCTTCAATCGCAAGCTCGCGCTGTGCATCTAATGACCGGAATAGTGAAATCCGTTTATGTTGTGATTCGGAATGTTTTGAAATTGAGCGATGTACTTCCATTTTAAATCCTCCAGTTCTTTTCATATGAAGCTCGAGTTCTTAAGTTTGTAAGAACATGGGCTTTTCGTCAATTATAGCACGATTTATCGAAATGGAATAATCGTCTATTTTTCCTTGGACGTGCATATGGTGAATTAGCGGGTTTTAAGGGGAGATGACAATGACAGCTTCAGCAATGCTTGGGGAACTGTTAACGCTCAGCATGATGGCGGTAGCGCTTGGCATGGATGCTTTTTCAATTGGGCTTGGCATGGGAATGATTTCACTTCGTTCAAAGCAAATTTTTATAATTGGACTAACAATCGGAATCTTTCACGTATTTATGCCGCTTTTCGGAATGTTAATTGGAAAAGTGCTATCCTCGCACTTTGGAGAAATTGCCACACTTGTTGGCGGGGCACTTCTGCTGCTATTAGGCGGGCAGATGATTCGATCGTCTTTTCAAGAAGATGACAAGCCGTTTGTGATGCCGGTTGGTTTTGGTCTTATTTTATTTTCATTAAGTGTAAGTCTTGACAGCTTTTCGGTTGGGCTTAGTCTTGGCATTGTCGGGGCGCGCGTTTTTTTGACGATCGCGTTATTTGGACTAGCAAGCACTGGGTTAACATGGCTCGGTTTGCTGCTCGGCCAAAAGGTGCAGAAGTGGTTTGGTACATACAGTGAAGCGATCGGCGGCTGTGTTCTGCTTGCGTTTGGTATTAAGTTATTGTTTCCGCTTTAAAAGCTTAATTTCTGCTGTATTTATTTGGTTATTTTTTACAAATAAGAAAACTATTAGATATCGGAAATAACTTTATAAAAAAGCATTTACATTTTTATGAAGATCATTTTTATTATAAGTCAGGAACACTAATTTTATAGTTGAATAGTTTAGTGGGAAATAAGCCTCATTGTTATTTTTTAAATAAGTATGTTCATTCATATCTATCAGTAAGCGAGCAGTCAATTAATGTCTGCTCGTTTTCTTTTTTTAATAAAGGGAATATTTTCGTAGCAGCAGGAGTTTTTAAAGAAAGAAAAGAAGTTCTAAACGGCTTGAAACAATAAATGCATCATGATGATTTAAATTTACTTCAAAATATAGAATAATAAGAGGTAAGAGGTGATCCTATTGAAGAAGATACTATTTGTTTGTACAGGAAATACATGCCGAAGTCCGATGGCGGAGGCGCTGCTGCGGCATAAAGAAAAAGATCTTGAAGTAAAATCAGCGGGTGTTTTTGCTTCAAACGGTACGAAAGAAAGTCCGCAAGTGACAATGGTATTATCCGAAAAAAATATTCCTGTTTCGCACCGCTCCCAGCAGCTGACAACAGAGCTTGTGAAATGGGCAGATGTTATTTTAACGATGACGGAAAACCACAAACGCTATGTGCATCAGCAGTTTCCGGAAAGCGTTGAAAAAGTATACACCTTAAAAGAGTTTGTTTTAGAAGATAAGGCGGTAAAGGATACTATAGATAAACTGCAGGAGCTGTCTGCAGAGCTTGAAACAAAACAGGCGTTGTTTATCGGTGAACAGCAAAATAATGAGGGCGAACCAAATAAAGTATTAATTAAAGAAATTCAACGTTTGCGTGAGCGGGTGTTAAAGCTTGAGCGGGATATTCCTTCTAATGATATTATCGATCCATTCGGCGGTCCTGTTGATATTTATCGAGAAACACTGAAGGAGCTTGATGAATTAATTGAAGCGCTCAGACAAAAAATAAAAGATGAATAAAGGGCGTTATTCCTAAGTGAATTCGCTGGTAGAGTCGAGAAATCAATTGACAACAGCGAGAAACGACACTACTATTTGAAGCAAGTGTAAGCGTTCTTTAACAGGCTGCTGCATTATAATACGATAATTTTTGGGAGGGGAAAGTTGTGAAAGTAGCAATTGGTTCTGATCATGCGGGAGTAAATTTAAAAGAAGAAATTAAAAGTTTAATGGAGGAAACCGGTGTCGAGTATGAAGACCTTGGCTGCAATTGTGATACATCTGTTGACTATTCCGATTATGCAATTCCAGTAGCGGAAAAAGTAGCCAACGGTGAAGCAGATCGCGGTATTGTCATTTGCGGGACAGGAATTGGTGTTTCAATTAGCGCAAACAAAGTAAAAGGCATTCGCTGTGCCCTTGTTCATGATTTATTTACAGCAAAAGTAACGCGTCTTCATAATGACAGCAATGTGCTTGCGATGGGTGAGCGTGTCATTGGGCCTGGCCTTGCGAGAGAAATCGCAAAAGTATGGCTTGAAACGAGCTTTGAAGGTGGACGTCATCAGCGTCGTGTAAGTAAAATTTCAGAATATGAAGACCAACAAGCTTAACGAGTTCGCCCTGCAGTATAAAGGAGTTGAAAAAATGAGCGACAATTCGGCGATTATTCGCGAAGAAGTTCGCGCGGTTTTAGAAGATTTAGTGGAAAGTATGCCGTTATCATCTCGTCATCTGCTTGTAATTGGGGTAAGTACAAGTGAAGTGATTGGTGAAAAAATTGGCACATCCGGCACCGATGAGATTGCAGAAGCAATTTATAAAGAAGCAGCCGCATTTCGAGAGAAAACAGGCGTACAGCTTGCCTTTCAATGCTGTGAACACTTAAACCGTGCCCTTGTTGTTGAACGTGAGACAGCAGAACAGCGCGGCTATGAAGAAGTATCTGTTATCCCGATGCGCTCTGCCGGCGGTTCGATGGCCACATATGCTTATCATCATTTTAAAGAGCCTGCCGTGGTTGAATTTATTAAAGCAGACGCGGGAATTGATATCGGTGACACATTCATCGGTATGCACTTAAAGCATGTCGCCGTTCCTGTTAGAAGTCGTGTTAAAAAAGTCGGGGAAGCGCATGTGACCCTTGCAAAAACCCGTCCAAAACTCATTGGCGGCGAACGTGCTGTTTATCCAAATAAAGAATTTCACTGCTTCTAGCCAACATTTATAAACAAGCGGGTTACTGAATGAGGTAATCCGCTTTATTACATAATAAAATCATGAATGTTTATATTAGTGAATGAAGAGGCGCTTTAGGAACAAGAATTTAAGAATAAACTTCATAGAGAGGGGGATTTCGAGCACGGTTTTCCGCTCGGATTTGCGTCAAGCAAATCTAATCTTCTAGAAGATTAACAAATTCCCCCTCGGCATCTGTGCAATCATATGCAGTAACCTTAAATCACGTACATTAGCAAAGGGTTTCAAAAACAAAATTCGTTTTTCAAATAAAAAAACTTGATTTTAACAAAATTTTAACTAGAATTATTCATAATTCATGTTAGAATGAACATGAGAAAAAAACCTTTTTAATTTTTAAAATACGGAAAATGGGAAAATCGAAAGGGGATCATCATGGAACATTTAAAAGCACAAGATCAAAAAGTCTTTGATGCCATTCAATTAGAATTAGGAAGACAGCGCAGCAAAATCGAGCTTATCGCTTCTGAAAACTTTGTAAGCGAAGCGGTTATGGAAGCACAAGGCTCTGTATTAACAAATAAATATGCAGAAGGTTATCCTGGCCGTCGTTACTACGGTGGTTGTGAATATGTTGATATTGCAGAAGACATCGCTCGCGATCGCGCAAAAGAAATCTTTGGCGCAGGCTATGTAAACGTACAGCCTCACTCTGGTGCACAGGCAAACATGGCCGTTTACTTTACAATTTTAGAGCACGGCGACACAGTGCTTGGAATGAATCTTTCACATGGTGGTCACTTAACACATGGAAGTCCAGTTAACTTCAGTGGTGTACAATATAACTTCGTAGAATATGGTGTAGACAAAGAAACACACCGCATTGATTATGAAGATGTTCGTCAAAAAGCACTTGAGCATAAGCCAAAATTAATCGTTGCTGGTGCAAGTGCATATCCTCGCGCAATTGATTTTGCGAAATTCCGTGAAATCGCTGATGAAGTTGGTGCTTACTTAATGGTTGATATGGCCCACATCGCTGGTCTTGTTGCAGCAGGTCTTCACCAAAACCCAGTACCGCATGCGCATTTTGTTACAACAACAACACACAAAACATTACGCGGTCCTCGCGGCGGTATGGTTCTTTGCAACGAAGAACTGGGCAAAGAGTTTGGCAGAAAAATTGATAAGTCTGTGTTCCCTGGTCTTCAAGGTGGGCCATTAATGCACGTTATCGCTGCGAAAGCTGTTTCATTCGGTGAAGCACTTCAAGATGACTTTAAAGCATATGCACAGCAAATTATCGACAATGCGAAGCGTCTTGGAGAAGGTCTTCAAAAAGAAGGCATTAACTTAGTGTCTGGCGGTACAGACAATCACCTTCTTCTTTTAGACACAAGAAGCCTTGGCATTACTGGTAAAGTGGCGGAAGAAGCGTTAGACGAAATCGGTATTACAGTAAACAAAAACACGATTCCATATGATCCTGAAAGCCCATTTGTAACGAGCGGTATCCGTATCGGTACAGCTGCTGTTACATCACGCGGTTTCGGTCTTGAAGAAATGGATGAAATTGCTTCTATTATCGCACTTGTTCTTAAAAACGTTGAAAACGAAGACAAGCTCAAAGAAGCAGAAAAACGCGTTGAAGAACTAACAAGCAAATTCGAAATGTACCCAAGTTTGTAAGAAAAGCGTAAGGCGCCCATTGTGAGCGGCGCTGGAACTGGATAATAAAAAAAGCGGCTGGTCCATATGGACCAGCCGCTTTTTTTAGAGAAGTATGAATAGGGCAGTTTAGGAAACAGTAATAATTATAGGGAAAATGGGTTTTATTACGTACATATGGAGAATGGTAAACAAAATGGTGGAGAATTCAAAAATAAGCAGACGTCAATTTACGATCTTGGTTTCTTTATTCGTTATTGGAGATACAATTTTATATGTTCCTTCAAATGTTGCAACGGAAAGTATGGAAGATTCCTGGATTTCAGCACTTATTTCTTTAGGTGTGGGATTATTGCTTGTATCTTTGTACAGCGTGTTGGGCAGCCGCTTTCCTAACATAACACTGATAGAAATGAGTGAAAAAATTTTAGGGTCTTGGTTTGGAAAAATCGTCGGAATATTACTTGTTAGTTATTTTTTTCTTGATTCAGGGGTGATTCTTTGGCAAGTTGG
Source organism: Bacillus taeanensis (assembly GCF_003318295.1). GTDB lineage: Bacteria > Bacillota > Bacilli > Bacillales > UBA6769 > Maribacillus > Maribacillus taeanensis. Next base: position 66,953 of record NZ_QOCW01000017.1, read on the forward strand.
CGATTTTATAGTAGCGCAGGTGCTGCCGGATACACCGATTCAATTTGTGCTAGTAATATTTTTACTTGTTGTAGTCATTGCGATGCGTCTTGGCATCGAAGCATTGAGTCATGCTGCAGAAATCTTTTTTCCTGTTGTGATCGTATTGTTTTTCATTCTTATATTTTTAATTTTTCCTCAAGTAGAACTAAAAAATTTACAGCCGTTGCTTGGAGAAGGATTTAAACCTGCCATTAGAGGCTCGCTTCCTTTAATTGGTTATTATTTGGAATCGGTCATTCTTTTAATGATTTTTCCATGTATCCAGCAAAAGATTAAAGTAGGAAGAGCTTATCGATTAGGGATGTTTATTGGAGGAAGTTTATTATTTATTATTATCTTTTTTAGTATCGCAGTGCTCGGTGCGGATTTCACAAATCGTCATATTTATCCAAGCTACATGTTAGCTAAAAAAATCACGGTAGGACATTTCCTAGAGCGGATTGAAGTTGTGATGGCTTCAATTTGGTTTTTTACGCTTTTTATTAAACTATCGCTTTGTTTTTATGCTTCTTTATTAGGAACCGCGCAGCTTTTAAGGTTGAAAAATTATCGTATTTTAACATTTCCATTTGCAGTTCTTTTAGTAATTGTTTCGCTTGCAGAAGTACCTGATTCGGTTTATTTTAATACATTTGTCTTGTCGGTATGGTGGCCGTATACGCTGGGTTACGGATTAGTGTTACCTTTGTTATTATTAGCAGCATCGAAATTTCGAAAAAAATTGTAAAAGAGGAATCATCATAAAGAATGCAGAGCTTTAAAAATTTTTAAACAGTTAATTAGAAAGTCTGATAGATAATCTTCCTAAAATTATGGTATATGCAGGCAACATATAGTACTATAATACATATATATAAACAAATCAGAAAATTAATAAAATTAAATCTTGTTTACATCTTAAAAATATAGGAAATAGACAAGGAGTAGGAGGATGGAGAACATGAAACATTACTGCAAACATTGTTTAAATATTTTTTCAGGAAATCACTGCCCCGCATGTCAAAGTAAAGATGTGCAGCAAATTAAAATAAACATCCAAAAATAACATCCTAGAGCAAATCTAGGATGTTATTTTTTGTGAATAAACGTTTGTAATCTAAACAAGATTGTTCATTTTAACTCCACTGTATGAAACGATTCTATCACCTGTTTGGATTCAAAATGAACGGATGATCTATATATTAAAAGTATGAAAATTCCTATAATTATGCTTGAGCTTGAATTGATGGTTGTTTTTATGTAAACTTTCTGAAGAGCAATTAAGCGAACTGCAAAGGGGAGATTTATAATGGGTAAAGTGTATGTGTTTGATCATCCGTTAATTCAGCATAAGTTAACATTTATTCGTGATAAAAATACAGGAACAAAAGAATTTCGTGAGCTTGTTGATGAAGTAGCATCTTTAATGGCATTTGAAATTACAAGACACCTTCCGCTTGAAGAAGTAACAGTAGAAACACCAGTTGAGACGGCAACAGCAAAAGTTCTTTCAGGTAAAAAATTAGGGCTTGTTCCCATTCTTCGCGCCGGTCTTGGGATGGTAGACGGGATTTTAAAGCTTATTCCAGCAGCAAAAGTAGGACATGTTGGGTTATACCGTGATCCAAAAACATTAAAGCCTGTTGAATATTATGTAAAACTTCCAAAGGATGTGGAAGAGCGTGAATTTATTGTGATTGATCCAATGCTTGCAACGGGCGGCTCTGCTGTTGAAGCGATTAACGCAATTAAAAAGCGCGGCGCAACAAACATTAAATTAATGTGTCTTGTTGCAGCCCCAGAAGGCGTTGAAATGATGCAGGAAGCACATCCAGATGTGGATATTTATCTTGCGGCGATGGACGAGAAGTTAAATGAAAAAGGTTATATCGTTCCAGGTCTTGGTGATGCTGGAGATCGTCTGTTTGGTACAAAATAAGGAAAAGAAACGATGAGAGGTTCGCTTAATAGAAGTGAGCCTTTTTTTGTTTTATAAAAGGAGATTTTTGCTGTTTGTGTGTTCTACATTTAAAACGTGTTTTTTCTTCATTTTTTGAGTAAAAATCCACGAACTTGACAAAAATAGGTTATGTTAAGGGGAGAAATGTGACTTTTTTGTTACAAATATAATTGAATAAATAAGGGAAGCGCTTTCCTTTTGAGGTAAAAGTTTATAGGAGATGCCTGAAAAAACTGATATATCAACGTTTATAGGCGGTGGGAATGATTGTTTCTCTCTGAATGTCGAGTTTTGTAATACATTGACATTGTAAGCCTACTATTGTATTCTTACTACGGATATATTGTTAAGGTTTACACGAATTTTTTCAAGTAACAATGTGCCAGCTTCATTTCATCTCCAGCATAGCACATCATCTTACATGTTAACGTGATGTTTGTCACATAATGTCACATATTAATTGCGAAAGTTTGTCGTTAATTGTTAGCAATGTTTCAAAGTCAAGCTGAAAGGAGCTTACGAGTGAAACAAGCAAAGCCCCCTTTATATGCAATGGCCCTTATGTCCGGGATTCTTGGACAGCTTGCCGGCGCTACAATATGCGGTGTTTTTTTAGGGAAATGGCTTGATAATCTCTTTCAAACAGCTCCGTTATGTTTAATTCTTGGCCTTTTTCTAGGGCTTGGAACAGGCATCTTTGGCATGATGACCCTTATTCGTAAGTATTCAGGAGAAGAGCGCTAATGCAAAAAGACCGCAACTTAAAACGTTTTATGCAGCTGACGGTATACATAATCGCGCTTTTAGTACTAGGGTGGGGATTTACTCCTTATCAGTCAGTCTTTCTTGGAGCCATATTAGGGCTTATTATAGGAAGCTTTAATATTTGGTTTATGTACCGAAAAGTCAAAAAACTCGGACAAGCAGCCGCAGAAGGAACGAAAGCTTATTCACTCGGGATGCTGACAAGATTTGCACTAGCAGGGCTCGCCGTCTTAGTTGCTCTAAGGTATCCAGACACATTCCATTTGTTAAGTATGGTAATAGGCTTTAGCAGTGCCTACATTATCATCTTTATAGATTTTTTCCTTAAAACAATACGTACTCAGTAGGAAGCGAGGTGAAACAATTGGAACATCATGCTCCGATAGCAGAGTTTTTAGGTTTAACATTTAATTTATCAAATGTCCTTATGACAACCATTGCAGCTGTCATCGTATTTATTATCGCAGTTATTGGCACACGCTCATTACAAATGCGTCCAACAGGGGTGCAGAACTTCATGGAATGGGTGATGGACTTTGTAAAAGGCATTATCAACAGCACAATGGATTGGAAAACAGGTGGACGTTTCTTAACACTTGGCATGACATTATTAATGTATGTCTTTGTATCCAACATGTTAGGTTTACCTTTTGCGATCATTGTAGGAGAGGAACACACGCTTTGGTGGAAATCACCAACAGCTGACCCGACAATCACATTAACACTTGCAGTAATGGTGGTTGCACTTTCACACTTCTATGGTGTGAAGATGAAGGGGGCTTCTGAGTACGGAAAAGATTTCTTCCGTCCGCTGCCGTTTTTATTCCCACTAAAGATTATTGAGGAGTTTGCGAACACATTAACGCTTGGTCTTCGTCTTTACGGGAACATTTATGCAGGTGAGGTATTACTCGGCTTACTTGCAGCACTTGGAACAAGCGGGGTGCTTGGCGCCGTTGGCGGTGCAATCCCGATGTTAGCTTGGCAAGGCTTCAGTATTTTCGTAGGTGCAATTCAGGCATTTATTTTCACTATGTTAACAATGGTATACTTGGCCCACAAAGTGAGCGAAGACCATTAATAAAATAAATTAAAATACTATTTTTAAACAATAAGAGGAGGAAATTAACATGGGTCTTTTAGCAGCTGCAATCGCAGTAGGTTTAGCGGCACTTGGTGCTGGTATTGGTAACGGTCTTATCGTAAGTCGTACAGTAGAAGGTATTGCTCGTCAACCGGAACTTAAAGGTGCACTTCAAACGACAATGTTCATCGGGGTAGCGTTAGTAGAGGCGGTTCCAATTATCGCCGTAGTTATTGCCTTCATCGTAATGGGTGGCTAATTACAGCCTTTAATACGAATTGAAAAAAGCTTTTTATTAGTGAATGTGGCGAAGTTAGTCCAATTCTAGTAAGGGTTCGAGAGAAGGGCTTGTCGAATTCTTCGGACATCTCATGTGAAGAAGAGGACCTTCGCCATTCCTTATGTAGACCTAGAAGGGAGTGACTGCAGTGGATTTCTTGAATCCCGCGAATACCGTATTAGCTGCAACGCTTAATACAGGCGATATTCTTTATCAGCTTGTTTTATTCCTAGTATTATTAGCGTTATTACGCAAGTTCGCATGGGGTCCATTAATGGGCATCATGAAACAGCGTGAACAACATATTTCATCTGAAATCGAAACAGCAGAAAAAAATCGCAAAGAAGCTGCAACATATTTAGAGCAGCAGCGCGATGAATTAAAGAAAGCGCGTGAAGAAGCACAAGGCATTATTGAAAGTGCGAAAAAGCTTGGCGAAAGCCAACGTGAAGAAATTATCGAAGCGTCTCGTAAAGAAGCAGAACGCATTAAGCAGGATGCTCTTGCACAAATCGAGCGTGAAAAAGACGCAGCCGTTTCCGCATTACGCGAACAAGTTTCTTCTTTATCTATTATGATTGCTTCTAAAGTAATTGAAAAAGAGCTTAATGAAGGTGAACAAGAGAAACTTATCAACGAATACCTTCAAGAGGTAGGAGATAAGCGATGAGTAAGGATAACGAAGTAGTAGCAAAACGCTATGCTGCCGCGCTTTTTGAAATTGCAAAAGAACAAAATGTCTTAGCTCAAGTTGAAAAAGACATGGAGCTTGTAAAAGACGTTGTTTTAAATAAAGCAGAACTGCAATCTTTCTTAGCACATCCAAAAGTTGCTGTCGCAAAAAAGCAGCACGTTGTGAAAGAAAGCTTTAGTAAATCTGTTTCACAGCACGTATTAAATACGCTTTTGCTTTTAGTGGAACGTCACCGCGGTGACATCATTGATTCTGTGGCAGTGGAATTCTTTAAGCTTGCTTATGAAGAAAGAAGCGTTGCAGAAGCAAAAGTTTATTCAGTTAAGCCGCTTTCTGATGCGGAAAAGGCATCATTGTCAGAAATTTTCGCGAAAAAAGCCGGCAAAAAAACATTAAAGATTGAAAACAAAATCGATAAAAACTTACTTGGCGGCGTGAAGATTCAGATCGGAAATCGTATTTACGATGGAAGCGTTAGCGGTAAATTAGCGCGAATCGAGCGTCAATTAGTAAGGAAATAAGATTTTAAGAGGGCAAAACCCTTTCTTTTTATGAACAACTTAAAATGCTGGTTCAATAAATCGTTTATTTATTGAGCTACATCTGACGATAGGGGTGAAAATTCATGAGCATCAAAGCAGATGAAATCAGTGCACTGATAAAACAGCAAATCGCAAATTATCAAACTGAAATCGAAGTGAACGATGTGGGTACAGTTATCCAAGTTGGTGACGGTATCGCCCGCGTTCACGGTTTAGATAACGTAATGGCCGGAGAGCTCGTTGAATTCCAAAATGGTGTTATGGGTATGGCACAAAACCTTGAGGAAAACAACGTAGGTATCGTAATCCTAGGTCCATATACTGATATTCGCGAAGGCGATGAAGTAAAACGTACGAACCGCATCATGGAAGTACCAGTAGGTGAACAACTACTTGGACGTGTTGTAAACTCGTTAGGACAACCTGTTGATGGTCTTGGTCCAATCGAAACAACAAAATCTCGTCCAATCGAAGGTCCAGCACCGGGTGTTATGGATCGTAAATCTGTACACGAGCCGCTTCAAACAGGAATTAAAGCGATCGATGCGCTTGTTCCAATCGGTCGTGGTCAGCGTGAGTTAATCATTGGTGACCGTCAAACTGGTAAAACAGCGGTTGCGATTGATACAATTTTAAACCAAAAAGACGAAGATATGATTTGTATCTACGTTGCCATTGGTCAAAAAGAATCAACAGTTCGTGGTGTAGTAGAAACATTACGTAAGCACGGTGCATTAGATTACACAATCGTTGTAACAGCAAGTGCATCGCAGCCGGCACCACTTTTATATTTAGCACCATATACAGGAGTTACAATGGGTGAGGAGTTCATGTACAACGGCAAGCACGTATTAGTTGTATATGATGACTTATCAAAGCAAGCTGCTGCATATCGTGAGCTTTCATTATTACTTCGTCGTCCTCCAGGTCGTGAAGCATTCCCAGGGGATGTATTCTACTTACACTCTCGTCTACTCGAGCGTGCGGCGAAATTAAGCGACGCAAAAGGCGGCGGTTCACTTACTGCGCTTCCATTTATCGAAACGCAAGCAGGTGACGTTTCTGCTTATATCCCAACAAACGTAATCTCAATCACAGACGGACAAATCTTCTTACAGTCTGATCTCTTCTTCTCAGGTGTGCGTCCAGCGATTAACGCGGGTCTTTCTGTATCACGTGTAGGTGGTTCCGCACAAATTAAAGCGATGAAGAAGGTAGCCGGTACACTTCGTCTTGACCTTGCTGCATATCGTGAATTAGAAGCATTCGCACAGTTTGGTTCTGATCTTGATAAAGCAACACAAGCAAAACTGAACCGTGGTGCACGTACGGTAGAAATTTTAAAACAAGGCTTGCATAAGCCGCTTGTTGTTGAAAAGCAAGTTGTCAGTCTTTATGCGTTAACGCGTGGACTTTTAGACGACATTCCTGTAGCGGATGTAACTCGTTTTGAGGAAGAAATGTTAACATGGATTGAACATAATAAGAAAGAAATCCTTGATACAATTCGTGAAACAAAAGGTCTTCCTGCTGACGAAGATATTCAAGCAGCGATTAAAGAATTCAAGAAAACTTTTGCGGTTTCAGAGTAATAGAATGATTGTCTAACACGAGAAGCCAAATAGATGGAGGTTGCTTGAGGTGACTACTTGCGAACGTCAAGTCTGCTTCCTTATTTGGTCTCGAGCTTAGCGAAAAGGTGGTGAGATTGAGTGGCATCTTTACGTGATATTAAGACGCGGATCACGTCCACGAAGAAAACAAAGCAAATTACAAAAGCGATGGAAATGGTTTCTGCAGCCAAACTAAATCGCGCTGAACAAAATGCGAAAACATTTACGGTATATATGGATAAAATCCAAGAAGTAGTGGCAAGTGTGGCGCTCGGAAGCAAAGACGCAACACATCCAATGCTTGAAAGCCGCCCAGTAAAGAAGACAGGTTATCTTGTCATCACATCTGACCGTGGCCTTGCGGGAGCTTACAACAGTAACGTTCTTCGTAATGTGTACAACACAATTAATGAACGTCATAAGTCAAAAGACGAGTATACGATCATCGTGTTCGGTAAAGTGGGATTAAAATTCTTTGAAAAGCGCGGTATGCCGGTAGTGGATAGCATTACAGGGGTTAGTGATCAACCTGAATTTGCTGATATTAAGGAAATTGCAGCGAAAGCAGTAGGGATGTTCTCGGATGGAACATTTGATGAGCTGTACATGTACTACAACCACTATGTTAGTGCCATTCAACAAACGTTAACAGAGAAGAAAGTGCTTCCGTTAACAGATTTAGCAGCGAATCAATCGTCTTTAAGCAGTTACGAGTATGAGCCTTCTGAAGAAGCAATTTTAGAAGTGCTTTTACCGCAATATGCTGAAAGCTTAATTTATGGTGCTTTACTTGATGGAAAAGCAAGTGAGCACGGCGCGCGTATGTCTGCAATGAAAAGTGCGACAGATAATGCCGATGAGCTTATCCGTTCACTTACATTATCATACAACCGTGCCCGTCAAGCAGCGATCACGCAGGAAATTACCGAGATCGTCGGCGGTGCGGCAGCGTTAGAATAGTAAAGTGGAATCGTCGATATAAACGAACGGAATATAGATGCGTGTTTAAAGCGCAAAAAATCAATGCATGAGATGACTGGGATAATCCTCGTCATCTCAACCTCGAAATGTTGTTAGGAGGGAAAAAGGATGAACAAAGGACGCGTTACTCAAGTTATGGGTCCGGTTGTTGACGTAAAATTCGACAGCGGTGCACTCCCTGAAATTTATAATGCCCTTAAGGTTGAATACAAAGCGCAGTCTGAAACTGAAGTAAGCATTAGTCTTACATTAGAAGTTGCGCTTCACCTTGGAGATGACACTGTACGTACAGTAGCAATGGCATCTACTGATGGTTTAATGCGTGGTGTTGAAGTAGTAGATACAGGTGCTCCTATTTCCGTACCTGTTGGAAATGCGACATTAGGTCGCGTATTTAATGTATTAGGTGAGTCAATTGACTTAGATGAGAAAATTGGAGCTGATGTACAGCGTGATCCAATCCACCGTCAAGCACCTACATTTGAAAATCTTTCAACAACAACTGAAATTCTTGAAACAGGAATTAAAGTTGTAGACTTACTTGCTCCTTATATTAAGGGTGGTAAGATCGGGTTATTCGGTGGTGCCGGCGTAGGTAAAACCGTATTAATTCAAGAGCTTATCAATAATATCGCCCAAGAGCACGGCGGTATCTCAGTATTCGCTGGTGTAGGTGAGCGTACGCGTGAAGGAAACGACCTATACTTCGAAATGAAAGATTCTGGCGTAATTAACAAAACAGCGATGGTATTCGGACAAATGAACGAGCCGCCTGGAGCGCGTCAACGTGTTGCGTTAACAGGTCTTACAATGGCCGAGCATTTCCGTGATGAGCAAGGTCAAGACGTATTATTCTTCATTGACAACATCTTCCGTTTTACACAAGCAGGTTCAGAGGTATCAGCCCTTCTTGGCCGTATGCCATCTGCCGTTGGTTACCAACCAACACTTGCAACGGAAATGGGTCAATTACAAGAGCGTATTACATCAACAAACGTTGGTTCTGTAACATCAATCCAAGCGATTTATGTACCAGCCGATGACTATACGGATCCGGCTCCGGCAACAACGTTTGCTCACTTAGATGCAACAACGAACCTTGAGCGTAAGCTTTCTGAGATGGGTATTTACCCTGCGGTAGACCCTCTTGCATCAACTTCACGTGCACTGTCTCCTGAAGTTGTTGGTGAAGAGCATTACAGTGTAGCTCGCCGTGTGCAGCAAACCCTTCAAAAGTACAAAGAGCTTCAAGATATTATCGCAATCCTTGGTATGGACGAGTTATCTGAAGAAGATAAATTAACTGTTGCACGTGCGCGTCGTATTCAGTTCTTCTTATCTCAAAACTTCCACGTTGCGGAACAGTTTACAGGTCAAAAAGGTTCATACGTACCAGTTAAAGAAACGGTTCAAGGATTTAAAGAAATTCTTGAAGGTAAATATGACCACCTTCCTGAAGATGCATTCCGTCTCGTTGGACGCATTGAAGAAGTGGTTGAAAAAGCAAAAGAGATGGAAGCGAACGTTTAATACACTCTCATAAGAAATAAACCAAAGGAGGAGGGGGTACTATGAAGACGTTAAAAGTCAGCGTCGTTACCCCTGACGGCCCGGTTTTTGAGGGAGAGGCTAGTATGGTTAGTGCGAGATCACAAAGCGGGGAGCTTGGTATTTTACCAGGTCACATTCCGCTTGTCGCTCCGCTTACCATTAGTGCAGTTCGTCTCCAACAATCTGGCAACACGCAAATGGTGGCCGTCAGTGGAGGCTTTATCGAAGTTCGCCCTGATCAAGTAACAGTACTTGCTCAGTCAGCCGAACTGCCTTCAAGTATTGATGTCAATCGCGCTCGTGCCGCAAAAGAGCGTGCAGAGCGCCGCTTAAATGATGCAAAACAAGATAATGTTGACTTTAAACGCGCTGAAATCGCGTTAAAGCGTGCAGTCAATCGTTTAGATATTGCACAAAACAAATAATAAAAAAGCGCCCATTGCGGCGCTTTTTTATTATTTGTCCTCTCTATATGGACAAAATGCATGGTATGTCTTTTTGCGGGGTCAGACCCCTTATTTCACTACACCTAATTCATCTAAAGCTTGCGCGACAGTCATTTTTGTTTTAACATCTTCAAACTCCACTCCTAAACTTACGAGTGTTTGGGCGATTTCAGGTCGTATTCCGGTTAAAGTTGCTTTTACACCAATGAGCTTTAATACTTTTACCACTTTAAAAATATTATAAGCAACCATTGTATCAATCATTGGTACTCCTGAAACATCAATAATTAAATGTTTTAATTTTAGCTGCGCACTTTTTTCTAACGCGATTTCCATAATTAAGTTTGCGCGGTGTGTATCAATTTCCCCAATAAGCGGAAGAACTCCGATTTCTTTGCAAAGCGGGACAACCGGAGCAGATAATTCTTCCATCGCACTATGAGCAAGCTTCATAAGCCGGTTATGATGATTTAAATAAATCGTGCTGAAAATAAAGCTAATTTCATCAAGTAAAGGGTCAATGATTTTACTTACATCAAGCATTGTAATAGGCTCGAAGCGTCTTTGATTCAATTCATCGGTAAACACTTCCCATATGACAGTGCGGTACGAAGTAAGTGCTCGAATGGATTGATCTAAAGGGATGCCTTTTTGAAGGGCTGTTTCCCCTACGTTTTGTGCCCAGGCTTTTATTTTCTCAGCCATCATTTCCCGGTCTTTGTATAACGCTTCTCCTAAATAGTGAATAAGTTCTGTGCGCCAATTTTCAACTTGAGATAGCTCAATCTCAGCTTCTTGGATTTTTTTGCAATAGTCTTTATCATGAAGTTGAAGCAGGTTTTTCACTAATTGTTCTTTATTTTCAATGATTATGTTGCCTATGTACTTCAATTCCTCTCTCATAAGCAGCTGCCATCTCCTCTGAAGTGTAAGATAATACTATCGTAAAACATATAAAATCTTTAGGCAATAAATAAGGGGCTGTACTTTTTTTATTATTTGTCCTCTCCATATGAACAAAATAGGGTAAGTGTCTTTTTGTGGGGGCAGACCCCCAATTAGTGGTGTCGACACCAATATTTGTATTTGTTATAATAAGTACAAAGAGAAAACTCTTATTAAGAAAGCCTTCATTTAGATTGGAGAAGATGCGATGGAGACGACTTATTACGTGTATCAAAACAGTTACATTATTGTCGGAATCTTTCTTCTACTCGGGATTTTGCTGCCGGCTGTTGCGTTAACAGCAGGGAAACTTCTCAGGCCAAACAAGCCTACCCGCGAAAAGCAGACAACCTATGAAAGCGGGATTGAGCCGTTTCATCAAAGTTGGGTCCGTTTTAATGTAAGGTATTATATTTTTGCGTTAATGTTTGTCATTTTTGATGTTGAAACCGTATTTCTATATCCGTGGGCTGTCGCATACGATGAGCTAGGATTATTTGCATTAATTGAAATGTTAATTTTTATCGTCATGCTTTTAATCGGATTAATTTATGCATGGAAGAAGAAGGTGTTAACATGGATATGAATTTAGAGAACATTACACCAGAAGAACAAGAAGAGTTAAATCGCAATGTCTTTTTTTCAACACTTGAGCAAGTAAAAGGATGGGCGCGGAGCAATTCCCTTTGGCCGCTTACATTTGGGCTTGCCTGCTGTGCAATCGAAATGATGGGTGTTGGTGCCTCACACTATGACCTCGACCGCTTTGGCTCCTTTTTCCGTACCTCACCACGACAATCAGACGTTATGATTGTGTCAGGAACTGTTACAAAAAAAATGGCTCCTGTTTTAAAGCGTCTCTATGATCAAATGCCTGAACCGAAATGGGTAATCGCAATGGGTTCCTGCGCAACAGCTGGTGGACCGTACATAAAGTCTTATGCTGTTGTAAAAGGTGTTGACCAGATTGTCCCTGTTGATGTATATATTCCAGGCTGTCCACCAAATCCAGCTGCACTTATTTATGGAATTAATAAATTACAAGAAAAAATCCGTTATGAAGCAAAAACCGGAAAGCGGGTGACAAGTCAATGACGAATGACAAAGACCCAAAAAAGCCTCATAGCGATTTAGAGCAATCAGAAGAAAAGGAAACGCTTTCAAAAGATGGAGACGATTTAGCGAAGAAAAAAGCAGCGGCAGCGGCAAAAGCAAAAGCGGCCGCGCTCGCAAAACAAAAAGCAAAAGAAATGCAGGAGAGTACATCGGAAGAATCATCCAGCGATGAAGATCTCGCCAAGAAAAAAGCAGCGGCGGCAGCAAAGGCAAAGGCGGCCGCGCTCGCAAAACAAAAAGCAAAAGAAATGCAGGAGAGTACATCGGAAGAGTCATCCAGCGATGAAGATCTCGCCAAGAAAAAAGCAGTGGCAGCGGCAAAAGCAAAAGCGGCCGCACTCGCAAAACAAAAAGCAAAAGAAATGCAGGAGAGTACATCAGAAGAGTCATCCAGCGATGAAGATCTTGCCAAGAAAAAGGCAGCGGCAGCCGCAAAGGCAAAGGCGGCCGCGCTCGCAAAACAAAAAGCAAAAGAAATGCAGGAGAGTACATCGGAAGAGTCAGCCAGTGATGAAGATCTTGCGAAGAAAAAGGCAGCGGCCGTCGCCAAAGCGAAAGCGGCAGCCGCAGCTCGGGCAAAAGCGGGCGGCGGGGCATCAGATGATGAAAAAGCAAAAGCGATCGCTGCAGCGAAAGCAAAAGCCGCAGCCGCAGCCGCTGCCAAAGCAAAACAAGCAAAAGCTTCTGAAGAGCCTGCTGAAGAAGAACAGCCATCACCGAATCAGCCAATGCTCGATAAATATGTCAAAGTCATTACAGAACATATCGGAAAAGATGTGTTTGAAGAGTCTTATATTAATAAACTTGGAAAAGATGTGCCAACGCTTATCGTAAAGCTTGAATGCTATTATCAAGTGATGGAGTTTTTACGAAAAAATGAACAGCTTGCTTTTGACTACTGCTCAGAGCTTCACGGCACAGACTTTGAAACACATATGGAAGTGTATGTGTATTTGTATTCGTACCGCAACAAGCAGTCAGCCGCCGTAAAGGTAAAGCTTGACCGCGACAAACCAGTTGTTCCATCAATTACGCCGATTTGGCTTGGCGCGGATTGGCCGGAGCGGGAAGCATATGATTTACTGGGCATTGAATTTACAGGACATCCAAATTTAACGCGGATTTTGCTTACAGAAGATTGGGTTGGCTATCCGCTTCGTAAAGATTATGAGCCGTTTGACGTGGAGGTGTAGAAGGTGATTCGTACAGAGGAAATGCTTTTAAATGTCGGGCCGCAGCACCCGAGTACACACGGTGTGTTTCGAATTGTCTTGAAAATTGATGGAGAAACGATTAAAGAAGCAACACCTGTGATCGGCTATCTTCACCGCGGCACCGAAAAGCTTGCAGAAGATCTGCAGTATACGCAAATTATCCCGTATACAGATCGAATGGATTATTTATCAGCGATGACAAACAACTATGTGCTCTGTCATGCGGTGGAAACAATGATGAACCTTGAAGTGCCGGAACGGGCGGAATATTTGCGTGTTCTTGTGATGGAACTTGGGCGAATTGCCAGTCATTTCGTTTGGTATGGTACATATTTATTGGATATCGGTGCATTAAGCCCATTCCTCTACGCATTTCGTGAGCGGGAAATGATTATTAATCTTTTAAATGAGATTTCAGGTGCTCGTCTTACATTTAACTATATGCGTGTTGGCGGCGTGAAGTGGGATGCGCCGGAGGGCTGGATTCAAAAGGTAAGAGACTTGTTGCCTTATTTACGCGAACAGCTTGCCGGCTATCATGAACTTGTTTCTGGAAATGAAATCTTTCTGCAGCGTGTAAAAGGTGTCGGTGTTTATTCCAAAGAAGAAGCACTGCAATATTCGTTAAGCGGCGCAAATCTTCGCTGTACAGGTGTTGAGTGGGATCTTCGTAAAGATGAGCCGTATTCAATTTATGATCACTTCGATTTTAACGTACCTGTCCGCACAGCAGGGGATGCGTGGTCGCGTTATCAGTGCCGCATGGCGGAAGTAGAGGAATCAATTAAAATCGTCGAGCAGGCTGTTGAGCAGTTTCCGGAAGAAGGCGAGATTATGGCGAAAGTACCGCGGATTATTAAGCCGCCAAAAGGCGAGACATATGTCCGCATTGAGTCACCGCGCGGCGAGATTGGCTGTTATATTGCATCAGATGGAAAAAAGGAGCCGTACCGCTTGAAGTTTCGCCGGCCATCGTTTTATAATCTGCAAATTTTGCCGAAGCTGTTAAAAGGCGAAAACATTGCGAACTTAATTACGATTCTTGGAGGCATTGATATTGTCCTTGGGGAGGTTGACGGCTAATGAATGAACTGCTTCAATCAGCACCAAATTGGACGAATACGGCGATTTTCTTCTTTTTAGGTGTGTCATTATTAATGACAGTATTAGGATTCGTAACGTACGGCATTTTAGCGGAACGAAAAGTGCTCGGCTTTATGCAGGCACGGATGGGACCGAGTCGTGTTGGCGGCCGCTTTGGTTTATTACAAACAGTCGCGGACGTGTTGAAGCTGTTATTAAAAGAAGATACGATTCCAAAACTTGCCGATCGGCCCCTGTTTATACTCGCACCAGTACTTGCTTTTGCGCCGGCATTTATGGTGCTTGCGGCAATTCCGTTTAGTGAAAACTTAAAGTTTGCTGATATTGGGGTTGGACTGCTTTATTATATTGCTGTTTCTGGCATTTCAACAATTGGCGTCTTACTTGGCGGCTGGGCATCGAATAACAAATATGCGCTTCTTGGTGGAATGCGTTCAGCGGCACAGATGATTTCATATGAAATTCCCTTAGTGATGTCAGTTGTTGGCATTGTGCTGTTAACAGGAAGCTTAAACTTAACTGAAATTGTTGCTGCACAAGAAAATATCGCCTATATCTTTCTGCAGCCTGTTGCCTTTTTAGTGTTTTTAATTGCGGCAACAGCTGAGTTAAACCGGACGCCATTTGACCTGCCGGAAGCGGAATCAGAGCTTGTTGCCGGCTATCATGTTGAATATTCAGGCTTTCGCTGGGCGTTTTTTATGCTTTCTGAGTATGTTTATTTATTTGCGATGGCGTCTTTAACAACCATTTTATTTTTAGGGGGATGGCATCCGCCGCTTCCGTTTTTAGGATTTATTCCAGGCGTGGTTTGGTTTGCACTGAAGTTTATGAGCATTGTCTTTATTATGATTTGGTTCCGCGCTTCATTTCCAAGGATTCGCGCCGATCAATTAATGTCCTTTGGCTGGAAAGTGCTTCTACCGGTGGCGCTTGCGAACATCTTTGTAACTGCCTTTATAAAAGAGCTATTTTTCTAGTAGGATTAAATTGTTGTCCAGCTGCAGCGCCTATCCCCTCGAGTCAAATAACCTTACGCCGTAAAGGGAAAGAGCCCCTTTTCGTCGTAAGAACATTTGCTTGTCGGGGGTGAGCAAGTCGCTTCCGCATTTCTTTTAAAAGAGGTGAGAGTTCATGTTAGGTCTTGTAAAAGGATTAAAATACACATTAAAAAACTTAACGAAAAAGCCTGTGACCCACAGCTATCCGGATGAGCCGTTAATGATGCCGGATCGCTTTCGCGGTATTCAAAAGTTTCATCCGGAAAAATGCATTGTTTGCAATCAATGTGCCAACATTTGTCCGACAGATTGCATTCAGCTAACAGGAAAACCGCATCCAGACCCGAATAAGAAGGGTAAAGTGATTGATACGTATGACATTAACTTTGAAATTTGTATTTTATGCGATCTTTGTACAGAGGTTTGTCCAACCGAAGCGATCGTGATGACGAATAATTTTGAGCTTGCCGAATACAGCCGAGATGAATTGTTTAAAAACTTAGAATGGCTCGATGAAAACGATCAAAACATCAGAAGGGAGAATAAAGCGTAATGGGTGAATTGATGGCGTTTTTTATTCTCGCACTCGCGGCTATTGCCGGCGGGGTGCTGATGTTAAACCTTGAAAATGTGATGCATATGGTGATCTCACTTGTGTTTACCTTTTTAAGCCTGGCTGGTATTTATGTCATGCTTTCGGCTGAATTTGTCGCTGTGGTGCAGGTGCTCATTTATTCGGGAGCAATTACAATCATTATGCTGTTTGGGATTATGCTTACAAAGCATGATGACAGAACGCGTTATAAAGTGAGTCCGCGCCGCCTTCTCATCAGTCTTTTTTCAGCGGCAGCCTTTTTCTTTATTATGTTTTACGGGATTAATGATTTAAATCTCGGCACACAGGCGGGAGAGCTGCATGAAGAAAATACGAAAGCAATTGGAACGATGATTTATTCAGAATATGTGATTCCATTTGAACTGCTTTCTGTTTTACTGCTTGTCGCGCTTATTGGGGCGATTATCCTTGCAAAACGAGATGACGAGGAGAGTGAGCAAAAATGAGCACAATTCCGTTATCTGCCTACTTATTGCTTGCGTTAACGCTGTTTTGCATCGGCTTATTTGGTGCTTTAACGAAGCGAAACGCAGTGATTGTGCTGATTTCGATTGAACTGATGTTAAATGCGGTCAACCTTAACTTAGTTGCTTTTTCAAAGTTTGGCGTCAATCCTAATTTAACAGGTCAAGTTTTTTCATTGTTTACGATTACTGTTGCAGCCGCAGAAGCTGCGGTTGGACTTGCGATTTTAATTGCACTGTACCGAAATAAAGCAACAGTCAATGTTGATGAAATGGAAGAATTAAAGCATTAAGCAAACAGGGGGTGCCTTAAAAGAAAGAAGCTCCCCCTTCGATTCATTGATAAGGTACTGCCTTTGAAAAGCCGCTGTACAATGTATGGATTTGAAAGGGAGACTTTAAAAAGTGTACTTTCTTTCACCTACATGTCATTTAGAGGGGAATGATAAAAAATGATGGAAAATGCGTGGATAATTCCAGTCTTACCGCTTCTATCGTTTCTCCTTCTGCTGTTCTTTCGCCAAAACAAAGCCGCATATATCGGAGTAGGGCTTGTGTTTGTAAGTTTTATCCTGTCTGTTGTTGTACTGTTTCAGCAAATTGGCGAAGGAAGCATCATCCGAGAAGGAGAATGGCTGAAAGTCGAACAAATTGTCATCACAATGGGAATGGAAGTAAATCCTTTAAATGCGTTAATGCTTGTGATTGTGTCGCTTGTCAGCTTTTTAGTACATATGTATTCGCTCGGTTATATGAAAGGCGATGAGCGTTTTTCGGTGTTTTACAGCTATCTCGGTTTGTTTACTTTTTCAATGCTTGGCCTTGTGTTATCACCGAACCTTCTTCAGCTTTATATTTTTTGGGAACTTGTTGGCGTTTGTTCGTTTCTATTAATCGGCTTTTATTTTTATAATTCAGAAGCGAAAGCCGCCGCGAAAAAAGCGTTTATCGTTACCCGTATTGGGGATGTTGGCTTATTTATCGGGATGCTTCTATTATTTTGGCAGGTTGGAAGCTTTGAGTTTGATGAAATTTTTCAGGCTCTTGAAATGGGAATCGTCCCTGAAGGAATGATTACACTAATCGCGATTTTAGTGTTTATCGGTGCCGTCGGAAAATCAGGTCAGTTTCCGCTTCATACGTGGCTTCCGGATGCGATGGAAGGCCCGACACCTGTATCGGCGTTAATTCATGCCGCAACAATGGTTGCAGCAGGTGTGTATTTAGTCGCAACAGTTTACCCGCTTTACTTAGCATCGGAAACGGCGATGACTGTTGTGGCTGTCGTTGGCGGTTTTACCGCAATTTTTGCGGCATCGATTGGTCTTGTGCAGCGCGATATTAAACGAATTTTAGCTTATTCAACCGTCAGTCAGCTCGGCTATATGATGCTTGCCTTAGGTGTTGGCGGCTATGTGGCAGCGATTTTTCATTTAATGACCCACGCCTTTTTTAAAGCACTGCTCTTTTTAGGAGCCGGCAGCGTCATTCACGCCGCGCATACACAGGACATTGAAGAAATGGGCGGCTTATGGAACAAGATGAAGCTAACCGGTCCACTTTTTTTAATCGGCAGTTTAGCAATTTCAGGAGTTCCGCTTTTTTCAGGGTTTTTTAGTAAAGATGAAATTTTAGCGTCTACAATAGCAAACGGCAGTTATATGCTGTTTATCGTTGCCGTCATTGCAGCCTTTTTTACCGCATTTTATATGTTCCGAATGTTTTTCCTCGTCTTTACAGGAGAGGGACGTGAAAAACAAAGGGAGGTTCATGAATCTCCAAGTGTAATGGTGCTGCCAATGCTTATTCTCGGTTTGCTTGCGGTCATTTCGGGTTATGTGCAAACCCCGTTTTTTCACGGACTAGGTGACTGGCTGAATGGCGGACCATTTACCATTCCAGAGCTGCATCATGGAGAAGGAATGTGGGTACCGCTTCTTGCAGCAGCCGTTTCACTTAGCGGTATTTTCTTAGCATGGCTCATGTACGGAAAAAAAATACTTGCAAGAGATTGGCTGTCAAGCTACATGCCGTTTCTTTATCAACTATTGTTTAATAAATATTATGTTGATGAAACGTACCGCGGCACGTTTGTAACATGGACAAGAATGATCAGCTATTTTGTCCTTTATATCGAACGTTTTCTTGTTGAAGGGATTGCGGCTATTGTTTCAGAAATTACAAAAGGCACTGGAAAAACAGCGTCACGTCTGCAGAGCGGACAAGTGCAGGGGTATACGGCCGCTGCGTTTGCCGGCATTGTTATTTTAATTGTTGTGATTGCACTAAGAGGGGGGTATTTTCAATGAATGAGATGTTATTATCACTGCTCGTTTTTTCCCCGCTTCTTGGTATCATTGTGATCAGCTTTATTCCAAAAGCAGAAACACGGCAGCTTCACTTGTTAATGATTCTTGCAACACTGCTGCCGCTCGGACTCGCTTTTGTGATTTACAGCGGATTTGATCAAACAGTGCAGGGCAGTCAATTTTTAGAAGTGTATAAATGGCTTGAGTTTTCCGGACCTGAACAGTTTGGAATTGAGCCGTTCCCCATTTCCTACGAACTAGGCGTTAACGGTATTTCTATTGTAATGATCCTGTTAACAACGATTATTTGTACACTATCAGCGATTGCAGCATTAACAATTACGGCAGAAGTAAAAGGGTATGCGCTGCTGTTTTTACTGCTTGAAATTGGCATGATTGGTGTGTTTGCCGCAGAAAATTTAGTCATGTTTTTTATCTTTTTTGAGCTGACATTAATTCCGATGTTTTTCTTAATTGGAAAATGGGGCTATTTTAAAAGGGAAAAAGCAGCATTTAGTTTCCTTATTTATAATGGCATTGGTTCAGCGATTTTACTTATCGTGTTTGTAGCGCTGTTTATGATGACAGGAACTGTGAATATAAATGAGCTGTCTCTTTATATGCAGGAAGATATGTCGTATGCTTCTGTGCCGCAGGCCTTTCGCATTGGCGCAGTGCTTGCGCTGTTGGCGGCATTTGGTGTGAAGCTTCCGATTGTGCCGCTGCACAGCTGGATGGTCCGCGTGCACGTGCAGGCACCGATTGCTGTTGTGATGATTCATGCGGGTATTTTACTGAAAATCGGCGCCTACGGCTTGATTCGCCTCGGTGTTGGGATTTTCCCAGAAGCGGTCAAAGAGCTTGCTGTGTTTCTTGCAATTCTCGGTGTGATTAATTTATTGTATGGCGCGTTTTTAGCGCTCATTCAAACAGACTTAAAAAAGGTGCTTGCCTATTCGAGTGTGTCGCATATGGGAATTGTTCTGCTTGGAATTGCAGCCTTAAACGGCTCAGGCATGCAGGGAGCGATTTTTCAGCTTGTCTCACACGGATTAATTTCCGCCTTATTATTTTTCCTGATCGGTGTTATTTATACACGCACAGGCACGACAAATTTAGATGTGCTTGGTGGAATGGCGAAAATAATGCCGCTGACAGCGGGCTTTCTTTTAGCAGGCGGCCTTGCCTCACTTGGACTGCCGGGAATGTCAGGCTTTGTGAGTGAATTTATGGCTTTTCTCGGATTGTTTGAGACGATGCCGGAAATTGCTGCTGTTGGAACGCTTGGCATTATTTTAACGGCTGTTTATATTCTCCGCGCTGTTTTATCGGTAACCTTTGGACCAGCGTCATGGAGTGTAAAATCAGGAGAAGATTTAAAGCTAACTGAGTGGATTCCTCCAGTTGTGCTGCTTGGTTTTATCGTTTTAATTGGTGTGTTTCCAGCAGTGCTTTCAAACTCACTGCAGGCGACATTAGAATTAATGATGCTTTGGATAGGGGGCGGGATGTAATGGATCTTGAAACATTGCTATCATATGAATGGAGCAGCATGGCACCAGAATTTACGATTCTTATTACAGCGACCCTCTTATCACTTTTAGACTTATTTATCGGAAAAGATAAAGACAGAAAAGGTTTTGTTTTTCTCGGTTTACTAGGAATTGTAGTGTCGCTCGTTTTTTTAGTAGGGCAGTTTAATGAAGAGGTTACGACGATTTTAAACAACACATACCGCCTTGATTCTTTCGCAAAGGCATTTAAACTGCTTATGTTAATTGGAACCGGACTTGTCTTTTTAATGGCCCTTGACAGAAGTGGAATTGAGAAGGAGTACCGCGGCGAATTTTATTATTTAATGCTTACAGCGCTTCTCGGTGGCATGATGATGGCCTCAAGTGCTGATTTAATTACCCTTTTTGTCGGCTTAGAGCTTTTATCGCTTTCTTCCTATATTTTAGTGGGGATGCGTAAAAATAATCTTCAATCCAATGAAGCCGCCTTTAAATATGTTGTAAACGGCAGTATTGCAACGGCGTTTACACTGTTTGGAATGAGTTATTTGTACGGTTTTACCGGCACAACAAATTTATATGAAATTGCAGGAGCAATTGCCAATCCTCTTGTACAAGACAATGCGTTTTTAATGATTTTTGCGTTCTTTTTACTGTTTGGCGGGCTTTCTTTTAAAATTGCGGCAGCACCGTTTCATATGTGGGCGCCTGATGTGTATCAAGGCGCGGCGACTCCTGTTACAGCGTTTTTAAGCGTTGTGTCAAAAACAGCTGGTTTTGCGCTGTTAATTCGGATGATGGTGCTGAGCTTTGCGCAGGCACCCGGACTCCAAGTGTTAACAGGAGTAAAGCCGCTTCTGTTATCGGTGCAGCCGTATATTGCTTTTTTAGCGGGAATTACGATGATTGTCGGAAATACAGCAGCCTTAAGACAGCGCAATGTGAAGCGTCTTTTTGCTTATTCAAGCATTGCCCATGCCGGTTATTTACTCGTACCGTTTATCTCTTTATCAGGCTTTTTATTTAATATGACAGCTTTTTATCTCGGTGCGTACTTGCTGATGAATCTCGGCGCATTTGCGATTCTTCATTATGTTACAACGAGAGCGGACAGTGAAGATCTTAATGTTTTCTCAGGGCTTTATAAGAAAAATCCGCTTCTTGCCCTTGGAATGACAATTTTCTTATTGTCTCTTGCTGGTATTCCATTAACAGCTGGATTTATTGGGAAATATGGGATTTTTATGACAGCTTTAAGCACGGTGCCAAAGCATTACTTTTTAGTTGGCGTGATGCTTGCGACAACAATTGTTTCTTACATTTATTATTTTAATATTATGGTTCAAATGTATTTTAGGAAGCACGAAGGAGAGGAGCGAGAGGAAGCATCTCTTCCAATCGGCATCCGAACTGTCATTATTGTTTGTCTTGCTGGGACGCTTTTATTCGGAATTTTCCCGGGAATTGGGCTTGAGTTTATGAATCAACATTTTAACTTCTCAGATGTATTTTTAGTAAAATAATAAATGAGAGAAAAAGAAGGGAGCAGCATGTTCCCTTCTTTTTGTTGGAACGACCCTTTTCATGGTAAGATTTAAACGAAATAATAAAAAATAAGCTAAACAGCTAAAAGGTATATTTTGTAAAATGGAGGTTTTGAAGTGGAAGAACTTTTTGGACAGCAGGCAATTATGCATATTATGATTCAGCTTGTTTTTTTATTTGTTACATGGTGGGCGCTGCAAATTGTAAAGCTTGATTTTTTTGTGAAAAACATTAACAGTCCGCAGGCAAAAGTACTGCAAATTCTATTAACGATCGCGATTGGATCGACAGCCGCGAATTTCTTTTTATCCTATTATCAATGGGCAACAAGACTGCAGTATTTATTTTAATTAAAATGAAACAAGAACGAGAAAATCATACTAAAGTTAGTGTACCTTTGTATTATAATGAGGTACACTTTTTTTGTAATCTTTTTGTAACAATTTATAAATAATACGTTTACATGGTCTCACAAACGGGCATTTAAAAAACTGTAACACAATAGTAACAATATCGGTCTTTTAGCACATTGTATAATGCGCAAAAACTTTTTAAAATTGTCGATAGTTGACTATAACTTCCATGTATGACAATGCCTCTCCTGGTCAAACTGATTAATAAGGAGAGGACGTGAAGAAAATGAAGACAATCGGTATGATATGTTTACTTTTACTATCTGTCAGCATCGGCCATGAGGTGTTTGGAGAAGGTAAAAAACATCCTTTTGAAGAAATTTCACGAGTCATGAAAGAGCGGCATATTGCTGTAGAAGAATGGTCATTTCTTGTAAAAGGCGAAACAACGATTGCAGCAGACAAAGCAGCTTATAATACCGGTCTTCAAGCATTAAAGAAAAGAACACCTCAGTTTACATGGGGAAAAATCACAGAAACAGACGGCATGTTGAAAGTGACTGCAGAAAAGCGCGCTTCTGACTTTCAAGGAGAAGAAAAAATAACTTTTTTAGCTTACCCCACAAACGGAAGTTTTCATACGTACATTATGTATGAACTTAGAGGAACAACTGATTTAGGTAAAAAGCAGCGCCTAAAAATCAAAAAGTTTGTTAACAATCGTTCAAAGGAATTATTTTCAGGAAATACTGCAGTTTTTACTTGTCTAAAGGGAAATATCAATGATACAATGGGTGTTGGTTTGTATGATTACGCAAACGGTTTGCTTCAGGAGTTTCAAGGGACAGAAGTGGAATCTCTGAAAGAAGAGACGTTTGTATCACTTTCCGCATATACTGAACTGTGGAACGAAAAGATCAGCACAAACAATGAAGACATGAATATACAAGTAGCATTACGACAAAAAGAAATAGGCGATAAAACAACAGTGATAATTGGTACACCCATTCTACTGACTGAATACTAATATATAAATTGGACGCGGAGGGGAATACGTTGGAAAAAATCATTGTCCGTGGTGGTAGGCGGCTGGTTGGCTCCGTCAAAGTGGAAGGAGCAAAAAATGCTGTACTGCCTGTCATCGCAGCATCGATATTAGCTAAAAGCGGCACTAGCACAATTTATGATGTGCCAACCCTTGCTGATGTATACACGATTAATGAATTATTAGGTCATTTAAATGTTGATGCGAACTTTTCTGATGGTGTTTTAAAAGTCGATGCATCAAAACCGTTAAAAACAGAAGCACCGTTTGAGGTTATTCGGAAAATGCGTGCATCTTTTCTTGTAATGGGACCATTATTGGCCCGTGTGGGTCAGGCACGCATTGCGCTTCCTGGAGGATGTGCAATTGGTTCAAGACCAATTGATCAACACTTAAAAGGTTTTGAAGCAATGGGAGCAACGGTAACAATTGGCAACGGCTTTATTGAAGCATCTGTTGACGGAAAGTTACAAGGCACAAATATTTATCTTGACTTTCCGAGTGTAGGTGCAACAGAAAACATTATGATGGCAGCTGTACTTGCAGAAGGTACAACAGTTATCGAAAACGTCGCAAAAGAACCGGAAATTGTATGCTTGGCAAACTATTTAAATGCGATGGGTGCGAATGTTCGAGGTGCAGGAACAGGCACAATCCGCATTGAAGGTGTAGAGGAACTAGCTGGTGCAGATCACACAGTAATTGGCGACCGTATTGAAGCAGGTACGTTTATGGTAGCCGCAGCAATTACTGGCGGTGATGTTTTTGTGGAGGGAGCAATCCCAGAGCATCTTCGTCCATTAGTAGCGAAGATGGAAGAAATGGGTGTTACGTTAATTGAGAAAGACAACGGTATTCAGGTTATCGGGCCAAAAGAATTAAAGCCTATAGATATTAAAACAATGCCGCATCCAGGATTTCCAACAGATATGCAGTCACAAATGATGGCACTTCTTCTTCGTGCAAAAGGAACGAGCGTTATTACAGAAACGGTGTTTGAAAACCGCTTTATGCATGTTGAAGAATTTCAGCGTATGAACGGTAACATTAAAATTGAAGGCCGCTCAGCGATTATTGAAGGTCCTTCTAACTTACAAGGTGCAGAAGTAGCAGCAACAGATCTTCGCGCTGGTGCAGCGTTAATTTTAGCTGGCCTCGTTTCTGATGGTTATACACGTGTAACGGAATTAAAGCATTTAGACCGCGGTTATGTGAACTTTGCTGGTAAACTTGCTGCCCTTGGTGCCGATGTAGAGCGTGTGAATGAAGCGCCTGCCGCTGTTGAAGAGGAGCAGGAAAAAGCAGTTCCTGCAATGAATGTAAAACCGAAATTTGCTTAAAAACGATTGGCTTTTAGCCGGTCGTTTTTTTATTGTCCAGCTTCAGCGCCCGTTCAGCCTCTCGAGTCAAATAACCTTACGTCGTAAAGGCAAACAGCGCCTTTTCGTCGTAAGAACATTTGCTAATCGAGGCTGAACGGGCGCTTCCGCTTTTCTTATTTCCGGTGAAATAATTACCGCAAATTGTGTAGTTCCTTGAAAAGGGCAGCGTCCACTATTACTTTATTATGGTTTATAAAAAATAGAACTTTCAAAATTATTGTTTTTAATCTGTAACTTTTGTCACAATTTGACAAAAATGAGTCAAAAGTTTGGTGTGACTCTGTTCTAAAAGGTTGTCCAAGCCCATACATTTTACAGTAAAGAAAATTGGAAAAGGGGGCTTGGTGTGAAACGTTTTTTTGTAGTTATTACCATCTTAACCAGTATCGTCATTATTATACCTGCTTTGCTTGTATTGCCTTTTTCGGAAACAAAATCGATTGAGGCCAATGTAATGCCGCAATCAGACACAAAAGCATCGTCACCGGCAGCTTCCGATCCTGCCGTAGAAGTCGCTGTCTACAGAACGCAAACAAAAACTGTAGAAAACCTTTCTTTAGAAGATTATGTGATCGGTGTTGTTGCCTCGGAAATGCCGGCTGAGTTTGAAATGGAAGCGTTAAAAGCGCAAAGCTTAACGGCACGAACGTACATCGTTAAACAGCTTTTACAGCCATCTGATATGAAAGTTCCAAGCGGTGCGGTCGTCACGGATTCAACGCTCCATCAAGTATTTCGAAGCAAGGAAGAATTAAAACAGCTTTGGGGTGCTGATTATGAGTGGAAAATCGAACGCATTACGAAAGCAGTCAAAGAAACAGGCGGACAAATTTTAACGTATGATGGAAATCCAATTGAAGCATCATTTTTTTCAACGAGCAATGGTTATACGGAAAACTCAGAAGATTATTGGCAAAATGAAATTCCATATTTAAAAAGTGTTAAAAGTCCTTGGGATGTTGATTCGCCTAAATTTTATGATCAAAAAAGCTTTTCCGCCTCAGAGTTTCAGCGGAAGTTAAATGTTACGCTTCCTGATGATGGAACAATCGGAAAAATTGTAAACTATACAGAAGGAAAACGTGTTGCGGAAGTCACGATTAACGGAAAAACATTAGAAGGACGGGAAGTAAGAGAAAAGCTTGATTTGAAATCATCTGACTTTACTTGGGAGCGCAAAGGAGATCAAGTTGTCGTCACAACAAAAGGGTATGGTCACGGCGTCGGCATGAGCCAATACGGGGCAAATGGAATGGCGCAGGAAGGACAAAGTTTTCAAGACATTGTTAGTTATTATTACCAAGGAATTGAAATCTCGCCCGTTCAGCCCTTTGTTACAAAAATGACAGCGAAAAAATAAGTAGGGGTTGTCTCAAAAGTGTAAGGTCTGCCCCCTCAAAACCGCTATATATTGTATAGTTTTGAGGGGGCAGATCCTATTGAGCCAACCTCTTTTTAATTTGAAAGCGCGGAACTACAAAAGCAATTCACTGGTTTAAAATGAAAATAACTGTTAAAAAAATCAATTCATGAGAAGCGCAAACTTGGATAAACTACAAAAGAGAACGCACGATTTGTTCTCAAAATGTGCGACTATGGAGGGGAAACGGATGACAAACCGCAATGACAACCGGAACCAGCCGCATACTGGGCAAAACAACCGCCAGCGTGATACAGAGCTTGCGAATGAGTTTGATATTGGCAACAGCAACAAAGGAAATAAACGAGCGGCAAAATACCAGCGCAACAAAAAAGTTCGCGAACCAAACGTTCCAAAATAACAAAGCGCAAGAGGCTGACAAAACTGTCGGCCTCTTTTTTGTCTCCTTTCAAGCGCATAAAAGGTATGAAATGAACAGACATTAAAAAAGAAAATTTTGGTTGTTAGCTCAATGGTTAGAAGGTGACTAGGTGATGAAGAAAAAATCGGTCATATGTATACTGTTCCTTCTCATTTTAAGTTTATTAGCAGGATGCTGGAGCCGACGGGAATTAAACGAACTTGCCATCCTAACAGCTGTTGGAATTGATAAAGGTGAAACCGAAGATTCGCTCCTTATTACGGCTCAAGTTGTGAATCCCGGTGAAGTAGCTGCTCAAGCGGGTGCAACAAACCGGACGCCAGTCTCTGTCTATCAAGAAGAGGGCAGGACGATTTTTGAAGCGATAAGACGAATGTCGACCATGATGCCAAGAAAGCTTTATTGGTCGCATCTTCGCATGATTGTCATTGGTGAGGGACTTGCTGAAGAAGTAGGCATAAAAAAAGTACTTGATGTTTTATCGCGTGATCATGAGCTTCGAACTGATTTTTATATTGTGATCGCAAAAGAGGTGAAGGCAGGAGAAGTTGTTAAAGTATTAACTCATGCTGACGATATTCCGGCAAATAAATTGTTTACCTCTTTGGAAGTTTCAGAAAAAACATGGGCCCCATCTGTTTCAATTACATTAGACGAACTAATTGCTGACATTGTAAGTGATGGAAAACACCCAGTGTTAACAGGATTAAAGATGATCGGGGATCCTAAAGTAGGACAGTCGCAAAAAAATGTCGAAACAACGATGTCAGAAACCATTTTAAAGTATTCAGGAATCGGCATGTTTAAAAAAGATAAGCTGATCGGCTGGTTAAATGAAAAGGAAAGCAAAGGCTATAACTATATTGTCGGGCATGTTGACAGCACAGTAGGAGATGTTAAATGTCCACAAGGTGGAAAGCTTGTTATTGAAGTCGTGCGCACAGATTCGCAAATAAAAGGCAAGGTGAAAAATGGAGAGCCTGAAATCACCGTTAATCTTTTTATAGAAGGAAACATCAACGAAGTGCAGTGCAGAATTGATTTAACAAAAAAAGAAACGATTAAAGAGTTGAATCGTCTTGCAGCTGAAGTGGTAAAAGATATTATAGAAAGCGCGCTTGCAAAAGCAAAAGAAGAAGAAGCCGATATTTTCGGTTTTGGAGAAGTAATTCACCGCTCCGATCCGAAAGAGTGGAAGAAGCTAAAGAAAAATTGGGATAAAACGTTTAAAGAAATTCCAGTTACAATAAATGTTGATTATCATATCCGCCGCACAGGAACGGTTGGAAATTCGTTTTTAGAAGAAGTCGGTACAAACTAAGAGGACGCTGGTCGTTGTAGAGAAGTCTATTGATTCGCATAAAAGATTGTGGGGAGCAAACATTAAAAAGAACGAACAGGGTGAATGCTTTTAATGAATAGAAGGTGATGAAAAAATGAAAAGAAAATGGGTTGTAGGTCTCGTGTTTCTTCTCATTTTAAATTTATTAACAGGCTGTTGGAGCCGGCGTGAATTAAATGATCTTGCTATCATGACCGCTGTTGGTATTGACAAAGGAGAAGAAGAAAATTCGCTTTTAATGACCGTTCAAGTTGTAAACCCAGGCGAAGTAGCCTCTCAAGCAGGTGCGACAAATCGAACTCCCGTCTCAGTTTATCAAGAAGAAGCGGACACGGTCTTTGAAGCGATAAGAAAAATGTCAACGGTGATGCCGCGAAAGTTGTACTGGTCGCATTTAAGAATGGTTGTGATTGGGGAAGAACTTGCTAAAGAAGTTGGAATTAATAAAGTCCTTGATTTTTTATCACGCGATCATGAACTTCGCACAGACTTTTATCTTGTTGTTACAAAAGAGGCAAAAGCAGAAGACATCGTTAAAATATTAACACATGCCGATGATATTCCAGCAAATAAATTGTTTACTTCTTTGGAAATCTCCCAAAAAGCCTGGGCCCCATCTGTTTCTGTTGCATTAGACGAACTGATTTCTGATCTTGTAAGCGATGGCAAACATCCTGTCTTAACAGGGTTAAAGATGATTGGCGATCCTAAAGTAGGAGCAGAGCAGAAAAATGTTGAAACAACGATGTCGGAAACAATTTTAAAATATTCAGGGATTGCGATGTTTAAAGACGATAAGCTGAAAGCCTGGTTAAATGAGTCACAAAGTAAAGGCTATAACTATATTATGGGGAAAGTTGAAAGCACAGCGATCGATGTTAAGTGTCCAAAGGGCGGCAAGCTTGTTATTGAACTGATTCGTACAGATACAGAAGTAAAAGCAAAAGTGAAAGATGGAAAACCTGAAATAACAGTTGATTTGTTTGCGGAAGGAAATGTTGGTGAAGTGCAGTGCAGCATTGATTTAACAAAAACAGAAACAATTGAAAAGCTGAATACGGGATTAGAAAAAGACATTCAATCCCATATGAAAGACACGATTGATAAAGCAAAAGAAGAGGGAACTGATATTTTCGGATTTGGAGAGGCGGTTCATCGCTCCAATCCAAAAGAGTGGAAAAAGCTAAAAAAAGAGTGGGATGAAGCCTTTCAGGAACTGAAGGTTACCATTAATATAGATGGTCATATTCGCCGGACAGGAACGGTTGGAAATTCGTTTTTAGAAGAGGCAGATAGCGATGCTGAGAAATAATTAGCTGGTTGATGAATAAGATGAAACACTTTGTCGAAAAATAATCTAATAATTTTTTTATGACCATGTATATATTCCCAGAAATCTGATCAAAATGGTTTCTGAGGTGATGAAAAAATGAAAGATGAAAACAAAAATTCTTCTCGCGTTAAAGAAATGCCGACAAAACTGCAAAAGTTGGCACGTAAACGTTGGGTCTTTCCTGCCGTCTATATTGGATTTGCCGCGATTGTGTTAGTAACAGTTCTTTGGATGCAAAGCGGGTCAAATGAAGGTTCGCCAAATACGAATACAGAGGTTGAGTACAATCCAACTGGTTATGAGTATAATGATGATGCTGTTGCCGTTAATGCTCGTCCAGAAGTATTTAAGCAGCCTGTCATTGGTGATGATATTAAGATTAAAGTTCCATACTATGATGTCGAAGCTTCAGCTGAAGAACAAGAATCTGCTCTCGTATTTTATAATAATAGTTATTTCCAAAATGAAGGGATCGACTATGCAAAAGAGAGCGGTGAAACATTTGATGTTGTTGCTGCGATGAGTGGTCAGGTTGTGAAGGCGGAAAAAGATGATTTATTAGGTTATGTGGTTCACATTGAACATCAAGATGGCGTTATGACGTACTATCAAAGTCTTGAAAACGTAAAAGTAGAAAAAGGCGAAGAGGTTGTCCAAGGTGATGTGCTTGGTCAAGCAGGACGCAGTGCTTTTAATAAAGATGCCGGTGTTCACGCACACTTTGAAATCCGTAAAGATGGTCAAGCTGTAAATCCGATTAACTATTTTGAGAAATCAGCCGCGTCTCTTGAAGATGTCAATGCATCTGATGAAGTAAAAGCAGATGATCAAGATACGGAAAGCGAGAAAGAAGAACGCAGCGAAACAGAAGATAGTGAAGACAAAAAAGCAGAGCCAAAAGATGCTTCTGCTGCAATGACAAATGCCTAACAAATAAGGTGCAAAAAAGTTGACTCACAACAAGGTGGGTTAACTTTTTTTGTTACTACCGTGCATAATAATTTTACAGAAGGTTAAGGTAGGTGCCTCATGAAGGAAGTAATTGGTTCTTATAATATGATACTTGTGGCATTATCTACGATTATTTCTGTTGTCGCTTCGTATACGTCATTTGATATAAAAGAACGAATTGCTGAAAAGGCAAAGTTGGAAAAAACGTGGTTGATTATTGGGGCAAGTGCTCTTGCAGTAGGGATATGGTCAACTCATTATATCGGAATGACAGCATTAAGGCTTCCGGTTATGTTTTCGTACAACTGGTGGCTGACGCTTCTTTCAGTGCTTCCTCCTTTTGCCGCTTCAATGCTCACATTTTATTTATTGTCTGTTTATAAACACAAAAAGCTTCCTATTCTGTTTGCCGGAATCGCAATAGGATTAGGAATAAGTGTGATGCATTACCTTTCTATGAAAGCGATAACAATTCCTCGTCACATCGAATATGATCTTTTTTATGTGAGTGTTTCGACTAGTGGAGCTGTTTTTTTTGCTTCGGCTACTTTATTTGTGTTTTCTTTTTTACGCATTCATTCTTCTATTCTCTTAAAAACAATCAGCGCGCTCTTAATGGGAGCGGCCGTTACATCGGCACACTATATTGGGATGAAAGGGATATCGTTTTTTCTTCCGAGCGTTTTTAAAAATTATGTAAACCCATTCCAAATGGATACTACGATTCTCGTTGTAGGTGTCATTATTGGTTCTGGATTAATTTTTAATGCAATTTTTACGAAAACAAATATGGAGCGAACAACGATGTTCAGTTTCGCTTATTATGATTCCGTAACGGAAATTCCAAATCGCCGGTTGTTTGAATTGAAATTAGCCGAAGCTTCTGAACAAGCAGCGCTTAAAGGGAGAGAGCTCGCTGTGATTTATATGGATTTTGATCGCTTTAAATGGATCAACGGCACGGCTGGTCATGCGGGGGCGATTACGTATTAAAAGAATTTGCTAAAAGAGTGAAGAAGCTAATTGGAAAGGATCATATACTTGCTCGTGTCGGCGGTGATGAATTTATTCTTCTGCTCCCAAACATCGAATCCGAGCAGTGCGTGATCGCTCTTGCCGATCAAATTATTAAAAAAATGCAGAAGCCGATCTTCGTTGAGAACAACTCTTTTGTGGCAACAATCTCAGCGGGGATTACGATATTTCCGACGGTTACCAAGGAGGTTCATATGATTATACGGGATGCTGATCAGGCCCTTTCTTATGCAAAACAAAACGGAAGAAATCATTATCAACTTTTTAACGAAATTCAGCCAGAAGTCCCCTTCCTCAAAAATTTGATAGAATTTTAGGTGGGGGATGAATGGCGTTTTTTTGTTTTTGTGCGCAGAAATAAAAAATAATACAATTTCCTTATATAAAAACATTTGTTCCTAATAGTAAAATAGAGGCATGGAGGTGAAACCCATGTATCGAACAATGAAAGTCCCGTTTTCTGCTTCTGCTGCTGCCATTCAAAAGTTGTTTGAGATTCGTCGTCTTTGTGCCGTTGTTTGGAATGATTGTGTTCAAATCGCCCGTTATTATTACCGGCTCGGCGGGGGATGGATCACCAAGAGCGATCTTCAAAAGGAACTAAAAGGGCTCTATCCTCTTCACAGCCAAACAATTCAAGCTGTCGCTCATAAATTCCTTCAAGCAAGAGAGGGCGCGCAAAAAGCGAGAAAAGCAGGATTCAATGTCCGCTATCCTTGGAAGCATAAATTTGTGTTCAACTCCAAATGGGTCGGAGAATCGTTTACACTTGAAGGGAAGAAAATCACCCTTTCATTAGGAATATGGAATGGCAAACGTCAGCCTAGATTAACACTTAAACTGCCTAAAGTCCCTCCAGGAAATGTGAA
>NZ_QOCW01000018.1 GCF_003318295.1 Bacillus taeanensis
CTAATTCCTAACTTTCCTTCTTGATACTCTTTAACCACCATTAACTTTAATTCATCACTATATTTCTTAGCCAAAATAAGCACCCCAAAAGATTAGAATTTCACTCTAACTTTTGGGGTGCACCATAAAACTTGGCTCAAGTAAGAAAATTGTCTAGTTTAGTGCTGCCAATCCAAATTAAATAACCGCAACTAGCTCTCCTTATTTGAAATGATGTGCTATTTCCTCCACTACTTTTATGCTCTTTCGGTTTATTGTGTCGAACATGACGACCGTAACAGTAGTGTCTGTTAAGTGTTCATCATTTTGATTATAAATATCTTGCTTTAATAAAAAGCTTTTATTCCCAAGTCGAAGTGGCCGAGTAATAATTTTTAATGAGTCTCCTAATCTAGCTTCCTTCAGGAAATTTACTTCTAATTTTCTAATTACGGTACCTATATTTCTTTCCTGCTTTTCCTCAAATAATAATCCAGCTTCACGATACCATTCCTTACGTGCTATTCCAAAATAGGAAACATAGATACTGTTATTAACATGCTCTAAGCCGTCAATATCTTTTTCCATCACATCTATTTTTGTAACTGTCTCTAACAATATAATCCCCTACCTTTTCATCATTTTATTGTCTCTTTCTTTACACTTAATAAATTCTAATCCTGTCCCATGTAATCTCAATTTATTGAACATTGCCGTCTGCAATTGTGTTTATTTTCCATTAGAGAGACGCTATCTGAGAGATTTTTCAAGCTGTCTCTTGAAAGTTATGATTTAATCACTGATTTGACACTACTTCTATCATCAATTCTACTTGACATCATAGAACCTAAAGTTAAAAATATGGCATTAAAGGCAAATATAAAACTAACACCTGTAACTGTTGTTACTCCAGCAATTAACAACGGCATCACTATTTGAGAAAGTCTATTACCTGCTATTCTTAAACTTAACACTTCACCCGTTCGTTCTTCAGGTGCTAAACTAACAGTGACCATTATTGTAAGTGGTTGTACGATACCAAGTCCGACACCAAATATAGTTGCTGCAATAAGCATGGAGACAAAACCATTCATAAAGGATAGAGAACCGTATGCGATTGCACCAATAAACATAAAAACAGATAATACTCTAAATTTTTCATATCGATGTACTAGTTTAGGAATAAATACTCTAGTAATTACACTAGCCAAAGATTGAATGGTTAAAATCCAACCAATTTGAGAAGGGCTAAGTCCTATTGAATTGGCATACAGTGGAAAATAAACGTAAAATATATCTAGTGCACCTAAATTTAACATACTAATGAAAAAAGCACTCTTAATACCTGGAATCATGAAAACCTCTTTTACATTCCGCTCCTGACTGGAAGCATTCTGATCCTGTCCCTTACCTTTATTTAATAAACCTATTACAAGTAAGCACATTGTTATAACTGTATAGAGTAAATAGGAATCTTGAAATCCTATATGTTCTGAAGAATATCCACCAATTAATGGACCTACCATCATTCCAGATGAAACAAATAAACTAAAGGTTGCGATTGCACTATCACGATTATTATAAGGAACAGATTGGGTTACTCCTTTTTGAACTGCAACAAAAGTTAAAAAATGTGATCCCCCTAAAAGTAACTGTGAAAAATATAAAGCTATTAAGTTCGGAAATAGAAAAGGGATGGTAAATGCTAAAGCCATTCCTGAAGAGCCTATCAAAATAGGAATCTTCTCCCCAATTCGGTCAATAAAACGTCCAGTACTTACCGCTAGAAATAATGGGATCAAAGAATAACAGGCCGTCAGTATGCCCACCTCCATCACAGATGCACCAAGAGACTCTGCAAATAACGAGGTCATTGGACGTACAGCTGATATAGGTATTAAAACAAAGAGTGCTGAAACTAAATATAAAAAGTAATGCTTCATCATAACTCCGCCTTTTTAGTGGTTGATTAGCCTCTAGATTTTAACGACCATATATCTACCATAACAGCTATAGCAATCAATCCCCCATGAACTGTTCCATGTCTTTGAGTAAGAAATTTTGTAACCTCTAACTTTACAAAAGCGTAAAAAGGCAATATATTAAAACGATAATCGGATTAATAATCCGATAATTGAATTTTATCATTATTATCAATCTTTTTCAATAATTTTAAAAATTAAATCATTATTGATATTAATACTTGTAAACCACCTATTGTTATTAAACTGTAAAAGGTGGTAATATACGTATAATATTAAAAATAGAAGACCTTTTTATTCAAAATCAATAAACTATTTTCTATAGAGCGAAAGAAGGTATCTCAATGGTAGACAAATCGACCTCCCAAACATTACGAAGAGGATTAATGGTATTAGATCATTTTCACGGGAAAGACAAGGAGCACAGTGTAAAAGAACTAGCCAATCAATTAGAGATTTCATCAACTGTTACATTTCGATTAGTTAATACTCTAGTCGAATGTGGTTATTTAGAAAAAAATAATACTACTGGAAAATACAGATTAGGATTCAACGCTTATAAACTTGGCTTAAATGCAAATCCACATTTTTTGCTACAACAATTAGCAATGCCGTTTTTAGAGAAAGTTGCCGAAAAAACACAAGAAACCGTTAGCATGTATGTGATAAATCCTCTAACTTTAAAAGGAATTTGTATCACATCACTTGAAAGCCCAAATGAAATTAAATTTTCAACCCCTGTAGGTTCAATCCGCCCTCTGTATCGTGGTGCATCAAAAAAAGTATTACTAGCGTTTATGGATCCAGCACAGCAGGAACAAGTTTTTCAAAGAGCTATTGCGGATGGTTTTACAAAAATAGACGAATTAAAAAAGGACTTAGAGGATATAAAAAATAGAGGCTATGCTTATTCAGAAGGAGAAGTATACAAAGGAGCATTCAACATCTCTGTTCCTATTTTATCTTCTAAAGGAGAAATCCTCGCGGGTATATCCATCACTTTTCCGGTGTTTAGAAAAGAGAAAGATACTGTTTCTACATTTTCCAAACATTTAATAGAAGCTGCTAATCAAATTGAAAACGCGTTACAAACATCCAACTGAAATCATGCAAAAGGGGCTGTCTCAAAAGCATAGGTCAGACCCTCCCCGCCTCATATATAGTATACGATTTATAAAACGTATCTATATCTTGTGTGAGGTTGTGGGGGGTCAGACCCTATTGAGACAACTCCTTTATTATTTTTCCAGCTAACTAAATTTGCGCTTTTCTACATCGTTTGAAACATAGCTTTTCTTCGTCTTAACTAAGTAAACATATGCTGCAAAGAGTACGGCCATAGTTACTCCAGCTATATCCGTTACAAACTCTGGAAAAATTAATAAAAGAGCGGCTGCCAACGGTATAACTCTTTCGATAATATTTAAATTACTTTTCAACCATCCTACCATTGAAGCAGATAGTAAAGTAACACCGATAATACTAGTAATTAGTGATGTAATAATATCTTGTACATCTCCCTGGAACAATAAGGATGGTCCGTAAACAAACATAAAAGGAATGATAAACCCTACCAGACCTATACGTAAGGAACTAAAGCTGGTGGCCATCGGTTTACTACCAGCAATACCTGCTGCAGTATAGGACGCAAGAGCTACAGGAGGTGTAATTGGTGCTAGACAAGTATAATAATAAACGAACATATGAGCTACAATGACAGGTAAACCTACTTCAACCAATGCAGGTGCTGTTAAAACACCTAATAAAATATACGCAGCGGTTGGCGGAAGTCCCATACCTAGAATGATACTTGCTATTGTTGCAATAAGAAGAGTTAAAAACATCGAATTATCAGCAATACCTATCATAAGAGATGTTAACGTAATACCAATACCAGTTAAATTCACGATACCTACTACAATACCAGCCGTACCACAGGCAACCGTTACCATTAACATACCTTTAGCGCCTGTATATAGGGCATCAATAATAAAATCCCATTTAACTGTTTTACGTTTAAAAATAAAGGTTGCGATAATGATAGCAAATATGGCCCAAACAGCTGCTTTCATTGGAGATGAATGTGCAACCATCAGCATATAAATTAGCACGGCTAATCCGATATATAGATGAATACCTTGTTTGGCTACTGTCTTGAAATCAGGTAGATCTTCTTTTTTCATCCCACTCATATTATTCTTAGCAGCTTCAAAGTCAACCGACCAGTATACAGATAAAAAGTAAAGGAATGCTGGTATAATAGCGGCTATAACAATTTCAGAGTATGGTATCCCCGTCATTTCTGCCATAACGAATGCCCCTGC
This sequence comes from Bacillus taeanensis, assembly GCF_003318295.1. Classification (GTDB taxonomy): domain Bacteria; phylum Bacillota; class Bacilli; order Bacillales; family UBA6769; genus Maribacillus; species Maribacillus taeanensis. The sequence continues at coordinate 4,286 of NZ_QOCW01000018.1, forward strand.
TCCCATAATTGGCGGCATAATAGCTCCACCTGTTGAAGCAACAGATTCAATTCCGCCTGCTACTTTTGGCTGATAACCTACCTTCTTCATAAGCGGGATTGTAAATTGGCCTGTAATACTTACATTCGCTACCTGGCTGCCTGAAATAGTACCCGTTAAAGCACTCGCAATTACCGACACTTTTGCAGGTCCACCTCTAAATTTACCACCAATAGCAAAGGCTAAATCTATAAAAATCTTCCCGGCACCTGTTGACTCTAAGAAAGCTCCAAAGAGGATAAACAAAGCAATAAATGTTGCTGCTACCCCTAAAGTAGTACCCCAGATTCCACTAGTAGACATATAAATAAGTGAAATCATTCTATCATATGAAAGCTCTCCAATTGAGAATATTCCAGTTAAATAATGGCCGAAGTACCCATAAATTAAGAAAAAAACACCAATCAAAGGTAGAATCCAACCTGTTAATCTACGTGTACTCTCCAAAAGTAAAATAATCGTAACTGCTGCAAAAAATTGATCAAGCACGTTTGGATTTCCTACTCGATTAAACAAGTCTGAATAGGATGAATAAAGGTAAATACCATTTGCTAACGCTAGAATTGCACTTACATAGTCTATCCAGCGTAACTTAGCTGATTTACTAATTGGGTAAAGTAAAAATACTAAAATCAATACCAGTGTTAAATGAACACTTCTTTGCAGCATTGGAGTTAGTACACCAAATCCACCTGTGTAAATTTGAAATATAGATAAAATTAACGCTATTGGTAAAATAACTTTTTTTAGAACCCTATTTTCTGAAATCGGCTTAGACAAAACAATCACTCCTTTCTTATCCCAGTCCCACTATTTTGTGAAATTAAAGTAATCAAATCATTAAAATTAATAAATCGGAGGAGACTATAAACTCCGAATAGTATTAGCAAGTCTCCTCCGTTTTATAGAAACCGCTTCCAATTACTCTGAAAATTATTCGATTGCACCGACTTCCTTGTAGTACTTTTCTGCACCTGGATGTAAAGGAATAGTATTTTCAGTTGCTGTCTTTAAAGAAAAGTCCTTAACGGCATCATGTGAAACACTAAAGTCATCTACGTTTTCAAAAAGCGTTTTTACAAAAGTGTAAACGACATCTTCATCAACCTCTGGAGAAGTAACTACTTGAGCATTCACAGATAGGGTTGTCATATCTTCATCCATACCTTCGTAAAGACCGGCAGGAAGTGTGTAATCAACATAATAAGCATGCGTACTAGAGACTCGTTCTCTTTCTTCATCTGATAGTGAAATGAATTTAATGTCTTCAGTTGTCGCTAAGTCCATAATAGATGCATTTGGACTACCAGACCAAAACATTCCAACATCAACATGATTATCTTTTAATGCATCAACTGCTTCAGAAAATGAAATAAATTGAGGCTCAAAATCATCATACGTAATATCTAAAATTTCAAGCATCCGTTTCGATTTAACTTCGTTTCCACTACCTGGTTGTCCAACGACAACTTTTTTACCTTTAATATCCTGAATTGAGTTAATATCAGAATCCGCAAGCGTTACAATAGTTAGCGGCTGATCATAAGCTACAAACACACCACTTAATTTTTGAGGATTACCTTCATAAACATCTGCACCTTCATACCCGTTAACAGCAACATCTCCACCCATTATAGCAAATTCAGCATCACCTTGTTGTAGTAAAGTTACATTTTCAACTGAACCACCAGAAGCTTGGTTTGTTACTTTAATGGTATCTTGACCTCCATTTACAATTTTAGTAATAGAAGCACCAATTGGATAAAGCGTACCACCAGTACCACCAGTTGTAATCGTTACGTTAGACTTATTTCCACCGGCACTTGAATTATCGGAACAACCTACCATTGCAAAAATGACGATTAATGAAATAAATAAACCCACTATTTTTCTTGTTTTCACTTATATACCTCCCCTATCTTTAATTTAATATATAAAAATCCCCTTTATTATTTCAACATATAAAATGTATCAAACGACAGCTTTCCATTCATCTTTTCTATACCTTATTAACAGTAATTCTCTTTTTTTTATTTCTTTTTCTAATAAAGAAATAAAGTCAGGGTCGAGCTTTAATACCCTTGCTTGAATATAGGCCTTTACTAAAAACTCATTACTTAGCCCTTCAATCATTGTTAATACCCTCTCCATAAACAAATAGATTTTTAAAGATATGTCGAAAGATTAAATTGAACTTATATAGTTAAATCAATTTTTATAGTTAAAAAACCCAGAACCAGTTTTCACCCCTAATTTACCTGCTTTTACATACTTAGTAAGTAATGGACAAGGACGATACTTTTCCCCTAAAGTTTGATATAAATATTCCATATTACGCAATCTAGTATCCAAACCAACTAAATCTGCTAGTTGTAATGGTCCCATTGGGTGATTTAACCCTAGTTTAATAGATTTATCAATATCTTCTGCAGATGCCACACCTTCCATCAACATGTTCATTGCTTCATTTCCTATTAAGCAATTCATTCTACTAGTGATAAATCCTGGAAACTCATTAACCTCTACTGTTTCCTTTTTCATCTGCTTGCCTATATCTTTTACATACTCTATTGTTTCCTCAGAAGTATCCAATCCTTTGATCACTTCAATGAGCTTCATCTTATGAACAGGATTAAAGAAATGCATAGCAATGACTTTATCAGGTCGTGATATTTGAGCTCCTATCTCCGTCGGACTCATTGTTGATGTATTTGTAGCAAGAATGGTATGAGGAGGACATAATTGATCAAGTTCTTTGAAAACTTTTATTTTTACGTCCATAATTTCTAATACGGCCTCTATAACAAGATCGGCATCTTCAACACAATCTTTCATATCTAATGAAAAAGTCAAGCTGCTCTTGCCTTTCTCCATATCTTCTTTTGTAATAAAACCTTGTTGTTCACTTTTCTTCCACTCATCATAAATGTACTTTTCAGCATCTTTTAAAGATTCTTTATTTATATCATGTAACGACACTGTAAATCCATTAAGTGCAGCAACATAGGCAACACCTCGCCCCATCGTTCCAGATCCAATTACTGCGATTTTAGTCATAGTCACCCCACCCTCCTTCAGTTAAACTTGTAAATTCTCAAAAATTGTCGTAATCCCCAGCCCTCCTGCAATACAGAGAGTGACTAATCCATATTTCGATCCTCGACGTTCCATTTCATGCAATAGTTTTGTCGCTAGGATAGCACCTGTTGCACCTATCGGATGCCCTAATGCAATAGCTCCACCATTAACATTAACTTTATCTAAATTAAGATTGAGCTCTTTAATTACAGCTAAAGCTTGAGCTGAGAACGCTTCGTTTAATTCAATTAAATCGATATCATCTAATGAGAGCCCACTTCGTTTCAAAGCCTTTTGTGTAGACTGGATAGGTCCTATCCCCATAATTTCAGGTGAAACTCCTGCACTTGCATGGGCTACAACTCTTGCTTTAGGAGTAAAACCTCGTTCCCTCGCAACAGACTCTCTCATTAAAAGAAGAGCAGAAGCTGCATCATTTCTACCTGAAGAATTACCTGCTGTTACTGTCCCGCCTTTTTTAAAAACAGGTTTTAAAGCTAGTAACTTTTCTAATGATGTTTGCCTTGGATGTTCATCTTGATCAAAAAGAATAGTATTTTTTCCCTGTTTCACTTCACATGGTACGATTTCATCTTTAAAAAGGTCGTTTCGGATAGCTTTTGCGGCTAACTCCTGACTTCGTAATGCAAATTCATCCTGCTCTTGACGTTCAATGTTGTAAAGATTTGCTAGATTTTCAGCTGTCATTCCCATTGTTAAATCACCGTATTCCTCAATTGGTTGTGAGTGAGGCTGACTCTCTATATTAGGATCAAGTAATAATCCATTTCCTGAACGATATCCAAATCTAGCATTCCGAATATAGTATGGTGCAGTACTCATACTTTCGGCTCCACCTGCTATGATTACATCGCTTAATCCTAACTTAATTTGCATATCTGCATTATTAATAGCTTGTAAACCGGAACCACATTGACGATGAATCGTATAACCAGGCACTTCTTTAGGCAGTCCTGCTCGTAACAAAGCAAGCCGTGCTAAATTAGATGAATCGGCACTTTGCTTTGCCTGCCCCAAAATAACCTCATCAACTAAATCTGCTGATGATCCTGATCTACGTAAAGTTTCTTTTAAAACACTTGCAGCTAAATAATCGACAAGAACCGTGCTTAACGTCCCTCCAAGTCTACCAATAGGAGTTCTAACCGAATTAACTATTACTGTTTCATGCATTTTTTATCCCACCTCTAGAACAATTAGCATTTATTATAACTTGGTTTTCTTTTTTCTAAGAAAGCTCTCGTACCTTCTTCCTTTTCTTCTGATGCAAAGGCAACGGTTTGCGCTAACTTCTCTAACATTAAACCTGTATCTAAATCAACATCTGCTCCTTTATTTACGACCATTTTGGCAAGTTGAACGGCTAATGTTCCTTTGGATAAAATCGATTTCACTATATCATCTGCAGCTTCAGCTAGTTTATGTCCCTCAACAGCTTGGGTTACTAAACCAATCCTCTCAGCTTCCACCCCGTCTATGATTTTTCCAGTTAAAATCATGTCCAAAGCTCTACCTTTACCAATCATTCTGCTTAATCTCTGTGTACCACCTGCACCTGGTATAATAGCTAAATTTAATTCTGGCAAACCCATTTTTGCGTGGGCTGCTGCAATTCTAATATCACAGGCTAAGGCAAGTTCTAGTCCACCGCCTAAGGCATGACCGTTTATGACAGCAACGGTAACCTTAGTTAATTGCTCAATTTTTTTATAGATGCCTTGCATTCCAGGTGCAAGTGCCTCCAGCGTGGATTTTTCATGTAGTTCTTTTATGTCAGCACCACCTACAAAAGCCTTTTCTCCAGCCCCTTTAATCATTATTACTCTGAGATCAGGTATGGAATCAAGTTCGTCTAGTGCTGCGTTAAGATCTTTTATTGCTGCTTGATTAAGGGCATTTCTAACTTCTTGTCTATCAATAATGATCGTACCTACATGGTTAGCTATTTCCGTCTTAATATGTTCAAACACACTATTCACCTTCTAATTAAGATTAGTAAATTTGTATGAAACAGATTTACTTGCCTTTCCATACAGGCTTTCTTTTTTCAAGAAAAGCTTGAGCCCCTTCAATACGGTCTTCACTCTCGTATACATTCGGGCCGATGTCTAGCTGCAATGCTTGAAACAACGAAACATCCATCGTCTTCCAAATAGTTTCTTTTATTCGTTGAACAGAAAGAGGAGCACATTCACAAATGCCATTTGCTATTTCAGCTGCTCTTTCCATTAACGCATCTTGGTCTTCTAAAACTTCATCTACTAAACCAACATGTAAAGCTTCTTCACTTGAAATCAACTGACCAGTAAATAACATTTTAGCTGCAAAACTTGGTGAAATTAATTTCGGTAAAATGGTAGAAGCAAATGTTGCCCCCATCCCTCTTTTTGCCTCTGGCATACCAATTTTACATCCTGATCTTGCCAAACGAATATCACTAGCTAGCGTTATCTCACAACCAGCTCCCACAGCCGCCCCATTAACGGCTGAGATAACTGGCTTATACGTCTCAATAATTGCGTTAAAGAGTCTACCTCTTAAAGGTTTCCGTTTAAATGCTTCAGGATTTTCCTTCGATTCTTTTAAATCTCTTCCGCTGCAAAACGCTTTATCACCTTTACCTGTAATGATTAAAACTCTAGCATCTTTGTCTTCTTTATATTCTCGTAAATACTCTAGAAACAAATCGGACATTTCAGAATTAATTGCATTCCGTTTTTCAGGACGATTTAAATATAAATAAGCAATTTGGTCTTTTTTCTCATATTCAATAAAACCCACTTATATTCTCCCCTTTCTTCCTATTACTATCAATCTATTATTTTCCTGTAAAATTAGCTTTTCTTCTTTCCTTAAAGGCTGTAACTCCTTCTTTATGATCATCGGTCTCCTTAATAATTGCGTAGTGAGATGACATCAAATCTAGTGCAGGTTCGAGTTCCATTGTTCTAGAATATCGTACAGCTCTTTTCGTCATTCTAATAGCAACCTGTGGACCTGATGCTATTTTTTCAGCTAATGCAATCGTCTTTTGAAAAAAATCCTCTTCAAGATACACATGATTAACTAACCCTAATTCATACGCCTCTTCAGAACTAATGAAATCCCCAGTCCATAATAATTCAAGTGCCTTAGACTCCCCTATAATTTGAGGCAAGAAGAATGCTCCTCCATCACCTGGCACAAGGCCAACTTTCACATATCCTTCACTTACTTTAGAATCACTTATAATCGTGCGAATATCGCACATTAACGCCATATCTAAACCTGCACCGACAGCTGGACCGTTAATAGCAGCGATGACTGGTTTATCTATGTTTTTTAAAGTAAGGGGCACACGGTGAATATTCTTCCAAAGCTTATTTTTATTATCTAGCGGCTTTTGGTCTTGTTTCATACCACCAACATCCCCACCTGAACAAAAAGCATTGCCGGCTCCAGTAACTACAATAACATTGACATCGTCATTTTCCTTCGCATCTTCTAGAGCTTTTACCCATTCATCTATCATTTGAGCATTAAAAGCATTTTTCTTTTCAGGGCGGTTTAATGTAATTGTCATAACATGGTTTTCAATATTCGTTAAGATTGTTGAACCCATTTAGGAACTCTCCCTTTTCTAATCTACCTGAACTTTATTGCATAACTTTTTCTTTTTGACGAATAATATTTTTTTGATGTAATAATTTAAGTTGATCTTCTGATAGACCTAGCATTTCCTGAAGCACTTCATCTGTATGTTCACCTAGTAATGGTGCAGCCACTACTTCTTCCAGAGGTGATTCAGATAAACGAATCGGAGACCCCGGCACTCTGATTTTCCCCACTTCAGGATGTTCAATCTCACGAATCATTTTTCGATATTTAAGATGCGGGTCATCAGCAACTTCATCTATTGATAATACGGGTGCATGAGGAACATTCGCCTCAATTAGAACATCGGAAACCTCTAGTTTCTTTTTATTAGAAGTCCAACTTGTAACAATTTCATCGACAAGTTTAGTATTTGCAGAACGGTCTACATTTGTTTGGAAACGAGCATCAGCAAGCAGATCCTCTCTACCCATTACTCTTAATAGTGAGTGCCATTGTCTGTCGGCAACACAGAGGATAGCAATGTTACCGTCTTCAGTTGGATATACATTATATGGAGACGTTGCCATACCACTATGTTGGTTTCCAGTTCTTTGAGAAACCTTTCCACCACTGCTGTAGTATGCACCCAATGCAGATGCAAGCGTTGGATAAATCGCATCGTGCATAGACACCTCAATTAATTGGCCCTTTCCTGTTTTCTCCCTTTGATAAAGAGCCGTTGTAATACCACCGAATAAATGAATTCCTCCTAGGAAATCACATAGAGCTGGACCAGCTTTAACAGGCGGTTTATCAGCAAAACCAGTAGTTGCCATTACTCCACCCATTGCTTGAATCGTTAAATCCATTGCAAGCCTCTCAGCATATGGACCATCTAAACCATATCCTTTTCCAGACGCATAAATAATACCAGGATTAACTTTTTTTAAAACTTCATAACCTAGTCCGAGGCGATCCATTGCTCCAAGAGAAAAATTCTCTACAACGACATCAGCCTTTTTAACCAGATCTAAAAACAACTGTTTTCCTTCCTCAGATTTAAGATCAATAGATACACCCTTCTTATTAGAATTCAGCATAAGTAACTCGTGACTATCGCCTTTTCTTCTAACTCGAAGATTCTCCCCTTTAATCGGTTCAATCTTAATAACTTTTGCACCTTGAAAAGCCAACATAAGTGAACAATACGGACCATTATAAATTTGACCTAAGTCTAAAACAACGATATCTTCTAATGCTTTTTTCATAATATACCTCCAATCATATTAGTCAGTAAGTGTGCTTAGCAATACCCCTTGCCTCTTTTCCGATTATCGGTTTAAATATCCGATTATCGTTTAGATTAACGTTAGTTTATCACACCAAAAAATAATATTCAACATAAAATTCAGATAATTTATACTTTTGGATAAAATAAAAAACATGTCTTATGAACAGTGCCTGGCACTGTTCATAAGACATGAATAAGTTGGTTGGATTAATCATCTTTTATTTAACCGAAAAAGTACCGTTCTAATTCTATAATCTGCAGTGGATCGCACCAGCTTTTGTGTTAATATATACAACTTTTAGCTCGCTCAGGACAAAGTGTTATTTTTATGTCTGATGATGATTTACTTGATGACGATTGTTCAGGTTAACCCACTTTAATGCTGCTTGACATTGAGCCTTTGAATGCAAATTTTTCTATCTTAAAGATGATAATTTTTCTCATGTAACCATCCTTCTTTTATTATTTAGTTGTTCTGAAGTTTGCAGTCTAAGAAAACAAAATTCGTAGTATGCTGTTCTTTGTATTTGGCGTTCTGATTTGTAAAAGGATAGATCAAGTTCAAGGTTTTGGTCGTTTTGAAAGATGACTGCCGAATGCTCGCTTTTTGGTTCAATTGCTTTGATTTTATTGTAAAAAATCCATATACACTCAATTTGTGTAGAAGAGTAGGTTGCAGCAGCAAAGGGATAGACACCTTGGTTATAGAACCTTTCAAAAATAGTAGTTAATGATTATAATAGATAGGAAATAATTAGTAAGAGAGGAGAAATTTTATGAACAGAAACGAACCTAACATTCTTGTATACAGCCCGGACCAAGCAGAAGAATATGCCGAATGCATCCGAAGTTATGGATTGTCATCCGTACAAACTGCGGCAAATCCAGAAGAAGCTGAACAACATCTACCGAACACTGAAATTATTTTAGGCTGGAAATTTCCTACCCATTTACTCAGTCAACCGATCTCATCATCTGTTCGCTGGTTTCAATCAATCGGAGCGGGAATTGATGATTTAATGCGTGACAAAACAATCCCTGAAAACATTGCAATTACAAGAATTCTCAATCAGTTTGGCACTCAAATTTCTGAATATGTGTTTACGTTTCTCTTACATATCGTAAAAGATGTTAAGCGGATGAGGCAGGCTCAAAGCGAGAGCCGCTGGGACCCGTTTATTTCGGAATGCCTCGCCGGTAAAACGATTGGTGTCGCAGGGATCGGCTCAATCGGCTCAAAAATCATTCGTAAAGCGCGCGCCTTTGATATGAATGTACATGGATTAAGCTTTAGCGGCAAACAAGCTGCTTTAGTAGATCAGCATTTTAATTCAAATGAGTGGGATGAATTTGTAAAAGAGCTCGATTATCTAGTCTTAACACTGCCTTTAACTGAGGAAACTCGCCATATTATCAAAAAGGATACGCTGCTCGCAATGAAAAAAGATGCTTGTCTTATTAACGTCGGCCGCGGCGCATTAATTGATGAACAAGATTTACTAACTGTTATGCAGTCAGGACACCTTCAAGCAGCCGTTCTTGATGTATTTGAAACAGAACCGCTCCCAAGAGACCATCCTTTCTTTTCAATGTCGAATGTATATGTAACGCCCCATCTGTCAGGTCCAAGTACAGTCAATGAAGTGAGCCGCTTTTTTGTGGAAAATGTAGAAAGATATTTAGAGGGACGTCCATTGAACGGGTTAGTTGATCGAGAGCGCGGGTATTAATAAGCCAGAGAAAAAAGCTGGAGGGATAGGCTGCTTGCCTCAAGTATTATTGAGGGTGAGCAACCTGTCCCCTTGGCTCACTTCTCAAACTTATTATTCGTAGTAAGGTTTAAATGTGAAAGGGATGAACCTTCCTAAAACCCCTATCCCTTCTACAAATGTGAACCCACCATCTTCTCTTTCTAATTCAGTTCCTATTTTATTGAACAAAAAATAATCATCGATTTCTTTGCTTACCACTTTATATTAAAAAAGGTAATTTAAGCAAGGACAAAGAATATATATAATTAGAACTAGAAGGAGGTGGAATGTTGACTTTACTCTACTACAAAGCAATGGAGGCGTTTAAACAAGATGCTGAGCGTCAGAAATCTAGTATTCAAACTAAAAAGCCGAATGAAAAAAAATCCAAATAAGTTTTTTGATTAGCTATTTAATGCATGATTAAAAGCCAAAGGGACAGGAAGTATGGTGCACCCCAAAGGTTAGAGTCAAAATCTAATCTTTTGGGGTGTTTATTTTGGCTGAAAAATATAGTGATGATTTGAAACTAAAGCCGGAGGGAAAAGCCGGAGGGACAGGTCCAGCGGCTCAACAATTAAACCTAGAAACCTGTCCCTTTGGCTCTTTAGCCTCTGAGATATTCAGCAACTAGAAACACCCGTCTTTCCTTGTCATATTGGACTTTACCGGATTTCATAGCATTCCGAAGTTTCATACGGGATAAACGATTTAATGCTAGTACTTCATCAGAGTCACGCGGACGAACACGACCCATTGTCCAGCCTTCGTCTTTGGTCTTCGAGCGAAATTTGTTAACTGCATAATCAACAGACCGGCCTTTTGTTTGTACTCTTTTATTAATTTCTTCTAATGTTATTTTTCGCATCGTACACCTCACTCAAAAATAACTCGTTAGTACTTATTATACCCTAGTTTTATAGGTTTGCTTCAACAAAGGGCAGGATTACTTTAAGTATTCCTTTACAAAGTGATTCAGCTACTTTTATATTTTTTGTACGCTAATGGCGTCATGTTCATCGATTTTCGAAACTGGGCAATAAAATAGCTAGTGCTGTTAAAGCCTACTTGATAGGCCACATCTGTGACATTGGATTCTGATTGCTGCAGTAACATTAAGCTTTTTTGAATGCGATAATCGGTTACGTAATTCAATGGCGTTTTCTTTAAAATCCGTTTGAAATACCGGCAGCATTCGGAACGGCTCAATTGGCCGGCGCGGGCAATATCATCTAAAAGAATTTTCTCCGCATAATGGGTGTGAATCCAATTTAGCATTTGCTTCATGCGCTGACTCTTTAGTTTTTCTATCTCTTCGTACTCTAATTGAAAGCCATTTAGTATTAAGTTTTTCCAAAGAAACGTTAACTGACTGGTTATATCTATCTCATAACATGACGGCTTTTGTTGAACAAGTTGATTAATGTTTACAACCGCATCTAAAATGTTCTGCGCCCAAGTTTCCTTTGGATCCAAATGTAAGTACGGTAAATTAGTTGCTTGAATATACGGATTGACATAAGTGGTATAAAGTTCTTGTGATAAAACAAAATGCGGCGAAACATTTAAACAAATATAAACACAGCCCGAATTTTTATGATCTTTTGCCGTGTGCAGACAGCCGCTATTTATAAACAGCCCCTCGCCTTCCCCCACAGCAATCTTTTCTTCATTAACTTGAAAGATTGCTTCTCCCTTTACAATTCGAACAAATTGAATTTCATCATGCCAGTGAAGCGGTATAAAGCCATTTATATTTTGGTTAACCATTGTTTCGTAACATGCAATCGGCAGCACCATTGTACGGTGTTCTGTTAATTCCTTTAAACTTTGTTCAATGATAAAATCTTTTATTTGCATATTCTAACCTCAATATTTTTATACTTTTTGATTCAATTTAAGTATTATTTTAACGATTTCCCACTTATTATTATCATCATGATAACACGATTTTTATATTTAAAGGTGGGAAATCACTATGGATAGAAGAAAAGGATTATTTCTTGTGCTAACAGGAGCTTCGTTTTGGGGAATTGGCGGCACTGTTGCAAAAAAGTTGTTTGAAGAATACGCAATCGATGTAGATTGGCTTGTTGCAACACGATTACTTCTTGCTGGTTTACTGCTGTTAGCCGTGCAGTTTATTGGGAAAGATCGCTCTCAAATATTTGATGTTTGGAAAACTAAAAAGATCGCTATTCAATTAATTATTTTCGGTCTGCTCGGAATGCTTGCGGTTCAATACACGTATATGGCTTCAATTCAACATGGTAATGCTGCTGTAGCAACATTATTACAATATTTAGCACCGGTCATGATTTGTTTACTTAATTTTAAGCAAACAATCTGTTTTAACCAAAAACGATTTCTTAACTGTTTCACTTGCTTTAGTTGGCTGTTTTTTCTTATTAACCAACGGCTCATTCTCTCAATTGTCTGTGCCGCCGCTTGCAATTGTTTGGGGTGTTTTATCCGGAGCTGCTTTAGCATTTTATACTTTATATGCCATTCCTTTACTAAAGCAATACGATTCCCTTGTTATTGTTGGCTGGGCTATGATCATCGGTGGCTTCGCCTTAAGTTTTATTCATCCACCATGGCAAATAAAATGTAAACAGCTTAACGCTCGAAGCTTATTTATATTTAGTTTTTGTGATCATTTTTGGTACGATGATTGCATTTTGGTTTTATATCGAGAGTTTACAAAGTCTCGCTCCTAAAGAATCAAGCCTTCTAGGAAATATAGAACCGATAGCAGCTGTTTTAACAACAGTTTTCTGGCTAAACGAACCTTTTGGAATGTTCCAATGGATTGGTACAGCTTGCATCATGATCATGATCATGATTTTATTACTGACTTTAACGCAAGATTCTTCTTCAAAAAATAGTAAATCTTATAAAAATGAAAAGCCTCTCAAAATTAGCTAGTTTCGCTTAAGCTAAGGAGGCAAACATCTCGGTTCCAATCACAAAAGCAGTGTGAGGACCCTTGTTCCAATGTTGAACTTCAAACAGAAAAAACCTCCTTAAGCGCGAAGCTGTAAGGAGGGGAAGTTCATTCTATCATTTGCGTACATCATTTTCGACTATCTTAATTAGCAAGTTGAGATGGACTTTCCTTCACTTCAAAATCTTGTTTTTTTAACAGAATAACAAATAAACTTGCTAATAAACAAAACATTCCGGCTAAAGTAAATGCCCATGAATAAGAGCTGAAAATATTATAGATGACCCCTGCTCCAGCTGCCGCTGCTCCTGCACCTAGTTGGTGAGAGGCAAAGATCCATCCGTATACAATTCCACTTTTTTCTTTTCCGAAGATTTGCCTTGAAATGTTAACGGTTGGAGGAACAGTTGCAATCCAATCTAACCCATAAAATATTGAAAAAATAATAAGCAGAATCATCGAGCCTTCAGAAAGTGCAAACGGAAGAAATACAAGGGAAACCCCTCTTAATCCGTAATACCAAAACAACAACCAGCGATTATCGATCCGATCAGATAGCCAACCGGAAAGAGTAGACCCGATTAAATCAAACACACCCATTAATGAAAGCATTGATGCAGCAGCAACAGCAGTAAAACCAAACCCTACACAATAAGAAATAAAGTGCGTGCCGATTAATCCACTAGTTGAAAGTCCGCAAATAAAAAAACTTACTGCCAGCAGCCAAAATTGTTTTACTTTTACTACTTCAAATAAGGTTTCAAAGGCGATAATAATAGGATTTTTCTTGTGGACTTTTTCACTTACACTTCCTTCCTCTTCCAGCCCATATGGAAGAAGTCCTATTTCTTTCGGTGAGTTTTTCATAAATAATAGAATGACTCCGAGCATAACAACACTGAGAATCAGAATAAGACCCATCGCCCATTTCCATGAATGTGTTTCTACGATAATCGCCAGCAAAGGGAGAAGCACTAATTGTCCAGTTGCCGTACTAGCTGTTAACATACCAAGTGCAAGTCCTCTTCTTTTTTCAAACCATGTATTCGCAATATACGGACTTAATACCGTTAAAAATAAGCCAGAACCTAATCCTATAATAACTCCCCAAATTAAAATTAACTGCCAAGGTTTCACCATAAAAAAAGTGAGCAAAATACCGCCCAATAATGTTGTCATTGCTAAAATCATCATTTTCTTTATGCCTGTTACTTCGATTAGAGCTGCCATAAAAGGTCCGGAAATTCCATACAGCAGAAGGCTTATCGCAAAAGCAAATGAGATTGTTGACCGTTCCCATCCAAATTCAGTTTCAAAAGGAACAATAAACACTCCTGATGAGGAACGGATAATACCTGCTATTATAATAGAAAAAAATGCAATAAATAAAATAACCCAACTATAATGAAAACGTTTCAAGACTTTCCCCCGCTGTCATGTGAATATAAAAAACAATACTGGATCAAACATAAGCAATATCTCAATTTAAATGTGAAAGTAAAAGTTTTTTATGTTAAATCCCGATATTTATCTCTGCTATTGAATACAGTACTGCTTTTCCAGCCATCTTTACCCGTGTATCTTCATGTTTACAATAAAGTGTACCGCCTCTGTTAGATAACTGTCTTGCAACTAATTCCTGCTTTTCTAACCTTTTTGCCCACAAAGGAACTAGACTGCAGTGCAAGGAACCTGTTACGGGATCTTCGTTTACTTTTAATTTAGGGAAAAACGCTCTGGAAACAAAATCAAATTCGCTTCCTTGGGCTGTAACACTAACACCCACCCCTTCCGGCAATGCTTCTAATTTGGCAAAGTCAGGGCTTACGTTTCTCACTTCTTCCTCGGACTCTAGTATAAATACAAGATCTCTATTTAAGTATGTTTCTTTTGGCACAATTCCCAAAGCTTTGATCATTTGATCAGTAACAGAAATTTCTTCTGAGGGAACAGCAGGGAAATCCAGTTCATATAAATCATCTTGCTTAGTTACCGTTAACTCTCCACTAATTGTATTGAATTTGACAGTGTCTAATCTCTTCTCATAATAATTCAGAATGATAAATGCCGCTGCTAACGTGGCGTGACCACAAAGGTTAATTTCTCCTCCAGGTGTAAACCAACTAAGTCGATAATGATCTCCTTCTTTTACTGCAAATGCTGTTTCCGATAGGTTATTTTCAATCGCTATTTTCTGCATAAGTTCATCTAAAATCCACTTATTCATAATACATATTCCTGCTGGATTTCCTTCAAAAACTTTTTCTGCAAAAGCATCAACTACAAAATATTTCATTTCATTACCTCCAGTGTTATAATGTGTTTTAACAATTCAACGGTAGTTTAAATGTATTTATATATAACACTCAACCCCCATATATAACACTTAAAGGAGATAAGCTTATGCACATTGAAATTCAACGGAATGCTGACATATCACTAACGAAGCAAATATACCACTCAATTCTCGATCATATTCGTTCCGATCTCTTAGAAGAAGAATTCCAATTACCTTCTGTACGGGAGCTCTCAAAACAGCTTGGAGTAAGTTTAGTTACTGTAGTAAAGGCCTATCAAAAGCTGGAACAAGAGGGATTTATCACATCTGTTCAGGGCAAAGGAACGTTTATTAGAAAAACAAAGTCAGAAGAAAATGCAAGGAAAGAAGAAACCAGTTCATACGACTGGCAGCTTTCTGTTCAAGATTATTTACCTAGATCTCAATTCGCTCGTTTCCATCAAGTCCCTGAAAAGATTCATCTCTCATCTTCTATGATTGATCCTGGACTTCTACCTAATCGGTACTTAGAGCAGGAGATTCATAGTATGCTTTCTGAAAACCCGAAAGTTCTCTCACAGTATGGAGAGATTCAAGGTGACAAGATGCTTAGAGAGGCAATGGTTGAGTATTTGAACAGTATAGATGTACCCACTTCTCCTGATAATATTTTAGTTACAAGTGGTTCACAACAAGGGATTGACCTCATTGCTCGTACATTCGTTGGACCAGGTGATGTAGTAGTCATGGAAGCTCCTACTTACCCGGGAGCTATTGATGTGTTTCGCGGGAGAGGTGCTGTCATTCTTACCGTTCCAGTTGACAGCGATGGCATGAGAGTAGATTTGCTTTACAATTTGTGTGATAAATATAAACCCAAAATTATTTATACGGTTCCTACGTTTCACAATCCAACTGGTGCTCTAATGCCTACAAAACGCCGCAGACAAATTCTTGAGATTGCTAAAAGTACGCAGTGTTTAGTGATCGAGGATGATCCATGGAGTGAAATCTATTTTGAAAGAAAGCCTCCAGCATCAATGAAAAGTTTGGATCAATACGGGCATGTTATTTACTTGAAAGGGTTAAGCAAAACATTGGCACCAGGCTGTAGAATTGGGATATTAGCTGCTTCCGGTTCTATATTTAAACGTCTTTTAGCTGCCAAAGCTAACACCGACTTAGGCAGTCCTTTACTCACACAAAAAGCCATCACTCCCTTTATTAATTCAAAAAGAATGATGAATCATCTAAAAAAATTAAGAACGGCTCTAAAAATAAGGCGTGATCTTGTTCTAGAGATTCTGTCACAACATTCACCTGAAGAAGTTTCTTGGTTCATACCAAAAGGAGGATTAAATGTATGGCTCACTCTTCCTTCCTGGATTAATACTGATCACCTCTTAATAGAAGCTAAAAAAGAACAAATCACTTTTTTACCTGGGTCTGCTTGTTACCCTTCGGAACAAGAAAATCATCATTTACGATTAAGCTTTTCTTATATGAATGAGCTGCACTTAAAACAAGGTGTTACGATCATTTGCAGCATCCTTCAATCCGCTGTTGACTTAAGTAAAAAGCAAGACAGCTCTCCACTTTTTTGATTTTAGATCTCATCTTGACTCGTTACAGAAACAAAAGCCGGAGGGACAGGCAGCCTGGCACATGTATTATTTAGTGCAAACTGCCTGTCCCTTTAGCTCTACTCTAGTCCATCTGTTGTTTTTTTCACTGATGTTTTGCCTGTTATTGCTGTAAACTTTCGGCACCGAGTCCGATTTTCTTTAATAACGCAATGAGCTGCTCTTTCTCTTCGTTCGTCACAAAAGATAGATTTTCTGAAACGGCTGCCGCGTGTTTCGGGAAAATCTCATCAAACAGCGCCCTTCCTTTCTCTGACAGAACAACATTAGAAGCTCTTCTATCATTAGGGTTTGGCTGTCTTTCAACAAGCCCTTTCTTTTCTAACTTATCAACTACATAGGTGATACTTCCACTAGGAATCGAAAATTTCTCACTAATTTTTTGGACAGGATGAGGACCTTTGCTGTATAGGAGTTCAAGAATCATAAAATTTTCATTACTAAGGTTGTGACTTTGAATATCTTTTTGAATGTTGTCAGCAACAGCTTTTGTTGCTTTCATCCAAATACGAAGCAATCTTAAATCCAGATTATTTTGATCTTCCATCCCGAGACCCCCCTTTAACGATTAAATTTATCTTGGTTTTCTGTATAAAGGATAATCAACTTCAGTTGGAATTTCGACGAGAAGCATCCGAAGTTTTTCTCCTTTAGCCTGGATGGTAAAGCGTTCAACTTTCTCTGACTGAAACATGATAAAATCCTTATGACCAAATGATACCGCTAATTCATCGATAACTCCACCATTACCTGTAATCGCTAAGCCCGCGAGTGTCCGATTAGGTGAAAGATCATACTGATAGGCTGCACCATTTCCAATTTCAACATCGTACATTTTGGCGTCTGTTACGAGATTGATTGGTGAATGTTCCCCTAATATCGTCTTAACTGTTACACCGTTTTCTAAGTTGACTGGGAAATCTTCATGCACGTATTGTGAGTAAGTTGGTGTGCGCTTTATCGCTTGGCTTAAGTGGGGCTCAAACCAAATTTGAAAAAATTCTGATGGCTCAAGAACCGTTTCGGCATGTTCTACACCTGATCCGGTTTGCATCACTTGAACACCACCACTACCGATTTCACTAATCGTACCAAGCGTATCTTCGTGACGACCTCTCCCCTTAATATTGTAAGTTAAAATTTCAAAACCTTTATGAGGATGAAAACCAATACTGCCTTCGCCTTCCGTTTTTGCCCAAGCCCAATAAAATAATGGTCCTAGTCTATTTATTTGTGATCCTTCGCCAGAAAAGCCGATCGGTTTTTGTTCTTTTATTTTTCCGTCATCAAACTGTCCAAACGCCTGATTCTCTGGTTTAATAATGTTTATTTCCACTTTAATCACTCCTTTATATTAATAGTCTTAAAGTAATGACCCGAAATTTATAAGTAATACAACCAATCCAAGAACGAATAAAACAATCGGCATCATCATTGCCTTTACAGGATCTTTCACCTTAATATGCGTAAAAATTGCCCCAAGCATTGTTGCAACAACCAATAAACCACCCCAAGCAGCAAATGTCTCATTCCAAATACCTGCGATTACTAATACCGCTGCAATTACTTCAACGAGACCTGTAAATATTCTAAAGGCTGCCGGATACCCGTAACGCTTAAATTCATCGACCAATTGCTTTGAACCGAATTTCATAAATCCAAACATTAGAAATCCTAATCCTAATAAAACTTGAAGAATAATTAATACAATACCCATTTAAAACCTCTCCCTTTATCCTAATATTATTTATATTAATTTTATTTATACTAAAATTAGCATATATTTATTCTAATATTAGGATAAATATATGTCAACAAAAAAACAATCCAAATTATGTGGATTGTTTTAATAACTGCTGTTCATATTTATTTTTTTTAAGCCATAAAAAAAGCCGGCATCACAGTTTACAGGTACTTCCGCTCAGCTCATCATCTCCGGCAGCACTTCTTTATTTGTTATTTGAATTGAAAAATTACGATGCCGCCTATCATGACTGCTACTCCAATTATTTTATTCAGACTTAACGAAATTGGCTCAATACCGAACAATCCGAGTGTATTGATCAGTAAGGCGATGAGTAATTGGGATATCAATAAAACGGAAACCGAAAAGGCCGGTCCAGCATGTGTGATCCCCTGCATAACGCTAAATACAATAATGACGCCGAATAAACCACCTAAGAGATAAACCTTATTCACCTCAAAGAGACTTTTGATGCTTCCGTCTTTTACAAGAAAATAAATAATAACAGATCCAATTAAACCAACACCGTGAACAATTGTAGTCGTTAACCATAACCCCGCTTTTGAACTTACGTTAGTATTAAAAATCCCCTGCACTGCGATTAAAACGCCTGCGAGTAATGAAAATACAATTCCTTTTACCATTCTATCCCCCATCAAATTATTCGTATTTTATCCCATCTGCCAATTCTTCTAGTTTCTTTACGTTTTTTACTAAAATGCGACCATTTCTTTTCTCGATCACATCATTTTCAACTAACTCGTTAATGACTCTATTAAGATGACGATAGCTTGTCCCTAACAACTCTGCCGTTTCCACTAAATTTGATGTTTTCACTTCTTCTACAAACGTACCGTCAACCGCTGTCAACATCGATAATAAATAACTCGCATACCTGTTTTCTACTCTCGTGAGAAGGTTAAGACTTGAAGCGGTCGTAGAGGAATATAATCGATTTGCAAGGTGATGGACGATATACTGAAGAAAAGTTGGATTGTGATAATAATGTTCAGAAAGAAAATCGAATTTTATTCCAATCAACATACATTCACTCACGCATTCAACTGTGTTTCTTGCATTCTTTTTTGTTACAAATTCTACTTCTCCGATTATTGACAGTGCATTATTAAACCTAAGTAAAAGCGACTTTCCATTCGGTAAAGACGTAAATATTTTTACTCTTCCTTTTACTAACAGGAGCAGTTCCTCTAAAGGATCTCCAACAGAACAAACGATTTCTCCTTTTTCAAACGTATACAAGTTGAATTTATCGAGATGTTCTTCATCAAATACTGTGAAAAGATCATGCATATGAAGCAAGTCGTACAGCAATTGTTTATCGTTACTTTTTTTCATTGTTTATCACCCTAACAATTATCTTTCCTGTCACTCATAGTAATATGTATGATGCTATAAAGGAAAGGACATTTGTCCTTTTTTGCTATAAAACGAAAAAAGTAATGGGGCAGCAGCTGCTAGTAACACAGAAATGATGCCAGGTTCAATATCCATTATGATCATCCAATAAATTAAACTGAGTGATACAAATACATTCAATATGTTTAAGTGAAATTGCTTCTTTTCATACGAAAAAGCCAAACCCTTGGTTGAATGAGGGTTTGGCTGCTTGTTTAGGGGATGGATGAGTTTAACAAAGTAACCATTTTGTTAAACTTATTAACTAATATAAAAGTTTTATTAGTGTTATTTCTGTTAGTTTTACACTTTTAACAGTTGTGCTGGCAATTAAATATGCGTATGTATTAAATGGTTTGCCCTTCCCCCTTTTCCCCTTTTTTAATAACATATAGTAAAAAAAAGGTTGTGAAAAAATGACAATTGTTTTTAAGAAAAATTATATTTATACAGTACGTCGAGGTGACACATTATATTCGATCGCCCGCAGATTCGGGAGCACAGTAGAAGCAATAGAACGAGCAAACCACTTATTTGAGCCTGTTACAGATCCAGGACTTATTTTCCCCGGAGATGTACTGGTTGTTCCGAGTCTTTCAAAAACAGGAAAAGTAACTTATGTTGTTAAATCTGGAGATACAATCAGTCATATCGCTGCTAGATTTAGTACATTTATTGATTTAGTTTCTGGTATTAATAAGTTAGAAAACCCTGATCTTATTTTTCCTGATCAACAATTAATAGTACCTGCATTTATATATGAAATACAATCTGGAGACACACTTTCAGCCATTTCGCGAAGGTTTGGAGTGTCGCTTTCAAAAATTCAAAAAGCAAATCAAGATCGACCAGGTTTTAAACTCGATTTAATTTGGCCAGAGTTTTATTTACTCATCCCTCTTCCAACCTCTGTAAATATTGTGGTATGGGACCCTCTTCCAGGGATGAAAGTTCGTAATGGGCAGCGAATAGAAGGTAATGCCAGAGCATTTGAAGCTAATGTTTTACATCAAATAAGAGATGATAACGGAGTCATTGTTTCGAACGAACGTTTTACAACAGCCGATGCAGGAGCACCTGAGTATGGAAATTTCACTAATACTTTACCATTTGACAGAACACCTACAACAAATAACGGTGAACTTTGGGTCTATACGAGAAGCCCTAAAGATGGAAGCATTCAAGATTTAGTAAGAATCAAAATTTATTTTTAGAAAAGATTATCCCTTGTTAATACGTATTCAAACTAATAACTCTCTTGGATTATTTTTCTCAGGAGAGTTTACTTAAAATCATCTATTTAAAAACTTAATGGGAAATGTTATTTTCATTTTAACCGCTCTTATATAGTAGATTATACTTTGACCTTATTATAAAAGTAGTATATAAACAAACATGTCCTTTCCCAAATCGACCGTTGAATAAGGATGCATACAGTATTTACTTTTAGTTTCCATAACCTTATCCTTCTCGGAACCAAAAAACACCTTGATCTAGTAGTGATCAAGGTGTTTTCAGTTTAACAAAATATCATTTTATAAGTAACTTATTTTTATTTTGCTTTCTCTTTAATTTGAAGTATTTTCCTTAGATCAATCTTAGATATTCTGTTTTTTATTCTCAACACTAAATTCTCTTCTAAGCAACTGTAAAAGCCAAGGCAAAATAAAACCAAAAACTCCAAAATATACAGGGATAGTGTACCAAGTTCGCCATCCAGTCAATTTCATATATCCAACTTTGACCAATCCCCATTCAAATAAAAAGGACAAAACTGTAAAAAATAAAGCATATAACCATTTCTTTTCTTGCTTTAGATAATTAAGATATATCACATAAAGCGATTCAGGTATAACTGCATAGGAAACAAATTCACCTATTCCTTCACTATGCTTCTTTCCCAAATCAAATACATCTATGTAGCTTCCAACAATTACATCTATCGTCCATGTCATATAACCAATCACACAAAAGGCAAAAAAGTTTTGTCTCCAACTTAGTCTTTTATGCATAAATACCATAAAAAGAAATACAATAATGGCAACTCCAATGGGATACCATGTACCTTTTGATGTATATTCCAAATTCTCTAAAAATTTGTCCATAATTTTCTCCCTATCATTATTTATGACTATTTTTTGTCATTATTATCTGAGTTATTCAATGCATGCTGTATAATACAAATCTAGTTAACATAATCTGACCTTATCGGAACCACTCATTGAGTGGCTTTTATTATTTTGAAGAAAGATTACAACTACAGCTTCAATAATTTAATATTAAGGTTGATTATTAACAATACCTAGGTTTTAATCAATGTTATAAAGGTAGATGATGTCATGAGTAAAAGCAAAAAACAACCTCAAAATAACATATTTCACCTGCAATGCATTTTAAGAAAATACTAACTTTAATTAATCTGTTTAATAACATTACCTGAATTTCCCCCAACGAGAACATTATCTGGTACATCTTTCGTTACGACTGCACCTGATGCAATGACAACATTGTCGTCCAAAACCAAAAGGACAGGCCGCCTGCCTCAAGTATTATTTGAGGGCGAGCAACCTGTCCCCTTGGCTCTAAAACTGCGTTTATTGAAACAAGACCATTTCAATATTTTCTAAGATTTAAAATAATATTTGTTCATTTTTCCCGATATACTGCACAATGTTCATCAGAAATACGATAATTTTCCTTACCTGTTAACGCTGCGACTTCGACTAATCTATGATCGAGCCTGTCCCATACCGCAACTGCATACAAAGACACCCATTCAACATTACCCCGTGCAAGCCGAAAGGAATAATAATCATTATCTGTTGTAACCAAGATTTCTTTATAAGTAATTTGCTTGTTTTTTCGGTTTTGAATCTCTAAAACAAAATCCAGCTTTTCTTCGTCTTTCGGTATCTGGATCATCCGTGCCACAAACATGCCATTAGGGTTTTTCTTTGTTTTATAAAGCTTTTCTGCTTCTATTTTAAGTTCCGGTCTTCCTCTCATAAGCTCTCCCTGCATACTTATATTTTATCGGGTAATTTATATAAATCCCTAACCAGCAATGATTCCTTTTATAAAAAGAGTTATTAATTGAAAAAGAGGAAGAAAATGAGTATCACCTTTATTAAATCCACATCAAATTTTCCATTTCGGTATCTATTTCTAATAAATAAAAGGAGCAATTCCTCTTATTAAGAAAAACTGCTCCTTTTAACATACTTTAATATTTTATTACTAGCTCCTTAAAATCAATCATCATGCCTGTTTTTAGCATAAAGTCAATTCCTAAGATCCCATCAAAATCATAGAGGTCTTTCGTCATTCCTAATTGCATCAAAAATAAATCAAGTTTTTGTCCATCAATCTCTACATTTTTCACATTTTGCTCATAACACAGCTCGCTATATCCGCCTACTCCGTACATTCGTTTAGATTTTCCATTAATAATATCCAGTTCTACATCTATTTCTGCGAGAAGGTCTGTATCAAATATTGTCGCTGCACATCCTGTATCTAGAAGA
Organism: Bacillus taeanensis; assembly: GCF_003318295.1. Lineage (GTDB taxonomy): Bacteria > Bacillota > Bacilli > Bacillales > UBA6769 > Maribacillus > Maribacillus taeanensis. The sequence goes on from NZ_QOCW01000018.1 coordinate 27,594, forward strand.
ACATTTTCCAATACAATTGTTTTTCCGTTATGTGTTATTTCCAATTCTGCAATGGGAAGACCGTTTTCTAACCTTATTTTCATATACGTCCTCTAACACCAATAAAGCGTTGTTCTTCCACTTCAATTTGTTCTTTACTCGTATGAAAGATATATAATTCTCTTTCAGGGAATTCAAGATGTATTTTTTTATACCCACTCCACGCTTCCTTAGAGCTTGTATATTCTTCTATAAGAGACATTTCTTCAATAATTCGTTTATTTTCTTTTGAGTAAGCAGAGACGGCTTCGACTAACACAAACTTATCAGGATACTGATTTCTTATTTCCGTCCATTTCAAAATAATTACCTCCTCAAATGTTCTTATGCTTATCTTAACATACAGCTTTGTGAAAACACCCTTCTACCTAAAATCACTCTACTATCCTGCTAAAGGAGCTAAAACAATAGGCGTCATTATTTTAAATTCCGCTAAACTTTATCCTATTTTTTCACAACAAAACAATAAATTATATTTCAATCTGCTTAATCACTTTCGCAGGATTACCGCCCACGACAACGTTATCCGGTACATCTTTCGTTACGACTGCCCCTGATGCGATCACAACATTGTCGCCTACTGTTACACCTGGATTTATGACTGCATTTCCACCAATCCATACGTTATTTCCAAACGAAATCGGTCTTGCAAATTCTTTCCCTGAATTACGTTCAGCTGGATGAAGCGGGTGCGCTGCCGTATAAATTTGAACGCCGGGAGCAAGCATGCAGTTATCGCCAAAGCGCACTTCACAAACATCTAAAATCGTACAGTCAAAGTTTGCGAAGAAGTTTTCTCCTACGTGGGTGTTATAGCCGTAATCAAACCGAATATTCGGTTCCATGTAAACATTTTCGCCGGTGGAACCGAGCAGTTCTTTTAATAATTTCGTCCGCTTTTCCCCTTCTGTTTCCAATGTTTGATTATATATTCTCACTTTTCGTCTTGCTTCTTCACGTTCTTTTAATAATACGGAATCAGCGGGATTGTACATTTCTCCGGCTAACATTTTTTCTTTTTCGGTTTTCATTTTTTTAACCTACTTTCAAATCTATTTTTTTAACACATGCATTTCCCGATTATTTTACTTCTGTTTCATTCAGCATCAAATCAAGTCCAAGACGCTGCAGGCCGTATAAATAGTCCTGTTTCCAATCACTCGCTGTCAGCTTTGGAAGATGTTCTGATGGGATATATTTTGAACTTCCTATTGCGATTTTTTCTAAGATTACTTCGTCCACTTTATCCTTACAAAAAATAATGCTGTGAGGATTAATCGTCGCCGCAAATGACGCTATTAATCTGCTGATCGCATCAACCTGAGTCTCGTCGCTGAGCGTTCCATCTTCAAGCACCTGACCAAAGTTTTTGTCATTATACTGTGGAACGAAAGAAACCTCTCCTGCGAAAAAGGTACTTCCCCTTACGACATCTCCATTAATCATAATTCCTGCACCAGGACCATTTTGACCAGAGTACAAATAAATAAGCGATTGATGATCCTGAATCCCTTTATTATAGTGATAACCGAGAACAGCAGCATTCATATCGTTTTCAACGGCAACCGGGATGGAAAAATGTTTCTCATAGTATCCTGTTAAATCAACATTTTGAAACTGCTCGTAGCCTGGTATAAAAAAAATCCGGCCAGTATCAACCGAACCCGGCACCCCAACTGCGATCGAGCGTATTTTTGAATTTGAAGCTATGATTTTTTCGATAAAGCTTGTTAATACATTTATCCCGTCTTCTATTAATACACTTGAATCTTTTCCCTGCTCCTTCACTTCTCCGACACAATTAAAAATAGTATAATTTGTCTCATTCTTTTCTAAGAAAACAGCAAGACCGAGCATATGCTCAGGATTGTATGTATATCGTTTCGCTCTTCTTCCGCCGCTCGATTCATCTAAACCGGCTGAAAGTATTTCGCCATCCTTCTCCATCTGAGCTAGGAACTTACTAATTGTCGGGAAACTAATTTCTAATTTCTCGCTTAATTCCACTTTTGTCGCACTTCCAAGCTCTAAAAGCGACCTGCGAATTCCAGAAAGAATTACTTTCCCCATCGATTTTGGTGTAGGCTTCATAAACATCACCACCTGGTAAAATAGACTTATTAAAGAAATTTAAAAAGTATCCAGCAAAAGACTTATTAAAGATCTTTAATAAGTGCTGGTGATAATATAACATATATTCTGAAAACAAGAAAGCCAAGGGACAAGCAGCTTGCCTCAAGTATAATTTTAAGGCAGTTCACTGTCTCCTTGGCTCTTCTTTTTTTGCTACTTTTTATTTTTTAAGATAGTAATGTAAACAGCCATTCCTAAAAATGTAGAAATGACAAGAAAAAGAAACAATGGTGTGGATAATATATTCATTTTCTAATCCTTTACTTTAATTCGCTTAAAGATGGATGGAAAACTAATAACAAGATGATGATAACCGGAACAGAAGCTGCTAAAGCAATTAACGGCTTTTTGTAGTGAAGACGAATCATAATAAATGAAATGACGTTAAACAATGTTGACCACCAGATGTTCCAGCCGTTATCAAAGATAAATAAACCCTTTTTTACAAATAAAAATTCCAGAAAAGAAAAATAGGCAACCCAAACTCCCATGTACAGCCATCCTCTTCGTTTCGGAAAATATCGTAAATAAATCATAAAAGCAACCGGAACGATAATAAAAGAAAATGTAATATCAATTAACGTATGATTCAGCCAATTAACTGTCACCGCTTTGTATGCCCACAATGTATGATTATAAAACAGAAAATTATATAGCAAATTAAAGATAATATAGTATTGAATCGTCGGATAGTACTCTTCCCAGCGCTTCCAATCCACAAATATTTTTGCAAAAATAAGGTAAACAATGACAACGAATAATAAATACACAGCAAACTTCCTTATCCTTTTAGCTATCATACTCTCCTTTTTTCTAATTTTTAAACACTATCAAGATAGAGAAACAGGCAGCTTTCCTCTTAAAAAGAAAACCAAACAGACATTGCAATAAGCAATGTCTCTACGTGTGATATGTAATCATTAATGTCTATTAAAGCTCGATATCTACACCAATGCTATCAACACGGCCAACTTCACGAATATATGCCGCAACAGCTTGATGATCTTCATTTGCAGCATACGCATCTAATGCAGCTTGATCTTCAAAGCGAGCCATGAGCATTACTTGGTATTCTTTATTTCTTTCAGCTACATTTAAACCTGCTTGAATTTCAACGATTCCTGTTAACACATTTTCCAGCGCTTTAAAACGGTTCAAAACCTCTACAAGCTGCTCTTGAGTCGTAGTTTCAGCAAACTTTACAAGTACAATACGTTGAATCATAAATATTCCCTCTATTCTCATTATTTTTGTGACTTTTCTAGTTTACATATTTACTAGATATTTAGCAACTGCTCTAAACAGCCTGTTCCTTTAAATCATCTCCAAAATAGCCAAGAAAAGATTCTATTAAACAAATATTATGTTTGATATATATATACAACAGTAGTAACTGTAATCACGCTGCATAAGGTTGTTAGTAAAACAGCTTGTGCAGCATATTCAGGATGATTTCCATATTCCAACGCAAAAAGGGAGCTATTTCTTGAAGTAGGAAAAGAACTTGCAATAAACAGCGCTTGTGCAATGGTTCCTTCTAAACCTAATACTGAAATTGTCACAAACGCAATACAAGGTCCCAATACCAGTCTGCCGAGAAGACTTAGTACCAATGGAGTGGACAGTTTATGAATTTTTATAAATGCACTTTGTGCGCCAAGCGTAATAAGAGCGATTGCTAAAAAAGCATGTGAAGTATTTTCTATTGGTGTCCAAATAAATTCCGGAATTTTTATCGATGTTGTTTGAAGAAAAATCCCTAACAAAAAGGCGTAAAACACTGGATTTTTTAAGAGTACCTTTATAGCTTGGAATCCTTTTTTATCAACAGACACACAGTTAAACAATCCATAAGTATATGTAAGAAGATTTTGAAAAATTAACACAACAATTTGCACAGATAAACCTAACGGATTGTGCTGAAAAACAAGTTGACTTACAGGTAATCCGAAATTTCCAGAGTTTACTAGTACAACACTATTTTTGAAAGTTGCAGATAACCCGTACTCAAATTTATATATTTTAGAAATACTTATGCTTACGCAAATCAAAAAAAGAGCTTGTAAGAGCAGAAAACTCATCACATATAAAAGTGTGCTTCCACTTATTTTACTTTCATATATATTGGCAAAACATACTGCCGGCATTAGTAAAAAGTTATTTAATTTAGACAACGTGCCCATATCAAACGTGTATTTTCGATGGAGAAATGCTCCAACCACAATAAGTAAAAAGACTGGAAAGATAACCTTCATTATAATCAGAAATAAAATCTCCATAACTTTCCCCCTCTATTAAAATGGTTGAAAGATCTGGATAAAGACCTCATAGTTATGGTTGTATGTTACCGTGAAGGCCACGTCATCCTTACCGGTCGTTTCATCATGTATTTCTTTAATTCCGTTGAGCGGTAAACAAAAATAGTTTCCCGTTATCGGCTCACTAACCATCAGTCGTTCCGGATGAAAGTGAACATCACCACATTTAACACGACTCATAAAGCTAAACCCCGCCCTATCTTCCATCTTATCCTGTAAGATTGCGTCAAAATTTTTCCCTTCATGCGCCTTTATCATTGTGATCAGTTTTCTCGCTAATTCCTTCACTTTCACTCCCCCCTCGGTAATTTCATTATAAAAAGCTAAAAAACAATAGTGAAATACAAATAAACTATCGACAGGCATTCAAAAAATGAATACACAAAAAGAGGCTGTCTCCATAGTGACAGCCCCTTCAATTAAATACCCTTCTTAAAATCCAATTTTTTAACAAAGTTAACAAACTCTTTAATCGCTTTTATTTCAAGAGATTCTTCATAATAAAGCATCCACGTTTTCCTTACAAGTGGTTTCCCGTTTTCATCCTGAAGCTTCATATAATATAAACTTTTATTATCCTCCACAAGTACACTCGGAAGAATCCCATATCCTAACCCATTCATTACCATTTCTTTGCATGTATCTGCTTTGTCAACTTCCATCCCAATCAACGGAGGCTCAGAAAAGGTTCTAGTCCACCAATTATCAATTAATGATTTTAAGGTAGGATCGGTGTCATATTGAGTTCTTGTCATCGACGGTAAATCCTGAAGCGCTATTTTTTCTTTTGAAGTGATGCAAATATTTTCTTCAAATAGAAGCTGCTTAGCTCCTCCCCAGTGATAATCTCCTCTCACAATTCCAATGTGAACGTCACGATTATAAACATGGTTAAAAGCTTCATGACTCCATCCGGTTGTAACTTTATAGTTTACTTTTGGAAACTGTTCACTAAACAGCTTTAAAAGTCCTGGCAGCTTATGTCTTGTAATGTAATTAGAAACTCCTAACCTTAACGTTCCTCTTATTTCGTTATCCATGTTTTGAACCGTTTCTTTAATATGACGAAGACGAGCAAGCATTTCATCTGCACATTTCACCAAATATTCTCCTTGTGGGGTAAATTGAACTCCTTTCGTTCCTCTACTAATAATCGCTTGATCGTATTCCTTTTCTATTTGTTGAATTCGCTTCGTTAACGAAGGTTGTGAAATATATAAACTTTGTGCTGTTTTTGTAATGTTCTTTTTTTCATACAAAACTTTTAATATTTTCCAATCGCGTTCATCCATACGGTCCTCCATAAAGCTTTACAGGTAGATTTTTCTTTTACATTTATTAAACCATCGCACAATTTCTATAAAATCAGAAAAGCCACTGAGACAGAAAACTTGCCTCTTTTCCCATTTTAAAAGATTGAACTTGTCCCCTTAGTTCTTATTAATGAGTTAAAGAGTATGATTAAATGTCTTTCCTACATTTGAGTGATTCCAGTTACTAAAACCCAAAAGAATAAAACACTAAAAGATAAAGCAATTGTCAGTACTGCCAAAGTTATAAAACGCTTTTTAATCAAACATACAACTGAAACAAAAATGCCGATTGCAGGAATCCCCAACCAGACGATATCCTGTAATAACTCGCTTTTTGATCCGATAACGCCAAGAAAATTAGTAAAAAACATCACCAACCAAAGAATTTGCAGTGCGAATACACTTTGTAGAGATAATTTAGTATTTAACATCCCAGTCTCCCCTTAACAAATCCAATTAATTTTCTTCCACTATACCGCTTTTACTGAAACGTAAAATAGATTAATATTCTCTCTAGCCGACTTTCCCAACCATAACTGCCGCAGCTTTATTTTCACGAAACCCAAATTCTATATTTATCTTATTTTCTTTATCAAAATAGCCAACCGTATTTAAGCCGCCTTCCACTCTTTCATAATAATTTTGACCATACTCTTTGATTACTTCTTCTTTTGTATCTCCAATTTTAATTCCTTTAGCCGTTTCATAATGTTTAGTGAAGTAATAGCGAATTACTTTGTCTGCCGCGATTCCAAACTCTATCTCGTCATAACTTAAATATTTTGACTTTGGATTTGCTATTTCTTCCACATCATTCGGCTTTCCAAAAGCAGCTGTAACATCGTTTTCCGTTGAATGTATTGAAATAGATTTTACCTTTTCAGCCGACAAATCAATACTTTTCGTATCTTCATAAAAATCCATCGTGTCTTTTGCGAAAGGATCGTATCCTATTACAAATACAAACAGTAGGACACTCAAAATCTGTGCTGTTACTTTTATCATTCTTTTCAACATCATCCGCACCCATTCAATGTGAAAGTTTTTATGTAACTAGAAGAAAATTAAAAGCAATACGCCGACTCCGAAGCAGTAGTATGTAAAATAAATTAGTTTTCCGTTTTTCATAATGTTCATAAACCACTTTAACGCAAAATACGTCATGAAAAGCGTTGCCAAAAATGCCGCTGCATACGGAAGCGCTAAGTCTGCTTTATTCGGTTCATTTAAAAAGTCTGAAAAACCAAGTATGACACCGCCAAGACTTACCGGGATATACAGCATAAACGAAAAACGAAGCGCTGTCTCTTGTTTCATGCCAACTGCAAGTGCTGTAATAATCGTTGCTCCTGAACGACTGATGCCTGGCGTTAACGCGGCAGCCTGACCTAAGCCAACAAGAAACGCATCTTTTATGGTAAGATGCTGTTCGTCTTTTCTTCCTTTACTATTTCGAATCAACCACAGTGCTGTACCTGTCACAAAGAGCATCAAGGCAATTGTTGTGATAGTCACATTTTCAGCAATATAGTCATTTAGCAGTATCCCAAGAACACCCGCTGGAATTGTGCCAATGATGATGAAGAAAATAAAACGAAAATCACTTTTAAAGCGCGAATTTCTCGTTTTCAAATAATACATCGAGTTCACGATCAGTCTGATGATATCTTGTTTGTATATGTAGAGAATCGCAAGCAGTGAAGCGGTATTTGTTAAAATCGCAAACGTAAATCCTTGTTCACCGAGACCCAACATTTCACTCGCAATCATCACATGTCCGCTCGACGAGACCGGAATTGGTTCGGTAAAGCCCTGCACGAGCCCGATTACGATCATTTTAATCATATAGATAAACTCTGATTCCCCCATGTTATCCCCCTAGCTAATTGTTAACGGTTATAAAGCAGACTCCCATCAGTGAGGGGTTTTCATCATCCCCATTGATCATGTCTTACTGCCCGTGATGACGCGGTAAAAATTGACCAGCCTCTATCCTAGCAGCATTTTTTCCCTTAACCTGCTTTAATGTCGCTACAATCAGAAAGCTAACAATTACTAATAACAGCCATGAACTTACCTTTCCGAGATGCACGATACTCCATGCCTCGGTTTGGTTCGGATATTGCCACGCTCCAAAGAACGTTGCGATATTTTCAGCGATCCATATAAAAAAGCCAATGAGCACAAATGAAAGCGCGAGCGGCATACGATAGCGAGTTCCACTAACCTCGTATGTAACCGATGATTGCCAAAAGACGATCAGTACAAGTCCGGATAACCACCACCGAACGTCAATCCAATAATGGTGGGTGAAAAAATTTAAATAAATTGCCGATGCAAGCGGTACAACAACTAAAAACGGCGGCCATTTAACTAGCTCAACGTTAAGCCTCCGCCACGCCTGGCAAAGATAACTCGCTACACTTGCGTACATGAACCCACTGTACAAAGGCACTCCGAAAATTTTAAAAATTGCTTCCTCCGGATAAGACCAAGAGCCCATTTGCACTTTGAATAGTTCAAGCGCAAGTCCGATCAGGTGAAACAATGTGATTACCTTTAGTTCATCGCGTGTTTCAAGCCCGGAGCGCACCATCCACCACTGCATCAAAAGGCAGATGATCAAGAGCCAGTCATACCTCGCGAGGAACGGAAGCGAGATGAGTTGTGTAAAAGCCAAAGATGCAAAAATAACGACAGGAAACAAACATGATAAGGCCTGTTCCCAGCCAAAACGAATGAGTTGTTTTAGTGCTCTCATAATTTCTGCCTCCAACGTTTTTTTGAATATCATGTAAGTCCTGCCCTATTTATTAATCTTATGAATCTTCATCGCTGCGGTATTCTAAAATATCGCCTGGCTGACAGTCTAACGCTTTACAAATTGCCTCTAACGTTGATAATCGAACCGCTTTCGCCTTACCATTTTTTAATATAGAAAGATTCGCCATTGTTATTCCAACACGCTCAGATAGTTCTGTTACACTCATTTTCCTTTTAGCCAGCATCACGTCAATGTTGATTATAATCGCCATTGTATTCACCTCAGACCGTTAAATCATTTTCTGATTTTATATCGATCGCTTCTTTTAAAAGTTTTTGAAGAACAGCCGCAAACACTGCTATTACCATTGAAGCAAAAATGATGATCATTCCAATCAGGATGACACCTGGCGCATCATCTACTTCGCCGATGAGATAGAAAATCGGCATGTTGATTACATAGATAATACTAATTGCAATCGCACAATATTTAATAGTTTTTAAAGCTTTTACCGAAATTTGGGAGAACGCTTTGTTTGTATCAATATAACTTAACAATTTAAAAGCTTGATACAGTGCAAAGTAAAAGGGAATTGCCGCGGCATACAAACCGATTAACGTGTAATATTTCATAAAAGCTACATCCGCAGCTAATTGCGCCGCATAATCCGCAATCTCAGGCACCAAAAAGATGCACACAGCAAGAACCGGAAGCCCAATTATAATCACCGCGATCTTTAAAAAAAGTGTTGTTCCTCGTTTCATGAAAAGCACCTCACTCATTTATTGTCATTTTAAATCTAACACGTTATTTATCGTTTTACAATAAATTTTTATTTATTTTTATAATATTATTATTGTTATGGAATTATTCGTTTTATTTTAGACAAAGAAAAAAAGCATTCCTTCTGACAAAGAAATGCTTTCTAAATTTAAGATTTAATTGATAAATGATTTAATAAACACACCTTAATATATTGTATAAAAGCAGCGGGAACAGGTATCTTTCTTCTTTTTCCAGTTTAGAGCATACAACATGTCTCCTTGGCTTCATTATTCGTAATAAGGTTTATATGTAAAAGGAATAAATCTTCCTAAAATCCCTATCCCCTCTACAAATGTGAAACCACCATCTTCTCTTTCTAATTCAGTTCCTATTTTATTGAACAAAAAATAATCATCGATTTCTTTGCTTACCACTTTATAATGAATCGAGTTCAATAGACACTCATTTCCGCTGCATTCTATATTATACTCACTTGTTAACCAGTCATCAAAAGTATGGGGAGATGGTTTTGTAACGGCAAGAATTATTAGGAACAGTATTAAGCAGGTGGCAATCATTAATTTTTGTTTCTTTTTCATTTAAAAGCTTCCCCTTTTAATTTATCAAGATCCTCAATAATTACATTCGTATAAGCGATCACCTAGTATTTTATAACTTATCAAACTAACTTCATTTCTTTAACAAGAAAAGCAGTATCTCTTATTCCACTCTTGAACCTGTTATTTTAAAGGGATTGTTGTTTACCTTTCTTGTTGTTTCTTACAATATAAAAAAGCAGCTAAAAAACATCCAAATCCTATTATATTCATAATTATATTACCTATATCGCCAATACTATTAATCGTTAATCCAATCAAAAAACTACCAAACAAAATAAATAGGATTGCAAAAACCAACTTCAAATTATCCAATCCTGGTTAAATCCGACTATATAAAACCATCTAAATTCATATAAAATAACTAAAATCATGTTTTATTATAGAAAAAACAGATCTAACCAGATTCACCTCCTTTTTTATTCATGTTTATTCAAAAAATAAATGTGGTTAAAACGCCATAAAAGCTTAAGGCGGTTTATTCCATATCTTTTTAAAACCTTTCCTTCAGTCGTCGTCAGGTTACACTGCTTCTTTTTAGGATAAAGTGCTGTGATATATCCTTCATAGACGTCCCCATTTCGTTTCGTATAACGGACAAAGTCTCGATGGTGAAAATCATTGACTTTGTCTATTTTCTTTTTGGAACGTCTTCTCATCGGTTTGATGCACCAATCCTTGATGTGACACTGCTTAGAAGAAACGTGTAACTGGGAAAGAACAATGGCATCGTTTGAATGGGATTTTCCAATTGCCCAGTCTATCCGCCGATTGGCCGTATCTCCTCCTGTTGTGAGCGTAAGAGGCCCGATTTTTTTCAATTCCTGTTGAAAATAAGTTTTCCCCTGCATCACGTGCATCGCATCATGGAAAGCGATCTTTTTTCCACGAATCTTTTTGAAAAATCGTTCCGCATGATCCGATTCTTCTCCTGTTACTTGTTCGTGACAAGAGGAACAGAGTGTGATGAAGTTGTGTATCGAGTCAGAGCCTTGTAAACGTCTAGGAATAATATGATGAACTTCTAAGCGACAATGAGTATTTCCACAATCTTGACACGTAAAATGATCTCTCATTAACGCTGCTTTTCGTAAGTTTTCATCTAATCGATTGGATTTTTGATAATCCCACTGATAAGGTTGACTGCCTTTTTCCAACTTACGAATATCAATCATCACATTTTCTAAATGAATGTGGTTCACGCGAGTCCATTTCATTAGTTTGTTTAACAAGCGTAATGTTGCTTCTTTTTTTTGTTTGATACTTGGTGGGGTACGACCTTCTCTTGTTGATGATGAACGGTTATGAAACCGTTTTGGACGATTTTTTTTGTGAGAGCGTTTATACCTTCTATAACTTCTTCTTGTGTCCATTTTATCTTTTACATCGGTGCGGTGTTCGATTGTTCCTTTAAAGACCGGTTTGTTTTTTGTTTGGCATTCTTGCACAAGGGCAATGCCAGTAAATTTAGAGCCATCATCGATATTAAAATGAATCAGTGTTTGATCGATTTTTTCGTCTGCCACTTCCTTAAAAAGTTGAATGACCATTGGAAACTTGTTGATGAGTGCTGCTTTGTTTTTTCGAATAAGAACCCAACCGCGATTTTCATTTGTCGGAGAGAGTTTCCTTCCTTTTCCATCTAACACAAAACAGTATGAGACCATCTCTGGTCAGCCTCCTTCGAAAAGGGGATTGTTCTCCTTGCCAAAGTCATCAGACGGGATGTGTGCGTTCGCTGTTTCGTTTCCAAGAGGTAGGAAACAGTCTTACTTAGCACTCATAGAGCCTCAGACTGGAGAAACATCCAAGGGTATGTCTGAACCGCTCCCTGACAACGTAGTTCATCATGCTGTCTTTCTTTCAAAAGACTACACTCACTGAGGCTTGAAAGCACAAAACAGTTCATATAAAACCAAGTCCTCTCGATTTTATATGATTTTTTACGGTTTTATACGAAATAAAACCAACTGTTCCGAGCTCCTTATATTTCATGTGTGATTTTGACATTCTTATTGCACGATCCAGCTTGGTTTGCTCTTAAGAGAAGTTTTACTTATTTTTGATTTCTTCTAACAAGGAAATAATCTTTTCGTTTTGTTCAATTAAGGTATTGTTCTGCTGTCTCATTCTTGTAAAATCGAATAAGAACACTATTAAAATAATTATTATAAAGACCATAGACATTTATTTCACCTCAAATCTACTATTTCTAACCTAACACTTATACTACCATAAAAATCCATATTTGTTGTTGGACTATTTGGAAGTACTACAATAAGCAAAAGGAGTTGTCGTTGTGACAACTCCTTATTCTACTCTTACACTCCGTTAACTTAAAAAGCCAAAGGGACAGGTAAATTGGCTCTTCGAATTATAATCTAGAAAAGAAAACTTATGTTTACTATAATAAGAAGATAGAAATTGTTCTTACTGCGTTGGATGGTACGCATTGCTAAGTTAAAAACCATCATTAAAGCACCGGAATAAAACCTTGCGAAAATCGCTTTATTATCCGGACAGTACGTCAAAGGAATGAAAAGAGTAAAGAAAAAAGCTGCTCATCAATGGTATTGACTGCAGCCTGTAAATGGGTTTAGTTTAGACATTTCCTACTGTATTTGAATCGAAAACATCTGGATCTACCGCATTGGAAATACTGATTCCATTATTATTTAGTACCAAATTCCCTGTACCACTACCAGATCCTGCAATTGATTTTGATGTCTCTTCAGGGGAAATCTGCAGTGTATTTCCAAAGTTTACAGTTCCACCATTTGAGAGAAATTGAAAAGGTCCAACTACAACAGATGGCAACATCCTCACTCCCTTTTTGTTTTCATTTAAATAATTTATTTTATGTTTGAAACTAAAAAAAGTTACCGTCTTCTACCTTGGGGCAAGCCCATCGAGTTTTCTTGGCTTAATTTCTATAAAACAAAGCGCGATGCTCAAAAAGCGGTAACAGAAAACCCAAATGAATCATTAATAAATTGTAAATTTTGTAAAATTTCAGTAAATACTATTCCCTATTTTCTTCAAATGTTTTATGATAATTATGAGAGTTCTCTCTCACTCTCACTTCTTTTTCATACTCAATCGCCTGCCAGTATTTAGACTTCTCTCATTTAATTTAAGTTCGGCTCAAAAAGACCCTTCGCGCGCAAAGGGTCTTTTTGCTTACCTAGCCTCAGTTTGTTAAGATGCTAGTCACCTGCCGATTCGACAAGTGATTTTTTTCTAAACACGAATTAACGACCACGTCTCTAAAGCTCGCAATTCTAGTACTGATCAAAATCTGCCGGCTTTGGACTTTTTCCTGTATACGTTTTCAATTCAGAGAAAGGCATGTCAATATGCATTGTAATGGCATCCAGCTAAACATTTATTCGATCCTTGTCCAATTTACTGAACATTTAAAGTAGACGAAATTAAACGACCCAAACTAGATGTATTTATATTTTATTAAATCTTGTTTCGAAGCCTAGTTAATTTTTAATAACGCTAAATCCTAGATGAAATAGATAGAAAAACTCAGTCTAATTAACCCTTAAACTTAGTTTATCCGTCGCACAAATTAATTATATACTGCCAATTTAAAATTTTCAATTATTTAGCTCTTTGATTTTTTTCTTTTAAAGTTTATTAATTTTATGTTATCGGTTATTAACTAAATGTTAAAATTTTATAAATTTTTAAAAAATAGTTGAATTCCCCAAAATATTTTCTTTATAATAAGGACAGATATTAAGAGAAAAGATCCTGTTGAAATCTTTGTTGAGGGCGATAAGGTCATTCTGAAAAAGGATTCCCCTCATCAACCTTGCCAAGTTACTAGTAAAATTTTAGAAGAGAATCCGGCTGCAGCAGGAAGAAAGCCTGTATTAAGTTGAGAGGCAGTGGAGCAAATCATTCAAAAGCTATCATCAAAGCGAAAAGTTGAATCGTGAGCGACCTATTAGTGCCGTGAAGATCATCTCTACCCATTCTCTCTTATTTACATAAAAATATATGTTTGAAGCATCATTTTAAATCTCAAAAAAAAGCCATTCATCCCCTGCCAAACATTCTATTGAATGTTTGAGGAAGGGAACTTCTGGCTGAATTTTGTTAAACTTTTTTATTCAATGATCTTGGTTTCTGCATCGAAAGAATTAACTTAAGACCGGCTCTTTTGCTTTGGCTTTGGTCTTTTCTTTTGCTTTTTCGCTTATGCTTAGACCAAGTGTCTGGGCGGTTAAAGTATGAATCTCTCTTAGAAGTTCTGGATTTTCCATTAGTGACACGCCATAAGAAGGAATCATTTCTTTAATTTTCGGTTCCCACTCTTTCACATGATCAGGGAAGCATTTTTTAATGACTTCAATCATCACGTGAACGGCAGTAGAAGCACCCGGAGAAGCGCCGAGCAGTGCTGCGATTGAGCCATCAGCGGCACTGACAACTTCCGTACCAAATTGAAGTGTTCCTTTGCCAGCTTCAGTATCTTTAATAACTTGTACACGTTGGCCCGCTACTACTAAATCCCAATCCTCGCTTTTCGCGTTCGGGATAAACTCACGTAACTCTGCTAGGCGCTGTTCTTTCGATAACATCACTTGCTGAATCAAGTATTTTGTCAATGCCATCTCTTTTGCTCCTGCCGACAGCATTGTTAAGAGATTGTCCGGTTTTATGGAAGTTACTAAATCAAACATTGAACCGGTTTTTAAAAACTTTGGTGAGAATCCGGCAAACGGTCCAAACAGCAGCGATTTTTTATTGTCAATAAATCGGGTGTCAAGATGTGGAACAGACATTGGCGGAGCACCAACCTTCGCTTTTCCGTATACTTTTGCATGATGCTGTGCTGTAACATCTGGATTATTACACACCATAAAGATGCCGCTTACCGGAAAACCACCAATATTTTTCCCTTCAGGAATACCGGACTTTTGCAGTAAATGGATGCTTCCTCCCCCGCCTCCGATAAAGACGAATTTGGCAGTATGGCGTTCGACAGTGCCGCGATCGAGATTGCGCACTTTCAATTCCCATAAACCGTCGCTAGTACGTTTAATATCACTTACACTATGTTTGTAGTTTAGATCGATATTTTTACTCTCTAAGTGGTCAAACAACATACGCGTTAAAGCACCAAAATTGACATCCGTTCCAGAGTCGATTTTAGTAGCCGCGATCGCTTCATTCGATGCGCGTTCCTGCATAATAAGCGGAATCCATTCTTTCAGTTTTTCCGGATCCTCAGAAAATTCCATCCCTTGGAATAAGGGATTGTTTGACAGCGCTTCAAAACGTTTCTTTAAAAATGTGACATTTTGTTCTCCTTGTACGAAACTCATATGAGGCAGCGGCATAATAAAATCCTGTGGATTCTCTATCAGCTTGTTGTTTACAAGATAAGACCAAAACTGCATGGAAAGCTGAAACTGTTCGTTAATGTTTATAGCTTTACTAATATCAACAGATCCATCTGGTTTTTCTTTTGTGTAGTTAAGCTCGCACAATGCCGCATGACCTGTGCCTGCATTATTCCATTCGTTCGAGCTTTCCTCTCCTGCTTTTGAGAGCTTCTCAAACACTGTAATTTTCCATTCTGGTACTAGTTCTTTTAAGAGTGTTCCTAAAGTTGCACTCATGATTCCCGCGCCAATTAAAATGACGTCTGTTTTAGTTTCTCTATTGCTCATGTTTACCAACCTTTTCTCTAAAATTTGCCGAAAAGATGCAGGCGTCACACTAAGCTAAGGAGCCCTCTAGTCACACACATCTTTTCTGTATCAATGAACCATATCAAAGTGTATTACTATCATTATACATTAAATTTTCTACTATTATCTGATAATTATAAACTATTTGAAGCTGATAAAAAAGTGAGAAGTCCTTTCAAAAGGCAGAGTTACACCGATTTTTAACTTTATTTTCACATTTGTTCTCTTCCAAAAAGAAAACGCTGCTCTTCGACTTCGAATTGTTTTTTACTCGTATGAAAATGGATAATGCTTTTTCAAAAAATACACATTAATTTTTTTATATCCATCCGATGCTGTATTTAAACTTATATATTCTGTTATAAAAACCACTTTTTCAAATATTTGTTTCTTTTCGTTTGAGTAAGCAGCGATGGCCTCGACTTATACAAACTTATTAGGATCTTTCTTATCTCCGTCCACTTTAAAATGATTAATTTCTCAAATGTTCTTACGCCTATCTTACCGCGACTTCTATCTTAGGGCAAGTCCACGAATGTTCCAAAAACATTGAGCAGCTCATATGGGTTTTTAGAGTTAAAGAGATTATGTATATGAGGTTTTTTATCTTACTATATTTAACGAATTTCAGCCAGAAGTCTCCTTCCTCAAGCGCGAAGCAGTAGGGAGGGGAGGTTCATGGAGACCTGAACCTATTGAGATATCCTCAAAAACAGCATGATAAAAACCAAAGCAAAAACCTAGTGAAAAGTTACAAAACTTCTCACTAGGTTTTATTATTTGAAGCTTTTGAGACAGCTCCCTATCATTTATTGATTAGCTTTTTTAACCCATTCTGCAACTGTTACAGTACGTTTAGCTTGCTGTTTCACAGCAGCTTGAACATCCTCTACCATTTGACCATTTTGATCCACCGTAACACTTGTACCATACGGGTTACCACCTGCTCCAAAAGTAACCGGGTCTGTATAGCCTGGAGCTGCTACGATTGCTCCCCAATGATACATTGTTGTGTATAATGATAAGATTGTTGCCTCTTGACCACCATGAGGGTTTTGCGCAGAAGTCATTGCACTTACTACTTTGTTAACAAGTTTTCCATTAAACCATAGACCACCTGTCGTATCTAAAAATTGTTTCATTTGAGCCGGCATATTACCGAATCGAGTCGGGACACTAAAAATAATTGCATCTGCCCATTCAAGATCATTTAAGGTTACTTCTGGAACATCTTTTGTAGTTTCAACATGAGCTTTCCAACCTTCATTTTCATCGATAACTGATTGTGGAGCAAGTTCAGGTACTTTTAATACTTTCACTTCGGCACCAGCTTCTTTTGCACCTTCTTCAGCCCATTTAGCCAGTTGATAATTCGTTCCACCCATACTGTAATAAATCACCGCTAATTTTATATTTGTCATTTTTTCTTTCTCCTTTATTGTTGAACTTCCAAATAATTTGGATAGAAAACCCATTTTCATACACCACCTAGTGCTTCTTTTTTTGAAATCTCTTTATTAAGCAGCTTTTGTTAAGTCATTTTTTGAATCTCTTTGAAAAATCAACTGACTCACGGATAATAGTTTGCTTCCATTGATGACAAGATAGATTGCTATTGCTAAGAATGCTAAATCTAACTCATATCCAGCCATTTGGCCGTTTCCTAATAAACCTACTGAAAGCTTAACTTTTAGTGTGGCTCCAATCATAAGAAGTGCAAACAAAGCAGATACAAGTCGAGTTCCTAAACCAATTACTAATGCAGCACCACCAATTAATTCAATAAGTGCTATGCCATATGCCATAAATCCTGGTAATCCAATACTTTCAAACCATCCAACAATATTTTCAATGCCACCTTGGAACTTTACTAACCCATGAATGAAAAATAATGCTCCTAATGTTACTCGTAAAAGTAGTGCTCCTAATTCGCTCTTAAACATAACTAACTTAACCTCCAACTATATTTTTAAAATTAAATAATTACAACTTACGATACCACGCTGCTGCGGCTTCCACTTCTTCAGGAGTCAATTGATGACCTCTATCTTCCCAATGGATTTCTACATCTGCATGAGCCTTTTCTAATAACGATTGTAATTCAGCCGATTCCAGCGGTGAGCAGATTGGATCATTTGTCCCAGCAGCAATGAACACCGACTTCCCGGATAAATCAGGAAGTTCAATTCCTTTTCTAGGCACCATTGGATGATGAAGAGCTGCACCTTTCAATGAATGTTGATAGTGAAAAAGCAAGCTAGCTGCTATATTCGCTCCATTTGAGTAGCCAATGGCAATCATATTACCCCTGTCAAATTCATACTTTGCTGCGGCTTCATCAAGAAACTCATGAAGCTCCTTTGTGCGGAACACTAAATCTTCTTCATCGAATACCCCTTCAGCTAATCTTCTAAAAAAGCGGGGCATACCATTTTCTAACACATTCCCACGAACGCTTAATACAGATGCTTCATCATCAATTCTTCTCGCCAGGGGCAGCAAATCCAGTTCATTTCCTCCCGTGCCATGTAATAATAGGAATGTTGGTTTTGTAGAATCTTTTCCCTTATTAAATATGTGTTTCATTATTGATCTCCCTTCCGTACATGAACATCGATATTTGGTATTTCTCTTCGGTTATTCAGTTATTTTGGTCGTTCAATGGAAAAAATCTCACCTATTTTGGCATAATTACTACCAGCTAACCGGCTTACAGCAGCCAAGCCCTTTGGATCAATTCTGCCATTTTCATAAATGGCACTGTCAATGTGATAGTGAACAACTTTTCCGATTATAAGATCACATCCGGTAGAATCTAAACCACCTAATTCTAAGGCATGTTCTAAGGAACACTCCATTCGAATTTTCGCTTCTTTTACACCAGGCACCGAAATTTTCAAGCTTTCAACAGGCGTTAACTTTGCCAGCTCTATTTCGCTTTGGTCAGGAGGAAGGCTTGCGGCTGTTTGATTCACTTTTTCAACATTTTGTTCATCTACAATATGAACCACAAATTCCTTAGATTCAATTATGTTCCTCGCTGTATCCTTTTGCTTCCCTTCTGTCCGTTGAACAGCCAATGAAATCATCGGAGGATTAGATGACACGATATTAAAATAACTAAATGGGGCTCCATTCAAAACACCATCTTTCGAAATGGTTGTAACGAAAGCAATAGGTCTAGGTATGATACTTCCTATTAGAACTTTATAATTTTCTCTTTCAGAATTATTAGCTGGGTCTATCGAAAGCAAAGACATCATTCCTTTTCATAAAATCAGTCTAATTCTCTTACTTCAAACGGCAGCAATGTTTGTTCAATCTTCCCTCTATGAGGCTCATACTTTGAAGGGAGCATTAATTTCCCTCCCATTGTTTCATGCGATTCATCATGTGCGAACCCCGGAGGATCCGTCGCAATTTCAAATAGTATTTCCCCATGTTCTCTAAAGTAAATGGCATTAAAATAGTTTCTATCCTGTACTGGTGTAACACCATATCCATTCTCTGCAATATACTTTCGCCACTCTAATTGATCGCGGTCATCAGCAGCGCGCCATGCAATGTGATGTACAGTTCCCGCACCCATTTGTCCACGTCCTATAGAGGTTAACTTTAGATCAATGATATTTCCAATTTCAGCTGTAGAACGAAAGCGGGTGAAGTCTCCTTCCTTAGCAATTAATTCAAGTCCCATCACACTCTCTAACAATTCAGCAGTTTTATCCGGTTGAGCAGATAAAAGAGTTGCTCCTCCAAATCCTTTAATGGCAACTTCAGACGTTACTTCACCAAAACTCCATGAATTTACTTCTCCTTCTTCTCGTTCAACAATTTCTAAGTGAAGACCATGCGGATCGTCAAATTCCAAATATTGCTCTCCAAAGCGCTCCATTTTAGTAAAAGGAATGTTGAACTTTTCCAGCCTTTTTTCCCAAAAATCCATGGCACCTGTAGGAACAACATAAGAAGTCACTCCTACTTGACCGTCTCCGATAATTCCTTGACGAGCTCCTGCCCATGGAAAAAATGTAATGATGGTTCCCGGCTTTCCACCTTCATTACCGAAATAAAGATGGTACGTACCTGGATCATCAAAGTTCACAGTTTGTTTAACTAAGCGCAAGCCTAAAACTCCTGCGTAGAAATCTACATTCTCTTGAGGATGACCTACAATTGCTGTAATATGGTGAATCCCCATTGTTTTCTTATTCATTTTTTTAGCGCTCCTTTTTAGTTATAATCCGTATATTTATAGAAAGGTTGATAGCTTATTTTAACCGTACCTTTAAAATTAAAATCTTTTCTTATTCATCCTAGTTTAAAATATCTTGATTTCAAGATATAAACTTAAAAAAATCAAATTTATACTCTTTCCCTTACTTTCTTCAAAAGTCTAACTAAAGTCTCTAATTCATCACTATTTAACGAATCAAAAGTATAATCGACAAACTCTTCGTGTTCCGGCATAATTTTCTTCATTAATTCCATTCCATCTTCAGTTAATGCTGCATGTATTACCCGCCTGTCTTTAGGACAAGCATGTCTTTTTAATAGAGATTTCTGTTCTAATTTATCAATAATATATGTCATGGAACCACTTGATATTAGTATGCTTTTTCCTATCTGTTGAATCGTTTGTTTACCTTTATGAAATAATACCTCTAGAACCGAAAATTCCGTAATCGTTAAGTGATTTCGAGTCATATCTTCCCTTATTCGTTCTTGTATAGCTCTAGACGTTTGCATGAAGACCATAAATGGATGGTTTGTGCATTTTCTCTCTATGTTTACCACCTCTAGAAATTATCTTTAATTAAAATATCTTGAATATGAGATAATAGTAATACATTCAATCCTTCATGTCAATAACATTTTTTAGTTTTCTAAATAAACATACGGCCGCAGCCTACATTCATTTACAGATTTTCCGAACGAGAAAGCTCACCGCCTTTAGGAAAGGGAGAGATAGCCTCAAACCCTTACCTATCCATATCAAAGACTTCTTCCCATTTCTTAAATAACGAACACTTTAACACGTGTTAGATAACTCTATTTTTCATTTTCTTCTCATTGCCGTTTACAAAATTTCTGATATATTCAAGCTGCTCTTCATTTGGTATTGTCTTCCGTTCCCCTTTAAATCTGGCAACTGCTTGATCAAAAGAAATGCTGTCACTAACAATCTTCCCGATAAAAGTTAGCTCATCAAAAAAACGCCACATTTGTTCTTTTGTTTGCGGATCCTGATGTCCTGTCACATAATAATTCACATCATATTTTTTAATTTTGTTAAACAAGATCGTTAACTCGTCTTTGTCATAGCTCCATTCACCACTGTAAAAGTCCTGATAGATGCAATCTCCTAGAAACATTACTTTTTCTTCTGGAACATAAACAATCGACGAATCACGAGCATGAACGCCTCCTACATGCTCAACTACACACGTTATTCCGCCCAAATCTATTTCTATTTTTTTATAAAATGTGAAATCCGGTACCTTCAACTCCAAATGTTCACGTGTAGGCATTTCACGTTTGATCATATCTCTGCAAAATTCAATTTCTTCCCCTGTCTCTACACGCTCATCTAATGAAGCATCATCCCATTTCAGCGTTTTCAGATAAGCGATTTTCTTTTTCGTTTCATGATGACTAATCGTTGATATGTCCATTGTTTTCATACCAAAAATATGATCCCAATGCCAGTGTGTAATCACAACAAACTTAACCGGGGCTATATCCATCTCTTCCACCTGCTTGAGAAAATCGTTGGCATGTGCAGGTGAGTTTCCTGAATCAACAATTAAGCTAAAAGTACTTCCGCAAATTAAACCTAATGCAGGACGATCTGTTTCTGAATAATGAGGCATATAATACACTTTATTTGCTAGTTTTTTCAGCATTGAAAGAACCTTCCTTCATATTTTTTCAAAAATCGTTTAAACATTTATTATCCTTTTCTTATCGCATTAATTGTTAGTAATCCTTATTAATAAAAATGCGTAATTGGTAAGGATTCATAACGTATTTTACATGCTATGATATAAGAGTACTCCAAGGAAAGGCACAACACGAAACTTTTTTCGAGCCGTTTAGCATTTTATTAAAAGGAGTGGATAAGTTTATGATTAGTAAAGTTGGTCAAATTATGTTGTATGTTACGAACCAAGATGAAGCTGTGAATTTTTGGACAGAAAAAATGGGATTTAGCGTTATTTCAGAAGAAAATAACGGGCAAGGAATGAGATGGATTGAAGTCGCTCCAACAAAGGACGCAGACACAAGCATCATTCTGCACAACAAAGAATTCGTTGCGAAAATGTCACCTGAATTAAATCTTGGTACACCTTCTTTAATGTTTTTCTCAAAAAATCTTGATGGATTACGGAACGATTTAGTAAATAAAAATATTAAAGTCGGAGAAATTGTAGACATGCCTTCCGGTAGAGTATTCAACTTTGCCGATCATGAAGAAAATTATTTTGCTGTGATGGAAAAAAATTAAAAGTACAATATGTTTTATATACAACGAGAGAGCAGCTTTCTCCTTTGAGACTGCTGCTCTCTTTTCACTTTCTAGACGATCATTATTTTTTGATATTCTATTATATCTTCTCGTTTTTGAAAAATGAAAGATGCCAATTACCAAACATACCATACTTACTGCCCGAACAACTCCGGAAATACCGATTCGAAGCCAAATTTCTTCCGATGCCATTGGGTGAAGATAATCAAACGAAATCGCTTTCAAGAAAAAAGAGATTGCAATTGAGAAAGATAGAAAATGCAGCACTGTCCACACGTATCCAGAGTGATTATTTTTATTTTTTATAACCAAAGTACCACTGTTTTAAAAAGCCAATTTTATGCTGCAAATTATGGTATCGTTATTCAACTCTTCTGCCTTTTCTTCAATAAGAAAAGGCGAATACCCATGTTTAGTATTAACACCCCTTTAGCATAAGTGTTATCTTTACAATCAATATGCTATAATTTGGAGTAAATAAAGATAGAGGTGACCACTCTTGGCGATACATGTTGTACTATATCAACCAGATATTCCGTCTAATACTGGAAATATTGCACGTACCTGTGCAGCAACGGGTACAGCTTTGCATTTAATTCGACCACTTGGCTTTTCAACAGATGAAGAAATGTTAAAACGAGCAGGTATAGATTTCTGGCAATCTGTAAACATAACGTATTATGACTCATTGGATGACTTTTTTTCAAAAACACAAGGTGAGTTTTACTATATTGAGACGTTTGGTGAAAAAGCACATTCATCGTTTGATTTTAGTGATTTATCAAAGGAACATTATTTTATGTTTGGAAAAGAAACAACGGGTTTACCAAAAGATTTATTGAAAAAAAATAAAGATCACTTTTTGAGAATACCAATGAATGATAATGTTCGTTCACTGAACCTGTCGAGTACAGTTTCAATATTGGTGTATGAGGCTTTGCGCCAGCAAGGATTTCCCAATTTACAATAAAAAATCTTCCGTCTTGGAAGATTTTTTATTTTATTTTCCATAAGAAATTTAAATTTCAAAGCGTTTTTCTCTGTACCAAACTCTTCAAAACCTAATGAAGTGTACAGTCGTTTAGCTGATTCGTTCGTTGTAAGTATCGTTAATGTTTTTAATTTTTGTTCGTTTCCTTTTTTCATAGCTTTCATTATAATATAATTAACAAAATTATACAGATCCTTTTCGTTTCCGTATCATTAATAAAGGGAGAGATCAAAATGAAAAACCAACACACCAAGGACGATTGGAATGCCAATTTATATGATCAAAGCCATTCATTTGTTTCAAAGCACGGAAATGATCTGCTTGAATTATTAGCTCCAAAAAAAGGCGAAAAAATTCTTGATCTTGGCTGCGGAACAGGCGATTTAGCGAACCAGTTACATAAACTCGGCGTTCATGTAATCGGAATTGATAAATCTGACAACATGATTTCTGAAGCGCAAAGTAAGTATCCCCATATAAAATTTATTGTTTCAGATATTACAGAATTAGAGTGGAATAACGAATTTGATGCTGTTTTTTCCAATGCCGTTCTGCACTGGGTGAAATCTCCCAAACATGCCCTCGAGAGTATTTATTATGTATTAAAAAAAGGCGGTCGATTTACGGCAGAGTTCGGCGGTAAAGGCAATGTTAGAATCATCACGAATGAAATTATTAACCAATTCGAAAAGTTCGGGATTGACTATAAACCTGATTTATTCCCATGGTATTTTCCGAGTATCGGTGAATACGCATCGATTATGGAAAAATGCGACTTTCGAGTGATATTGGCGCAGCATTTTGATAGACCTACCCATTTAGAGAATGATTACGGATTAAGAAACTGGATTGAAATGTTTGCCGGTAGTATGTTTAGTGGTCTGTCTGAAACTATGAAAAACCGAATAATAGATCAAGTAGAAAGTAATTTAAAAGAAAACTTATATCATAACGGACGTTGGATCGCTGATTACAAAAGAATTCGTGTGATCGGCGTTAAAGAGTAAGAAAAGAAAGGCGCAATTCCTATTCAGGAATTGCGCCTTATCATGAAATAGCTTGTACAATAATTTTAAAGTTCCCGTATTTTTCTCCATCAAATCTACTCATTACTATAAGAAGCACCTACTCTTCGTAATCCTATAGTGCAAATGTTTAAAAAACCGGCGGCGTTACTGAAAATAGGATAACAGCAGTTTCATGAAAATTATTTTCCCATTTATGCTTCATATAGGCTGGTATTTTAACACTATCCCCTGTTTCTAATATGTATTCTTCATCATCTAAAAACACTTTAACTTTCCCCTCTAATAGAAAAGCGACTTCTTCTCCTTTATGTTCTAATAGTTTCTCAGATGAAGATGTATGAGGCGGTACATTCATAATTGCAGCTGCCAGTGTTCCTGTAAAATCAGGGGATAATAACTCATACGATAAATTTTCAACAACCATTTTTTTGCGTTCATTTGACCTAACAACTAGATCTTCAGTATTCGTTTCTTCAAGTAAAAAACTAAAGGTAGGAACATCAAGGGCTTTTGCCAAAACCTTCAGAGTCTGAATGGAAGGATTAGCCAAACCCCGTTCAATCTGACTTAACATGGAAGGTGTTATTTCAGCTATTTTTGCTAATTCTCTACTGCTAAACCCTTTAGCTTTTCTGTATTTCTCTACTTTCTTACCAATATCCAGTTCTCCCATCATCATACTCCTTTTAAATAAAATTTAAAATCATTTAATTTTATTAAATATAAATAAACATTTATTTAAACTTGTGTTAAACTACATTTAATATTAGTTAATTATATTTTACAAAGGATAACCATACAAGTCAGTAAGGAGTGAAAAAAATGAATGAATTTTTTACGTTCTTCGTTCTTTCCTTATTTGTTGTAATGAGCCCTGGTATCGATACAGCACTTATTACAAAAAGAACTATTTCAGACGGAAGAAAAGATGGATATAAAATGGCTCTCGGTATTACAACCGGCTCTTTAGTGCATACTTTTGCCGCTGCTTTTGGACTTTCAGCTATTTTGATGCAGTCCGCTGTTGCTTTTGAAATTGTTAAATATGTTGGTGCCATTTACTTAATATATCTCGGTCTATCTTCTTTCATCTCAAGGAAAAAGAATAAAGAAAGCAGGATTGAAAAGGAAAACAATTTTGAATTGAAAAAGTCAGCCTTTAAGCAAGGTCTCTTCTCTAATGTACTCAATCCCAAAGTTGCCATGTTCTTCTTAACTTTTTTACCGCAATTTGTGAAAGCAGGAGAAAACACAGCACAACCACTTATTATCATGGGGGTTATTTACACACTGCTCTCCATTTCTTGGTTTTTTGTTTATGTCTTTTTTATTAACTATTTACGTGAATGGCTTCTATCTCCAAACGTACAAAGAATAATGGATAAAGCAACAGGTCTTGTCTTAGTTGGATTTGGATTAAAGCTATCCTTAGATAAACAACATTAAAAATACTTGAAGCAGCTTGTTTGTGTTAAATTTAATTTAACTTTGCTTTGGTAGCCGTATTAAGTTAATTAGGAGGTTAACGAAATGAAAGAGCTGGAATCCATAGATCTGAAAATATTGAAAGAATACTATCCTTTACTGGAAAAACTTATTTCACTCGATGAACTATTATGGTTAAACCCGAGCCTTGAACCATTCAAAACCGGCATTAACAAGTGCCCTCTTTCTCAAAAGGATGTAAATGATGCCGAGGAAAGATTGAAACGGTTTGCGCCTTATATCGCGAAAGTTTTTCCTGAAACAGAAAAAACAAACGGCATCATCGAATCTCCTTTAGCGGAAATTCCAGCTATGAAACAATCGTTAGAACAAACTTACAATCAGCCTATTTTCGGGGAATTACTGCTTAAGTGTGACAGCCACCTGCCGATTTCAGGATCGATTAAAGCAAGAGGCGGTATTTATGAAGTGCTCAAACATGCAGAACAATTAGCATTAAAGCATAAACTGTTAACAACTGAAGATGATTATGCGATTTTAGATAGCCAAAAATTTCGAACATTTTTTTCAAACTATTCCATTGCCGTAGGATCCACCGGAAATTTAGGTCTCAGCATCGGCATTATGAGTGCGAAGTTAGGTTTTAAAGTAACGGTTCATATGTCGGCTGATGCAAAGCAGTGGAAAAAAGATTTACTGCGAAGCAAAAATGTTCAGGTGATTGAATATGAAGCAGATTATAGTAAAGCGGTAGAAGAAGGCCGCCTGCAAGCAGAGCAGGATCCTACTTGTCATTTTATTGATGACGAAAATTCGACTGATTTGTTTTTAGGATATGCCGTCGCAGCTTCCCGCTTACAAAAGCAATTGGAAGAGTTAGAGATTACCGTTGATGAAGATCATCCTTTATTTGTGTACCTTCCATGCGGTGTAGGCGGTGGTCCTGGCGGGATTGCTTTTGGATTAAAGTTATTGTTTCAAGATCATGTGCACTGTTTCTTCGCTGAGCCTACCCACTCGCCGTGCATGCTGCTCGGCTTAATGACCGGCCTGCATGAGCAAATTTCCGTTCAAGATATTGGAATTGATAACATCACAGACGCTGATGGACTTGCTGTTGGCAGACCGTCCGGATTTGTCGGTAAAACGATCGAACCGTTTTTAAGCGGCAGTTATACAGTGAGTGATGAAGAGCTTTATAAATTATTAAAGGAACTCGCTGATACAGAAAACATTTATTTAGAACCTTCCGCACTTGCCGGTATGATTGGTTCGATCAAGTTATATAAAGAAGGCAGTGAGTACTTACAGAAGCATCTGTTAACAGAAAAAATGACGAGCGCCACACACATCGTTTGGGGCACCGGAGGCAACATGGTTCCTGAAGAAATGATGAAGCAGTATTATCAAAAAGGCTTGGATTTAATGTTAGAAGATTAAATCATTCAACACGGTGGTTCGTTAACCTTTGAAATCTCAGTTTTCATTCAGAAACCTCCACCAGTTGTACTTAATGTTCTTAACAAGGTTTTAAGAAAAGGCTAATCGTTATAGCAATCGATTAGCCTTTTTTTACATAACTATTAATTTTTCCCGAATTCTATATAATACGTTTCATGTTTTGACATATAGATTCCTATTAGCTTTTCAAAAAAACTACTTATTTCATTTTCATCTGCATTAACTCCATTTTTAAATTCTTTTAATCTATATAACTGTCATATTTTATTGATTTACTTACATATTAAATAGTCACACTGCATTTCTTTGTAAAATTGCTTTCAATCACTACCTGAAATTACAAAATCATCTTCAAGTTCAGCTAATGTCATATCTGGCTTCACAACATCGCCTTCTTGAATATTTAATCTTAAAACTTTTCCACTTACGCCAATAGAAACTTCCTCGATTTGTTCAGCTGTTCTTATAATAAACAACTTTTCCCACTCATAGACATATGCATCGGTTTTCACATAAACTTCTTCTACTTTTCCATAGCAAGGACAAAGTACTTTTTCGATGACCATCCATATACCTCTTTTCTGCCATATAGATATTTTCACTTCGAAACTACTTTCTTTTCATCTAAGTCATCATCATTATTATGTTGTGGTATAAAAGACTCTTTCTTCTTAAAACGATTTGAAATAATCGGGAAGAATAAAGCAACTAAAGCAATAAGAATAATGATTAAAGAAATTGGACGTGTAAAGAATGAAAAGTAATCGCCATTCGTAATTAACAACTGTCTTCTAAAGTTTTCTTCCATCATCATACCAAGTACTAATCCTAAGATCATTGCAGCAGGAGAAAATAAATATTTTTTCATAAAGAAACCGATTACACCAAAAAGAACCATAACCCACACTTGAAACAAATCATTTGCAACCGCATATGAACCAATCACAGACAAGAGAACAATAAATGGCCCTAAAATGTAATAAGGGAGCTTTAAAATTGCTGCAAATGCTTTAACCCCAATCCGACCACCTATGAATACGGTTACACTTGCAATTAACATTGAAAAGAAAATGCTATATAAAAGAAGCGGCTGTTCTGACATTAACTGCGGACCAGGCTGAAGACCTTGAAGTACAAGCGCCGCTAAAATAACTGCTGTTGTAGGACTCCCTGGAATTCCTAGAACTAGTGTTGGGATCATTGCACCGCCAGCAGCTGCATTATTTGATGATTCAGGGGCAATAACACCCTCTTCGGCACCTTCACCAAACTTTTTCTTATCTTTACTTGAACGCATCACTTCACCATAAGCAACAATTGAAGCAATAGAGCCGCCTGTTCCTGGAAGAATTCCAATTAATGTACCGAGAACAGATGCCTTAAACAGTACCCACTTATATTTAATCATTTCCTTCAATTTAATTGTTTCCATCGAAACTTTTGTACCGCTAGATTTGTTTCCGTTTTCAGATTGTTCTATCACTTGATTAAATACTTCAGCTAAAGCAAAAGCGCCAATCATAATTGGAATGAACTCTACTCCATTTAACAAGTAGATACTGTCAAAGGTAAAACGTTCTGCTCCAACAATAGGATCAAGACCTATCATCGCAAGCATAATACCAAGAATACCAGAAATTCCTGCTTTCAAAGGACTTTTTGAACCAATTGATGCAATAACCATTAACCCTAGTAATGCTAATGCAAAATATTCTGCACTTTGAATTTGTAAGGCAATTTTTGAAAGCGGCGGTGCTAACAGCAGCATAATTATTGCAGCAAAAACACCACCAAATGCTGAAGCACTAATCGCAAGCCCAAGAGCTCGTCCTGCTTGTCCTTTTTTAGTCATTGGATAACCATCAAATGTCGTTGCTACAGCTTCCGGTGTACCTGGTGTATTAAACAATATGGCTGTAATCGAACCGCCATATGCTCCACCCGCATAAAGTGCAACAAGCAGGATAATTGAGGGCAGTACACCCATATAATAAGTAAATGGAAGCATTAAGACAATTCCCATTGAAGAACTAATTCCAGGGAGAGAACCAAACAAAACCCCTATCATCATACCTGCAAATACAAGCAATAAATTAGATGGTTGTAATATTGTTTGAAGTCCCTCTGTAAGCAATTGAAAATCCACAAGTCTTCCTCCTCACCAGATCACTTTCCCATCAATTAGACGAGAAAGCTTTTATTGTTACCCATCTAAAAACCTTAGCTTTCCCCTTAAAATCTCTTTATTTAAAAGAGCAATAAAGTCTTCATCAATTTTCAATTGAACAGATGGTTCATATCTTCCAATTAAAAAATGATCTGAAAGCTTTTGACGCATAGCTGTTCTCCTTCTTTCCATTAAACAAACAATCGTTTTTTATTAATATATAAAATAGCTAAGTGCTTTTATAACATCATATCCTCTTGGAAGCGGTACACTTAATATATTTCCAAAAACAAACGCAAATCCAAAAGGCAAAACTAACGATTGAACCGTAATTTTTGTCCAGTTTCGCTGTCCTAGTAGGTAAAAGAGAGAAAAAAGCAGGAATACAGAACCTAAAATAAAACCTAAATATTCTACCAACACTATAAATACGATGATACTGACTAATACACCGACTACGGTAGGCGTCAACACTGTTTCCTTATCAGCTTTGTTACCTTCTGCCTTCCATTTTTTAATTGCTTTTATTAATGAAATTGTCATTAACACCAATGCTAAATAAAGCAATGCTTGCGGAAAACCAGCCGGGCCAATAGGGTCTGATGCGCGTTCATCAGGAATCCCATATGATTCTTTTAGAAATAAGCCGATTACAATCATAAGAATAATGTGAAAAATGACTTCACCCATCTTTTTGCACCTCCTAAAGGAGGCGGTTACAAAACCGCCTAGATCTTATTTTAATCCTGTTTTCTTTGCTACTTCCTCAAAAACTTTATATTCTTCTGCCCACTGCTTCTTAAATTCTTCTGGTTCTAAGAACCCTTCACGAATGTCGACAAGGTTTTGTTCAGCGAACAATTTGTATTCGTCTGTTTTATATGCTTCTTTCATTTTTTCAATTAAAAACTCTTTTGTATTTTCAGGGGTACCTTTTTTCACTGCAAATCCTCGCCAAGAACCAATTGTAACATCATAACCTAACTCAACAGTCGTTGGTATCTCTTTTAGCTCATCTACTTTCTTAATACGTTCATCGTTTAAAATAACAAGTGGTTTTACTTTATTATCCTTAATGTAACCAATAGCTGAAATGATCTTATCAAGATAAACATCAACTTCTCCGCCAAGTACTGCTGCTTTTACTTCTGAACCAGACTTATAAGGAATAAACTTTACCTGCATTCCAGTTGCAGCAGCCAATGCATTTAATGTAAGATCATCCAATCCTCCTGAACTAATTCCTGCAAATGTTAAAGGTTTCTCTTTCCCTACTTCCACAAGTTCTTCAAAACTATCGATTTCACTTGAAGCAGGTACGGAAAGAATATAAATATCTGATTGAACACGTATAAGCGGTTCAAAATCTTCCAGCAACTCAACGCCTTTCCCTTGTTCAAGTACATCATTAATAACATGTGAAGGTGTGATTTCCAATACTGTATAGCCATCGTTGCTTTGTTTCTCCGCATAAACCATTCCAACTAAACCACCGCTTCCACTTTTATTAACAGGTTGAAGAGGCTCTGGTGATGTTTTATTTATAATTTCAGCGAATTTTCTGGCAAATGTATCGCTTGCTCCCCCCTCACCAAATGGAATAACAAGCTCAATTGGTCGCTTCGGAAACTCTGCTTCTCCACTTGCTTCTTCACCTGACTGTGAACAAGCTGTTAAACCAAGTACTAAGGCTATTACTAACGATAAAATTAAGTTATATTTAAATGTTTTCATATTCAGCCCCCTCTATAACATATTGATGCCGTGTATAAACATAACCTTCCATCAACTTTCTTGCTGTACGTAAAACTTTCACATATTTTATCCTATCTTGTTCATATTTAATGTACGTTTCCATTATTCCAGCTGGATGTGCTAACCTTATTTTGTCAGACTTAATATCCACAATATGTGTAAAAATTGAATGTGGTAATTTAGAAGCTACTGCTGTACAGATTGCACCTGTGATCGCTAACGATTGATGGGGTTTCTGCATCGACATCATTCGGATTACAATATCCATATCTTCTTTTTTCCGTACAATCCCCATTCGATCAACATAATTCATTGGTGATGCAACAAGCGCCAATTTCGGTACAGCAGGTGATTTTGCAGTTGCTTCTTCCTTAAAGGCAATACCACATCTCTCAGCACCTGCAGCTCGAATTTCTTCAAGCTTTGCAAGCTGCTCATCTGAAAACTCATCGGGCAGCTCGCATCCTTTTAACCCTAACTCTTGAGCATTTACAAATACAACTGGATTGGCACAGTCAACAATCGAAGTGGCAACGCTTCCAAAACTAGTATTAAGTTTATCAATTGTATTTCCAGTCGGAAGAAGCTTTCCGGTTACTGATCCCTCCGGCTCTCGGAAAGTTAAATACACTGGAGAACCTGGATGTGGAACTCCTGGAATTTCAACATCTCCTGACTGCTTAACCATTCCATTTTCCACTTCAACTTCAGCAACAATGACTTTATTTGTATTGGTATTTAAAATTGAAACTTTCGTAATGGGGTCAACCGCTTTTACAAAACCTGCATCGATTGCATACGGTCCAACCGCTGATGATATATTACCGCAATTTCCTTTAAAATCTACTATTTCATCTGTCAAACTAACTTGTCCAAATGTATACTCAATATCTATATTTGGGCGATCTGATTTTTTTATAATTGCAACCTTACTTGTTAATGAATTCGCTCCGCCTAACCCATCAATTTGCCTTGGATCAGGGCTTCCCATTACATCTAGTAAGAAATCTTCCCATAACGAGGGGTCTCTTGGCATATCTTCATGTTTGAAAAAAATACCTTTACTTGTACCGCCTCTCATAATTACACATAATGTACGATTCACTTCGATCCCTTCTTTGTATTTAATTTTTGATTGTATATAATTTCTCTCTATCATCATTTTTCAGTCTAGCTACTTCTCCTTTCTGCCAATAGCTTTTTTATAGATATTAACTTTTCTTTAATTAAATTGTAGTATAATGATATTAATAAATAAAATATTGTTATTTTATTAAAAATCATAAAAAAATTTTATAGATTACATAAAGGAGGATAATGATGGAAAATAAAGATTGGCATCTGTTAGAGATACTCTATGAAACAAGAAATATTACAAAAGCGGCCGAACAATTATATATTTCACAACCTGCTTTAACATATCGGCTTAAGCAGCTTGAAAAGGAATTTAACACAACGATTGTTACAAGAGGCAAACGTGGTGTTGAATTTACATCCCAAGGAGAATATCTCGTTAAATATGCAAAAGAAATGATTTACCTCTCACAAAAAACGAAAGAATATATTGAAAATATGAATGAAAATGTAAGCGGTACACTAAGACTTGCTGTTTGTACTATTTATGCACGCTATGAACTTCCAAAAATATTAAGAAAATTTCATGAGAAATATCCACAAATAGAAATTAATGTACGATCAGGATGGAGTAGTGAAATTCATCAAATGGTTCATAAAGGGGAAGTTCACATCGGTATTATTCGCGGTAATTATCAATGGAATGACCATAAATACCTATTAAAAGATGATATTCTTTGCTTAGTTTCGAAAAATGAAACTGCAATGGAAGATTTACCAAACTTACCGCAAATTAGTTATGAGACAGATCAAACGTTAAAAGGCTTAATTCAGCAATGGTGGAATGAAAACTATACTGTACCACCGTTCGTTTCGATGGAGGTTGACCGTATTGAAACGTGCAAGGAAATGGTGTTAAATGGATTAGGGTACGGAGTTTTCCCAGACATTTGTTTACAAGACGTTGATCCTAACAATATAAGACAACTTTATGCCAATAATAAACCGATTACTCGTTCAACATGGATGATCTATCGTAATTCTTACCTTGAATTATCAGTTGTAAAAGCATTTGTAGACTTTTTAAAAGAAGTAGCGGAATAAGAATAAGATAATTCACAATTTGCAGCATAATAGAATAAGCAAGATTCTTATCAACTGTGATGACACGTTTATAGATACATGAGAAAGCAGCCAAACGCTTTTTCAAAAAAGCGTTTGGCTGCTTTAGAAATTTGTCTCTTGCTTATGTCAAAATACCAAGGCACCACATGTAAAATAATTTCTAGTTCCTAATGCTTTCACTTAAATTCCGCTTATTTTTTCATACTAATACACATTCTTTTTTAGAATAGCCGTATTAGTATGTCTAAATTTTATAGGGCTGCACTAGATACGCTCTGCGTATGCTTTATTTAATTTTACCTCGGAATCATTATATCCAACAACGGTGCATGATACTGAGCTGCATGCATGTCTGTTTCTCCGATACTACCTTGAGCTCTAGGTCTTGGAATCGTTGCTTTGACGGCGTTCGCTGCATCGAAATAAACGAATGCAATGATATCTTCTACGGAAATGCTGTATAGATCGGCAATAAGTTCCTCTGTAATGACACCTGTTGCTTTTACTCTTTCATAGTCTTCAACACTTTTAAAAATGATATCCATTGTTATTTCAAAAGGACCTGCATTTTTAGTGCGAATAATTTTTGCCAGCTCTTTTAACGCTATCAATTCCGTTTCTTCTTTTACTGTTACCATTTGTACCATTATAATACCTCCACATATTTAATTGGAAAAAGAGCGGTAGGGTTTTCAACTTCCATTAAATGATACACATTAAACTTACAAACTTCTCCGAGCGGTATTTCTAATGGTGTAAAAGGAAGCGCTATATTCCCTGCTGTCGCCATTCTTCCTTCATACGGGCAGTGCAACATTTCTGTACGAGCTCTGCTGCAAATAGCTGTTGCCACCTCCTGGGTTGGTGCAGATACTTCTAAGATGATACAAAGTTCATGTGGTGCAGCATCCTTTAATGGTTCTAACTCACGCATGACCCCATTTTTACCGAACTGATGAAAAATCATTTGATAACTTTCTGTTGGAATATCTGAGAAATATTCTTGAACTGTTTGTTCTACATGCATCATAACATTATCTATTTGTTTAATAAGAATTGGATCCCTCACACCGGCAATGTAAATTGATCTGTATCCTATACGTTTAGCCCCCTCCATTTTTACTGTGTAAGTTGGAGATTGGATAAATTTACTTCCTGATACTTTGACACTACGGTCTGTCAATTGTTCAAACTTCGTTTCAGATAAGTCTAACAATCCACCTGGACCAGGAAGAATATACGGGTGAGTTTTTTCATAAAGAGTGTGAGCTGATACTGAGTAAACCGTACATTTTTCTACTGGATTCAGCGGTTCAAGCACAAAATGATCTCTTCTAAGAGTACCCATTATGCTCTTACCCGCTGGTTCCGCACAAATTGCCCCACATTCCATTACTTTTCCCATATGCCAGCATAACCCTGGATTGAATCCTTCTTTTATTCCAAGAGCAGCAAAAGGTACGGGATCGTACGCACGACCAGATATGATAATATCGATGTCTTCACACTCTTCTAATACTTTTAAATAAGGTTCTACACCCATTTGGGCAACTATATTAGTAGCAGCAAGTGCTTCTTCTTGTTTAAGAGGCTCTACTGGCCCACACGGCGCCACTTTACCACCTTCGATTTGTTGCACAACATAATTCTTTTCTATATCACTATAAATGGCAGCAACTTTAAAATGATATCCCTTTTCCTTTGATATATCCTTAATGATGTCAATAAAGGCATCAACATGTTCGTTCGTACCGTCACCACCAGCCGAACTTATAAATATAGGAATTTTCTTTTCATACCCTGCTTCAAGCATACAGGAAATGTCTTTGTAATACGCTTCACGAGAGCATGTCATGGATCCTAAACCAAGCTTGTGTGGCCCACTATCCGTTGAACCTGAATCAATAACGATGACATCAGGATTCATTTCTACTCCTTTTTTGAACAAATCAATAGGAAAGCCATAGCCAAGCATACCTGCTGGTGTTAAAATTTTAATTTCCTCTTTCATATTCCTAACCCCTTTTGCCCATGATATGTTGCTAACTATTCCACATTTGCGATCACTACGATGATGCTGTAAAAAATATAAAAAGGACTTTCTTTACAATACTCTTTTACATAAATGATGTTGATGTGTTCATAAATAATAGCTAATCATTATCATGTCTTTAATCTTATAACACCCAAAAACATAAATAAAATATATATATTTTCATCAGATTAATAAAAAAAATTTATATCATTATGTTAATTTACAAAAAAGGATTTGAGAAAAAGTGATCACTTTTTCTCAAATCCTTTTTTACAGTGCAAATCACACTATTATTTTCATTATAATTAGAAAGCTTATAAAAGATTTGACTAAGGCGAATTTCAGATATAGCAGCAAAATAGAGAGCATTTTTTATTTCATCT
Organism: Bacillus taeanensis; assembly: GCF_003318295.1. GTDB lineage: Bacteria > Bacillota > Bacilli > Bacillales > UBA6769 > Maribacillus > Maribacillus taeanensis. Next base: position 63,248 of record NZ_QOCW01000018.1, read on the forward strand.
TTTATCGATCTACTCCCATTGTTATAATGTGAGAATCGGAAAATTTATTATGATATTAGCCATTTATTAGATTTTTTAATGATGTATCAGTTTATAGTTAATAACGGAAGCTCTGTAGAAATCATTTCAATATTGTAGGTTATTTATCATAGGTAGCCTGTTCAATATTTTTTGATAAAAACTTTTTGAATTATAAAAATTTTTTATCAAAAAATATTAAAAACATATATTTCACTTACTCATTTGAATGTACTATGTTTAAAGAGGAGGATATTCCTATGCTTGCTTTTTTAGGTCTAACCATGGTACTATCTTTTATTTATTTAATAATGTCAAAACGTATGTCTCCAATTAATGCTCTAATTCTTATCCCTATTCTTTTTGGAATAATTGCGGGATTTGGTGCAAAACTTGGTGAGATGATGCTCGAAGGAATAAGGGTTGTAGCACCTACAGCGGCTTTATTATTATTTGCTATATTATTTTTTGGAGTTATGATAGATGCTGGATTATTTGATCCGCTCATTAAAAGAATATTAAAAATCGTTAAAGGAGATCCAGTTAAAATAGCTATAGGAACGGCAATATTAGCTTTACTTGTGGCTTTAGACGGGGACGGCACAACTACTTACATGATTACTATTTCGGCTATGCTTCCACTTTATCAAAGATTAAATATGAATCCATTTATTCTTGCCACTGTTGCTTTGCTTTCTTTAAGTGTGATGAGCAGCATGACACCATGGGGAGGACCAGCAACAAGAGCTATAGCATCTTTAGGTCTTGATGCCGGTAAATTTTTTATCCCCCTTTTGCCAACAATGCTTGGAGGAATAGCATGGGTTATTCTTACAGCTTTTTTTCTAGGAAAAAAAGAGCGGCAACGAATTGGTATTGCCGATATTAAGTATCCATCTAAAGAGACATTAGCTGTTGCTGAATTAACTATAACTTATGAACAACAAGGAGAAATTAAACGTCCGAATTTAATATGGATTAATCTCCTTTTAACCATTACTATAATGATTACCTTAGTAATGGGTATATTACCTGTTCCTATTTTATTTTTGATTGGTTTTGTTCTTTCTTCTATGATAAACTATCCAAGTTTAGAGAAACAAAAAGAACGTATGCTGGCACATTCCGGAAATGCTTTAACTGTTGTGACTTTAGTATTTGCTGCTGGCATATTTACAGGAATTTTCTCTGGAACAAAAATGGTAGACGCACTAGCACATTCATTAATTTCAATTATTCCAGATTCTTTAGGCTCTTTTTTTCCTTTAGTAGTTGCACTAACTAGTATGCCGTTTACATTCGCTTTATCAAATGATGCATATTACTTTGGGGTTTTACCTATCCTTGCTGAAGCTGCAGCTGCTTATGGAGTCGATCCTTTAGAAATTGCCAGAGCTTCAATTCTAGGACAACCTGTACACCTTTTAAGTCCACTTGTTGCATCGACTCTTTTGTTAGTAGGAATGGTTAAAATAGATATTGGGGAATTTCAGCGTTATGCGTTTAAATGGGCCATTCTTTGCTCACTAGCAATTACTGGTGTGGCCCTATTGACTGGAGCTATTACACTTTTTTGATCATCGGTTCCTATCCTCAAATTTTTAAAGAAATTAAAGAAGAAATAAAAAAGTAAGAAGTATGAAAAAACGCTTAATTTCAATTGAGATTAAACGTTTTGTTATAAAAAGAACAAACTATAAAGTTTTTCTGAAAAGCATTAATTTTTATTTAATTAGTTAAGTCGCTATATTCCTTTATTGATGAATTTTCATTTTCTATTGATACTGTTTGAATGATAATTTTTATAATAACCTTTGCAAGGTTCTTAATTTTATATAACTATGTAGTTAATAATTCCAATGGTTGAATCAAACGGGCATGATGAATTCTCGCACTGTCAAGAACCATGACAATATGTTGACTAGGATAACGATCCAGAATTCGTTTAAGAAATAACTGAAAAGATCGGGCATTACACTGTTCAGCTTGCGTACAAAAGAAGTCACCTGTAAATGCGTCAACTGTCGCAAAAGATTGACTCTTGTGTGTTGACCATAAGTTGGCACATGCCTTTGTTTTCCTTTCTCAAACCAAGTCGCATGAAGGCGTTTGGTAGTCACGAATATGACTTTCATCTTCATAATGTAAGATCATATCGTCTGAAAAGTTTTTTTATCATGTCAAGCTGATTGAGAAAATCACGCTGTTTTTTCGGGTCAACTTTTGCCAATGTATAGGTTGGGTGCGTGTAACATAATCCCATCCGATGAAGCATATCGTGAATCCCAGTACGATTCCATGCCCAGTTCTTCTTGAACAGGTGTACTTTCAAGAATCATTTGTTTTAACGTTTGTTCTTCTTCTGATGTGAGATAAGGTGTTTTTCCTGGTGCGTAACGACGTTCAATGACTTGATCGATTCCACCTTCATTAAAGTTTTGCACATATTTTGAAACCGATTGACGATGAAGATTAAGCAGATTGGCAATGTCGATTCCTTTATAGACTTCTATGACAAGACGCACGGCTGCCACTTTGTTTCGTTTTCTCGCATCTTTTAATGTTCGTTCATAGTCTCATAACGCATCAATTGTCCATCCGTGATCATTTATAATTTGTAGTTGTTTCATTTAAATCGCTCCTTTGATTTTACTGTCTTAGGAGCAGTATTGACGATTTTATATCCAACTTAAACGTGATGAAAAATCAAATTGAACTTATAGAGTTGGATAGCTGATTAAAAAGAGGAGTTAAATAAATTGAAACACAACTATCATATTTTTAAAACAGTAGAATCTGCAGTGATAGGATTTACAGGAGCTTACCTATTCAGTGTTCTTCATTTTCCTCTACCCTGGATGTTAGGACCGGTGACCTCAATATTAATATGGCGCTTAACTACAAAACGAGTCCTACATTGGCCGTTTAATTTTCGACAATTAGCTCTCGTTTGTTTAGGTTTTATGATTGGTTCTTCTTTTCATAAAGAGGCACTCAGGCAAATACTAGAACAATTCCCCTTTATGATGGGTACTACTATGCTAACGGTAATATTTAGCCTATTTATTGGATCCTTAATGATCAAGAAATCGAACATTGGAGTCGCAAATGGTATATTTGGCAGTATTCCTGGTGGATTATCACAGATAGTGGTTCTAAGTGAAGAAACAAAAGAAGTAGATGAAACAATTGTTATTTTTATGCAAACCATACGTGCAATAGTTGTTATTTTTAGTGTTCCTTTTTTAATTATCCATGGCATCGGCGAAAATGTTCACCATACCCAATTGCCTCATCACGACTCGCATTTCATTATCTCATGGTGGCATTATGCTTTATTTATTATGGTATCTTTACTGGGGGTATATCTTGGAAAAGTACTGAAACTACCAGCAGGTTCACTCACTGGTCCTTTGATTATGACTGCTTTTGTTGTAGTCTTCATTATACCAGCGCCTCCTTTGCCAGATTTTATTATTCTAATCTCGCAGCTTTCACTAGGGGTTCATATCGGCCTACAATTAAAACCCTTTATGTTGAATAATGTTAAAAGTCTAGGAATTTATACAATAGGAGGTAGTCTGGCATTGGTTATTTTTTCCTTATCCCTTGCCTTTCTCTTAACAATATGGATACCAATGAGCCTTACCACTGCGTTTTTAAGTACTGCTCCCGGTGGTATCGCAGAAATGGTAGTGACAGCTAAAATTGTTTACGCAGATATTTCAGTGGTAAGTGGTTATCAATTATTTCGATTATTTTTTATTATGTTTATTGTTCTTCCTCTTTTACAGTATTGGATAAAAAAGAATAAGACCAAAAAGCAACATAATATTTATAAAACTTAAAATTCCATTACTTATTTTTCTCTAAACCAGAACTTACTTTTTTGCTATCATATTCTAATTCATATTAACGATTCATTTTTTCAAAAACTAAAGATTTTTTGATCTTTAAGTGTATCCTGAAATAAGAAATGACCCTTAGAAGCAGGAATTTTCATTTCTTCACCTATTTCCGGATTACGACCTTTTCGAGCTGAGCTGCACGTTTACGTGTCTGAAATGTACCAACGTCAACTAGCTGAATTTTTTCCTCTTTAGACAGTGTATTCGAGATTGTTTCTAACAATGCACCTACTGCTTTAGCAACATCCTTTTTGCTTAACTCTGATCTCTCAGCAACAGCATTTACTAATTCTGTCTTATTCATATCAAACATCTCATTTTTTTATATTTTATGTAGAAATAAGAGCGGCAAAAACCTTTTATCCATTTGTCATTTGGTAAGATTCGATAAAATGGCGGTAAACTCCTGCTTTTAGGTTAGATGACATGCAGAGATTCGCTTTCTGGTGAAATGAACGATACTTTCTATATAACAACCACTACTTTAATTTCAAAGTTCAACACGATTATTTAATTTTAAAAATAAATGTATATAAATCTATCAAACTGGCAAAACTAATAATAATAACTATCGTATTCCCCCTATTTTGAGGTAGATGCTCATTTTTTGACGTGTTTCTTCCTACTCACATTGACGATCGTGATTATAGATGACCATCATACTCTTTCCCATACTTACATCAAATGCCAAAACATGTTTCATATTCGTTTCTCCTTCTTTGCCAATCATAGAAGTCTTCACAGTGCCTTATCGATTCCATTTTCTTTTACACGATCTCTATGGATCCAACATACTAAACTGATTCAAATAAGGGTGTGAAGTCGGTCGGTTTTTGAAACGGACTCTAAAATGGTCCCAGGGGCTGTTCGACCTTCCTTCACTTCTACTATAAAAAAATAGTAGCACAAACCATGGCCGTGGTCTGTGCTACTAATGTTAGTATGTTTTTAAGAATAATGCGTAAGCACTTGAAAGTTTTAGTAAATAAGTTACACATAAGCCTTATCCATTAACAATTCACTATTTTTATTTTTTATGCAATTGTCATTATCGTTCTTTTTGACATTTTACTATTAAAAATTTAAATGGAGGTTTATTTTTCATATTCTTATGCGGCTCAACAATTTTCGAAAATTCCATCAGTCCATATTTTCCACACTCTTGTTTGATCGAGTCAGCATCATAAAAAACATTTTTACCCCTTCCATTATCTCGAAATAGTCTTTACCCAGTTGTTTTCCTTTTCTAAACAGTGGGGCTTCTTTTGAAATAGTAGTTTTCCTAACCCCACCAAATGAATTTAAAAAACTAACATGTTATGAAAAAACCATTTGCACCAAACTCATATATACAATCGTTCCCCCTGCTATCGAGAGAAGCATATTTCTCTTCCAAAAATGAAGCCCTACAACAGCTGCCGCACCAATAAATTCCGGAATTCCATGATTTCCCGATACTAAACTAACATCTTTAAAACAATAAATCACTAAAAGGCCGATTACCGCAGACGGCAGTACTTTACCGAGATACTGTACATAATCCGGTGTTCGTTTACCAGGCGGAAAAATGAGAAAGGGAAGAAATCTTGTCATCATGGTACCTAAAACAACCATCGCAATCGTAATCATTTGCTGTGTTATCGTCATCGTCATGTTGAGACCTCCACTTTCTCGATTGGCTTTCTAATTACAGTCAAAATTCCGAGAATTGCAAGCATCGCCGGGATAATAAAATTCATACCGCCAAAAACGAGCAAACTGACCGCTGACACACCAAGACCAACAAGAGCGCTGTGATGCTTTTTCTCTTTCATCCACTGCTCAATGAAAATCACCACAAATAATGCCGTCATGACAAATTCGAGTCCTTCTGTATTAAATGTTACATAAGACCCGAACAACCCGCCAATTGCCGAACCGATTACCCAATAACAGTGATTTAACATTGTGACAAAAAACATAAACCAGCCTTTGTCGACATCTTTTGGCACATTCACCGTACAATTAATTGAAAAAGATTCATCGCAAAGCCCGAAAATCATATAAAGCTTCTTCTTCCCGATTCCTTTATATTTATCAAGCATCGAAAGGCCGTAAAATAAATGCCTTGCGTTAACCATTAATGTAAGAAACAGCGCATTAATCGGACTAAATGCCGTAAGCAGTAAATTAGCTGCGACAAACTCCATTGACCCTGCAAATATTAATAAACTCATTAAAATCGGATAAATCGCTCCAAATCCTAATGAATTCATAAAAATTCCATACGCCGTTCCTAAAAAGATAAACCCTGTCATAATCGGAACTGTATATGGAAAAGCCGCACGAAAGGCCATCCATTTTTCATTTCTTTCGTTCATGTCATTCACATCCTGATCTTTTTCTTTCTTTAGTTTTATCACAAAAAATCCATACAATGAACAAAATAATTGTATGGATTACAATTCTCTTTATTTTTCAAAAATTACCTCTCATGCTAAAATAAAAGCGAATTGCCGATCTTTTTGTATGCAAAACTTTTTATATCATACAATTACAATAATCCATACAATACGCAATCACTTTGTATGGATTATGTTAATAGAGGTGGAATATGCCCGTAAATTCATTTGATCATTATCCAATGTCTTGGAAACCTGATAAAAAAGCGTTAACCCGCCCTTTTTATAAATCGCTCGCTTCCCTGCTTGAAGAAGATATTCGGCATGGTTTTTTAGCACCGGGAACAAAGCTGCCGCCGCAGCGGGAACTGGCTGATTTTCTTGATTTAAACTTTACAACGATTACCCGTGCCTACAAAATATGCGAAGTAAAAGGACTTATTTATGCGGTAACAGGAAGCGGAACGTTTGTCGCTCCTAATGCCGCTCGCTCGATTACTATTTCCAACGATAAAACAACAAACATCATTGACTTTGGTCTTGCCGCATCTTTTGAGCAGACAAATGCACTCGTAACAGAGACGATTCAAAAGGTTGTCACGAAAAATTATGTAGAGCAGCTTTTAAATTACAACGATCCGACCGGCATTCCGCACCACAAAACGGCTGCTCTCAACTGGATGGAAGCGTTCGGAATTGAAACAGATCACGAACATATTGCAATTGTCTCCGGGACACAGAATGCGCTGACAATTGCCTTAACCGCTTTGTTTGAACCTGGTAACCGCATTGCCACCGATTTATACACGTTTTCTAACTTTATTGAGCTTGCTAAAATACTTCATATTCAATTAGTGCCAATTCTCGGCGATGAATATGGAATGCGGCCGGATGAACTGGAAAAGCAATGTTCAAAAATTAATATTCACGGCATTTTTCTCATGCCTTCCTGCAGCAATCCTACTACCGTCATGATTCCAGAATTTCGTAAGCGAGAATTAGCTGCGGTCATCCGTAAACACCGCTTAATTTTAATTGAAGATGATATTCATGCTTTTCTAACAGCAGGGGTAATGCCCGATTACGAGCAGCCAATGTTTAATTTACTTCCGGAACAGAGCGTTTATATTTGCGGTACCTCTAAGTCGTTATGTTCGGGGTTACGGGTTGCTTATATCGTTTATGGGGATGCACTGCAGGAGAAAATTTTAAAAGCGATTTTTAACATTAATGTAAAAACATCTTCGCTTGATGCAGAAGTAATCACTGAACTTATTTTATCCGGAAAAGCGCATGACATTGTTGCTGAAAAAAAGCAGCTGACACAAAAAGCAAATGATCTTTATTTTACCTATTTTCCTGGCAAAAAAAATGTCGGCCATCCGCTCAGCTTTTATCGCTGGCTGCCGATTCAAGGGTATAATGACGCATGGCAGCTGGAAGAAGACTTAAAAAATCATGGCGTTCGTGTTTATCATTCCAATCGCTTTCTAAGCGGACAAGCGGCCGCTGAGCAGCACTTGCGCATCTCGCTTGCTTCGACAAACTCATTAGACGAGCTAAAAATAGGATTAGAAATATTGAAGAAGTATCTAAGCTAATCGATAGCGGATTCTCCCTATTTTGAAAGAGCATCTTCCTCTTTTACAGAGATAGATGCTCTCGCTCTTGTTCCTGTTAAACAGAGATTTCAGGCGTTAATTTTCTGACCATACGTCTCCCTCATCCGCTTTATATCTTCGCGAGGGGGCAAACCAAACATCCGGGAATATTCACGACTGAACTGCGACGGACTTTCATAGCCTACCCGGAATGCGGCATCAGCAGCATCTGTAGACTCTGTTAATAACAGACGCCTTGCTTCCTGAAGCCTCAATTTTTTTTGAAACTGAATCGGGCTCATCGCGGTTACCTCTTTAAAATGCCTGTGAAGTGAAGCAGCGCTCATATTTCCTATTTCTGCAAGTTCCTCAATCCGAAAAGACGTTTCATAGTTATTCATAATATGTTCGATTATGTCATTGATTCGATACGTATAACTGCCTTCTATTGCAATTTGTTCTAACGCTGCCCCGTGCTGACCTTGCAGTACTCTATAGAGAATTTCCTTTGTGAATAGAGGTCCAAGTACCGGGATATCCTCAGGATGATCGAGCAGACGAACTAATCTTAGGACCGCATCCAACAAAGAAATTTCGATCGAGCTAACGAACATGCCCCGCTTAGAATGTTCCTTCGTGCGAACTCGAGTTTCAGAAGCATTTAAAACCTCTACGATTTGATTCGGTGTAAATTCAAGTTTAAGAGCTAAATAAGGAACTTCAAAAGAAGCTTTCATAACTTGCCCGGTTACCGGCAGGCCAACAGATGCAACAAGGTAATCACCCGGTTTATACGTAAAGTGGTCTTGTCCAAGCATCACATCTTTTCCCCCTTGAACGACCATGCAAAAAGACGGCTTATAAACCCCATAAAGCGGTTCAGTTACATTCGATTCACGGATAAAAAATAAAGACGGAACAGCAGTCGCGTGAACACCATCTTCTTCTGAATAACGCTTAATAAGTTCGGCAAGTTCCTCCTGCTGTTGAAGTATTTTTCCAGTCATATTTGCTTCTCCTTAATTCCTACATATTTGATAGTTTCATTTTATCTCATATTCGCAGCTTGCGTAAGTGGTTGTGAGAGGATTAGGCAATCTTTTGATAGAAATGAGATAACGGTTTCATCTTAATTTACTGCATAATGAGAAGTATAGAGCTTCTATAAACAATTGAAAGTGAGGAATAATTCAATGGAATATGTTAAATTAGGCAATACAGGATTGGATGTATCACGACTTTGTCTTGGCTGTATGGGATTTGGTGAAGCAGAACGATGGGTTCATCCGTGGGTTCTTAATGAGGAGAACAGCCGTCCGATTATTAAGAAAGCACTCGATTTAGGAATCAATTTTTTTGATACAGCAAATGTCTATTCAGATGGAACGAGTGAAGAATTTCTTGGACGCGCTCTAAAGGATTATGCAAACCGCGACGAAATTGTCCTTGCAACAAAGGTGTATTTCTCTGTAAATGAAGGTCCAAATCGTTCAGGACTTTCCCGAAAAGCAATAATGAGTAAAATCGATAGAAGTCTTAAACGCCTTGAAACCGATTATGTCGATCTTTACATTATCCACCGCTGGGATTACAATACCCCGATTGAAGAAACGATGGAGGCGCTTCATGATGTGGTAAAGGCAGGCAAGGCAAGATATATCGGTGCTTCCGCCATGCACGCCTGGCAGTTTCAAAAGGCGTTGTATACAGCGGAGAAAAACGGTTGGACCCGGTTTGTCTCAATGCAAAATCATTACAATCTTATTTACCGAGAAGAAGAACGGGAAATGCTGCCGTTTTGTCAGGAAGAAAAAATTGCAGTAACGCCATATAGTCCGCTCGCATCCGGGAGACTGACGCGGGATTGGGCGGAAACAACGCATCGTTCCGAAACAGATCAAATTCAAAAATCTAAATATGACAAAATGGCTAATGCCGATCGATTAATCGTGGAACGGGTGGCGGAAATTGCCGAAAAACGCGGTGTTCCCCGCGTTCAAGTCGCACTTGCCTGGCTGCTTCAGAAAAATCCTGTTACCGCTCCGATTATCGGTGCTTCAAAAACAGCTCACCTCGAAAATGCGGCAGATGCTTTATCAATTCAGTTAACAACTGAAGAAATTGCGTTACTTGAAGAACCGTATGTACCGCACCCGATTGTGGGTTTCAAGTGATTAGAAGAAAATAAAAGATTAAAGAAAATATAGACAGGCAAGTTACGTTAAAAGAGATTGCCAGCTATGTAAATTTAAGTCCTTATTATTTTTCTCATCTTTTTAAAGCAGAAACAGGTTACGCTCCAATCGAATTTGCGGCAAAAAACAGAATCGACACTGCCAAGCTATTATTGAAAACGACATCCCTCTCGATAGCTGATATCGCCTTTCGAGTAGGCTACAGCAGCAGCTCAGGCTTTATTAATATTTTTTATAAAAAAGTCGGCTTTACTCCGACTGAATTTCGAAATCTTAGTATCTAAAGAAAGTCCTCTAAATGTTAGAAAGGATTGTTTGACTTAATTAACGTTTATTGTTCATTCTTGTTTATTTCCTTTACAACAGCTAAGTATATGATGCTGCTCACGGTTATACGATTTTTAATAACAAACAGGATGGTTGTATTAAAGTTGTATTGAAACCGTGATGCTTATCACTCTTATAATAAAAAGCCGCTTGTCAACTCGACAAGCGGCTTTCCGCTATCATCATTTAAACCAACCTTTTTCCTTAAATCTCGATATCGCCTCAATACGGTTACCAACATCTAATTTATCAAGTATGATTGAAATATAATTTCGAACAGTACCATTTGTAAGGTTAAGCTTATCGGCAATCTCATTGGTACTTTTTCCATCGGCAATTAATTCAATGACCTCCATTTCGCGCTTCGTGAGCGGATTTTCATTGTCGTATGCCAGATCAACTAATTCAGGAGCATAAATACGTCGGCCATCCATGATGATGCGGATGGATTGCGCTAATTCCTCACTCGGACTGTCTTTTAATAAATATCCGCTCACTTCTGCTTTTCGCGCACGTTCAAAATATCCTGCACGTGCAAACGTTGTTAAGATAATCACTTTACAAGGTTCGTCGATCAATTCTTCTGCTGCCTCAAGTCCAGTTTTCAGAGGCATTTCAATATCCATAATACAAATATCCGGCTTGTGCTTTTTCACTAATGCTAATGCTTCTTCCCCGTTCCTCGCTTTACCGACAACTTCCATATCTTCTTCCAAGTCAAGTAAAGAACCAAGAGCTCCAAGCAGCATTCGCTGATCTTCGGCAATTACAATTCGAATCACGTCAACGCCTCCTATTTCGTTTGCTGAATAACATTCGGAACTCGAATATCAAGAATCGTTCCATCTAATTTTGTAATCTCTAAACTTCCATTCACAAATTCCAACCGTTCTCTAATCCCCCGAAGGCCACTGCCTTTGGAAAAATCAAGTTCATCTGAAATACCAACCCCGTTATCTTGTACGATGATTTGTAATTCGTCGGGCGACTCCTGAATAACGACTTTACAAGAGGTTCCCTGACTATGTTTCACAACATTCGTTACAGCCTCTTTTAAACACATACTCACAACATTTTCTACTAATAATGGGGTGTGTTTGAGCTCGGTGCTTCCTTCGAACGTAAATTTCATTTGGGCTGCTTTTAAGATTTGCCGAACATGAAGAAGTTCATCCTCAAGCTTTACGCCACGCATACCTGACACCATTTCACGAACTTCTTTTAATGCTGTTCTTGCTGTTTGGTTTATATCATTCATTTCAGCTTTTGCCAAACTAGGATTTCGATCTATTAATTTCCCGGCTAAATCACTTTTCAAGCCAATAAGAGACAATTTTTGACCGAGCGTGTCATGCAGATCGCGAGCAATACGCTGACGTTCTTCAATAACCATCAGCTGTAAAATTCTTTCATTTGCCTTCTCCAGCTGTCCTTCAAGCTTTTCGCGTTTGTTTCGATTATACGTATTAAACGGCAGCAGAATAACACCGATTACAGAAATTACAATAAACGGAAATTGAGAAAAAAACAATTCATTTTGTGTGAAAAAACTTAAGTTCACCGCAATAATTGTCGTTAGAAGATGAACGACATACAGCGTAAAAAAACCCATTTTACTTTGAATGTTTCCAATGAAAAAGGCTAAGAAAATAGCAAAATAAACATACCCGTAAAACAAGGTCATCCCAATACTAATCGCAATTTCAATCCCGACCCATAAATAAACAAGCCGTCCTTTTGAAACAAATGATAATCGGTATGAAACAAAAAACAACAAAACCAAAATCATCCCTAAAATAATTTCTATCGTTGAAGATGATCGAAAGATAAAATAGAAAGGCAGCAAACAAAAAATGATCCATACGTAGATGCTGAGCCCCTTATTTTTCGGGAAAATATTATACCAACTTTGCATATTATTCTCCTCTCTGTTTCATTTCGCTATAAACCAATTATAGTATAACGACTATCATATACTGTTAACCATCATTTCGTCCTAAAATCCTTACATAAACAGCAAAAAGCCTGCTGTGAGAAATCGATCCACAGCAGGTTCGAAGCATGCAGAGCCGCTGCATGACTCTTTTTGCACACGCTCTTTCATACTAAGTTGAACGGTTTTTTCGCATCACGATTTATTTCCCTTGAAGGCTTGTCTGTCTATTCTTGAACTGCACACCAGACTTTGACTGACGAAGAAGATGCTTCACTTCTTTAAAGCTTACAAACGTTTTCCTGTTCTCATCATATAAGCGGAAACGAATAGATTTCAAACTAGAACCTATTGTAATCGTTGTTGCTTTTTGTAATGGAGGTGTAGATTCATGGACTTTTTCCAAGTTATAGTTTGGAACTCTTGGGCTTAAATGGTGAACATGATGATAACCAATATTACCTGTCACCCATTGTAAGATTTTTGGAAGTTTATAATACGAACTTCCGTCTACAGCAGCTTTTACATAGTCCCACTGTTCTTCATCTTCAAAATATGAATCTTCAAATTGATGCTGTACATAAAATAACCAGATGCCAAGTGCTCCTGATACGAAAAGTATCGGTGCTTGTACGATCAGAAGAGCCTGCCAGCCGATTGCCCAGATTAATAATGCGTAAACAGCCACAATCGACACATTAATCACATACGTATTCAATCTTTCCTTCTTTCTTGCGTCTTTACGGTTCAAACGATTCGTGATGAAAAACAAGTAGACCGGACCTAATCCAAACATAATAAGCGGATTACGATAAAGACGATAGGACAGCCGCTCTTTAAACGATGCTTGCGCATATTCATCTACAGTCATGATCCATACATCACCGGTGCCGCGCTTATCTAAATTACTGCTTGTTGCATGGTGAATCGAATGCTCACGTTTCCATTTTTCATAAGGAAACATTGTAATGATGCCAGTAATTGTACCCAGTATATGATTTACTTTTTTATTTTTAAAGAACGAACCATGACAACAATCATGGAAAATAATAAAAATCCGAACGACAAACCCTGCTGCTGCAACTGCAAATCCAAGGGTTAACCAGATAGAAACCGACAAGCTCTGGTACGCAAGAAACCATAGTAAGAAAAAAGGCGGAATCGTATTCATTATTTGTCTTAGACTGGATTTAGTATCCGATTTTTCAAACGGTGCAATGCTTTTTTTAAGGTGAGTTAATTTTTGTGTACTCATGTTTTCCCCCTTGAAAGAACCTATTTCATCATCTATTAGAAAACTAATCCACTCTATAATAAAGGCAATTGATGAGCTAAAGAAGTCATGAACGTCAAGTAACAAATATGACAGTTGTCATATTTGTTACTTTTTTAATATTTTAACGGCCTAAAAACTCAACCCATATTTTAATCGCTGATGCTAGAATTAATCCTGCTAAAATCCACTGCAAAATTTTTGTGTTGATTTTTTGTCCTGCTTTGGCTCCTAGTGGAGAAGCAAGTAAGCTTGCAACGATCATGATGGCAGCTGGAAAGTATTCAATCTGCCCTGTGGTGATTTTTCCAACAGTTGAACCAATCGATGAAATAAATGTAATCGCAAGTGAAGAGGCAATTGTCATTCTTGTTGGAATTTTTAGTACGACAAGCATAATTGGAACAAGAATAAACGCCCCTGCAGCTCCTACAATTCCAGCGCCAATTCCTACAATAAATGCTAAAACAGCAGCTAACCATTTATCAAAAGTTACTTTATCAGGAGAACTATTGTCTTTCCCTTTTTTTGGAACAAACATCATAACTGCAGCAATCGCTGCTAAAATTCCATACACAACATTGACTGCCCCGTCAGACATTAATTTAGAGCCATATCCACCAATAAAACTTCCGGCGAGAATGCTAATTCCCATATAAATAATAAGCGTCTTATTTAAGTATCCACCTTTACGATATGCCCACACACCGCCAATCGTCGCAAAAAACACCTGTATTGCGCTGATTCCTGAAACTTCATGCGCACTAAATGCCGCTAAGCCAAATAAAGGAGGAATGTATAAGAGCATTGGATATTTAATAATCGAGCCGCCAATACCGACCATACCCGAAACGAATGAACCGATAAATCCAATGAAAAAAATTGTCATGATAAATGTAATGTCCATGATGTGCACCCCCATATTTTTGATTCAAAAAGGGAACCAGTCGGCTCCCCTTTTTTATTTATTAGCCTTTTTTAATCCAAAACTTCAAAACGCCATCTTCTTCTATATCTTTTAAAAGCTCATGACCACCTGATTTCGCCCATGCAGTGAGATCACTTTTTGCACCTTTATCTGTTGCGTGAATCTCGAGCACCTGACCTGATTCTAATTCATTGATTGTTTTCTTTGTTTTTACGATCGGCATTGGACATGCTAAACCTTTTGCATCTAATACTTTTGTCGCATTCATCGTTAAAATTCCTCCTATATTGTTTTAAGATTTTAGTGATTGATTTTTATCGTACGGCACAGCGGTTTGGACCAATTTCCATTTCGCGCTGTTTTTCTTCATCCGGACTAATATTCCCCATGTTTGTTTCACGAATTTCTTGATAAGCGTTTGGCTGCGGCGGTAAGTTTTCTGTTACAATCTTCCTAAACTCTGCTTCATCTTCAATGTTTAAGCCGTGGTTTTTCGAGAATAATGTCCCTAATTTTTCTGAAACAGAGCCGTCTTCATTTAATTCTTCAATAATCATAAAGTGTGCCGGCAGAACGATTAACTGATCAGATAGTTCTCTATACCGTTTGTATAACGTTTCACGTAAGTCACCTACCCAATCTTCCGCTTTACCTGCTAAGTCAGGACGGCCGATTGAATCAATAAATAAAATGTCTCCTGAAAGCAGGAACTTTTTCTCAATAACAAACGATGTGGAACCGATCGTATGTCCTGGTGAGTAAATTGGGTGGATATTGATTGTTGTATTTCCAACCGTTACATCGTTTCCTTCTTCTAATTTGTTGTAGTTAAATGTTACTTCAACAGCATCTTTTGGCGGTAACCAATATGCTGCCCCTGTTTTTTCAGCAATTGTACGGCCTCCTGAAATATGATCAGCATGTAAGTGTGTATCAAAAACATGCTTAATTTCTGCGCCTTTTTCTTTCGCAAAATCAATGTATACATCTGCCATACGTGCTGCATCGATAATTGCTGCTTCACCATTTGAAACAACCATATAAGAGAGACAGCCTTTTCCGATTCGAACAAATTGATACAACTCGCCGCCGTCTTTTAAATCGCTGAATTTTACAGGTTCTAAATACTCACTCCACGCTTTCATCCCGCCTTTAAGATAAGAAACGGAACGTCCAGCTTCTGAAAGCATCTCGGCAACCATCACAGATGATCCTTCTTTTGCACAAACAACGAGTACATCTTGACCTGTTGGAATTTGATCGAGAATTTCTTCAACACCGTCAAGCAGATCAAAATAAGGAACATTTAAATAGTTAAAATTTTCACCTTCAATTTTCCAATCACGAAATGCCTCTTCATTACGAACATCAAGAATAAATAATTTTTCTTGATTTACGACCTTTTTCGTTACTTCTTTTGCAGTCATTGTTTTTACTGGCATATTTTATACCCCCTATAGTATTTTTGAATTTAAAAAAATATTAGTTTTTCTCTGTTTCACCTTTCCACTCGCTCATGCCTGGTACTACATTTACAACATTTTTAAAGCCTGCTTCTGTTAATGTTTGTGCTGCTAAATCACTACGGTTTCCTGTTTTGCAAACAACGTAAATTTCGTCTTCCTTATGGAGTTCATTTAAACGGTTTTCAAGTTCTCCAAGTGGAACCGATTTTGCGTTTGAAATATGATTAAACGCAAATTCTGCTTCTTCACGAACATCTAGCACAACAATATTTTCATTTAGTTTATTTTGTAATTCTTCGTTGTTTATTACATGTGGGTGCTTCTTTTTGGCTTTTTCTTCTCCACTTACTTTACGCAGGTAATGCTTTAATACATCACCTTCTTCAACAGTACCTAAATAATCATGTCCTGTACTTTTTGCCCATGCGGCAAGGTCTGCTGTTGAGCCTTTATCTGTTGCCTGCACTTCCATCACTTTACCCGGCTCTAAATCCTTCATCGCCTTTTTTGTACGCACAATCGGCATTGGACACGCTAAATCCTTTGCATCTACTACATAATCTGATTTAATATCATTCATTTTTATCATCCTCCATATAGTTAACTAATACCCCTATAGGTATAAGACTAATCAAAAAATTTTATACAGTTTGTCCTTCCCATGAAAGCATGCCGCCTGTCATATTAATAACGTTAAAACCATAGCTTTCTAGAAATTGTACAGCACGACCGCTTCTTCCTCCTGATCGGCAAACAAGGATATATTCCTTCTTTTTATCTAACTCACTCATACGAAACTCTAATAATCCAAGCGGAATATTCACAGCCGTTGGAACTTTTCCTTCTCTTACTTCTTCTGCTTCACGAACGTCAATAAGGTTTAATGATTTGTTTTCATTTAATAAATTTTCAACTTCTTTTGGTGTTATTTCTTTCATTATGAATACCTCCAATTGTATTAATTCCAGGCGCTCATACCGCCTTTTACATTTGTTACGTTCTTAAAGCCTAACTTCTTTAATATCTTACTTCCTTTATTGCTGCGCATTCCACTTTGACAAATGACGACCACTTCTTTCTCTTTTGAAAGCTCGTTTGCCTTTTTTGAAAGCTCATGGAGTGGAATGTTTTTAAAGTTTTTAATATGGTTACCTTTATACTCCCCTGGTGTTCGCACATCAATAAACTGTTTATTGTTATCTTTCAGTTCATTTTTTAATTCTTTCGTCGTAATTTGCCTAATACCTTTTGTAGGAAGAAGACGCTGCACTAGAAACAAAAAAAGTAGTGCTGGGATTAAAATATTCATATACTCCATTTCATTCTCTCCTTCATATATAGGAAACATCCTCTTTATATTCATTAAATAAATAAGTTAATATTTCCTTCTTCCGCATCACCAATATAAGCAGCAACACCAGCGTAATCTAATCCGTCAATTAATTCTTCTTTCTGTAAACCTAAAAGATCCATTGTCATCGTACATGCTATTAATTTTACGTCCTGTTCCTGCGCCATTTCAATAAGCTCTGGAAGCGGCATTGCGTTATGCTTTTTCATCACATGTTTAATCATTTTTGGACCTATGCCCGCAAAATTCATATTGGAAAGCCCCATCTTATCCGCGCCGCGCGGCATCATTTTCCCAAACATTTTCTCTAAAAAGCCTTTTTTCACCGGCACCTGCGCATCTTTTCTTAACGCATTTAATCCCCAAAATGTATGAAAAATTGTAACTTCATGATCATATGCAGCTGCGCCGTTTGCGATAATATATGCAGCCATTGCTTTATCATAATCTCCGCTAAACAGAACGATCGTTGTTTTTTTCTTTTGTTGACTCATGCTGTATCCCCTTCCTCTCAAATACCCCTATAGGTATATTTAAGTTTAAATTTTTTTAGACTGCTCCTAGCTATAAAGTTTTTTAGCCTTTTTTAATCCAAAACTTTAAAACGTCATCTTCTTCTATATCTTTTAATAATTCATGCCCGCCTGATTTTGCCCATGCAGCGAGATCATTTTTTACGCCTTTATCTGTTGCATGAATTTCCAAAACCTGACCTGATTCCAATTCATTGATTGCCTTTTTTGTTTTTACGATCGGCATTGGACATGCTAAACCTTTTGCATCTAAAGTTTTATCTGCGTTCATCTTAATTCCTCCTCATCTTTGTTCACCATTACCCCTATGGGTATATAGTATATTAAATAAAAAAGGATGTCAATCTTCTTTTATTAACGGCTTTTAACGAGTAAATTGACAGCTTCTTTCACTAACTCATCACTCTTTTCTCCATTTTCACTCGCTTTTTGAACACATTCAATAAGATTCGAGCTAACTAAAACACCCATTGTACGATCAAGGGCTGTCCTGCTCGCGGATAATTGCGTAATAACATCTTTGCAATCTTTTTGTTCTTCCATCATTCTTAAAATACCCTTTATTTGACCTTCGACTCGCTTCAATCGGTTTTTAACTTGAGCATCGTATTTCATTTCTGACCTCCTTATTGTCATCTACTGAATCACACTTACTGAAATTTCGCTTCATGTAATGGTTAGAACCTTTGACTAACCTTAGTATATACCCCTACAGGTATCATGTCAATGCTATAGTTTTTATAAAAATAGATCCATTTATTTGAACTCTTCTAACGGTTCAAACTTATCCAAATGGCCGTCCCTAAAATTAACTGTACTAAAGCCACTGAAGGACTTTTGTGTTTACTTGTTTCCCTACATATACCCCAATCTAGTGTATAGAAACTAAATGGTACGATTTGATGCAAAGGTTTTAAAATAAAAAGCAAAAAGCGCGGTGAAAAAGAGTAATCTCTTACTGCGCTTTTTGCGATATTATTTACAAAAGTGATCATCTTTTTTATTGATACTATTTCCATAAAACAGAAATAGATCTTTTCCTCAAAACCTTTTGATTGTTACAGGTTTTCTCCATTGCTTTCAATCACATCTTTATACCAATAAAAAGATTTCTTCTTCTTACGTTCCATTGTCCCGCTTCCGTCATCATGCTTATCAACATAAATGAATCCATAGCGTTTAGACATTTCCCCTGTTGACGCACTAACTAAATCAATGCAGCCCCAAGGCGTATACCCCATTAGTTCAACACCATCTTCAACCGCTTCACCCATTGCTTCAATGTGACTGCGTAAATAGTCAATACGGTAATCATCGTTAATCGAGCCATCTTCCTCAACCTTATCATAAGCTCCTAAACCATTTTCCACAACGAAAAGGGGTACTTCATAACGATCATACAGTTGATTTAACGTGATGCGTAAACCTATCGGATCAATTTCCCATCCCCAGTCACTTGCTTTTAAGAATGGATTTTTTACTCCTTCGAGAAGGTTTCCAGGAGTCGCTTCTAGACCCGTTTTATCTTTTTTCTGTGTAAGAGACATATAGTAACTAAGGGCCATGTAATCCACTGTATGTTCCTTAATTAACTCAAGATCTCCTTCTTGAATATCAAGCGTAACGTTATGTTCTTTAAAAAAGCGCTTAATAAACGCAGGGTATTTACCGCGCACATGCATATCTCCGCAGAAATAATTGAACAATTGCTGTTCCTGCAGGGCGTACATTACGTTTTCCGGGTTGCAATCATACGAATAGACTGGTGCAGAGAGAATCATACAGCCAATTTGTGCACCTGGAATGATTTCATGACATGCTTTTACGGCAATACTGCTTGCGACGAATTGATGGTGGAATGCTTGGAAAATCTCTTGGTACTTATTTTCTTCCTTTTCAATCGAGAATCCCATACTCATAATCGGGAAATGTAAGGCACTGTTGATTTCATTGAACGTCATCCAATATTTCACTTTATCTTTGTAACGATTGAAGATGGCATTTACATAGCGTTCAAAGAAACCAATCACTTCACGGCTTCTCCAACCGCCATATTCCTTCACAAGGTTTATAGGCATTTCATAGTGGGAAATCGTGACAACCGGTTCGATGCCATGCTTGTGTAATTCATCAAAGACACGGTCGTAGAAAGAGAGTCCCTCTTCATTTGCTTCTAATTCATTACCATTCGGGAAGATACGCGTCCACGCAATCGACATGCGGTATACTTTAAAGCCCATTTCCGCAAATAGCGCAATATCTTCTTTGTAACGGTGATAGAAATCGATTGCTTCATGATTTGGATAAGTATATTTTTCTCTATCAATTTCAAAGTTAAAACCCGGCTCTTTTAATACTCTTAATCTTTCTTTTCCTCCTGGAAGAACATCGGCAATATTTAATCCTTTGTTTCCCTCATGAAATCCACCTTCCAACTGATTGGCAGCCGTAGCTCCTCCCCATAAAAATCCTTCTGGAAATTGTTTATTTACAACAGTCATCTGTATTCCTCCTATAGTTTATTTTTTATATTTTTAAAAGGGGAAAAATAAAAACAATCGCCTTATCCCCTTTCATATCCTTTTAAACAACAAGCGTTAATAAATTTTCATTTGCTTGAACGCTCTTTTTATCAGCTTCTACAATTTCAAGGTAACGATCCGTATTCGTAATAATCACAGGAGTTGTCACTTCAAAGCCGGCTTCTTTAATTTTCTCCAGCTCAAAATTCACTAAATGATCGCCTTGTTTCACTGTATCGCCTTGTTTTACAAGCGGCGTAAAATGCTTACCGTTTAACTGCACGGTATTAATGCCAATATGAATTAAAATTTCAGCACCGTCATTTGATGTGATCCCAATTGCATGTCCTGTTGGAAACACAGCTGAAATCACGCCATCCACTGGTGATACAACTTCACCGACAGAAGGTTCAATGGCAATTCCTTTTCCCAGCGCTTCTGATGAAAAGGCCGCATCGTTTACGTCACTTAACGCTTTCACTTCCCCGGAGATTGGACTTACGACGTTTTCCTTTTTTGTAAGCTGCTTAGTTCCAACTAACGGCTCTCCAGCAGCTACCGAATCAGTTTGTTGTTCCTGCTTTGCTTTCGTTTCAAATCCAAATACAGCCGTAACGATTAGTGCTAATAAGAACGCTGTTAAAACCCCGACTGCGTGCTGAACCATTGGTGAGAATGCCGGGATCGATAAAAAGCTCGGGAAAGCAAACACCATCGCTTTTGATCCAAACGCACCATTAATCGCTCCACCAATCGCTCCTGCTCCAATAACATATATAAGTGTTTTTCGATAACGAAGAATTAGACCGTAAAGAATTGGTTCTGTGACACCTGCTAATGCGCCAGGCAGCATCGTCGAAACAGCTAACGCTTTCAGTTTTTTATCTTTGGCTCTTAGAATAAAACCAACTGCTACCCCGATTTGTGCAAACACCGCACCCGAAAGCATTGACGAAAGTGGGTCTCCTCCAGCACCAAGGTTTTGAATAATGATCGGAACAACTCCCCAGTGCAAGCCTAACAGCGTTAAAAACGTCCAACCCGCACCCATAACAGCTCCAGTAAGAAGACCGCTTCGTTCAGCAAGGAATGAAATAGCTCCACCAATGGCATTTCCTACGTATACTCCAAAGGGACCAAAAATTAAAACGGTTAAAGGAACAATAACAATTAATGAAAGCATTGGAACTAAAAACATTTGTAAATCTTTGTGAATCACTTTTTTAATCATTTTTTCAAATACCGCATACATACATACTGCGATAAAAACAGGGAAAACAGTTGACGAATAATCGACGATGATGGCCGGAATTCCTAAAAATGAGGAAGCTCCTCCTTCAATTAAACCTGTTAAATTTGGCTCAAGCAGCGCTGCCCCAATTGCCCCGCCTACATACGCATTTGCTCCAAGTCTAATCGCAAGCGTAATGCCTAAGAAAATCGGGAGAAAGAAGAAAACAGCATTTCCGGCAGCAGCTAAAATTAAGTACGTTCCGCTTTCTGCAGATAACCATCCTACCATTGTCAGCACTGTTAATAGTGCCTTTAACATCCCGGCTCCTGCAAGCGCTCCCAACAGCGGTGAAAAGCTTCGGGAAATCACATCAAAAACTTGTGAAGTAATCGATCCCTTTGACTCATTAGAAGAATTAGCGTTACTACCAATATTCGCACTGTCTGTTATTTCTTTAAAAACATCCGAAACATGCGAGCCAATAACAACTTGATATTGACCTCCGCCCTGCACCACACTTAACACACCATCTAGTCCTTCAAGTGCCTGTTTGTTTGCTTTGTTCGCATCTTTTAATGTAAATCTTAATCGAGTTGCACAATGAACTAAACTTGAAACATTTTCTTCTCCACCAACGTTTTTTATAATATCTTTTGCTAATGCTTGATAACTCATTGTTTTTCCTCCTCTTTATGTTGTTAACATACTTATTTAATAAATCATCACTATATATTTCATCTCAGCAAGAGTATTTGCTTTCTCTCTCAAAACGATTAGGCATCACCCCTTTCAAAGAAAAAAACCTAAATTGAAACTTTCTATTACGAAAGTTCAATTTAGGTTTTGCCTCGTAAGTAACAATCCTAAAAAAGAATGTGTTTATTTTATTTTTTGACGACTCGTTCAATATGAATCGTTAAATAAAGGATTTCTTCATCAGTTAATTCGTATCGATATTGTTTTTCAACGAATTTTCTAATCTTTTCCGAGCATTTATAAGCCTCAGGGTACTTATTTTTAATGACGTTTAAAAGATCATCCTCATCATCGTTATTATAATGAGTTCCCTTTACTAATCTATGCGCAAAAAACTTTAAATGGGTAATAAATCGATAATAATTTAAAGAGTTTTCATCAAATTCCATTTTAAAATGATACTTAACAATTGTTAAAATATCTTGAATAACCTTCGTCATATCGATCGTATTTGTCATATCTTCATTAAACTGAGCATTTACAATATGAAGCGCTATAAAGGCTGCTTCATCCTCAGGCAAAATCACATTAAACTGATCACAAATCATATTTAATGCTTCGATCCCAATTTCAAACTCCTCTTTATAGAGGTGTTTTGTTTCCCAAAGCAATCCATTTTTTATTGGTAAATTATTATTGAAACGCTCGATCGCAAAATGAATATGATCGGTTAACGAAATATAAATACTGTCATTAAGCTTCTTTCCAAGCTGGATTTTAGCGTAATGAATAATTTTTTCTGATAGTTCCATGTATTCAATTGGAATATCTGCGATTAATGTTTTAAACTTTTTTGTAATATCTTCGTCTTCCAAAGTGAAGACCTTCTCGATTTGTTCTTCGTTGATCTCATCACCAGCGCGTTTATTAAATGCAATACCGCGCCCCATGACGATTACCTCTTGATCGTCTTTTACCGAGATAATAACGTTGTTGTTTAATATTTTGACAATCTTCACTTTTTCACCTCCGACGACAAAAAGACAAAACCATACCTTACTAAAACAGGTAATCGGTTTTGCCTGATCTAACAGTAACAATCCGAACTGTATTCGCTTTCCTACATCATACTACACCTGTTTAATAAATGCAACCGCTTTTTTTATCTTAGCATTTCCATTATAAGAGACATCTCTTCAATGATTCGTTTATTTTCTTTTGAGTGAGCAGAGACGGCTTGGACTAAGAACACAAAACAGCTCAGCTCGTCTTTCTATCATTTTTGGAAAGAGTACCCCTTCCTCAAGGAATGTGAAGGGCGATCCCCCAATAAGTAGGGAGGGGGTGAATTTCCATCACATTTATTACGAACACAAGTACGTAATAAATGATATAATAATAGTTGTACATCCTTGTACATGCTCATTGAAAACTGAACATATAAGGTTGTAGCAGGAAAAGACGCTCTGCTGCGTAAAATGTTCAAGCCTAGAGAAGCCGAAGATGCGTGATACATGACTAGCACAACGTGTGAAAATGGTGCAGTAGGCTTATTAAAAGAAGTCCCAAAGGCAAGACCGATGGGATAGAGGAGTTGGGTGTATTGAGATCACCAATGTGTCAACTCCACTAACGTTAAGCGTTCAGAAATGTTCGATACGTTAGAAACCCCCACTTCAAGCGTAGCTAAGTGGCGGGAGTATTCATTTAAATATGTAGGTATAACAAACTCTTAGTGGTCTCGATTCACAATGTAATTCAATAAATGCTTCAAAAAAGTCGTATTGCGCGGCACCTCCTGCAGCGCTTCTACGGCAAGACAGTAATGTTCCCACATCGCTTTTTTGGCACCTTCCTGACCCAGAATTGACACAAAAGTCGAATTGTTGTTTTCAAAGTCTTGTCCAATAGGTTTTCCTAGTAAAGTTAAATCTCCTTCAACATCAAGCAGGTCATCCTTAATCTGAAATGCAATGCCGGCATGATAGGCGAATTTTTTCAAAGCTTCAATTTCAAACTCCTTTGCATGAGCGAGAATTGCAGGCATTATGAGGGAAGCTTCAAATGCAATTCCAGTTTTATAAAAACAAATCCTATTCAATTGTTCCAGTGTCAATAGTTGCCCTTTGGAATTCAAGTCCATCACCTGTCCCTTACACATATCCTCTGTCTTTTTAGCCGAATATTGAATCAATTTAAGAACAGTTCTCGAATCGAACTCGTCAAGAGATGCTTGCTCCTCAATAGCTTTCTGGGTCATGAAGAGACCAGTTAGTTCTGCAATGGCCGAGCTATACACCCGATGCAGGGTTGGACGCCCCCTACGAATGGATGCATTATCCTGAGATGGCAGATCATCAAAGATTAGGGATGCAGTATGCATATATTCTAAGGACCTTAGAAGCGGAAAGATTGCCGACTTGTTTAATCCATATTCATTCACACCCATAACCCAAGTCATTATTGGCCTCAATCGTTTTCCACCGCCTTCCAAACTATAATTTGCAGCATCAATTATTGGATCTTTGCTCAAAGCATCATTATCGACTTTAGGAATATGTAAGATGCTGTTGACCTGATCACGTACAGTTTGGATCGTATCTAAAAAGTCCTCCTGCTCTTTCCGTTCATTTTTTAAAATGGTAATTATATGGTCTCTAAGCAGTTTATCAAAGAAATCCACATCATCTGCTTTTCGAACCATATTTTGAATTAAACGGTTAAATTTCAGATTTCCAGATCCAAATAAATCCATCACTTCGTTGTATTTTTGGACTCCCAGCCTTGCTTTAAATCGTTTCAGGCCGTTTATCGCACGATCTAGGATCACCTCGCAGGTCTTAGTATCTGAGTGATATACATTGTGGATCAACTCGGAGATGACCGCCCAGTATAATTCAAAGGGGTTTATAAGATCCAAACGCTTATCATGATATTTCATATAGTAAGTATAGGGTGTTACCGCACCTTCCTTCATATCATCAAACATGTCTGCAAAATCATCAGCCAGCTGATTGTAAATTCCATAAAAGAATGTCCGGTTTTCAAAGCCTTCATCTTCAGGAGCACTAATGACTGAACGAGCAATCAATCGTGAAAAAGATGATTTTAAAATGATTGGTATATATATCTCTTCATTAGTGTAATTGGGATTTGATAGATTTTTTACACGGTCCACTTCCTGGGAATGAAAAAAAACATAGGATTGCTCGAAAAAAGATTTCATTTTTTCTGGTCGCTGGTGGTCCTTAATATACTCAAAGGCCTCTCGGAGTTCCGAATGAATATAGCGAATCAAATCCGCATTCTTTCCAGTCCACTCGCCCAATTCCGGCACAGATCCTGTAATAAGTGTGGTACGTATCAAATCCGAATATTGCTTTTTTTCTTTAGAAGATAAGACTTTGGCATCCAGAAGATCATCAATGAAGGGGTAGGTCAGACCATAGGAATAGCCCAGCCTAATGGCTTCATCAAGTTTCTGAGTACGTTCTTCAGACGATATCCCCTCTCCCAACTCTTCAAAAACATGCATTATTACCCCCGCAATGATTTTAATAAGTTTTCGCTGGGCCTGCTCAGCATCTATTCCTTTTGGAATATTGAGGGATACAGTCTTTAATTTGTTGATTACCCAGATCATGGTGGATTCGATACCTTCCTTCTGAGCCAGTCGATACAGACCGGCCATGCTAATTGTTTCAGTTTTATCTTCTCGGGCTTTTGCGGTGGATTGAGTTAAGTGATTTTTTAAACTGTCAACTACACGCCGAATCCTTGTCTGTGTGTCAGGTGAGTCCAAGGCTTTACCCAGATCCCGCATGAAAATATATGAGATGCTCCGGTCCAAGTAATTATCTAGTTTTCCTGTGTACTCCAACCACTGGATATAATTGTCATACCCCATGGAATCTGACTTTTTCTTTCCTCGTGAAAAACGTGAAAAAAAGGAGAAGAGTGGATAATGAATGTGATTCTGTTTCCACGATTGTATATCTTCGGTTAGGACAGGGACATAAGTCTTTTGCTTGAGCTGCACATAAAGTGATTTAAAATATTGAGCAGCCTTCTGTTCAGCCAGCCGATAGCATGCATCAGCATTTTTTGTTAATTCCTTATTCATACTACACACTACCTCTACTTAATGATTTTACATATATGTATGCATTATAAATCAATATTAATATTCCCAGCATTTTTTAAAGCAAATAAAATATATGTAACTATTAGATTTCCCCTGAAAATATTTCTTGAAATTCATCCAGTAGGATCGTGTCATCTGAAAAGGAATAATAAAACGAAAGTGAACTTGCGAAATTTTGGATAACTTCTTTATAAGAGAGCAGTGATTTATAGTAACAGGTTGTATTTTGAAGTTCAAACAATAAAATCAAAAGCAAAAACACATGGTAATTCACAAAAAAAATGCCATGTGTTTTTTATTTAATCGTATTTAGGTTTTTATCCCACTGCTTTTAGTTTATTGGAACACTCCTATTTTCTTAGAGCATCCGAATGACATAAGCATCTAATAAGATTCTTGATAGTACATTCAACGGTAACCTTGACCTTACCTCATAATCCGGAAAGTAAGACTGACTTCCTTTGTATCCTACAAACGTCATTTCCGAAAGCCTTCCAAGACTTGATTCCATCCTTGTAGTTAAAGTAATCGTTGTAATTTGTTTAATATTCAAGTTTTTACATGCTTCAACTAACTCTGTTGTTTCTCCATTTAATGAAATAAAAATGGCTAGTTCATTTTCTTTAATTTTATGTGATTTTAACCTAATAATATTGGGATCATCATGCTTCTCACAATTTTTCCCCATTAGCTGCAGTTTAATGGCCATCTCTTGAGCAATCATTACTGAAAAACCACGAGCAAATATATATATTTTTTCTGCATTATCGATTTTTTGAACAGCATCCTCAATTTGACCAATACTTTGTAATTGAATTGTCTTTATCACTTCATATTCATTCTTTTTAATTGCTTGATTAATTTCTGAATTAATGTCGTCCATTTCCCGGTTATCATCTGAAAAATTCACTTTTTCCTTTAAACTATATTTAAATGAAGTATAGCCATCATAACCGATTTTCTTCATTAATCTTACAATTGTCGCTGTAGAAACATTCGCATTTTCACTAAGCTTTACAATCGACATAGTAGAAATGTCTTCTAAATGATTATGAATATACTCCAGCAAGTACCTCTCAGAGTCACTTAAAGTAACATATATATTACTTGGAATATTAAATAAAATCTCGTTCATAGTATCCTTCCTTTCTCAGAAGTTACATATAATAAAAAATTATAAATCATTCCAGCTTTTCCATCATGATTATTAACAATGCCTAAGAATTTTTATAATAAAACTATTAGCTGTGGTGTTCCTATTAAACAGACTTAATTTACTAAAAATATGATTGATGAATACGTTCACTCAACTTTCTACAGTACCTTTACCATAAAGTAAGATGGCCAAGAAAACTACTCCTTGACCATCTTAAAATCAAAGTTAACCTTTTAAGCAATCGTGATTAATAAAATCTTTTCGCAAGCTTCTAACTAATAACATTTTCATTTTATCGAACTGCTTCGAAAATTGTTTCTGCTATTATTGATTTAATGCTTCATTAATTGTTTCATATACTGTATCTGCACTTTCAGCATTTAGGAGTTTCTCACGCTTATCATCATGAATTAACATTCTTGACAATGATGCTAATGCTTTAATATGTGTGGTTCCTACTTCCTCTTCAGGAATAAGAAGTGAAATGAAGAAACGAGCTGGCTTTTCATCCAGAGACTCCCATTCAATGCCATCATTGCTTGAAACTACTACAATTCCCGGCTTAGTAATGGCAGATGTTTGCGTATGTGGAATAGCAAAACCATCTTGAAAACCTGTTGTACTCTCTTCCTCGCGGTGTTTTAATCCATCTATAACTTCCTGCTTAGAATTAGCTATTCCATGATCTACAGCTATTTGTGAAATGAGTTCAAAAACTTCTTGTTGTGATGAAAGATTTTGATCTAATTTAATTTGAGTTAAATTAAGCAGATTGTTCATTTTCAATATCCTCACTTCCTATTTCTTTATTATGAAATGTTAATTTTCTATAGAGTCCGAATATGACAGCGCCAACTAGAGACCCAATTAAAATAGCTGCTACCCACTGCAATGCACCTGTCACAACTGGAAGGACTAGGAATCCGCCGTGTGGGGCTGGAACTTGAATATTCATCATGTACGTTAACGTTGCTGCGATAGAAGATCCTATCATTAAGATAGGGATTACTACTACTGGGTTTTTAGCTGCAAATGGAATAGCTCCTTCTGTAATGTGTGTGGAACCTAAAATAAAGTTAATTGAACCGGCGTTTCTTTCTGCTTGATTAAAATATTTTCTAAATAATAAGGTGGCAAAACCAGTAGTTAATGGTGGAGCTATACATGCCGCTGATACACCTGCCATAAAATACATATTCCCTTCAGCTAATAGTGCTGTACCTGTAACATAGGCAGCTTTATTAACCGGACCTCCCATATCAAATGCACACATCGCTCCTACGATCAAACCTAAAAGAATTGGATTTGCATTTTGGAAACTGGCCAGGAACGTTTTCATGCCTTCATTAATTGCTGTCATTGGTTCGACTAGAAAACTCATAAGAATTCCAATTAACAATATGCCAAGTACAGGGTATAAGAAAATAGATTTTAAACCATTTAATGACTTTGGCATTTTACTCAACAGCTTCGATAACAGAATAATTAAATATCCTGCTGCAAAGCCAGCAACAATTCCACCTAAAAATCCTGCTCCACCGTTGCTTGCAATCAAACCGCCAATAAAGCCGACAACCATCCCCGGCCTTTTTGCAATCGATTCTGCAATAAATGCTGCTAAAATAGGTACCATTAATTGAAAGCCAAGCTGTCCTATACTCATTAATAATGCAGCTGTTGGATGATAAGATTCATGTTCTGGATTAGCAGAATGAATGCCAAATAAAAACGAAATAGCAATTAATACCCCTCCACCGACTACAAGCGGTCATTATCTCCGGGGTTATCGGCTCTTGGTGATGTGTTCGTTGTAATTAGATACAAATCCCCTTCATAGGGAAAAACATTCCTCAGTCTTTCATTCGAACTAAATATAGGATCCAAGGAGCCGGCTGATTTATTGTAAACATATAAGCTTTGCCCTTTTAATCCTGTTACCAATAGATGATCTTCATAAAATGCAATCCCCGATGGAGCCCATGTTTCATTACCAGAGTGAAGAACTGGTCTCGTTATTCCTTCTTGTTCCTCATCCCCTGTTATTTCAGGCCAACCATAATTATTCCCAGGCTCAATAATATTAATTTCATCTTGTCCACTCGAGCCATGCTCAGAACTATATAATATCGTTCCATCATCATTCCAAGCTAACCCTTGAGGATTGCGGTGCCCATATGAATACACATACGAGTCTCGAAAAGGATTATCTTCTGGAATAGAACCATCAAGATTCATTCTTAAAATTTTCCCTCCTAAACTATCAAGATCTTGTGCGTATTCCTCTACGTGGGCCCATCCTGTTGCAACATACAAATACCCGTCAGGACCAATAGCCATTCGACCACCATTGTATAGTTGATGACCTGGAATCCCATCAACTAGTATGTCAGTTTCTTTCCAGGAGTCACCATCATATACCACCTGAACTACTTTATTCTCTAATCCAGAATCTGATCTATACGAATAATATATATAGGCTATTCCACTTTCCTGAAAATCTTCTGCCAACCCCATACCAAGTAGACCACTTCCCCCATCTTGTACAATCGGATCAGACGTTTGAACTTCATACCGTTCCAATTGTCCGTCCTGAATGACAATCATATTTCCTATAACCTCAGGTATGACAATAAAATTATCCATCACGTGAAGATCCCATGGATAGGTCAATTTATCGGCCAGTACTTCCATTTCCCAATCCTCTGTAGACATATTTAGCAAACTTAGTTCTGAACTCGTATCACTTGGGTTACTTCCTTCTTCTTGATTTGCATTTTCTGTATCACTATTGTTAGGAGACCCCTGTTCCTGAGAAGCCTCATTTTGTTCCTTATTTTCTGTTCCACTTTGGCAACCTGCCAATACAAGGCCAGCAGCAATAAATAAGTTTATATATTTCCTCATCAACTCGCTCCTCCATTTATTCACTTCATTTTGTGATGGATTATTAGTTTACATAGATATAATATATTTAACAGAAAACAACTAATAGTATTTTCTATTCTGTTACTTTTTCAATCGTAACTTTAAAATTACCAGTCATACTCGTAAGCTTTTCTATTCCAGATTCAATGTGACCTAATTTAATAAGTCCATGTGCGTATCCAAAATTTTTATAAAAGATAGCTAAGTTTCCCCAAGGAGAATAATAAGTGAAATCTCCAACTGATGGTTTTATCCCTGATGGTGCATCTATTGTAGATAATTTTCTTGGCAGATCACTTATTTTTTCAGTGTTGGAATAATCCTCTAAAGTTAGAGTTAATGGGAGTAAGGTAAGAAAATCTCTACTTGCGGAATGATCATCTAATTTCACCGTTACTTCTTCGTTGTTGAAAATTAATTTTACTCTTGTGGCTTCTACATGGTTATTAGGCATCTTTTCATCTCCTATTGAATTAATTATTTCTTCATATCCCTTGTACTAGAACTTGGTGACCATTCTACAGCTCAGAGTTAACTCTAAGTCAATAGATTTAATAAATTTTAGACGGTTAAACATATATAATATTTGTACACAATGCACACTACATTCCTCTCTTCAATTTTTTTGAAGTCTTATCTCTTGCCTTAAAGTGCACTCTAAGTTATAGACTTTATCTTGTATTAAAACTAGTTTAGGGACCGACTAAATAGCAGAAACAAAAAATAGCTAGACTTGAATAGGTATTATACGTTTCCAAAGTCTGTCTACCTAAATCTTAAAAAACCTATCTAGTTTAAAGGAGGATCTACAATGACAACATGGTCAAAACAAGAACTAGACAAGATCACTGTGGCCGATGACCTTCATATCTCACCTTTTCGTGAGGACGGGGTTACTTACGGCACACCGACCTGGATTTGGTCCGTCGTGGTCGGAGATTACCTCTATGTACGTGCATACAACGGGCAAAACTCTCGTTGGTACAATGCCGCTTTACGACAAAAAGCAGGCCGGATCACTGCAGCAGGAATGACGAAGGAAGTCACATTTAAACCAGTAAACGATTCAATGAACGACCTTATCGACAATGCCTATCGAGAAAAATATAATAAAAGCCCATATCTTAGTCCAATGGTCAGCGATCGCGCTCGTTCTGCTACAGTCAAGGTGATACCCCGAGATTAAGCGAAGTTAGCCATTAGGGAACGGTTACTTTTCGGAAATAGTATTTCAGTGGAAAGGCTATAAATTAAGAAAAAACAAGATTTTACCAAGTCATAGGTAAAATCTTGTTTTTTCTACTTTTGAACTTATATCTTTATAATTTTTTAAATAATCTTCTTTCAGCATATTCCTTACACAATGGACATACTTCGATTTTTTCGTGTCTATCATTTTCGTATGTCGTGAATGGTTTAACTTTTTTCTTGCAGAAGAAACAGTGCTTTGAATTAAACAACTTTGAAAGGATATTCATGCCACTCCCTCCTATCTAAAAAAGTTTGCAAATGGCATGTTTAAATTTCTTCCCCAGACTGTGATATTTACACCCGCGATGGCAATCAATGCGAGCTTCCAAGTCATCGCTACGCTAGATACTACGGATAGTGCACTGGCTACGAACATAGCCCCACCCGTAATAGTTGTTACAGTGAAACCAATATGGGACAGTGGCAAAAGGTGTCGGGCTGCAACGATCACCGGCAGAACACATTGATTAATCCCAATTAGTAGACGCTAGGGTCACTTTCCAACTTTATCATACGCTATATATAAAAGTTCTCCACATCAAATTATTGTATTATTTTACGGTCCAAAATCACAAATTCCACCATGGAGAAATAGGAATGTATAAGTCTGAATCTAACTGTAAAGTTTGGCCAATTTCAGGAGCGATTAGATTAACTTCTATTTCTTTTGCCGCTTTTAATGCTCTTTCTATAGGCTCTGTCCAACCATGATAGGCAAGGGTAAATGCTCCCCAATGCATTAACATCATGGTCTTTCCATTTACATCTTTATTCGCTTGGACAGATTCTTCAGGTGTCATATGAACCCAAGACCAACGCCTATCATATTGACCTCCTTCCATTAAGGTGATATCAAACGGTCCGTATTTTTTTCCAATCTCTTTAAAATGGGCACCATATCCTCCATCTCCACTTGAATATAAACGTGTTTGTTTTCCTAGAATCACCCAACCTCCCCATAAGGTCGTATCTCGATTAGTAGGTCCTCTTCCTGAAAAGTGTTGGGAGGGAGTCAAGGCTACAGTTAAGCCCTTAAACTTCGTTACATCCCACCAATTGAGTTCAGTAATTTTTTCTTTAGGAACTCCCCATCGAATCAAATGAGCACTTACACCGAGAGGAACAAAAAACTGGCTGACCTTGTCTTTAAGCTTTCGTATGGATGGATAATCTAAGTGATCGTAATGATCATGGGTAATAAAGACAGCATCAATAGGCGGCATTTCGTCAATAATATGCAAAAGGTCACCAGTATACCGTTTGCTTCCTACAAATGAAACGGGTGACGCAATTGGACCTAACATAGGGTCTATAAGTATCTTTTTATTATCGATACTCAGCAAAAAAGTAGAATGCCCAAACCAAGTTAAACTTTCTTCCTCACTATGAATTTTGTTCCAATTAATCTCGGCAACAGGAATTTGACCGGCAGGAGTGCGGTCTTTACCACCTGAAATAGATTCCCTCATCATGGAGAAATTATCAGATAAACTCATATCCAACTTTGTGGGCACTTGATTGACAAATTTACCGTTAGCATAATTAGCAAACTTACTATATTTTTCTTTTTGTTCTTTACTTGGGTTCCCGCCGAATACTGGATCTAGGTTTATAAACATTGTTATGGCAACACATAATCCAACTAATAAAATGAAAAAATACATCATTATTTTTTTTACAATTCCTTTCCTGACTTTCAGTGCAGCATTTTCGATTATTGTCTGTGAGGTAGTGGGTTCTTTTGAATTTGACACTTTATGTACGTCCTCTCATTGAATTGACAAGGTTACGCGATCGGCACCAAGGGGCTGATAACCGTTTTCGCTTATTCCTGCCGATTCGTTCTTACCTGCCTTATTCTTTACAAACACTTCCAATATACTAGTTACACACATCCCATCACCTATCTAACTTATAAGTTGAAGTGCCTCAATCTTTTTTCAAACGCTATAATCCATCTTTAAGCCGTACTTTTGGGCATGCGTAGTTTAGTCTAATGAAGTTTTATCATTTATCATGAACAATTAACGCATCGAATCAAATGATTCGATGCGTTTGTTTTATAATTTATTGTAAGTTTCATCGTCGACAGGTTCCAACCATTCCGGCGTACCTGCAGTGATTGCAATGTGTTCAAACCAGCTGTCTTTTGCAGCACCGTGCCAGTGTTTTACACCATCATGCGTGACAATAACATCACCAGCTTTTAGAAATTGAGCTGATTTTCCTTCTTCTTGGTACCAACCTTCACCACCAGTTACTAGTAAAATTTGATATCCATCACGATGAATATGCCAGTTATTTCGGCATCCTGGTTCAAAGGTCACAGTCCCAACACCAACATTTACTTTTGGATCAGCAACTAATAATTTAAGATAACTTTGTCCCACAAAAAATTGTGAAAATGCTTCATTTTTTTCTCCCGCTGGAAAAATAACGCCATTTTTTACTTCTTCATGCTTTGCCAATTTAATTCCTCCGATCAAAACCGATTCCTCTCGATTTTATATGATTTTTTACGGTTTTATATGAAATAAAACCAACTGTTCCAAGCTCCTATTATTTTAAAGGAGGTAAATTAGAATAAGATAATATTTGTTTCAGTCAAATAATTTAGTACAAGTGGAATTATATTCCTTAGACTTAACTCTAAGTCAATAGTTAATTTAGATTTTTGCCCAAGTTTTTTACTTAGATGAATAAACTTTGCATAGGTCTGCCGAAGTGGTATTAATCAGCCTTGTTGAAAGATCATGACCACTTTCATTGAAACCCCTAGATTTAATCCTAAGTAGAATATACTCTTGTGAAACTATAAAATCAAAACCACCAGTGTGAACTGGTGGTTTGCTCTGCGGCTGAAAGCCTCTGTTACCGGCCTGGGCCTAAAAGGCCCGCTGAAAGGGTTTCCCTTCTGCACCACATTCACTCACTAATTCTAAAGAATTTCTTTAGTTCTTCCGATTTTTCTCTCCCGTAAATGGGTCATATTCTTCGAACAATG
>NZ_QOCW01000019.1 GCF_003318295.1 Bacillus taeanensis
ATGTGGAAATGGTTAAAAGGAAGCGTCATCGCCAATTGTTTCTATCAAAATCGAGCTGAAATCTGTTCTGCCGTTGATGAATTTGTACGTTTCATTCAGGATGTTCCTCAACAAGTACTAAAAAGAATTAGCGATATTCATATGTCGATAAATTAACCTGAACTTATATATTTCAAAATACCCTAGCACAATTTCATGGAAGACCTGAATTAGTAGAACAAATGAATTGAGAGAACTGCTGTAAAATATAGTTATTTCTTACTGAAAAATCAGGTGACTTTTCTTGAATTTCTGTAGAGAATGGATATTCAAGAACGATCTTCCATCTTCCATTAAATGACGCATTGCTTTAATATGGAATGCGCCTAGCAGGATTTAAAAAGTTTCCTCCTTATTCTCCTTATTATGTTTTTTAATAAACTGACTAATTATTTTATTTAATTCATTCGACGCTTTTGTAGGAATACGATGGTTTACATTTTCAATGAAATATAATTCGTTACATGGTAATTTCTCATGTAATAGTTTGGCATAATAATGAAATTGTTTATCCTTCTTCCCATAGACCAGTATAGTTGGAAGATTGATGTTACCTAGCTGATAGGTACTATTATAGTGCAAACTATAATGGTAGTACTGCTCGATGTTTCTGGCATCTCCTTTTTGAGCAGCTGTAAACATCTTTTTGAACAGCTTTGGAGTATTTGAGTTACTCCAGGATATAGACCACGCCAAAACAGGCACAGCTCCAGCCTTAGCAAGCTTTATTCCAAAAGAAATCTTCTTCTTTAGATGCGCATCACTTACTTCAGACATTCCGCTGATTAGAATCCCTCCTAAAGCTCGGTCTACAGAAGTCAGCAAAAATTCCAATACAATAGATGCCCCGGTAGAATAGCCGCAAATAAATGCTTTTTTAACTCCCAAATGATTCAATAATAATTTTATATCATCAACAATAAGAGGATAGGTTATTGGCTTGTTTGAATAATCACTTCTTCCGTGACCTCTAATGTCAAAAGTAATTACTTGAAAATTACGCGATAATTCCTCTATTTGGTATTCGAAATTAACAGAAGTAAGTACAGGCGGGTGAATAAAAACAATAGGAATCCCTTTTCCCTTAACAGTAAAATATAGGCTAGTCCCATTAACATCCAACATTGGCATGTATTTAATCACCTCAAGTTATTAAAAAAATTAATCCATTTGTTATAAAAGGATAATATAAATCGGTTCATAATATACAATAAATCATTATAGAACATTTCTTTACTTGAAGATTTTCATCTTTCTATACAGACCAAAAATAACAATATATTACAACCTTTTTTTAGACATCGACCATTTTAATCAGTTAAGTTTTTAATATTATTCTATTGTCAGATTTTAAATATACAAAAGTTCCTTAAAGAATGTTTTGGTGAGGTTCCTTAGTATAAGAAAATGTCACTTTGTTATTCACATATTTAATAATATTGTTGAAATGGTACAGTACCCTTTCAGATAATTTTTGAATGGATGCTTTTAATGCAATTACAAAAACGAGGTGAAGGCATTAAAAATGGAAAAAGATAACCGAAATAGTAAAGCGTGTGAGTATTGTGGTAAGGTTGGAATGAATCAATTTAAAAGAATTAAAGTGAATGAAGCGACTATCCATTATTATTGCAGTCATTGTTTAGAGTTTGTTAGAAAAGTTAAAAGTAAGGAATGAATTTAAATTAATGGAGTAATAAAGTTTTTTATATTTTACAGCTTTATGTCTCTCAATAGAAATGAGAGACATATTTTTTTGTATTAAAAGAGTAAAAATTTGCAAAATGTATATATTAAAACTGTTTTCACTTTAACAATGTAAGGAGGTTAAATAATGAAACAGAAAGTAATGTTCTTAATCATGTCGGCTCTTCTTTCATTAAGTATGTTATCTGCATGTAATTTAGATAACAATAATGAAATAAATGATCCTGAGGATGTGAACTATGAACCAGTTCGCTATGACCGTACTAACGATAGAGAGATTGACACCAGAGGTGCAGATTTAGATACGGACCCTCGAAATGTACGTGATCGACAAGAGCCTGATACACCATTTAATATGGATGAAGAAGAACCAGATTTAGATGAAGAACCATCAGAAGAACGACGTGGTTGGTAATTGTGTATAACGTCTTTCTCAATTGAAATTTATAGTTAATATAGAGAGGAAAGAAGTACTTAAAAGAAAAGTACAAATTCTTTAAACTTCATTCTCCCTCTAAAAAAATTCCTGTAATTTAGTACAGGAATTTTTTTATGTATAAATCGGTTAATCGATCTGTTTAATCGTGAAACCTGCTATAAAGATTATTGTACCGTGTTTTCACAATAATAAAGTAAACTCCATTATAAAAGGTTGACTGCTTCTGGGTATGGATACCCATAAATTTACAATGAAATATGCTGTTATTATTAGTTATATTGCAAATCCTATTCTAGAATAAATCTAGTAGAGGTGTAGATGGTGGAAAAGAAAGTGTTGATATTATCGGAGGCCGTTGGTAATGGTCATACAAAAGCTGCAGAAGCGCTAATGCAAGGGATTTCTAATCTTGATCCTTCTATCCATACAGAAATTTTAGAGGTTGGGCAGACACTTCATCCTATTACCACGAAGCTGTTCGTTAATTCTTATCTCAAAATGATCATTTTGTCTCCTCCATTATGGAGAAAAATATATGACTATAAGCAAAACAAGCCTCTTTCCAAATGGAAGAAATTTATTATTCATCAACTGTTTCACCGCAAAATTGAAGTTCTCCTTGATAAGGAAAAGCCAAACCTTATCATCTGTACGCATCCATTTACCAGCTCATCTATATCTCGATTAAAGAGACTAGGTTATCGGTTTACTTTTTGCACAGTGATAACCGATTTTCATGTTCATGGAGCATGGGTTCATTCTGAAGTAGATATTTACTTGGTATCGAGTGAGGATGTGTATCATCAATTAATACAGATGGGAATACCTAAAAGTCGTATTGCCGTTACAGGGATGCCTATAAGACCTAATTTTTGGATCAAGAAAAATAAACAGGAAATGAGAAAAAAATTAAAATTAAAGAATATTCCTTCTGTCATGATCATGGGAGGAGGATTGGGTTTAGGTGGAATCAAAGGGCTCGCTCATGCTCTTTTAAAATGGAAAGAAAAACTTCAAATCATAGTATGTACAGGGAACAACCAAGCACTGAGAAGTGCTTTGTTACGAAATGAAAAGTTTCATCATCCTCATGTCTGTATTTTAGGGTTTGTTAATTTCATTGACGAGTGGATGGAAGCTGCTGATTTACTCATTACAAAGCCAGGTGGATTAACCTGTTTTGAGGCATTATCAAAAGGGATCCCTATGTATATATATCGACCAATTGCCGGTCATGAAGAAAAAAATTGCGACTTTTTAGTAAATAATCATTTGGCTGTAAAAATTGATGATACGAATACAATTGATCGTTTGATTCAAAAGTTACTCTTCTCCCCCCAAGAGATGAAATTTTTGAACAATAGAATAAAGGAATTTCAAGAAAACATAAATCCACTGGCAAGTGCTGAATTTATTACGAACCTCCTTTTTCAACAAGATGATTTGAGTGATGTTCGATACGAAAAATAAATAAACATAGAGTTGTCCTAGGACGATGGAAGAAGTTTATTTAAATCTCAATTTAAATGAACAAATTGGAGCTATTTAGTGATTATTGTAATAAAATGATTGATTTAGTAGTTCTTACATACTTTTGATGAAAACATATGAGAAGAAGTAATAAAAAGTGAGATCATTACTAAAAGTGCGTAAGAACCTTAAAATTAAATTTTTTCATGAACAAACCATTCTGATTATACTATTAGTACTCATAATTTTTTGGAGAGGGTTTCATTATGCATATTACTTCCTTATTTCTTGGACTAGTTATTGTATTGAATATTTTTTTTGCGATTATTGTTATTTTTCGGGAAAGACGAGATGCTAGTTCCTCATGGGCTTGGTTATTGGTTCTGTTTTTTATTCCTGTACTCGGATTTGTTTTATATCTCCTTTTTGGACAAAATCTCAGCCGTCATAATCTCTTTCAATGGGAGGGTCGTAAAAAGATTGAAAGCGAAAAAATGTTAGAAATACAATTAGCTCAGCTTAGTTCTCAGCAATTCCGATTTCGTAATCAAGCAGTAAGAAACAGTAAAGATTTAATATATATGCATTTGATGAACAATGCTGCTGTCTTAACTGAAGACAATTCAGTGGAATTGTTTGTAGATGGTCAAAAGAAGTTTAACGCGTTGTTTAAAGATATCGAAGGGGCAAAGGACCATATTCATTTGCAATATTATATTATCAAGAAAGACGAGCTTGGTAAAAAACTTATAGAAGTTCTAACTAGGAAAGCAAAAGAAGGGATTAAAGTACGTGTTTTATATGATGAACTAGGTTCGAGAAGATTAACTAAACGATTT
Source organism: Bacillus taeanensis (assembly GCF_003318295.1). Lineage (GTDB taxonomy): Bacteria > Bacillota > Bacilli > Bacillales > UBA6769 > Maribacillus > Maribacillus taeanensis. Next base: position 4,495 of record NZ_QOCW01000019.1, read on the forward strand.
TTCAAAGAATTTCGTGGAGCTGGTGGTGAGGTGAGCGTTTTTTTTCCTTCCAAATTCCGCCTCATCAATCTACGATTAAATTATCGAAATCATCGTAAGTTAGTTATTATTGACGGGAAAATTGGTTATGTAGGCGGTTTTAACGTTGGCAATGAATACCTTGGCTTAGATCAGAAATTTGGATATTGGCGAGATACACATTTAAGGATACAGGGAACAGCTGTTCATGCGATTCAGACCCGTTTTATTCTCGATTGGAATCAGGCATCTCATTGTCATGATATTAGCTATATTCCAAATCACTTCCCAGGAGATATTTCTCAAGGAAATGTCGGAATGCAAATTGTTACAAGTGGACCTGATTCTGAATGGGAACATATAAAAAATGGATACATAAAAATGATCTCATCAGCCAAAAAATCTGTCCTCATCCAAACGCCTTACTTTATTCCAGATGCGAGTTTATTAGATGCTCTCCGAATTGCATGTTTATCAGGCGTTGAGGTGAAAATTATGATTCCTAACAAACCGGATCATATGTTTGTATATTGGTCAACTCTTTCCTATAGTGGTGAATTACTTAAGGCTGGGGCAACGATCTATATATATGACAATGGTTTTATTCATGCCAAAACCATTATTGTAGATGAAAAAATATCATCTGTTGGAACAGCGAATATTGATGTAAGAAGCTTTAAATTAGATTTTGAGGTGAATGCTTTTCTATATGATCAGGAAATTGCTCAAAGATTGACCAAAACATTTAACGAGGATGTAAATGTGTCTAGGGAGCTCACCCTTGAACAGTATCAACAACGTTCACTATGGATACATTTTAAAGAATCGATATCTAGGTTATTATCCCCTATCTTATAAAAGTAACAGATACTATTCTGAAAGTGTAAAAAACATATCTGTATTAGGGGGGCGCCATTTTCGGTTGTTCGTACGTTAAAACTAATTATGCCAATGCCTCGCATAATTTTTTGTAAATAATGTTTCGCTCTTTTACTCTTTGCATAGTAAATTTGCGTAAAACGACAATCCTGTTCTCCTTAATCTACTCAAATTTGTTTAAAGATGAGTATGTTGTACAGAATTAAGTGGTCACCCCCTCAAATGAAGGGGACACTTTTTTCAACTGATTAGGGTCAAATACAATGTAACTTTCTTTTTTTACACACAAGTTCCTTTTCTTCCATGTTTTCCACGGTAAAAACAGCATAATAACCCCTAATATCTTTCGTAATGAAAAGCGTCTTCAGCTTTTCATTTTCAGCTACAATCATCTATTAGTAGAGGTGATTTATCAAAGTTGAAAGATCAACTTTTCCGTTTCTCATTAATTCAATCGCAACTTCTAGTGCTTTCATCTTCTTTTCTTGATACTCTTCAGTACTATAGGCAAATCTTCCTTGTTTAATGTTAAGCTTAACAATTACTAGATATATTAGATCAATTATTTTTTAAAGATAGTGTTGCTTTAAACGGTAAATGGTCAGATGCGTTGGGACTTTGTGTTACCACTTCTGTTTCAACAACTTGAAAATGACGGCTGCAAAATATGTAATCTAATCTCATTCTCGGTTGAACTGATGGATAAGTCCAACCCTTTCCCTTTCCTGTTCCTGCAGCAATATGCCAAGCATCTTGCATTTCATCGGTTACTTTTTTCCACCCTCTTGATCCCGGTTTCATATTCCAATCCCCCATAATAATAACAGGATGAGAATTCCGATGAAGCTGATGTACAATAAAATCTGTTTGCTTTTTATGAAGAAAGGGATTAAGACTTAGGTGGGTCACATTTATTTGGCATAACTGTTTATTTAGCTGAATGGCTGTTTCAAGTAAGGATCTTCCTTCAATGAGTCCACGGATAAAATCAAACGGATAACTCTTTTTTGTGACAATCTGATATCGAGATAAAAGGGCATTCCCATATTGACGTACTGTTGTTGAATGTTTGGGTTTTAAAGAGAGAGAGGGACTGAACGCCTGATTCATGTTCAATTGTTTGGCAAGCCAACTGATTTGGTCTTCATAGTGACTCCGTTTAGAAAAATGTTTATCAACCTCATTAAGACCAATGATATCTGCATTACTTTTTTCAATAACTTCCGCGATTCTGTCCAAATCTAATTGTTTATCTATTCCTTTACCATGGTGGATGTTATAGGTCATGACCTTGATTTCCATCATATTTCCTCCTTTAACTCCTGCTCATTAACGTTATTTACATAAAAAAGAAAAAGGATTCCATATTAATAACTAGTAAGAGATAGATGGATTGTAAATTAATGTTATTTTTATTCGTTTATTTAAAGAAAAAAGAAACGGAGAGGAGTAATGAATGTACTGAATCAATTATTTTATAAGAAATAAACAAATTTTATTTAAATAAATGGCTAAAAGGATGAAGAAAACATGGATACACAAGCTAAAAAGAAACATGTTATCATGCTTATTATTGATTCCTTGATGAATCCGCCCCTGCAAGAAGCTGTTAAACAGGGAAAAGTTCCCGCACTAAGTTTTTTTATGGAACATGGACATCATTATCCAGATATCGTCAGTTCTTTTCCGACGATGTCTGTTAATATTGACAGTACGCTTCTAACCGGTACGTATGCTGATGTTCATAAACTTCCTGGATTAGTTTGGTTTAATGATAAAGAAAAGCGCCTTATTAGCTATGGCGGCCATATAAGAGAGCTGATAAAACTTGGTCTTGTAAAGTCACTGAAAGATATTCTTTATCATTTAAACAATACTCACTTAAGCAAAGAAGTGAAAACTATTTATGAAGAACTCGCTGATAGAGGAAAATTATCAGCTTCGATTAACGGGCTGATGTACCGCGGGAGCACGGAGCATCTCTTAAAAATCCCCAAGTTAATAACCCTTTTTATGCCGCTTGGAAATATGACAACAAACGGACCACACTTGTTTACTTACGGAGCTTTATCTCAGCTTAGTCAATTGAACCGAAATAATCATTTTTGGCAAAAATACGGATTCAATGATAAATTTGCTGCTCAAGAATTAAAACATCTTATTCAAACAGGCAATCTTCCAGCTTTTACACTCGTTTATTTTCCGAACCATGACCAAAGTGTCCATAAAAACGGCCCGATGGATATAAAAGGAATTGAAAAAGTAGACAGACATCTTCAAAACGTGTTAGATGCTTATGAGTCTTGGGAAGAGGCTTTACAAGATAATATTTGGATTGTGATGGGAGACAGTGGACAAGCCGCCATCTATGGAGATCGAAAAACAGCATTAATTGATTTAAAACAATTATTCAAATCTTACCGGGTGATGAAATTAAAAGAAGGTGTACAAGAAAACGATCAAATTGTACTCGGTGTCAATGAGCGAATGGCGTTTATTTATTCTTTAGACCTCAAGCGTTTACCGCTTGAGAATATAGCGAAAGTTTTACAAATGGACGATAGAATCGATGTGATTGCTTGGAAAAATAAAGAATATATTGATGTAATATCTTCTGGAAGCGATGAAAAGCTCCGTTTTAAACCTAATGGAAAATATATTGATCCGTTTGAACAATCTTGGTCTTTAACAGGTAATACAGATATTTTAGACCTTACATTAAAGAGTAATGAAGTTTTTTATGATCACTACCCGGATGCATTGGCTCGATTATACAGTGCCCTCACTTCTCATGAAGGCAATTATCTCGTTATAAATGCAAAACCAGGATTTGAATTTATTGGTGAAGGCTCTCCGACTCATGTTGGAGGGGCAAGTCATGGAGGATTGCATAAACGGGATTCGCTCGTACCAATGATTGTGGCTGGAACCAATTCTTCTCCAAAACATTTACGAATGATCAATTTGAAAGATTGGATTTTAACGCTTATCAATTAATAAACTAGGCTCTTGCAATTTCAATTCAGTAGCTAAGTCGTTTTTACTTTTTAATAAGAGACCGTGTTCATTTCAGTAGGGTTCTTGAAAATAAGGTCGGAAATCCTAGGAAAATGAATATCCTTCACTGCCTACATGCATATGCTTACAATACAATGAGACCATTATGTGTCATCAATAATCAAGAATGTAGCTGTCATTACATCTCTTTGTTTTAATCGAGATCGAGCATGTTGAATTTTCCTAATTAAGAATTGAAGACGATACCTTTCCATTCGGTTTGAACAATAGAGAGATTCATTTAAAAACGTGTCATAATTACGATATTGGCTTGTAGATCGACAAATTTGGTTAATATTCATGCGGTCATCACAAAAGTGTATAGATCTGTTAGTCCAATTCACATCGAAGCCTCTTCTAGCTCATTTAGTCACTTTCTCTCTACCTTTACTTTCATGGGATTTTTAATTTTGGTAATAATATCTATAATTTTGGAAAAATCTAAGAGAAGTGTGATTTTTGTCACTATTTTTATTTAAACAAAAAAATACATCTATGTGAGGTTAGCTGAAGTGGAAACAATTATGATTGGAATTGATGTTGGGTCTACTACGGTAAAAGCAACCGTAGTCGATCCAAATACGAAAGAGATTCTATGGTCTGATTATCAGCGCCACAATACAAAACAGGCTGAAAATGTGTTAGAATTTTTGGTTCGTATCGGCAATGAATTTTCTGAAGTACCGAAAGAAAAGATTCGAGTGTTTATTACGGGATCCGGCGGCGGCCCAATTGCTGAGCATATCGGTGCCAAGTTTGTTCAGGAAGTGAATGCGGTTACGATGTCAGTTGAACAACTGCATCCTGATGTAGGGAGTGTAGTTGAACTCGGAGGACAAGATGCCAAGATCATTATTTTTAAAGAAAATGAGGAGATAGGTGATAAGCAGGCGATTACTTCGATGAATGACAAATGTGCCTCTGGTACTGGTGCTACGATTGATAAGTGCGTAATTAAGGTAGGAATGCCGGAAGCAGAGGTCGCAAAGCTTGATTTTGATGACTCCAAGCTGCATCATGTGGCAGCGAAATGCGGTGTTTTCGCAGAAACGGATATTGTGAACCTCGTGAAAAGCAGCATTCCTTCTTCGGAAATCATGTGTTCTTTGGCGGATGCGATTGTGATGCAGAATCTTTCTGTATTGACCCGCGGGAATACATTGCGGCATAAAGTTCTCTTGTTGGGTGGTCCGAATACATACTTACCGTTTCTTCAGCAATGTTGGCGCAAGCGAATTCCTGAATCGTGGGAACAGCGGGGTTACAATTATCCGAAAGAGTTACCGATCGATGAACTCATTTTTGTGCCGGAAAATTCTCAGTATTATGCTGCATATGGTGCTGTCATTTACGGACTTCATGAACCGAGTGAAGTTGGCCGCTACAAAGGGTTAGAAGAATTGAAGACATTTATTACCCATGGACGAAAGGCAAAGCTCGGCGAAAAAGCCGGTGCGCCGTTAGTAAAAAGCGCAGAGGAATTGGAAGAGTTTCGCCGTCAGTACAGTATTCCTAAATTTAAGCCAGCTTCCTTTGAACCGGGGCAAACAGTTAGGGCAGTCATTGGTCTTGACGGAGGTTCCACTTCATCAAAGGCTGTGGTAGTTGATGAAGACGGAACGATTCTCCTTAAAGAATATCAGCTTTCGAAAGGAAATCCGATTCAAGATACGAAGGAGCTTCTCGGGAAGATTTATGAAAAAGTTCATGCAGCTGGTGCGAAGCTGGAAATTATCGGTTTTGGGGCAACCGGCTATGCTGCGGATGTCTTGGAAAAAACATTAAAAGCGGACGTCAATATTGTGGAAACAGTTGCTCATATGATGAGTGCCGTTCATTTTTTCGGAGATATTGACGTGATCTGTGATATTGGCGGCCAAGACATCAAAGTCCTTTTTCTGAAAAATGGCGATATCCGAAACTTCCGCTTGTCAAACCAATGTTCAGCTGGGAACGGCATGCTGCTGCAGGCGATGGCTGACCAGTTTGGGATTCCTGTTCAAGAGTATGCCGAAACCGCATTCAAAGCTGACCTGAGTCCGAAATTCTCTTATGGTTGTGCCGTATTTCTTGACTCCGATCGAGTAAATTTCCAGAAGGAAGGCTATGCAAAGGAAGAGCTGTTGGCGGGACTTGCCTTAGTGCTTCCGAAAAACGTCTGGCAGTATGTCGTACAAATTCCGCGTATGGCAGAACTTGGCCGCAAGTTTGTCCTGCAGGGAGGGACACAGCATAATCTAGCTGCTGTGAAAGCGCAAGTTGACTATATTAAAGAGAGGGTTCCGGATGCTGAGGTGTATGTACATCCACATACGGGGGAAGCCGGCGCAATTGGAGCTGCTATGGAAACGCTTCGTGTCGTAAAGCGGCGTGGGTATTCCACTTTTCTTGGGCTTGATGCAGCGATTGGCTTAAGTTATACATCCCGCAATGATGAATCAACCCGCTGCAACTTTTGCCCGAATAACTGCAGCCGCACGTTTATCGATACGACTGCACCTAATGGGCAAACCGCTCGCTATATCTCAGGTTTTAGCTGTGAAAAGGAACGGTTGAAAACAAGGAAGCAATGATTCAGCTGACCCAAGAGCGCAACCAGCTGAAAAAACAATATCCTAATCTGATTGACTATGAATCACGAAGAATGTTCAGGCATTTCTACGATCAAGCTCCGATGCCTTCACCAGAGCAACCTATAGAGGATGTCAAAGCTAAAACGGGTTTATTAGGTCTTGGGATACGAAAAAGTAAATTTACTCGTCAGTTTCAACGTTCTTCTACAGAGGCGATGGAACGACGGAAACAGCTCCGTATAGGCATCCCGAAAGTGTTGAATATTTGGTCGACAGCCCCATTTTGGCGAACTTATTTTGAAACACTTGGCATCGAACAGAAAAATATCGTATTCAGTGACAATACGAGTGAGGAAATGTGGCAGGAGGGCGGCAAGTATGGTTCGATTGATCCTTGTTACCCGTCAAAGGTAGCACAAGCGCATATTCATAATTTGCTGTTCAAACACCATACAGAGCACAAAGCGCTGCACGCAATCGTTTTCCCGTGCATCACCCATATTCCAACTCATCTGCAGAATGTAGTGGATTCCACCAGCTGTCCGATTGTTGCCGGGGCACCGAATGTCATTAAAGCCGCTTTTACGAAAGAAACAGACTTTTTCAAGGAAAGAGGAATTACTTATTTCGATCCGGCGGTGACATTTACAGAACCGAATATGCTGAAAAGCCAGTTATATGAAGCGTTTAGTAATTTCTTACAAATAACAGAAGATGAAAGTAATTTTGCAGTAGATCAAGCATGGAAGGCAATGGAGATGTTTGATCAGGAGATGCAGGAAAAAGGAAGAATGATCCTTGAGCAAGTCGAAGAGGAAAATCGCATTGCCATTCTTATGATCGGACGTCCTTATCATTCGGACCCAGGACTTAACCACAGCATATTGGATGAATTTCAGGTGTTAGGCTATCCGATTCTATCGATGCGCTCGATTCCGAAAGATGAAGTTTGGCTGCGCCGCTTTTTCAAGGCTGATTTAGAAGGTGGAAGAAAAGATCGATTTTCTGGCTTCAAGACGTGTTTTGTACGTTGTTTGATACACAAGTTCTTTCTTAAGTATTCCGTGAAAAGATTCAATACAAGCATTATCATAACAGTTTCCTTTGCGGCTCATGCTGCTTGTCATTTCATATTCTTTTAGTAGTTTCTGATAGTCATTGGAGGCATATTGAACGCCACGATCGGAATGATGAATGAGGCCTTTCCCAGGTTTCTGACGGTTGTAAGCCATTTTTAACGCATCCATGACCAACTCTTTTGTCATGGTGTGATTCATCGACCAGCCAACAATTTTACGAGAGTAAAGGTCCATCACGCTCGCCAAATACAACCAGCCTTCGTTGGTCGGGACATACGTGATATCGGCTACCCAAGATTGATTTGGCTGATCCACACGAAACTGACGGTCTAATACATTTTCACTTACAGGGTGTTTATGGTTTGAATTTGTCGTCGCTTTGTATTTTTTGACTGTACAAGACTTCCACTGGTTGGCTGTCATAATACGCGAAACCGTTCTCCCACTGACCTTTACACCACGCTTATGTAACGTTTTCGTAATCTTTACACTTCCATATCGCTGCTTAAATTCTAGGTGTGTCCGTAAGATGATTTGGGTCAGTTGTTCATGTTTCTTTTGTCGATCACTTTTAGGACGATTTAACCATTTGAAATAGCCACTTTTTGAAACTCCCAAAACGAAGCACATCTTCTCCACTCGGTAATGGGAGCGATTCTTATGAATAAATTCAAACTTTACCGAGGGCTTTTCGCGAAGTAGTGCATCGCCTTTTTTAGAATCTCATTTTCCTCTTCCAACTCACGTAATTGCTTTTTTAATGCTTTTAATTCTGCATCTGAGTCTGAAAAGGTTTGGGCAGCTTTCACTTCAGGCTGCTGGCTGTATTTCTTTATCCAACCATGTAACGTGTTTTCATTGACACCTGTTTCTCTCGCCACTTGTGCCACAGGTTTATTGTTCTCTAAAATATATTTGACCGTTTCTTGCTTAAATGTTTCATCGTAACGTTTTCCTTTTGCCATAGAGGCACACCTCACAAATTGTTATTTAGTTTATTATAACAATCCGTGTCCACTTTTTAGTCTAGCATCATAAGCGATCCATCTCCCTCTCAATTGCTTTTGACAATATTTCATTGCATATCTTTCGCATCCATTGATAAAGAAGAAATTAAATAGGGCGATCATTAGTAGAAATTCTAGTAATAATGAACAAAATGGCTATAGTATAAACGCCTAGCTCCTTAAGAGTATTAAAAATAGGGAAAGAGGATATAATAGATAACTAGATTAGACATACAAGCATTCTTCTAACGAATAGGTATGAGGACGAAAGTAGATAAAAAATAAATGAGAAGACCAATGATAATACGGGAAAAAAGGAGGTCTTCTGTTCGGCTATGGAGAAAGCAAAAATTGGTGCCATTCAACTATTTGCCATGATGTTTATATTTGAGATGGGAACTGCAGTGGTTATAAGTTATGGATCAGCTGCTAAAAAGGATGCCTGGCTTGCTATTCTTTTAGCAATGTTTGGTGGAATTATCTTTTTTTTTTATTTATTACTTTTTATTTCGTCACTATCCCAACCTATCATTCATTGGACATGCTAGAAAAGCATTTGGTAAATATTTGGGATGGATTATTGGATTGTTATACACCCAATTCTTTTTATATATTTCTGCTAGAAATGTGCGAGAGTTTGGTGAACTTCTGCTTACGTCGACATTACCGACTACACCCTTATTCGCAATTAATGCCTTATTGGTTCTTGTTATTTGTTATGTCCTTTATCTAGGAATTGAAGTAGTAGGGAGAACAGCAGAAGTATTTATTGTCATATTGTTCTTGTTTGGAATAGTAGGGAATTTTTTGATCCTTATTTCAGGTAATATCAATCTTAATAATTTGCAGCCGTTTCTAGCAGATGGATGGAAGCCAATTTTAACGACAGCATTTCCACATCTGATTATTTTTCCTTTTACTGAACTAATTGTTTTTCTAATGCTTCTTCCTTACTTAAACAGACCTAAGGCTGTAAAAAAAAGTGTGGTTGTCTGTCTTGATTTCATCCGGTCTTATCTTAAGTTGGACAGCAAGTTTAAATATCGCTGTTCTTGGAATCGACCGAGTGGAGCGGTCCATCTTTCCTTTATTATCTACGATGGGTATGGTAAGTATCGCGGAATTTTTGCAGCGACTTGATGCTATTGTTGTCTTAACCATGTTAATAACAGTATTTTTCAAAGCATCTATCTATTTATATGGTACTGTAATCGGAGTGACTGAGTTATTCAAGCTAAAAAATTATCAACGAATCCTTTTACTAACTGGGGTTATTCTTGTTTTTTTCTCAATGGTAATAGCCCCACATACTATCGAACAGTACGAAGAAGGTTATAGCGTTGGTCATTATTACCTTAACCTTCCTTTTCAAATAATTGTTCCTTTGCTAATGACGCTTCTTGTCATGTTTCGTAATGGTTTCAAGAAGAAAAATAAAGCTAAGGATAAGAAATAAACTAACATCACTTATACCAAAATACCTATTATTTTGTATTAAAAAACAAATTCCAAATAAAAAGAGAATGTGATACTTCTTTTTGGTACCAATGAAATGATAATAGCATACCAACTAATGCAAGTTCTCCAGCTAAGTAAAACACTGTAACAAAGCCTGTTTGCTGACTAAGAGCACCTGCCATAAATGGTCCAAGGAAAATGCCTAATACATAAAGAACTTGGAAAAGTTCCATTGCTGTTGCTCTTTTAAAGAAATTGATTGAATAGCCATTCCCATTAAGAGTGGGATCGTCATTCCTTGTACAAAGCCGTTAAATGCTTGTGTGATATGTAAATGGGGATATGTTCAATCAAAATTAATATGTTTTTCCTTCACAAAAAAATTCACACTCCCCATCTAAAAAGACAAGAACTTCCATCACATCATGACTGTGTAAGCGGAATAACGAATCTAATTGAGAAAATTTTTCTGCTGATTTGTTATGTTTCTTAAGTCTCCTATAGGACTGCGGATGTTTGCTGAAGTAATAAATTTCAAAATATTGGTTGATGAAAGGCATAAAAATAGATTGCTCCATATTGGCGCTCTCCTCTCATACAGCAATATTTACAATCTTTTTAGCAATAAGTATCATTTTTTTTACGTTTTTTGTTGTTATTATAACACTATAAAAGAAAACGATAACAAATTTATGAGCGAGATGACGGGTAGAAGCAAAGAAACCAACTCTTCTTATGAAATTTTATCTCGATTGAGTTTGTTACAAAAATATGTGTGAGATACAAAAATTGGGTACGCTATTATAAGAGATATTGAAGTTAAAAAGCCAATTGATTTATTTCGAGGGATCATGACGGGAAGTCCATTTTAAGGAGGAATTAAAGTGGAAGTAAAAGTAAATCATAAACAACCAGATTTAGAAGTTCGATCAAAGAATGTTATTGAGGTGGATGGTTTAAAATTTAAAGATTTAAATAACGATGGAAAGCTCGATCCGTATGAGGATTGGCGTTTAAGTCCGAGAGAACGTGCAGAAAACTTAGTGTCCTTGATGACTATCGATGAAAAAATCGGTATGATGTTAATTAATTCGCGTAAAATGGGACTTGCTCAGGAAGATAAGAAAAAGACAAGTCATGATGGTATATTAGACGAGGCAATTATAGAAAAAGGCGAAAATATCTTTGCGCAATCAAAAGTATATGGAACTACACATACAATTGAGAAAAGAAATTTAAGACACTTCATTTTAAGAGACAATTACAGTCCTTCTGAAATAGCGGAGTGGATTAATAAAATGAATGAAGTTGCTGAGGGAACGCGCTTAGGTATTCCTGTCTTAGTTACATCTAATTCAAGAAATGAAAATGCAGAATCGATCTTCGGTATGAATGATGCAGGGGGAGTGTTCTCTACATGGCCGGGAACGTTAGGACTTGCAGCAGCAGCAAAAGGTGATATAAAAAATGGCGGCGATGCATCATTAATTAGCGAGTTTACTAAAATTGCTCGCAAAGAGTGGAATGCTGTTGGTATTAGAAAAGGGTATATGTATATGGCTGACACTGTAACAGACCCAAGATGGCAGCGAACGTATGGTACATTTGGTGAAGATCCTGAATTTATTTCTGATGCGATTGGTCGTCTTATTGATGGATTCCAAGGTGAGGAATTAGGCAAGCACAGTATTGCAATGACAACGAAGCATTTTCCTGGCGGAGGAGCAAGGGAAAACGGGTTTGATCCGCATTATAAAGAAGGAAAGTGGAATCTTTATCCAACCCCGGGAAGCTTAGAAAAGTATCATTTACCGCCATTCAGGGCAGCGGTAGAGCACAGGACATCATCAATCATGCCTTATTATTCAATCCCAAGCATCAAGAAGAGTGTAGTGCAGGAGTTTGAAGGCGAAGACATTCCGTTCGAAGAAGTAGGCTTCACATTCAATCACTATTTCATTAACCATATTCTAAGAGGAAAGCTTGGATTTAAAGGCTATATCAATAGTGATAGTGGTATTGTAAATAATATGAGCTGGGGCGTAGAAGAATTAAGTGAGGCTGAACGCTTTGCGAAAGCCGTTAATGCCGGAACAGATATCGTTGCTGACACAAATGATATTGAAAATCTTAAATTAGCTGTTAGCAAGGGATGGATTAGTGAAAAACGGATTAATGAAGCGAATGTACGCCTGCTGACAGAAATGTTTGCATTAGGACTATTTGATGACCGTACGTACGTTTCACCGGACAATGCAAATACAGTAGTTAGTACCCCGGAACATTGGGAAGCTGCTTATGAAGCACATAAAAAATCAACAACAATCCTTAAAAATTCAAATCAAACATTGCCTTTAACAGCTGAAAAGCTTTATAATAAAAAGGTTTATGTGGAAGTATTACACAAAGAAGCAGAACGAGCAGCAAAGTATACCGAGCAGGCAAGAAAAGAATGTCAGGAGCTTGGTCAATTTACGATGACTGATAACTATGAAGAAGCTGACGTAGCGATCATGTTCCTTCATCCAAAATCTGGTTCTTATTTTAATGCGACACCTGGCCTATTAGAGCTTGAGATTTGTGAGGATAAAGTAGTATCAGCTTTAGATGGCTCATTGTATCAAGAAACAACTTTAACGGGTATGAATTATCTGAAAGAAGTGACAAGCAGCCTTCATAGCCGTGGTGGAAAAGTCATTATGAGTGTGAATGTGACATTGCCATGGATACTTGGAAATATTGAACCAATGGCAGATGCATTAATCGCTGGATATGATACGTTTTATAATGCACAGCTTGAGGTTATCGCAGGCAATTACAAACCAACAGGTGTTTTACCATTGACTTTACCAGCGAGTGAGGATGTAATCGCGGTTCGTCAAAATGGTGAATGTGTATCTAGAAACGATGTACCAGGCTATGACAAGGATAAATATATGCCTGAAGGACTTCGCTATGCATATAAGGACAGCGATGGAAATGTTTATAAACTCGGTCATGGATTAACTTATTCGTACAAGTAAAAAGGTTTGTAAATTCTATGGTTAGGACGCACATCTTTATGATGTGTGTCCTTCTTGTTTATTGAGTTATTTTTCCAAAAAGATAGTTCACGTTTAACGGATCATATTATTGTTCATCTAAACTTTACATATACAATCGTTTGATAAACTTAGTCTTAATGATTTTAAGTGAGCAAATATAAAATTATAATTTCTTCCTATTATGGATAGGACTATTATTAGGTTCATTGAGTATGGAGAACTTAGGCATTGGAGGATTATGAATGATAGTAACTTTAGCTTTTTTAATAGTACTAATTTTATCAACGCTTTTATCAACTAGTATGAATATGTATTTATATAAAGTATCATTTAGCGAATCGCTTCATTTTTCATTATATATAGAGTTAGGAACGAGAAAAATGATTGTGATTGCCGCATTAATCAGTGGATTTGCTGCTGCTCTTTTTCTGGATTATCGGTTAAAAAAAGAGAACAGTCAAAATCAAAATTAGGTGAGCCCTCTTATGAAAACAGGATTAGTTGAAAAAATTTCATTATCTCAATTATGTATTCTTGTGAGTACCTTTTTGTTTGGAAGTGCCATTGTTGTTGGAATTGGCGGAGGAGCGAAACAAGATAGCTGGATTGCGATTATCGTTGCTTGTTTGCTTGGTTTGGTTCCTCTTTGGTTTTACATTTTTTTATTATCAAAAATGCCGGGGAAAAATTTATTTGAAATAATGGAAGTTGTCTTTGGGAAAATCGTTTCTAAGATCTTAATTTTATTGTATGTCATTTATTTTTTTGATATTTCTGCAAGAGTGCTTAGAGATTTTGGAGAATTAATTGTTGCTGCGATGCTTATTAACACGCCGATTGAAATCATCTCAGTTACCTTTATGCTGTTTGTTTCCTATGTTCTCTACCTGGGCTTAGAAGTGTTAGGTCGGTTTTCTGAAATTTATGCGCCTTATTTAATAGGTTCGCTTGTAGCTATAGGTATTTTAATTTTTTTAAGCGGTGAATTACAGTTTGAAAATATACTGCCCATTATGCCTGAAGGGCTGGGACCGATTATGAAAGTTGTATTTCCGGAATTAATGACTTTTCCATTTGGTGAACTAATCGCATTCACAATGGTTATTCCGTATGTTAGTAAATTCCGTTATGCAGGTAAAGCAACAATAACCACCTTTATTGTTAGTGGACTTATATTGGCATATTCGTCATTTGTACAAGTTGCCACGCTAGGGCCAGATGCAAAAGGTAGAGCAAATTTCCCACTATTAAATGCAGCCAGAGAAATTTCGTTACTAAATTTCATTGAACGAGTTGATTTAATCATTATTTTTGCTGTAATGTTCGGCATAGTAGTGAAAGTAAGCATCTTTTTTTACGGTGGATTAAAAGGGTTAGAACAAGTTTTTGGCAGACCTTATCGCGTGTTTATTTATCCAATGGCTATGTTTATTGCTTTTTCATCTATTAACATTGGTCATAATTTTACAGAACATATTAAAGAAGGACTCAGCTTGGTACCATGGATTCTTCACCTTCCATTTCAATTCGGTATTCCGTTATTACTTCTCCCGTTTGTTTTATGGAAAACAAAGAAAATAACGAATGAAAGGAGGGAAAAATAATGGGATGGTTGAAAAAAATTTTACTCTCACAAAAATCACACGAGCAGGCTAAATCTACAAATCATGAACTGCTGGCGCTCGGTGAAGATGCTTCTCCATTATCAAAGGATTTTCAACAAAATAAAATTGAAATTGAAAAGGCATTTAAGAATGCTGCGGATTTTCGGATGGAAAAGGTTCATATAGGAAAAGAAGAAGGACTCATTTGTTATTTAAGCAGTATGACAGACTCCTCTTTGCTAGCTGAGCAAATTATGAAACCGCTATCTGTCTCTGCGCAACAAGAACGCTCCATATCTAATTTAAAGGAATTCGAAGCATTTCGTAAAGAATTTTTTTCGGGAGTTGTTTATCAATTTCGTGATACGATCCATGAATTAATTGCTGATGTTTTGGCTGGTTATGCAGTGACAATTATCAATGGACAAACAAAAACTCTTTCACTTCAAGTAGGTAATATTAAATATCGTTCGATCGAGGAACCCAGCACACAAACCGTAATTCGCGGTCCTAAAGAAGGGTTTACAGAATCAATGGATACAAATATTAGTTTACTTCGCAGAAGAATACAAAATCCTTATCTTAAATTTGAAACAACGATTGTTGGAAAGGATACACGTACACCGATTACCATTGCTTATATAGATGGTGTAATAAACGAGGGCATCCTAGAGGAAGTAAAAAAACGAGTAAACAAAATTAGTACCCATGCTATTTTTGATTCTGGAAATATTGAAGAATACATTACAGATAAAAGCCTTACCCTTTTTCCATTAATATACAACACCGAACGGCCTGATAGTGCTGCAGCTAATTTATTAGAAGGAAAAGCTGCCCTCATTGTAAATGGGAGTCCTTTCGTTCTAATTGTGCCAACTGTGTTTGTTGACTTTTTTGAGGCCACAGAAGATTATTATCATTCTTTTTTTATCGGTTCCTTCATTCGATTGATTCGTTATGCTGCCTTTATGGTTGCATTAATTTTACCTTCTTTATATGTTGCCATTACAGCATTTCATCATGAATTAGTTCCGTCAGACTTGCTGTTTAGTTTACAGGCACAACGAGAAGGTGTGCCTTTCCCTGCTGTAATCGAACTTTTAATTATGGAAGTTACCTTTGAAATTTTAAGGGAAGCAGGTATTCGAATGCCGCGGGCAGTTGGACAAACGATTTCAATTGTCGGTGCATTAGTTATTGGACAAGCAGCTGTTGAAGCAGGACTTGTCTCAAATGCGCTTGTAATCGTGATCGCATTGACGGCACTTGCTACTTTTGTATCCCCGATTGCCAGCTTTACAATTTCTGCACGCCTTTTACGATTTCTTTTTGTTTTCATGGCAGCGGTATTTGGGTTATACGGCATTTTACTTGCCCTTTTTTTCATGGTTGCACACTTGGTAAGTTTACGTTCATTTGGTGTTCCTTATCTTGCACCCGTTGCTCCTTTCATTGTTGAAGATCAGGAAGATGTTTTTGTCCGTTTGCTATCATGGGCAAACCAAAGAAGACCGCACTACTTAAAAACCGAATCACCTTTAAAGCATCCAAATTCTGATTCTCCATCACCTCCTACTGATAAAGGAGATGAAGAGTCATGAGAATTATTAGCCTTTGTTTATTCAGCTTGTTATTGATTGGGTTACTTAGCGGTTGTTGGGATAGAAAGGAACTAAACGAGGTGTCTTTTGTTACTGGAGTTGCAATTGAAAAAGGTGAAAACGCCAAATTTAAAGTAACAGTAGGAGTCGCAAATGCAAGCCAACTTTCACCTCAAAAGTCTGAAGGAAACACCCCGTCCGTTACGTTTAGCTTAGAAGGAAACTCCATCTCTGAATTATTGGATAAGATGAATGTAGGATTAACAAGGGAATTAAGATATTCACACACAAGAACATTAGTAATTGATGAAAAAGTAGCTCGTGAGGGAACGGGTGATTTTTTAGATACTTTAGAAAGGTCAGGGGAGTTTCGTAATGATTTTAATATCCTTATCGCCAAAGATGTTAAGGCGTCTGATGTTCTGAACATAACTTTTCCATTGCAAAAAATTCCTTCTCTAAAAATTCATGAGCAAGCGGCTTCGATGTTTCAAGAGTGGGGTGGTGACCCTAATATGCGATTAACTGATTTTATATCAGCCATTTCTTCAAAAGGTCGTCATCCAGTTGCTGAGGCAGTTACTATTATTGGATCACCAAAACAAGGTATGATGGTAGAAAACAATAAAAAATTAGAGCCTGACGCATTAGTAACACTTGAGGGAATAGGAGTTTTTAAAGGAGATAAACTGATCGGCTATTTGAATCTCGAAGACACGCGTAATTATGTATGGACCCAGGATTTACAAAAGACCACTTTAACAATTTCATGTGGTGAAGAAAAGTATATAGATGTAAGAATAATAAATTCAAGTTCAACAATAAAATCAAATTACAAAGGTGAAACACCAAATTTCCAAGTGAAAATCATTGCAGAAGCACAGCTTAACGGTACGCAATGTAAAGATAATCTTGAGAAAATTGATACGCACAGAAAGTTTGAAAGCGATATTGAAAAAAAGGTAGAATCCATGATTGTTAAGACGATTACAAAAGTGCAGGAAGAATACGGGGTTGATATTTTCGGTTTCGGTGAAGTCATGCAGCGGCAGCATTATGACCAATTTCAAAAGGTGAAAGAACATTGGGATAAAGAGTTTGTAAAAGCAGACGTTGATGTACAAGCAAACATATATTTGAGAAGAACAGGAACACATAACAAGAGCTTTTTAACGGAAGAGGACTAGCCGTGCATATGGTGGGTGAAACATTTGCATGCGCTTTTTGTTTCATGACAAAGCACTTGTATAAAAAAGGCTATCTAACACTTCATTAAATAGCCTTTTCCACTTCTCACCCAATGATATGTTTCATTATATACACGAAAATTAAAAAGCGTCCTTCAATTCCTCTGTTAATCTTATAAATTCTCTTTTATTTCTATCTCGTAAGGATTGGTCAATCTTTTGTTGGATTTTCTCTTTTCGGAAATCAAGCAGAGCCTTATCTAACACCATTTCAGCAAATAAAGCACTTGTAATATTTCCTTCAGGTTGAGATGAATGAAGTACATTCTCTTCCATAAAAAATCAACTCCTTGACCTTTTTTCTATCATTCTAGCCATTTTCTCACTATTCAAACATTTAAACTGATAATTTGCTGGTTTGAGAATAATAACTTTCAATCGGTGTTTACAATTTCTTACCGAAATATATTGAACGTTTAGAAAGGGAAACAGGCACGAAACCATGCAGCAACCAAATTGAATTACACCCATTTTTCAATCAAGAACAGCAAAGAAAATGGCATGAAGAAAACAACATTAAAACCGAATCGTGAAGTCCGCTTGCCCCCGAGCAAAGGACGTTTTAGACAATGAAACACTAAAAACGATTACCAACGATCACAACAAAACAATCTCACAAGTTATTTTGCGCTCGCATTATCAATTAAGCGCAATTACGATTCCGAAATCGGCTTCTCCAGACCGCCAGCTTGAAAACATCTCAATTTTTGATTTTACGCTAAGTGAAGCAGAAATGAGCACAATTGCAGAATTGACCTGCCCGGACGTCAGGATTAATGATCAAGATCCTGTGATTTATGAAGAGTTTTAATCCTTGTATGAAACAAAGAGGCGCCTCACTTTTATAAAAAGTGGTGCGCCTCTATAATTAATCAATTAATTGTTCTTTAAAGTACTATTTAGCACTGATAGAAGCCGATTATCAACTTCTGTCGCAGAAGTGTTAAAAGGTTAAGTCTATACTAATTATATTAATTCTCTATTCATTAACTGGGTTAAAGTTTTCATTGCTTCTATCTCGTCTTCTCCGTCAATTTTTATGGAAATTATTTCTCCTCCTTCAATTTCCAGCTTTAAAAGGCCGATCGCACTTTTTCCGGTTGCAATCCTGCCATTGTAACTAATTTTAATCTCAGAGGAAAACTTTTGGGCGATAGAAGCAAACATAGTTGCAGGACGAAGATGAAACCCAAGTCTATTTTTTACTACTATTTCTTCCACAATCATTTAAACTTTATTTCCCTTCTCTTTATCTTCAAATAAAGCTAGCTATTTTTGAAAACTTCAACAACTTCTTCCTCATTCTCAGCATGAATAAGCTGATTTACTTTATCCTTTTGTTCAACGATTTCAGCAAGCCGTGAAAGGGTGGATAATTGATTGTCCCCTTTGCCAGCTATGGCGATTACAATATAAGCCTTCTGTGTATCTGAGAAAGCAATTCCATCAGGATATTGTGCAATGACAATTCCAGCTTTTTTAATCCTATTGCTTTTAGAATCAATCCCATGGGGAATGGCTACACCATTTCCTAGATACGTCGAGAACGCTTGTTCACGCTGCTTCATTTCATCAATATAATCAATGCTTACATTTCCTCTTTTAGCTAATACATTCCCAACCTGCTCAATGGCCTCCCACTTATCCTTTGCTTTCATATTAAGAAGGATGTTTTCCTTATTAAGATTTCTAAAGATGTCGATTTGGGGTCGTGCTTTATTAGAATCTCCGTCCTGTTGGGCCTTAAGCCGAGAGATTAATTCCTCGTAAAATGAGCGGTCAAGAAAGGAAGTGATGGATATATGTTCTGCTTGCGGGGCGCATGCTTGTGCCCGTTCTGTTAAACGAATGTTTGATATAACAATGTCTGCATCGTCAGGAATGTCATCGACGGAAAGATTATCAATCATTATATTTAAACCTTCCTGTTTTAACCTTTTTTGTAACGCGGCTGCTCCCATCGCACTGGAGCCCATCCCTGCATCACAAGCGAAAATAATATTTTTTACTTCCATTTTTTTCTCCTTAGCGCTAGCGCTTGTCGGCGTTAACGTGTCATCATTTTGAACCTCGCTTTGGTTTTTACCTCTCCTTTTCTTATCATAGGAAAGTACGAGCGCAGTTCCACAGAAGCTTACAATAGTCGATGCGAGAAAGCCAGCTGCAACCGCTGCATGTGATCCTTTTGCTGCCATAGCAAGCAGTAAAATAATGCTGCCGGGAGAGGGGGTAGCGGCTAAACCTGCATCAAATAGATAGAAAATTAAGTTTCCGGTTATTCCTCCCAAAATAAGAGGGATAATAAGTAAAGGTTTCATTAGTGCATACGGAAAGTATACTTCGTGAATTCCTCCAAGTACATGGACTGGGAGAGCTGCTTTTACATTACCCTTTTCTTTGCTATTTAAGTAGAAATAGCAGCCTAATAAAAGACCAAATCCGGGACCAGGATTGGTTTCAAGAAGAAATAAAACAGATTTACCATGTTCGTAAGCCTGTTGAATTCCTAACGGCTCTAAAATGCCATGGTTAATTACACTATTAAAAAATAAAGCTTTACCTGGCTCAATAATAAGAGCAATTAACGGTATATATCCAGATTCAGTCAAGAATTCCAGCATACGAAGAACTAAATGCATGGTCTCTATAAAAACAGCATTGATCCAATAAATGCCGATGAAGATAAATAAACATGCAACTAGGCTGTCAATAATGTTGTTAAGTAATAATTCAAATCCTGTGGGAATTTTTCCTTCCAGCCATTCACTTATCTTTTTAATACTATAACCTACGATTGGACCGATTACTAAAGATGGGAGAATTAGCGGCATCTCCGTAGAGTTTTGTGTGACTATCACAAACATAACAATTGCTGCCGCAACGCCTCCCCGATGCTTTCCAATCATCTGACCAGCAGTATAGGCAAAAAGAACGGGAATAAAATAATGAACCATAAGAACGGCGATTTGGTAGATATCTTCATTGGGAGACCACCCAATAGACCCGAACCCTACTCGAATCGCTCCTAAGAGAATTAATACAACCATGTTTTTAAATACCATTCTGCTTATGAAGCGACCTGCTCTATCTATATATTTCATATGTTCACCCACTCAACAACGCATTCGATTTTGCTAAGTATCCTTTTCCGAGAACGGATTTAATTTGATTTCTAGCTTCTTCTGAATCCTTGCCCGTTAGTGATTGGACAAAATCTTCTTCCATTAATGCTTTACTTACTTCACTAATGATTGCGATATGCTCTTTAGGTGCATTCTTTGGAGCGAGTAAAGCTAAAACTGTATGAACATTCATTCCATGTTCCCAGTCCACTGCTTTTTTTAGTTTAAATAAACAGATACACAGCTGATTTATAAGAGGGCTGCGGCAATGAAGCATAGCGAGCTGCTCTTCTTCCATAACCAATGCTCCAATTTCTTCTCTTTTTCGTAATTCTTCTGCCAATGCAGAAGAATTTATTTCGTTAAACTGGGATTGTACATATTCCGCCACCTGCTTGATAACCTCTTCCTTTGATAACGCATTACTGTCATTCGCAATGAAGGTATGGTTTAATAACTGCTCCATTGCTTCGCCGTAACGATTGATTTTCTGAACTTTATCTTCAATTTCAATGTTTTTACGCACAATCTCTTTTTCACCCTTTTTTAAGTTTTTTACTTGTTTCAAATGCCCCTTAATTAATTGAATATCTTGAGGAAGGAGAAACGGATTTACTACAACTACTGGTTGTTCTTCGCATTCAAACGGTACTGTTGAAATAATTACATCAATTGATGGATTGTTTCGAAGCCACTCATTAAGGTGGAGGAGAGAAACGATATCCACTACATTTATATAGGAAAATTGTCTTTCGATTTGAGCTGATAGTAAGTGAGAAGTTCCTATTCCACTCGTACAAACAAGGAGTACACGATAGGAACTATGTTGTAACTCTTCGTTTCTTACTGCTGCAGCACCAAAATGCATAGCTATATATCCAATTTCTTCTTCTGGAACAGGGCAGTGCAGTTCTTTTTCCAAATATACTGCTGCTTTACTTGCAGCAGCAAAGATATGTGGATATTTTTCTTTGATGTTATCCAAGAGAGGGTTCCGAAATTCCATATTTAACTTCATTCGATGAATAGCTGGTCCCAAATGCGTACTTAAGTGTTCAATTAGTATAGCGTCACCAGCCAAACTTACTCCAATCTCACTTTCTACAATTTGAATCATCTGATCAACATATTCATCAACCTCGTTTGTATAAAGAGGAGAAGCGTGTAATCTTTTAAATTTAGCGCCTAAAAGATGCATGGTAATGTATCCAATTTCACTTTCGGGAATACTAATATCAAGTTCAGATTCGAGCTCCTGAGCCATTTGGCTGGCTGCTTGATACTCCGGCATGTCCTTTATATTCTTGAAACCCTCTTGGGCAATTGTAATAACTTCCCCTTTTTTAAGACGTTGAACGGCTAGCGCGATATGTACCACTAACCCTACATAGGCACTGTCAGTTAAGGTGTAACCCCATTTCTCGGTTTTCTGTACAACTGTTTCAATTTTTGTGATTGTCTCAGGGTCAATGAATTGCAGGAGATGATTCTTAATTGAGAGGTGGAGCTTTACTTTATCCGATGAAGAATAGGAATAAGTCGAAAGGACCTCCATCAATTGCTCTTGACTAAAATGCTGATAAAACAAATCAACAATTGCGCCGCGAATGCTTTTTTCACTTCCCTCAATGTAAACTCCAAATCCAGGTTTGCGGATAAGCTTTATGTCATGCTTATCAAACCATGGCTCTACCTTTAATAAATCATTACTAATCGTTGCTTCTGTTACCCTAAATTTATTGCTGAAAGAGTAAAGCTTTGTAGGTTCCTTTAATGTAAGAAGCAGCTGCTTGAGAATATACTGCCGCTCTTCAGGTGCAAAGATCTTATTTGACTGGTTGCTGGACAAATACTGCAGTAATTTTTCCTTTGCATACTTTTCACCATTTAAGGAAAGTCCAACCCCTGTCTTTTTAGTTAAGACCAAATCATGCGACTCTAAAAAAGAATCTAAACCAGATAGTTCTCTTTGAATGGTACGGCCGCTAATTGCCATCTCATTTGACATTTCCTTTAATGTGACTGGAAAAGGAGACTTTAGAAGAAGTAAGAGAATTTGCTGCTGTCTGGAATTGAGTTGAACTCCTTCTTTCTCTAACATCGTAAACACTCCTGACAAGATTTAATATAACAATAATCTTATGTATATTTACCACATAAAGTCAATGGCAAAATTAAATATACATTTTTTGTGATTGGCTTACTTGGACTTATTCTCTTTCATAGAGGTAACCTATAACAATGCTAGCATAGCAATCCTAGTGTGTGAAAGTCGTTAACTTAAGATGTATGTAACAGGTCATAATTTGTTCTTAAGGATATCGCCTTTTTACTAGCTAAACCCTTATTATTAAAAAATGTCACTATATTAATCATGACATCTTTTAAATGGTTGTTCTTAATAAATGTCGTGATTCCAATAAAGACAATGTTGTATATGTAAGTACTTACATAAGGGTTTTTATCGTATATAATAAGTTTCATAGAGAGTCATTCAATTTTGTCACTAAGTGGTCATGCTGATAGTCGACTTTTGAAAGGAGGAAATTCTATGATATGGTACGTCATTATTTTAATTGGCTTTTCATGGCTCCTTCAAAGCATCTTAGGCTTTTTGCAAATTAAGCATTTTAACAAAAAGTATGCTGAGATGAGGAAGTTAGGGAGAGTAGCAATTGGAAGGAAGACCGCACGTTTTCGAGCAGGAACAGTTGTGATGTTTGCAATTGATCGTAAAAATACCATTTTAAAAGCAGGCAAAATGCAAGGAGTAACCGTCTTTTCAAGAGTTAGAAACTTAAAAGGTTTTGAAGGTAAAAAATTATTAACATTAGATGAAGATGATTTTAAGAACGTTAATAAGTTAACGCGATTAGCAATTAAAGATGCATTAAACAGTTATAACATTATTTCTAAAGGAGGTGAGTTAAAAGTTAAAAAAGGCTGGATTGATTTACTTATACCAACTAAAAACTAACTAATATGAGGTGAAAGTGATGGATCTTATTATAAAGATGGCAGATGGATTTATGGGACTATTTAGAGAAGGTGCAGCTGTATTTGTCGATTTGGTCACTGGCATTGTTCCATTATTAATTATGCTTTTGGTCGCGATGAATGCGCTTATTCGCTTAATTGGAGAAGAACGAGTAGAAAAAGTGGCAAAAAAATCAGGTAAAAACCCGTTCACGAGATACTTTGTTCTTCCTGTTATTGGAACATTTGTGTTAGCGAATCCAATGACACTATCACTAGGAAGGTTTTTACCGGAAAAGTATAAACCAAGCTACTATGCTTCTGCATCATTTTCTTGTCACACACACAACGGACTTTTCCCACATGTTAATCCAGGAGAATTGTTTGTATTCCTAGGAATTGCCGCAGGGATTACAACACTTGGCTTTGAAACGACAGAGTTAGCGGTTCGCTATTTCTTAGTAGGGATTGCAACAAACTTCTTAAGAGGTTGGGTAACGGATTTAACGACAGCTTTTGTTGCGAAACAGCAAAATGTGACATTAAAAGATACAGTCGAACTGTAAGGAGGGAAGCAGGATGAGTACAAACAGTTTAGTGATAGAAGGAGAAGGAAAAGTGGGCCAAAACTACAACTCGGTTATTGTAAAAGCAGGACCAGGAGGATTTGGCGGTCCATTGGTGATTACACCGACAGAAGAAAAAAACAAGGTCGTTTATATTACAGGTGGAACAAGACCTGATATTGCAGATAAAATTGCTGAACTAACAGGCTGCGAACTAGTTGATGGATTTAAAACAAGTGTTCCAGAGAACGAAATGGCTTGTGTCATCATCGACTGCGGCGGTACATTGCGATGCGGTTTATATCCGCAAAAACGAATCATGACGATTAATGTAATGCCGACAGGACAGAGCGGTCCATTGGCAAAACACATTACCGAAGACATTTACGTCTCTGGAGTGAAACCTGCCAACATTGAATTGTATGAAGGTGCTGCAACACCTCAAACATCCGATGTTGAAGAAAAGAAAACTGAAAAAAGTAATCAACCTAAGTATAGCGCAGATAAGAAAATTAGTGAACAACAAAAACCAAAAGGTACGATTGCAAGAATCGGTATGGCAATGGGTTCGTTTGTCAGTGTATTCTATCAAGCTGGCCGTGAAGCGATTGATACCGTAATTAAAACGATTTTACCGTTTATGGCATTTGTGGCGATGTTAATCGGGGTTATTAAAGCATCTGGAATTGGTGATCTTTTTGCAAAATACTTGTCACCATATGCGGGTTCTTTACCTGGTTTACTTTTAATTTCTTTAATCTGTTCGTTCCCATTATTGTCTCCATTTTTAGGACCTGGGGCTGTTATTTCACAAGTAATTGGAACGCTAATTGGTGTGGAAATTGGAAAAGGAAATATTCCGCCACATCTGGCATTACCGGCTCTTTTTGCGATTAACTCTCAAGCTGCAGCTGATTTCGTTCCAGTAGGGTTGGGATTAGCAGAAGCAGAAGTGGAAACGATTGAGGTTGGCGTGCCATCTGTTCTTTATTCCCGTTTCTTAACAGGAGCCCCAACTGTGTTTATTGCATGGCTCGCAAGCTTTGGAATGTATGAATAAAGCTTGTGAAGTATAGAAAGCAGTCATTCTTTAAAAGTATTTGCAATGTTTAGTATCAATGTTATTCATCTAAGTCTATTCACATAGAGAGTGGGAGGAGAGTTACTATGAAAACAATTTATCAAACTAAAATTAATAAAATTGGTTCATCCGTGTCTGATTTTCTTGGAGAAAAAATGTTTATTTTATTTGGAGATAATGCCCCAGCGGAACTATCAGACTACTGTTTATTAATTAATGTAAATGAAATTGAAGGTGAAATTGAGCAAGGTGACGTTTTAGCTTTCAATAACCAAGAATATACAATTACAGCTGTAGGGAGTGCCGTAAAACAGAATCTAGGTTCATTAGGACATATTACATTAAAATTTGATGGTTCAGATACTTCTGAACTGCCTGGGACGCTTTATCTTGAAGAAGCCGATATTCAAGTTCCAGAGGCAGGTTCGCTAATTCAAATTCTAAAAAAATAAATTTATTAAAGGCAGTATATGGTCATTAAAAATGCAAGCAAGATGATTGTTAATGAGGGAGCCAATCCAAGCTTCCCTCAAAAGTAAAAATAGCAAGAATTCATAAATTTAAACAATGAATGAAAGAACAATAAGAGATTTTCGTTTTAGATTTTACAAATTACACGCGATTGCTGTGCAAATTATAAGGAGGACGAAAGAATGAACGAATCATGGCTTGAGTTAGAAGGTAAGATAGTTGTTGTAACGGGTGGTGCATCTGGAATTGGTGCTAAAATAACGGCTCATTTAGTGAAAAATGGGGCAAAAGTAGTTGTTTCGGATCTAAATGTAGAGACTGGGGAACAAGCTGACGGAACGTACCACATTCAATGTGATGTTACTAATAAAGAAAGCGTTGAAAACATGACAGGCAAAGTGGTTGAGCTGTTTGGAACAGTAGATGTTTTAGTTAATAATGCTGGTGTGAATTTACCGCGCTTACTTGTTGACTTCCGCGGCGAAAAGCCGGAGTATGAGCTAAATGAAAAAGACTTTGATTTCATGGTGGCTGTAAATCAGAAGGGACCTTACCTATGTGCTCAAGCAGCTGCAAGAGTAATGGTTAAAAATAATAAAGGTATCATCATTAATGTTTCTTCTGAGGCAGGTATGGAAGGGTCTGCTGGACAAAGCGCTTATTCCGCTACAAAAGGTGCTGTTAACGGTTTTACTCGTTCTTGGGCGAAAGAACTCGGCAAATTTAACATTCGTGTAGTTGGGATTGCACCGGGTATCAATGAACAAACAGGTTTAACAACACCAGCTTATAATGAAGCACTAGCTTATACACGAGGAGTAACAGTAGAGGGCCTTGGAACAGACTACAGCAAATCAATACCACTTGGACGCCCAGGGAAGTTGGATGAAATTGGCGAGTTGATCACTTATCTAGCTTCAGAACGTGCAAGCTATATTACAGGTACAACAGTGAACATTTCAGGTGGAAAATCTCGCGGGTAAATAATAAGACTATTTCTATTTAGGTGATGATAAAAGTTCCTTTCTTTTTATATCTACTAATCTATTAAAAATATTAATTGTTTCGCGGGTTGTATGAGAGTAACTTATCGAGTTACTCTCATATTTCTATAGAAAATAGGACGAAGGAGCAGCGTATATGAAACTGTTAATAGATTCAGCAAATTTACAGAGTATTAGAGAACTACATACATTATTTCCAATCGATGGGGTTACTACAAATCCAACAATTATAGTAAAAGAAAAAAGCCCATTCCTTCCATTATTAAAGGAGATTCGTTCTATTATTGGAGAGGAAAAAATGCTTTTCGCTCAGGTGCTGGATGAAAGAGCAGAAGGTATGGTGGAAGAAGGAATTCATTTAAATGAAGAACTTGGAGGAAATCTTTGTGTGAAAGTGCCGGTTACCGATGAAGGCATAAAAGCTATAAAATTACTAAAAGCAAAAGGGGTTAAAACACTGGCTACTACTATTTACACTCCTATGCAGGCGTTTTTGGCAGCAAAAGCAGGAGCTGAATATGTGGCCCCTTATGTCAACCGCATCGACAACCTTACAGGAAACGGAGTTCACGTTGTAAGTGAAATTGTAAAAATGTTTGAACGTCATCAACTTCCTTGTAAAGTAATCGCAGCAAGTTTTAAAAATACTCAACAAGTACATCGCGTTTGTTTGGAAGGTGCTCACGGTATAACAGCAGCCCCGGATATTATTAAAGCGTTGATTACACATCCTTCAACGGAGATGAATGTCAAACAATTTGTGAATGAGTGGAAACACTTTTATGGAGAGAGCTGTGACAGCCTCGTTAGGACAAAATAGAAAAAAATGAGAGGAAGCTATTTTTCTTGAAACACAATGAGGTCAACATTTATAAAAAGAGTGAAGGAGAGCAATTTAAATGGTAGAAAAAACATTTACAGTTATTGATCAGTCAGGGATTCATGCACGTCCAGCAACAACGTTAGTGCAGGCAGCAAGCGAATTTGATGCTGATATTCACTTAGAATATAACGGTAAGTCAGTGAATTTAAAATCAATCATGGGTGTGATGTCTTTGGCAATTCCAAAAGGTGGGGTTATCAAAATTACAGCTAACGGATCTAGCGATGAAGAAGCAATTGCCGTTCTACAAGATTCTATGAAAAAAGCAGGTTTAGCGGAATGATGACAAAAGATATTTTAGGTATTGCAGCATCAAGTGGGATTGCGATCGCGAAAGCTTTTCGCTTAGAAAATTCAGAGTTAACAGTAGAGAAAACAGCCGTAACGAATATCGATCAAGAGGTGGCGCGCTTTAATCAAGCGCTTGAGACATCAAAATCGGAACTAGAAGAAATCAAAGAACATGCTCATAAAGAACTTGGCGAAGATAAAGCAGCTATTTTTGCTGCGCACCTTCTTGTGTTAAGTGATCCTGAGCTGATCAACCCTATTAAAGGTAAAATTCAAAATGAGCAGGTGAATGCGGAATTTGCTTTAAATGAAGTAGCAGCAATGTTTATTGATATGTTTGAAACGATGAAGAATGAATACATGAAAGAACGCGCGGCAGATATTCGTGATGTAACCAAACGTGTCATTGCTCATCTGTTAGGTGTACAAATCCCTAATCCAAGTATGATTTCTGAAGAAGTGATTATAATTGCCGAAGATTTAACTCCTTCTGATACAGCACAATTAAATCGTCAATACGTGAAAGGATTTATAACAGACATCGGAGGACGAACATCTCATTCAGCCATTATGGCAAGATCGATGGAAATTCCAGCTGTTGTTGGAACAAAAACGGTAACAGAGCAAGTGACCCACGGCACATTGCTTATTTTGGACGGTCTTGACGGCAAAATAATTGTTGATCCATCTGCTGAAACGATTTCGGATTATGAAAGGAAAAAAGCCGCGTATGAAGCGCAAAAAGCAGAATATGCGAAGCTCGTAAATGAACCGACGTTTTCTCAAGACGGTCATCATGTTGAGCTTGCGGCAAACATTGGCACCCCAGCTGATGTGAAAAGTGTCATTGAGAACGGCGCAGAAGGTATCGGGCTTTATCGAACAGAGTTTTTATACATGGGGCGCGATAAGCTGCCAACTGAAGAAGAACAGTTTGAAGCTTATAAAGCGGTATTAGAGGGCATGAATGGAAAGCCTGTTGTTGTTCGAACGTTAGACATTGGGGGAGACAAAGAGCTTCCATATTTGAATTTGCCAAAAGAAATGAACCCATTCTTAGGGCATCGTGCAATTCGTTTATGTTTAGATGTTCAGCATTTGTTCCGTACCCAGTTACGCGCATTGCTTAGAGCAAGCGTATACGGCAATCTAAAAGTGATGTTTCCGATGATTGCGACATTAGAAGAGTTTCGCGGCGCTAAAGCGATTTTACTAGAAGAAAAACAAAACCTTGAGGCAGAAGGCATTGAGGTTTCAGACAGCATTGAAGTAGGAATGATGGTTGAAATTCCATCTTCAGCGATTATGGCTGATTTATTCGCAAAAGAGGTGGATTTCTTCTCAATTGGCACAAACGATCTCATTCAATATACATTAGCGGCTGACCGCATGAATGAACGTGTTTCTTATCTTTATCAACCGTATCACCCAGCGATTCTTCGTTTAGTTCAGATGGTCATTAAAGCGGCTCATAAAGAAGGGAAATGGGTTGGAATGTGTGGGGAAATGGCCGGGGATGAAGTAGCGATTCCACTGCTGCTTGGACTTGGTTTAGATGAATTTTCAATGAGTGCAACATCAGTTCTCGCGGCACGGAGCCAGATTTCAACTCTATCAAAAGCAGACATTGAGGCAGTTATTGACACCGTTTTAACGATGACAACGGCTGAAGAAGTGGAGACATTTATAAGAAACACACTCATCAAGTCTCAAAGTCTAACTATGATGAAGTAGAGAAAAGGGCTAATTTTGAATGAAACTCATTATTTAGAATAGAGTGCATGCCGATTAAGCTATGGAATCTATCAAATAATCGGTCATAATGAACCTCCTCTCCCTACCGCTTCGCGCTTGAGGAAGGGGTTTCCTGTTTGAAGTTCACAAGTCCAAAAGCCGTCCTAGCTGGAACAAGTGTCATCAACACTGCCTTTGTGCTTAGAACCAAACATCCCTTTTTTAGGATAGTGGTCTTCTCGTTTCGTGTCTCCCGACAGAAAACTGCCACCGTAGGCAACTTGTGCGTTTCACAACGAACAAGGGGCGGTTCTGCCCGTCTACTACTTCCTTTCAGCAGAAAAAGGTCTTCTTAAGCTGAAACTGCAGGTTGTAGATACGTCGGTCGTACATAGATCGGATCATGAAGCGGATAGTAGATCATCTTCCCATACAGCTGTTTGGTAAGAATGTTCCTTGCCCCATGAAGATCGCGATGTTCCTTATAACCGCATGGACACTGATAGGTTCGATCACTGACTTTTTTGCGGTTTCCACAAACGGGACACGTTTGGGACGTAAAATGCTCATCAACTTTTTCAATCGTCATGCCTCTTGCTTTTAGTTTATAGACAAGAAGGGTATATAACTTTCCAAACGACCAGTTGGACAGCTTCTGATTTGTTTTTTTGCTTCTTTTCTTTTTCGTGTTTCGCTGGACACCTTCTACATCGCCGATGACCACATGATGGACGTCATGTTGAAGACACCAGTCCACGAATTGTTTTGTTGTTTTATGAAGCGCGTCTTTTAGTTGTTCGTCACTTTTAGACAGCACATACTTTTTGGCGCGGTTGTATTTCCGCCATTGTCTGGAGCCTTTTTTACAGCGGCTCATCAGCTTCTGCAGTTCTTTTAGCTTTTTATTTCGTAAACGGTGGATGCTTCTTAGATAGCGGCCGGTGATGACAAGGCTGTCACCATTTTCGGTTACACTGGCAATGGTATGAATTTCTCCGGGGTCGATACTTGCGGTGATACCTTGTTGTTTAGGGGATTCTTCTTCGGTGTTGGTCTCATACGAAAGACAAATCAACCATTTTCGGTCATAAACTAATTCGATTTCTTTCACATTTCCTGGAGGGACTTTAGGGAGTTTAAGCGTTACTTTCGGCTGACGTTTGCCATTCCATATTCCTAATGAAAGGGTGATTTTCTTTCCTTGGAGGGTAAACGATTGTCCGACCCATTTCGGGTTGAATACAAATTTATGCTTCCAAGGATAGCGGACATTGAATCCTGATTTTCTCGCTTTTTGGGCGCCTTCTCTTGCTTGAAGGAATTTATGAGCGACAGCTTGAATCGTTTGACTGTGAAGGGGATAGAGTCCTTTTATTTCTGTTTGAAGATCGCTTTTGGTAATCCATCCACCGCCAAGCCGGTAGTAATAACGAGCGATTTGGACACAATCATTCCAAACAACAGCACAAAGACGGCGGATGTCAAACAACTTTTGAATAGTATCAGCAGAAGCGGAAAAAGGAACTTTCATTGTTCGATACATGGGTTTCACCTCCGTGCCTTCATTTTATCACCAAGAACAAATGTTTTTATATAGGAAAATCTTATTATTTCTGAATACCAAAACAAAAAGCGCCATTCATCCCCCACCTAAAATTCCATCGAATTTTTGAGGAAGGGGACTTCTGGCTGAATTTCGTTAAAGAGATTGTTCGTCATTCGGTAAAATCTTTTCGCGGAGAAAGTGTGCAAAAATCCAAAATAATGGAATATGGCTTATATGGAGACCGCAGCCATGCTTATTTAGACGATACACAAAAAGGAATTTTCTTAACCATAAAACAATTCCAAGAAATGGTTCGATATAAAGCGAGATTTGTGGGAGAAGATTCAATGGATGAATATCCTAAAGTGGAAGTAATCACACCTGAGGGAAAGATTTATGATTGGGAAGATCAAGAATTAATTAAAGAAATGGAAAACAAATCGAAACGAAAAATTTCTACTAAGGAATATACTCCATCACATGTACCTATTGGACCAATTGCAGTAGAGCATATTCTACTAGCAACAGATGCTTCATTAGAAAAGTTGCAAGAACTATGGGGGAAAGACGAAGTTGATTCGAGACGGTTTCGTCCTAATTTAGTTATTTCATTAAAGGATAAGAAACCTTTTATTGAAGAAGAATGGATTGGACGACGTATCAAAATAGGAACTCAAGTAGAAATGAAATTTGTAGAACATTGTAAAAGGTGTATGATTATTGCTGTTAATCCTGATAATGCCGAACGAGATGCAAGTTTACATAAAACGGTTATAAAAGAAAGAAACAATAATTTTGGCGTTTATGCTTCTGTAATAAAAATAGGGGACATTCACGTAGATGATGAAGTTCGTCTTCTTGATTGAATTTTTTACAGAAATAGAAAGAGTGATTAGAACTCTATAAAATAAAAAAGAGCTTAGAGATTCATTCAAAGCACGTTGGTCAGGTGATTATGAAGTTCAAAAAACAGAATGGGTGAAGATTCTAGGCTTGGAACCTTGCAAATAAAACAAAGCAGCGCATCACTTGTATTAAAGTGGTGCGCTTTTATGTTTTATAATATTCTGTTTGCTTCATTCACTAATCAACAACAGTGTAAAAGAAACGGAGAAAAATACTTACACAACGTCTAATGATTGGATTGGTTATTAAAAATATAATGAGCTCATAAGCTTATTGAAGGATTTTTGCTGCACAGCATACGAGTTTGAAAGGAGAACAGCAGATGTTTTTAAAAGAACTAACAAAAAATCGTTTCATTACGATTCATTATCATAAAGACGGAATACTACAAACATGTAAGGGACTTGTTTATAATCTTGATTTATATGAACAAGCTCTTTTATTAAAAGATGAAAGTCAAAAGGTCTGCTCGATTCGCTTATCAGAAATAAAGGAAATTCATTAATTGTTGTTTAGTTATTTATAAAAGACTGTTAAAAATCCAGTAAGTTGTGATCAGTTAACCATGAGTGGGCACAATCAATAAATTTTTTAGCGGCAGGCGACATCGTAAGCTTGGTAGCGATGCCGATCGATCGAAAATATTCGCTTTCCAAATTAACAATCCGAATGTTATCGGGAAGATGAGCTAACGTCATTTCCGGTCTAATGCTGATCCCTAAATTATTTTTTACCATTGCAATGATTGCCTGATCATCTGATACTTTGAATTTTACGTTTGGTTTAATATTGTTTTCTGTAAAAATTTGTTTGATCTCATTGTCCCAACCTTTGCTTGGCATAATTAAAGGTTCTGTTTGAATTTGTTCAAAGGAAATATGGTCTTGGTTATGAAGAGGGTGCTCTTCGGATAAAATACAAAGCATTTTATCTTTTTTTAAAGGGAGAAATTTCAGTGATTGTGATGTTGGTGACGTAATAAAACCACAGTCAATGACTCCGTTTGACACCCAATCCTCCAAGGTCAAGTAATCTCCTTCAAACAATTTAACAGTGATTCCCGGATGAATCTCTTCAAATGTTTTTATAATATGAGGTAACCAGAGGGCGGCAACACTTGTGAATGTACCTATTCTCACTACCCCTACATCTAACCCCTTTATTGCTGCAGCTTCTTGTTTCATGCGGTCATGTAAACTCAGAATGTCACGAATATATGTAAGCATTCTCTCTCCATTATGCGTTAACTGAATACCTGATCGTCCTCTTGTTAGTAAAGGAAATCCTAATTCATTTTCAAGACTAGTAATAGCATGACTAACACCGGATTGTGTTAAATTTAACATTTCGCCTGCTTTTGTAAGACTCCCTGAATCGACAACTGCTTGAAAAACTTCAAATCGACTAATTGTCATCACTTTTCTCCTTTAAGTATTAATTTATCTCATGTATAAGATTATAAACATTCATTTTACTTATGTAAAACCTGTAAGTTATACTGAAAATAAGAGATTGAACTTTAGCTGAATGTTCTAATCTTAGTTTTATTGCAAGTTCAAAAAAAGTTAATTATTTTTTTAGAATAATTGAAAGCGCTTTAAATTTAATCGGGTAATAATCGATTTTCAATTATTTTTTAGTTTGTTTAATTAATATTGTTTTATTTTTCTAGTTGAAAATCTCTTTAATAAGCGATTTTAAAAGACTTTTTCTTCGTGTTGAGAATTGTTTTAAAAATAGTATGGGAGAATATATAACCACATTATGGAAAGTTTATATAATTTTATAGATATAATAAATAATAAGCTAAGAGTAAATGAACAATCTCAATCATAAATTGATGAAGTGAATTGATAACCATTACTTATAAAATGTTATAAAGAAGTCGGCTGCAAAAAAATCTTTACCTTTTTCCAACACTTAAGTAGGGGGAATTTTTAATGGAGTTTGAAATTAAATTATCTGTGCAAGAAATTTTGCAAAATAAACATTTTGGACATACGAAAATAATCGCAGGAAAATCAGGCCTGCTCCGACCTGTCCAATGGGTTCATGTGCTGGAAGTCACCTCTATTGAACATCTTTTAAATGGAAATGAACTGATCCTTTCAACAGGAGTTGGGTGGAAAGAGGACAAAGATGCGTTTGTGTCACTCGTTCAAAAGTTTATTGATTCCAACGCAGCCGGACTTTGCATTGAATTAGGAACGTATATCTCTAAAATCCCGCAGGAAGTGATCGACTTAGCGGATGAAGCTAATTTTCCAATTATTTCTTTCACGAAAGAAGTGCGGTTTATTGATATTACACAGGAGATTCATAGCCTTTTAATACAAAAACATTATCAAATTCTTTCTGACCTGGAGAAGTATTCAAATCGCTTAAATCAATTGCTGCTGTCTGCTACTCCACAGCAAAAAGTGCTCCAGCTTTTACATGAGTATTTAAAAGTGACGGTCGTTTGTATTTCTAATCAAGGAAAAGTTCAAATTATTTCTAAAAAAGCACCGGACGAACAAGAAAAAATTTTTCAAATGTTAAAAGGGAATGAGATACCTCCACATGTAAATGTTGCTCATCAATCTGTACAAGCTTTAGATCAAACGTTTGCAGATTTATTTATTATTTCGGAAGCGGACGTTATTACGGAATTTGAATATTTAATTTTAGACCGCAGTGCGATTGCGTTAGCTCAAAGTCTACTACGTGAGTTATATATTGAAGAACAACGAGTGGCGAAAGAAGCGGAATGGGTGAGCTGTTGGCTTGAAGGAAGACATAGTAATGAACAAATTCATCGCTATCTGTCCGAACTTGAACCTACTCTCACTCCAAATGGAGCGACGGTTTTAGTCTTTAAAGCTAATAATCTCGATAAAATAATGTCAGAATTTACTTATTTTAAAATCTATTTCCGTTCTATTTTTGAAAAACGCGGTATCTTTCTGTTATCTTCTATCCAAAAAAATCAAATGGTTTTTATCCTGCTCAACAGTTGGAAAACGGATGAGTTTAAGCGTAGGGTGCAGGAAGGGATCGAGTCTTTAAAGAATTCTGACTTTATAAAAAAGCAAAAACTTTCTGATCTTGAATTTAGCGTCGGGAAATTTGTTACTAATTTAAGTGAGGTAAAAAGTAGTTACCATACCGCAAAAGAAACATTAAACATTCGCGAAAAAATGCCAAATGAACTGATTAGTTATTTTTATGAAGATTTATATATTTTCCGCCTTGTGTTAGCGGCTAATGAACAAGGAGTTCTTAGTGAATTCATTTCTGATTATTTAGGTCCTGTCTTATCACATGATCAGGAAAGCAATGGAGAATTGTTAAAAACATTAAAAATTTATTTGCAGTGTAAAGGTGCAAAAAAAGAAACAGCTGAACACCTCCACATTGTGCGCCAGACTCTTTATCATCGCCTTGAAAAATTGTATCAACTAATCGGAAAAGACTTTATGGAGCCGTATAAACGTCAAGCTATTGAAGCGGCGATTTCTGCCTATGAATATACGTCTGCATCTAAGGCATCACCTGAATATACTGCTATCTCTAAAACATCATAATTTTTTAAAGAAACCCTTTACTTGGGTTTTTTTTGTACTTTAAGAAAGTTTACCTTTATTTAAAAAGGATTAAAGTGTAAGAAAAACTAAGGCTTTCGCTAAAAAACTTGGCGACAAGACAAGTTCTTCTAATAGTACATCTTGTAAATAGTTAGATAGGTTATCACTCATCATGTAGAAAAAAAACGCAAATTATTTTACACAGTGTCTAATGAGGAAAAGTTTTCTGACAACTATAATGAGTTCAAAGAGTTGTTATCCTTTCAAAAACAGGAGGTTTTACAATGGAATTAACACAAACTGTGCAAACATTAAAAAACTATATCGGTGGACAATGGGTAGAATCAACAAGTGACAAAATTGAAGAAGTACCAAACCCGGCAACAGGTGAAGTAATCGCTCGCGTGCCGATTTCCTCTCGCGAAGATTTAGATCACGCTGTTGCGACTGCGGAAGAGGCATTCAAAAAGTGGAGAAAAGTTGCTGTCCCTAAACGTGCCCGTATTTTATTCAAATACCAACAGCTGCTCGTTGAGAATTGGGATGAATTAGCGAAGCTTGTTACATTAGAAAACGGTAAAAGTTATGATGAAGCATACGGAGAAGTGCTGCGCGGTATTGAATGTGTGGAATTTGCCGCAAATGCGCCAACTTTAATAATGGGTCAGCAGCTTCCGGATATTGCAACAGGTGTTGAATCAGGAATGTACCGTTATCCAATCGGAGTAATTAGCGGGATTACACCGTTTAACTTTCCAATGATGGTACCATGTTGGATGTTCCCGCTTGCGATCGCATGCGGAAACACATTTGTGTTAAAACCATCTGAACGAACACCGCTACTTGCTAATCGTTTAGCAGAACTATTTAAAGAAGCCGGACTTCCGGATGGCGTATTAAACATTGTGCATGGCGCCCATGATGTGGTAAATGGCATTTTGGAAAATGAAGATGTGAAGGCTGTATCTTTCGTTGGTTCGCAGCCTGTCGCTGAGTATGTATACAGAACAGCAGCAGCGAACGGCAAACGTGTTCAAGCGCTTGCGGGAGCGAAAAACCATTCGATCGTTATGCCGGATGCTGACTTAGATAATACGGTAAGCAATATTATTGGTGCTGCATTTGGATCTGCAGGTGAACGTTGTATGGCCGCTTCGGTTGTCGTTGCAGTTGGAGATGTTGCCGACGAATTAGTAAGCCGACTGAAACAAGCAGCCGATGACATTAAGATCGGTAACGGAATGGATAAAGGCGTATTCCTTGGCCCGGTTATTCGCGATTCCCATAAAGAACGTACGATTAGCTATATTGAAACAGGTGAAAAAGAGGGAGCTTCTCTTATTCGCGATGGAAGAAAAGATGCAGCGAATGAGCAGGGATACTTCGTAGGTCCTACACTGTTTGACAACGTTCAACCTGATATGAAAATTTGGCAGGATGAAATTTTTGCTCCTGTGTTAGCGATTGTACGAGTGGAAAACTTAGAGGAAGCAATCGCGCTTACAAATAAATCTGAATTTGCAAATGGAGCATGCTTATATACGGACAGTGCGAATGCAATCCGTCAATTCCGTGAAGAAATAGATGCAGGTATGCTTGGAGTGAATCTTGGAGTTCCTGCTCCAATGGCATTTTTCCCATTCTCAGGTTATAAAAGATCGTTCTATGGTGATCTTCATGCAAACGGAAAAGACGGGGTAGAATTCTATACTCGTAAGAAAATGCTTACAGCTCGTTATTAGAAAAGGGATGGAATACAACCATTAAAGAATAGAATGGGGTTGAGTATTGTGCAAACAACACAACAAACACAAAGCTTGCAGCAAACAGATAAAAAATATCTTTGGCATGCAATGAGAGGAGCAAATCCTCATCAAGCCAATTTAATTATTAAAGAAGCAGAAGGCGCATGGGTAACAGATATTGATGGAAATCGTTATTTAGACGGGATGTCAGGTCTTTGGTGTGTAAATGTTGGCTATGGCCGTAAAGAGCTTGCGGAAGCGGCTTATGAACAGCTGAAAGAAATGCCGTACTTTCCTTTATCACAAAGTCACATTCCGGCGATTAAATTAGCAGAAAAATTAAATGAGTGGCTCGGTGATGAGTACGTTATTTTCTTTTCGAACAGCGGCTCAGAAGCGAATGAGACAGCGTTTAAAATTGCCCGTCAATATCATCATCAAAAAGGTGATCACAACCGCTATAAATTTATTTCGCGTTATCGTGCGTATCATGGGAATTCAATGGGAGCTCTTGCAGCAACAGGACAAGCACAGCGAAAGTATAAATATGAACCGCTTGGACAAGGGTTTCTGCATGTAGCACCGCCTGATACGTATCGCAATCCAGATGATGTTCATACACTGGAGAGTGCTGATGAAATCGATCGTGTGATGACATGGGAATTAAGCCAAACGGTAGCAGGCGTCATTATGGAACCGATTATTACGGGCGGCGGAATTTTAATACCTCCTGATGGCTACATGGCAAAAGTAAAAGAAATTTGTGAAAAGCACGGCGCGCTGCTTATTTCTGACGAAGTGATCTGCGGATTTGGCCGCACTGGAAAACCGTTTGGGTTTATGAACTATGATGTAAAACCAGATATTATTACAATGGCCAAAGGCATTACAAGTGCCTATCTTCCGCTGTCAGCGACAGCAGTAAAAAGAGAAATTTATGAAGCATATACAGGCAGTGACGATTATGATCGCTTCCGTCATGTTAATACGTTTGGCGGAAATCCGGCGGCCTGCGCGCTGGCTTTGAAGAATTTAGAAATTATGGAAAATGAAAAGCTGATTGAACGCTCGAAAGAACTGGGCGAACGATTATTACGTGAACTAGAAGAAATCAAGGATCATCCAAATGTAGGCGATGTGCGAGGTAAAGGTCTTCTTTTAGGAATTGAATTAGTGGAAAATAAAGAAACAAAAGAACCGGCGGCCGTTGAAAAATTAAACAAAGTCATTGCAGCTTGTAAAGAAAAAGGCCTGATTATCGGCAAAAATGGTGATACCGTTGCAGGTTATAATAATATTTTGCAGCTTTCTCCTCCATTAAGTATTACAGAAGATGATTTTAGCTTTATTGTAAATACGTTAAAAGAAAGTATCTTTCAATTGTAGTTGTGAAGCTGTGAAATAGGAGTTAATGAATAGATTAATTAAAAAACGATGGGGGATTTTCCTCATCGTTTTTTATATACTATGATGTAAAAAACTGCGCGTTATTCAAACGGGTGATTTACTAATTGAGCTGTTGGAGTCATAAAAGAGAGGTTTTTTCTCTCCCTTAAAAAGGACAAAGCTTTATTTTAAATTCTCATGTAAAATGATTAGATAGCAATCTTTAACACTATGTCTAATGAGATGATGATGAAAAACTATTATATTTAAATTAGCAAAACATTTCTGAATATTTAGAGTTCATGATAAAAAATTCGTTGTAGGATGGTGAAGCTTAATGCAATCAGTTGTCAATTGGTTGAATGGGATCGTTTGGAGTTCTGCATTAGTCTATCTTATTTTAGGGGTAGGACTATTTTACTCAATCACTACTCGTTTTTTCCAAATCAGGCATCTTAAAGAGATGGTAAAACTAACATTTAAAGGTGATAGTTCTGAAGCTGGCGTTTCTTCTTTCCAAGCCTTATCGATGTCAGTTGGAAGTAGGGTCGGAATTGGTAATATTGCAGGTGTTGCAACAGCGATTGCTTATGGTGGTCCGGGGGCAATCTTTTGGATGTGGGTAATGGCGTTTTTCTCAGCGGGTACTTCATTTGTAGAAACAACGCTTGCACAAGTATATAAAAGTAAACAAGATGGCCAATACCGAGGCGGGTCCCCTTATTACATAGGAAAGGGCCTAAAACTAGAATGGTATGCCGTGTTATTCGCTGTTGTAACAATGGTTTCAATGGCTGTTCTTGTACCGAGCATACAAGTAAATACAATTGCTCTTTCGATGGAAAGTGCGTTTGGTATTAATCCTTTAGTTACTGGATTTATTCTTGTTATCATGCTTGGAGCAGTTATTTTTGGGAGCGTTAAACGAATTGCAAACACTGCACAAATAGTAGTGCCTTTTATGGCGATCGGTTATATACTCGTTTGTGCCTTTGTTTTAATTACAAATCTTTCACAATTACCAGGTGTGATCGTACTGATCTTTTCAAGTGCCTTCAGTGCAGATGCTACTTTTGGTGGACTGATTGGTTCAGCAATTTCTTGGGGCGTACAGCGCGGTGCTTTTTCAAATGCTGCAGGGTTCGGTAGTGAAACATTTGAAAGTGGGGCTGCAGAAGTATCTCATCCAGCTAAACAAGGGTTAGTTCAAGCCTTTTCTGTTTATGTTGATACGTTAATTTTATGTTCTGCAACCGCATTCATGATTCTTGTAACAGGCATGTACAATGTCGAATCCCCGAGCGGCTCGTCCATTGTAAATAATGTCGGTGAAGTTGAACCTGGTTCCATTTACTCTCAGATGGCAGTTGAATCGGTATTACCTGGATTTGGAGCGCCTTTTGTTGCGCTAGCGATTTTCTTCTTTGCTTTTACGAGTCTTATCACGTATTCTTACAAAGCAGAAACAAGTCTTGCTTTTATTAATCGCAATCGAAAAGTAAAGGTAACATGGCCGCTAAATGTGTTAAAGGTAGCTCTTTTAGTTGTTGTTCTCTACAGCAGTACGAATTCTGCGGGCCTCGCATGGTCGTTCGGAGACTTAGGATTTGGAATTATGACGTGGTTAAATCTTATTGCAATCTTATTTTTAACAAAACCTGCATTAAAAGTATTAAAAGATTATGAAACCCAGAAAAAAGCAGGAAAAGATCCTGTATTCAAGCCTTCCAATGTAGGTATTAAAGGAGCAGATTTTTGGGAAGAGGAATATAAGGAAACGCCGAGCCATTTATCGAAAGAAAGAAAATCTGTACCTATGTAAAAGTAGTTATTAATAGATGAATATTACTTATTTTGAACAGACGATTCTTTGAATTGTCTGTTCTTTTTTTATGCAGCATTCTCTCATACCAGCAGATAAAAGGACATTGTGACTATAAAAGTACGATTTCTTTCAATGATGTTAAATAAATAAGGCGATACATTTTACACACTGTCCAATGAAGAACAGTTACAGCTGATGTATCTTTAAATTAGTTGATAATTAAAAAATTCTAAATTTTAAAACTCTAGTGGAAAGATGAAGAGGTGATCGCAATGCTTTTACAAAAAGAAGAGATTCAATCCGTTTTAGTTAGCAATAGTATTACTCAAAAAATGTATATTAACGGCGAGTGGGTACTAAGTGAATCAAATCAAACAAAAGAAGTCATTAATCCGGCAAATGGGGAAGTCATCGGAACATTAACTGATGGATCAGTAGAGGATACAAAAAAGGCAATTGAAGCTGCACGAAAAGCATTTTATGACAATGGCTGGATGAACAGCAGAGCGAGAGATCGTGCCGAGCTTCTTCTTAAAGTTTCCAATAAACTAGAAGAAAGAAAAGAAGAATTTGCTTATTTAGATACATTGGATAATGGAAAAACATTAAGAGAATCATTGGCTGATGTAGAAGATGCAGTCAATCAATTACGTTATTATGCGGGACTTGCGACAAAACCGCACGGTCAAACTTATGATGTGCCGGATGATATTCAAGCAATGGTTGTTCGTGAACCAATTGGTGTTGTTGGAATTATCGTACCATGGAACTATCCGTTAGTAATGGCAAATCAAAAAATTGCTGCTGCTCTTGCTGCAGGCTGCACAGTAATCGTAAAGCCGGCTCAACAAACATCGCTTTCTGTTATTCGCTTGTTTGAGATTATTGATGAAGTAGGCTTCCCGCCTGGTGTCGCTAACTTAGTGTTAGGTTCAGGACGTACAGTTGGATCAGAATTAGTGGCAAACCCTGATGTGGATAAAATCTCTTTTACAGGCGGTACCGATACAGGAATTAAGCTAATGAAGTCGGCCGCTGATACAGTGAAAAAGATTAGCCTGGAATTAGGCGGAAAGTCTCCTAATATTGTTTTTGCAGACGCAGATTTTGAAGCAGCTGTTGATTATGCACTATTTGCTATTTTTGCAAATCAAGGTCAAGTATGTTCAGCCGGATCTCGTCTTGTATTAGAAGAAAGTTTATATGAAAAGTTTGTACCTGAATTAGTCAAACGCGCGAAGCAGATTAAAGTAGGGCCAGGTTGGGAAGATGGCGTTGAAATGGGACCGCTCGTTTCAGAAGATCATATGAACACTGTGCTTGATTATATTGAGATTGGCAAAAATGAAGGAGCGACCCTGCTTTGCGGTGGTAATCGCATTGTTGAAGGAGAGTTTGCAAAGGGTTATTATGTGGAGCCTACAATCTTTGGCGATACAACACCGAACATGCGAATTGTTCAAGAAGAGATTTTCGGTCCGGTTTTAGCTATTCAAACATTCAAAACTGAAGAAGAAGCGATTGAGTTAGCAAATGGTACTGCTTTTGGTTTAGCAGGTGCTGTGTTCACAAATGACGGTGCGAAAGCGCAGCGTGTGATTCGCCAATTACGCGCAGGAATTACGTGGATCAATACGTATCATCCAACATTTAATGAAGCGCCTTGGGGTGGATATAAGCAAAGCGGCATTGGAAGAGATTTAGGAACATACGGTTTTGAAGAGTATTTAGAAACAAAGCAAATTAACATCAACCTTAACGTACAACCATCAGGGTTTTTTGAAGGGAAATAAAAGAAGATAAACGATACTTTCTTAGAGGAGATTACAAATGAAAAGTTTTGATGTAATTGTCATTGGAGCTGGTGTAATCGGATCTAGCGTCGCCTATCATTTGGCAAAAAAGGGGCTCGAAGTGGCATTAATTGAAAAAGGCGGGGTTGCCTCAGGCACTTCGAGCAGATGTGACGCAGTTGCCTTAATTTGTGATAAAAAGCCTGGTATTGATACTGAAATAGGCTATGCAAGTATTCAGCTTTTTAAACAATTAGCCAAGGAATTTTCGGTCGATTTTGAGTTTGCTTCACGAGGAAGTTTATATGTTTGTGAAACAGAAAAAGAACTGGAAATTGCCAAAGGTTATGTTTCTCAACAAGCGAAAGACGGTTATGACATGCGCATGGTTGACAGTCGTGAATTGAAGGAAATTGAACCGTATTTAGCTGATGATTTAGCAGGTGGGATATGGACAGAAGTAGATTCGTCGATGAATCCATATAAATTATGTTATGCGTTTGTTGAGGAAGGAAAAAAGCTCGGCTTGAAAGTTTATGACTATCATGCTGTACAGGATATTACACTCGATGCTAAAGGAAGAGTTGAAAGTGTTGTAACAGACCAAGGCACTCTTAAAACAAAAAGAATAGTGAATTGTGCCGGTGTATGGTCGCCTAAAATAGCAGAAATGGTCGGAGTTCATATACCGATTAAACCAAGAAAAGGCATGGTATTAATATCCGAGAAAACGCCGTTTAAGGTAGCGAGTCAAAAAGTTCATGAATTCGGATATATGTTATCGAAATTCGAAGATATTCAATTCAAAAGAAATGTAAGTGAATTAGTTGAAAAGCATAATGTCGCTTTTACGATTGAACCGACTGATGCACATAACTTTTTAGTAGGCGGGCACCGCGCTTTTAAAGGCTATGACATTCGTTCAGAAATTGAAGTTATACGTGCCATTGCAGAGAGGGCAATTCGCTTCCTGCCGGTATTAAAAGAAATTAACTGTATAAGAGCTTATGCAGGAGTAAGGCCATGGGTGGAAGATCACCTTCCAATTGTGTCAGAAGTGGAAGAAGTACCTGGATTCTTTATTGCCAGCGGACATGAAGGAGATGGAATTAGTATGTCTCCTATTACAGGAAGAATGGTAGCCCAGCTCATTACGGGCGAGCCAACAGATTTTAATATTGATAAGTTGAATTTTTCTAGGTACCAGAACAAAAAAGCTGTCAGTCTCTAAAGTGAATGAATATGAAAGTTAAAATAATCGGTTAATAATAGGAGGAATAGATGATGAGTACTGCACCAAAAGGAATTTTTGTCCCGTTAATTACACCATTTCATGATGATGAAAAAATTGATTTTCAATCTTATAAGGAAGTCATTGATTTTCAAGTTGAAAGCGGCGTTCACGGTCTTCTCGTTGGAGGTACAACAGGAGAATATCATGTGATGTCATTGGAGGAACGCAAAAGTTTAATTAAGGCCGGCTGCGAATATGCTGCAGGAAGAGTACCTGTTATGGCAGGTGTTGGATGTTCAACTGCTGAGGAAACAATCGAACTTGCTAATTTTGCTGCGGAATGCGGTGCGAAATGGGGACTTGCTTTACCTCCTTATTATCATAAAACAAGTGAAGAAGGCATTCGTCAATTTTTTAAAGAAGTAGCTGCAAAATCGAATGTCGGCATTGTTATTTACAATTATCCGGGCGCAACGAACGTAACGATTTCACCTGAAATGATTTATGAGTTAAGTCAGGAAGAAAACATTGTTAGTGTAAAAGAATCTGCTGATTTTGGTCACTTATGCGAAGTTGTCGCTTTAACGAAGGATGTGGAAAACTTCACTGTCTTTACTGGTGAAGAACACTTTATTCTTCCGACTTTCTCTGTTGGAGGACAAGGTGCGTTCGGAATTCTCGTTAACTTGCTTCCTAAAGAACTTGTAGAGCTTTACGAACTAGTCATTGAGAAAAGCGATGTTGATGCTGCGCGGAAATTGAATCGAAAATTATCAAGTATTTATGGCTTAATGGAGGCGGAAGGTAACCCATATCCAGGTCCGGTAAAAGCAGGCATGGACTTAATTGGACTGAAAGGCGGAAAAGTGAGAAAGCCTTTAACACAACCTACTGACGAAATGAAAGCACAGCTTAAAGAGGAACTAACAAAGTTAGGCTATGAATTAAAAGCAGCCGATCAAACGATTAGTTCCGGCGTGTAAATCATAATTAGTAGATTTATTAGAATGTGAGATTTTTTGATAGAAACATATTGAAAGCAGCTGTCTCAAAAGCATAGGGTCAGACCCTCCTCGCCTCATATATAGTATGGTTTTTTATAAAAAGTATCTATATATGATAGGAGTTTAAGGGGGTCAGACCC
This sequence comes from Bacillus taeanensis, assembly GCF_003318295.1. Lineage (GTDB taxonomy): Bacteria > Bacillota > Bacilli > Bacillales > UBA6769 > Maribacillus > Maribacillus taeanensis. Next base: position 49,335 of record NZ_QOCW01000019.1, read on the forward strand.
TATTGAGACAGCCTCAGTTCCATAAGGAGGGGCCGGGGTTGAATTCTAAATTTTTAACCAATGAGCGGGAATATGGGTATTTAGGAAGAGAAAAAGAAAGCTCGATTATTACGATGAAAAAAGGTCAGTATGTAGCAGGATATTCAGTTGGAATTCTATATCTCGATGAATGCTGGTACCCTGTTTTACCGGGCAATGTTGCCAATTTATCGACTTATGACTTTCCTGTAAGACTAAAAGTAGTGCCAAATTGCAATCAAGAACGAATTCATGTTGGGGATCCTACATTACTAGATGATATTATCAAAGCGACAAAAGAATTTGAAGCAGAAGGAGCACGTGCAATATGCGCGGCATGCGGATTCTTTGGTAACTTCCAAGATAAAGTAGCAGCAGCTGTTGATATTCCTGTTTATCTTTCAAGCGTTGTTCAAGTACCTTGGATTAAGACAGGCTTAAAACCTAGTCAAAAAATTGGAATGCTGACAGCAGATGCGCATGGTATTACACCAAACCTATTTAAAAGCTGCGGCATCGATGATCCTAGTATTTGTGTTGTAAGAGACTTAGGTAGATTGCCTGAATTCTCAGCGATCATTGAGAGCCGAGGATCGTTTGATAACGAAAAGGTAAGACAAGAAGTAGTAGAAGCAGCGGTTAATATGGTGAACGAAAATCCTGATATTGGCGCAATTTTATTGGAATGCAGTGATTTACCGCCATATGCAGCTGACATTCAACGAGCTGTTAAACTGCCGGTATTTGATTTTATTACGATGATCAAGTGGGCTCACTTTGCTACGAGCCAAAGACCATATTACGGGTTTATTTAAAAAAATAAACATAAAGTAAGTGAAATGTAGCATGTAGACACATAACAATCGGAGTATCTCAATTAGTTCCTCTGATGTGCTGCTTTGTACGTATAAGACATCAAGCATTCTCTTCTGCGTAAAAATAGTTGACTGCACATCTATTTTACAAAGAATGAATCGCGATGTCTCTTTGCTTTATATAACTGTCACTATTTTAGAAGTATTGGAGGGAATTTCCATGAGTGAAAATCAAACCGTCATATGCAGATGTGAAGAAATCACGTTAAAAGAAATTAAAGAAACGGTTGAGCGCTTTAAATGCTCCTCACGTGAAGTAAAGCTCAGAACACGTGCAGGAATGGGTCCATGCGGGGGCCGTACATGCCGCTGTATGATTGATCGGATTGTAGAACAATTAGGCGGACCTTCGATTTCAAACGAAGTATCACTGAGCTATCGTCCTCCTGTACGACCTGTTTCATTTGGAGTCTTAGGAGGAGAAGCGAAATGAATTCAATGAGAGTGAATCATCATCCTGTTCTAGGCGATCTCAAAGAACAAAAGAAGGTTACGATTTACTTTGACGACAAACAATATGCAGCTTATAAAGGAGATACAATTGCCTCTGCCTTGCTTGCGTGCGGAGTTCGGACTCTTCGTCATCATGAGGACAAGGAGACTCCGCGTGGTATTTATTGCAATATTGGGCATTGCTTTGAATGTCGGGTAACAGTAAATGGCAAAAATACAGTTCGTGCTTGCTTAACTCCAGTAGAAAATAATATGAGAGTTGAATCAGGTAGATCTCTTGCTGAAACTGCTCTACAAGGAGGTAAATTATGATCGATCTTGTCATTGTAGGTGCGGGACCAGCTGGGTTAGGCGCAGCAATTGCGGCTGCTGAAAATGGATTAGAAGTGTGTATACTAGATGAGTTTGTAAAACCTGGCGGGCGTTTATTAGGACAGCTTCACGAAGAGCCTGATGGCAAGTGGGTGAATGGTATTGCTGAAGCACAAAAGCTTTATAATCGTGCGGTCGAGCTTGGAGTCGATATTCAATGCGGCGTTTCTGTATATGATCTCATTGAATTGGACAATGGTTGGTGTGTTTATACGACCAATCAAGCAATTGAGTCTAAATGTCTTTTACTTGCGACAGGAGCATCGGAAACAGCTATTCCGATTCCGGGATGGACTCTTCCGGGCGCGATGTCAATTGGCGCAGCGCAGGTAATGGGGAATGTGCATCGTGTAAAACCGGGAGAAAAAGGAATTATTATCGGTGTAAATGTCCTTTCTGTGGCAATTGCGAGAGAACTGCAGTTATGCGGCGTTCACATTGAAAGTATCTTACTGCCGCAGCCAAGCCTTATTTCAGGAAATGCTTCAAATCCGGAGAAAATGATGGAATCCCTGCTGAGGTTATCTCATCTCGCTCCTTCACCTTTAATTCGCTTTGGTGGAAAGTGGGTGAGTCCAAAACTTGGTGCACGTTTGTATCCGAAAAATGGCTTTAAAATGTGGGGTATTCCGATTCAACTGCGCAAAACAGCGCTTGAAATCGTTGGGGAAAATCAAGTAGAAGGCGTTCGAATTGCTGACATTTCAGCAGCTGGGGAAGTTGCAGCGGGAACGGAAAAAACAATATCTGCTGATTTTGTTTGTATTGCGGGCGGTCTTACACCGATGTCCGAACTTGCGGCAGTTGCCGGCTGTTCTTTCTGTTATGTTCCTGAACTTGGTGGACATGTTCCTCTTCATAATGAATATATGCAAACGAATCTTAAAGGGTTATATGTCGCAGGCAATATTACAGGAGTTGAAAGCGCTAAAGTAGCGAAAACTCAAGGAACGGTAGCTGGACTTTCGGCTGCACGTGAATTGAACGCGCTAATGAGCAGTGCTAACGAAAAAATTAATACAGCAATTGCGGAAGTTATTGAAACAAGACGCAAAGCACTTATTCAATTTCAGCCTGGCATTGAAGAAGCACGTACATTCCTTCATACTAGATATTATGAATCTGAAGGGGAAATGATCTCGGTTTAATGATTAATCGTATTTTCTTCGTCTGTTCGTCTTTTACTGAATATAAGTATTATTTGTTTATACAAAAATGTTAACTTCCCGTATTAGAGATCGAACTAATGCGGGCATTTTTCGTTTACTTATGCAGAAGATTATTTTTATTAAGTGCCAAGACGCAAATTATACATGGAGGTTATATTAATGAAAGTTTTAGTAATTGCAGCACATCCAAATATTGAAAACTCAACTGTAAATAGAACATGGATTGAAGAATTAAGGAAGCATCCGGAGATCACGGTTCATGAACTGTATAAGCAGTATCCCGATGAAAAAATTGATGTTGAAAGAGAGCAAAAATTATGTGAAGAGCACGATAGGATCGTGTGGCAGTTTCCGTTTTATTGGTACAGCTCTCCGCCGCTTCTTAAAAAATGGCAGGATAAAGTACTCACTCATGGCTGGGCTTACGGATCAAACGGAAATAAACTGCATCATAAAGAGCTCATTTTAGCGGTAACAACGGGAAGTGCAAAAGAAAGATACCAAGCAGGCGGCCGTAATCAATATTCGCTGAGTGAACTTTTAAAGCCGTTCCAAGCAACGAGTAATTTAATAGGAACGAGATTTTTACCAGCTTTTATTTTCAATGGAACGTATACGGCAATGGAAGATGAAATAAAAGAAAGTGCCGAAGCATATGTGAATTATATTCTTGCCAAAGATATTTTTGAGTAAGCAGATTGATAGTTAACTATTCACCTTAATTTGTAGACAGCGGATGTTTTCTAATCTTTAGGAGACATTCGTTTTTTAATTTGAGGAAAAAATTAACCATTGTAAAATGCGTGCCCGTAATGTCGTATGAAATTAAGTAAGTATTTGACAGTATGTCTAATGAAGCGGACTAAACGAAGAATTATACTTAACATACAATCCTAACCGTCATTACAAGCAATGTTTATTTAAAAGGTTGGAGAAATGGATTTCAGGATAAGAAACTAGAAACTAACTACCTTTAGGAGGGAATTTAAATGATTATCGGAGTACCAAAAGAGATTAAAAATAATGAAAACCGTGTTGCACTTACACCAGCTGGGTTACTATCTTTTGTCAATGCAGGTCATAAAGTATTAGTGGAGAAAGATGCTGGTGTTGGAAGTGGTTTTACAAACGAAGATTATGCGAATGCCGGGGCAGAGATTATTGATGCTGCTGAGGATGTATGGGCTCAAGCTGAAATGATTATGAAAGTAAAAGAGCCTCTTTCAAGCGAGTATGGTTATTTCCGTGAAGGCTTAATTTTATTCACGTACTTACACTTAGCTGCTGAGCCTGCCTTAGCTCAAGCTCTTAAAGAAAAAGGCGTCATCGCGATTGCTTATGAAACAGTTGAGGCAAATCGCACGCTTCCACTTCTGACACCGATGAGTGAGGTAGCAGGTCGTATGGCTGCACAAATTGGTTCGCAATTTTTACAAAAAGCACATGGGGGTAAAGGAATCCTTCTTGCCGGTGTTCCAGGAGTTAGCCGCGGTAAAGTAACGATTATTGGCGGCGGTGTAGTAGGCACAAATGCAACGAAAATGGCAATTGGTTTAGGTGCTGATGTGACGATCATTGACTTAAGTGCGGATCGCTTACGTCAATTAGACGATATCTTCGGTAACCAAATTAACACGTTAATGTCGAACCCGCTTAACATTGCAAGAGCTGTATCAGAAGCTGATCTTTTAATTGGCGCGGTATTAATTCCGGGAGCAAAAGCGCCTAAGCTCGTAACAGAAGAAATGGTAAAAGCGATGAAGCCTGGTTCTGTTGTTGTAGATGTTGCGATCGACCAAGGTGGAATTGTTGAAACTGTGGATCATATTACAACACATGATAACCCAACCTATGAAAAACACGGTGTTGTTCATTACGCAGTCGCAAATATGCCTGGAGCGGTTCCAAGAACATCGACAATCGCCTTAACAAATGTAACAGTTCCTTATGCATTACAAATCGCCAACAAAGGTGTACACAAAGCAATCTCCGAAAATGAATCTTTAAAACTTGGATTAAATGCAGCAAACGGTGAAATCACATATGAAGCTGTCGCAAAAGATCTTGGTTATACCTTTGTCGCACCGGAAAAGGTTTTTGAAAAAGAACTTGCGAGTGTTTAAGAAAGGTTAGTATATAGGAAGAAACACGTCAAAAAATAAGCATCTGCCTCTACAATATAGAGGAAGATGCTTTTTTAAAATAGGGGGAAGACATTATTTATTCCGCCATCTTCTTTTGTAGGGAAGCATTATTTTCTATCATGCCTCTTTTTTTAGAGCAGCATTATTTCCTTTATCAGAATCCAAAAGGTGATTCTTTTTCTTCAGCAGATTGCCACCAATGCGGAAGTTTTCAAGGAACAACCACAGCATTGGAATCGTCATCAGCAATCCTCCCAGATTCAATAGACCCTTAACGGAATCAGAACCTCCAGAAGTCACTAAAAGGTAAGAGACTGTGGTCACAATCATTCCCATTAAAATTTTAATCTTTGTAGGTGGTTCATCATCAATTTGCTGGTCACGAACACACAGAGTAGCTAGTACAGAGCTCATGGGATCGGCCAGAGTTACAAAGGAAAAGATAACGGTTACGAGGAAAACTATTTGAATGAAAGTACCGCCGGGCATATTACCAAGAACTTGATAAATTGTAGTCTGCATTCCGAACTCTTGTACAGCAGCCCAGACATCTACTCCACCAGAAGACTGCACCTTCATAATCATACCGGCAAAAACCCCAATCCAGATGATACAAAAGATAGATGGTACAAGGATGTTAAACAACAAAAATTGGCGAACAGTTCGCCCTTTTCCCAGGCGAGCCAAAAACATTCCTATAACAGGAGCAAAGATTATAAACGCATTCCAGTAAGTAATCGTCCACTCATTCGACCACTGATCCTCGGGCACCATTGTATTATTATAAGTAATCTTGCTCCAGAAATTATCCATGATATTGCCAAAAGCTTCAGTGCTGATTTTACCGATAAACTGGGCGTCTCCGAAAGTCAACACATATCCCAACAAGAAAAAGAGCAGCATCATGGTGATGGATGAAATTTTCGTCAGTCCCTTAGAGATACCGGTAATACAGGAGATGATAAAAAATGCACCAACAAAAATCGCGATGAACAACCAGACCATATTCCCTTGTGTTATATGAAATACACTTTCAATACCGGCACCTATCTGAAGAAGACCAGCACCCATCGAGTTGGAAACTGCACTGGCAAGAGCATAAACAGCAAATACCTGTACCACGGTGGTCAGCCAAAAAATTTTACGATTAAAACTATGCTCTACGAGTGAACCAAAGGAAAGACTTTTCTTGGAATTATAAGTAAGCAGAGCGAAGGCGAGACCACATAAAGAATACATGGCGTACTGAACGAACGACCAGTTAAACATTGCCTGACTGACTGCGAAAATTGCAGCCTCCCGGGAACCGGCCTCTACACCGGCAGCTGCAGGCGGTGTCATAAAGTGGTAGATTGGCTCTCCCATAGCCCAGAACAGCAGGCCAACGCCAATGCCTCCACAGATAGTGATGGAAATCCATTGCCAGTTAGTGTACTCCGGCTTTGCATCCTCACCTCCGATACGAACGTCCCCATACTTAAATATCACGAAACAAATTGCAAAAATAATGGATAACACTGATAAAATATTAATCCACCAACCAAAATTATCTCCTACCCAATAAGTAGTATGATTAAGGATCGTACCAAACTCTTCTGTAAAAAACATACCGAAAAGAATTTCTACCGTAAGAATAATTATAGCTGGGATAAATACTGCCTTATACAGTCTATATGTTTTTTCATTTTTTCTCATATATTTCTTCTCCCTCTCTATATTTAATATATTCTTGTTGATTAAGTTTATACACCCCCTTACCTTCTTATTTCTATTAGAAAAAACATTAAGGTCCAGGCGAAATATAAAACATTGACACCCTGGTATAATTAGATCATAAACGTTTTCAATAACTCCCACTGGTATAGGAAAACATTTCCTTGTTTACGAAATGAGGAAATTGGTCGAACTGATGATCACTATTTATTAGTAAGCGTTTGCATTTTTGTGGTTGGGGAATTCGTCGCTCACTTTCGCCATGTATTATATTCATTAAAGTTGTAGATAAGGTTATTGATTAAATAGTGTAAGATTGTAATTTAAATAGACTGAAGACCTTTCGTATTCGATCACCTAAAAGGTTTTGGGAATTCCCTCATAAACTCACATCATTGATTGTAAATGACTAGGTTTAATGAGGGTTTTTCAATCTATATAAGTCTTGAAAATCATGGTAATTAATTAGAAACCACAGTCTTGAATTTCTTCTCTTTTTGAGATTCAAGAAGTCCGAATTCCAGGAAGCTATTAATACTTTGTGCTGCAGTGAATCCTGTTTGAATGGCTGTTTCAGTGTAATAGCTGCCTAAATAATCACCTGCTAAGAACAATCGCCCCGCAGATTTTGTTAAAATTGGCTGCAGTTCTGCACGACCTGGGAAAATATAAGCTGATCCGAATGGAAATTTCATTACGTGAGCCTCCACTACATGATCACTAAAACCAGGAAATATTTCATTTAAATCTTTCAATTTCAATTGAATAATTTCCTCATCAGATTTATCAATTAGCCGACGCCCGCTTTCCCCCGGTGAAAATGTCATAAAACTACTTCCTGGTTTCCTCTCAGTTTCTACTGAACGGACTAGATTCGATTGATGAAGAATAATGTCAAATGACCTTTTAGGCGTAGCAAAAGAATAGACATCATCCCAAACTTGTGGTCCTGTTTCATTTGTTAAAAATGCTGCACTCACATGGGGACCATATTTAATCTTACCAAGAGCGTCTGCGATTTCTGGGTCAATGTTTTTCGCTATTTTTTTTGTAATTGTGGCCGGAGTCGCAAGTACTGCATAACGTGCTTCCACCACATGATTCACGCCATCTTGAATATAGCTTACGACAACAGAGTCTTTTTTCTGAAGAACTTCTAAAACTTTTGCATTTAGTTGAACCCGTTCACCTAATGTTGATGCAATCGTGTTCGTAAGCGTTGATGGTCCCCCAACAATGTTATTCCCTAACCCATCATCTTTGTTCCATACAGTGTGGAAATACCCTACACCTGATCCTGCAGTCATTGTCTCAGGACTGCCAGTCGAACGGCTAACTGTAGGTCTAAAAATTGCATCTGCGTCTGGTGGTAATTTACCAGTAAAGTCGGCAAAAGTTCGATCATCCATAAATTCTAAAATTCGTTGTTGTCGAACTCGATAGTCCTCTCCCGGACGTTTTTTTGCTATTTTGCCATATTTGATAACAGCTGCACGCACTTTAGCACCTGCACGTATCATCGCAAATCTAGCTTTCCATGACATAGGGGCCCTAAATGGATACAGTTCAACTGGACCATCTTTAAGCAGCTTCCCATTCAAAGACATTGCAGCTAAAATGCCAGGTACAGGTGCTGCAGTTATTCCTACAGATTTAAATAATTCATCTGTAGCTGAACCAGCTCCAGCATATAGATGTCCGCCCCAATTTAACCAATAATCTCCCCGGCGTTCAGAACGTACACGGCCGCCAATACGGTCATCAGATTCTAAAAGTAAAATATCATGGTGTTTAAGACGCCAAGCAGCAGATAAACCAGCAAGTCCACCGCCTACTATAATTACATCTTTCATTGTAATCCTCCTTAATTTAAATGATTTTCAAAATATATCATGATTATAGATTTATAATTTTAAATATTTAAAAAATTTAAGGTGTAACTGTTTCAAATAAGGGAATCTTGAAACAGTTACTAAAATGGGGGGCATATAAACTACCAATGAACTCTTCATATCGTTATTAACGAATTTTATGAACTGTCTCAATTTATTCCATCAATAAATTTAGTTAGATGTTTTTTGTTACAGGTTTATTTTTTAAATCCTAAGTTTAAATAAGTCGTGTTAATTAACAATACTATCTTTTACTGGACAACCTAATTCAGTTAATATTGTTGCAATCTTTGATTTGAAATTTTCGGAAGCAGGCACTAGAGGCAATCTGCTTGATCCTCCTGATAATCCTAGTACTTCCAAGCCTGCCTTTACTGTTCCTGGAATAGTTTCTTCTTCAATAGCATTATATAACTCTAGCAGTTCCTGATTTAATTTAGTTGCTTCTTTTAAGTTGTTTTCATTTACGATTAAATCATATAATTTTGCTAATTTTTTCGGAGCCAAGTTGTGGACTACTCCAACAGCACCATGTCCCCCTAATGCTAATGTAGGTAAGATTAAATGTTCAAATCCAGTAAGTACCGCGAAGTTTGGATTGTTTTTTGTTAATGCAATAAGTTTAGAAGTATGCTGTCCATCAGTCGTATTTTTAATACCAACAATTCCATCTATTTGACTTATTTCATTAATTAATTCTGGATCAAGTTCAACACCTGTAGCATCTGGATAATGATAGATTACAATTCCAATGCTGGAATTTTCTGCTACTGCCTTGTAATGATCAATAATTCCTTGTCTACTAGTTGTCATATAATAAGGATTAATTACCAGGGCACAATCTGCACCAACTTCAGCTGCATATTTAGTAAGTTCAATTGTATCTTCTGTTCGGTGACATCCTGTACCGGCCATAACAGGTAACCTACCGTTTGATGTTTCACAAACAAATTTAATTACTTCTTTTCGTTCTTCCATGCTCATTAGTGAGTATTCTCCAGTACTTCCTCCTACTAAAAGACAGTTCATTCCTCCATCTATCAAATGTTCTAGTAGTTGTTCAAGCCCCTTATAGTCAATACTGTTATCCTCTTTCATAGGTGTAGGTACAGCTGGGATCATTCCAAAAGGTTTATACATATTTTTCTCCTCCTCTTATTTTAAGAACTATTATTAAATAATTAATTAACCAACTTTCGAAAACGATTACATTTCCGAAGCTATTAATTACTATGGGTTTATATTATCACCAAAGTGGAACTTTATCAATCTTTTTTTTAAAAAAGATAATAAAAATTCCCTTTTTGGAGGGATATAAAATAGAGACACACTAAGGACATTACCCATAGGATCTCTATTTGTTTGTAAGAATTTTCACCACTTAAAATAATAAATAGACTCTATAGACATATAGAAACCCATTATCAAGCCATATCAAGTAAACCAAATAAATAAATTCACTTATACAATAACTAGCATTCAAATTTTACGAAAATATTGAAGGTAATGTTTAACAAGGTAATATCAATGTTGTGTACATGTGAGAAAAAGAAGAAAGGGCGGACAAAACTATGATAATAAATGATAGTCATGAAAAAATGTCATACAAGCTTTAAAGAGTCGCTTTCAAATAAACATAAGGTTATGTGACTATATTTTATTTTCTAAATATTAAATAAATGAAATAATATATTCCCTTTTAAAAAAAACGGTTTACAATAATTCATTTTGTTGGTAGTATTTAATTCATCAAATGATTTAAAAGATTTAGTTATTTACAATTTTTAAAAAGAAAATATTAAAAACTAAAAAAGAGAGGTATCTAAAATGAAAGCAACTGATTACAAATTAAAACCTAAAGTAAAAGAATTCTTGGAAGAGCCTATTGGTCTTTATATTAATGGAGAATACGTACCAGCAGTTAGCGGAAAAACATTCGATGTCCTTAACCCTGCTACTGAAGAAGTAATTGCACAAGTTAGCGAAGCACAAACTGAAGATATCGACCTTGCTGTTCAAGCTGCAAGAAAAGCATTTGATGAAGGTGAATGGCCAGAAATGGAAGCGGCTACACGTTCACATCTTATTTATAAGTTCGCAAATCTTTTGGAAGAAAACCGTGAAGAGCTTGCACAGCTCGAGTCCTTAGATAACGGTAAACCATATAAAATTGCATTAACAGATGATGTTGATGGATCAATTCAACACTTCAGATATTATTCAGGTTTCGCAACGAAAATTCAAGGAAAAACAACACAAGTATCACCAGAATATGTGAATTATACTGTGCACGAACCTGTAGGGGTTGTAGGACAAATTATTCCATGGAATTTTCCACTTTTGATGGCTGCTTGGAAGCTCGGATCGGCTCTAGCTGTTGGCTGTACAGTTGTTATTAAACCTGCAAGTGAAACGCCGCTTTCTCTACTTTATATAGCAAAACTGCTCAAAGAAGCTGGTTTTCCAGACGGTGTTGTGAACATCACTCCTGGCTCTGGTCGAGTTGCTGGAGACGCCATTGTTACCCATAATATGGTGGACAAAGTGTCGTTCACTGGATCAACAGGTGTCGGAAAAGAAGTTATGAAGAAATCTGCAGATCAAATCAAAGGAGTCACGCTTGAATTAGGCGGTAAATCACCTACAATCATCCTAGAGGATGCCAATCTAGAAGAAGCAATTGAAGGGGCATTTAACGGTACAATGTACAATCATGGACAAAACTGCAGTGCTTGTACACGAGTCTACGTTCATCGTAAACATTATGATCAGGTATTGGAAGCATTGGCAGAACGTGCGAACATGTTGAAAGTGGGCCCAGGAATGGATCCGGAAACAGATATGGGTCCACTCGTCTCAGCAAAACAGAAACAAACTGTTCTTGATTATATCGAGCAAGGAAAAAGAGAAGGTGCACGTCTTATTGCAGGAGGTGAAAAAGTATTTAATGAAGGTTATTTTGTTCAACCAACGATTTTTGCAGATGTAACAGATGACATGACGATTGCACGTGAAGAAATCTTTGGTCCAGTAATGTCTGTTTTCGTTTTTGATACTGTTGAAGAAGTAATTAAAAGAGCAAATGACAGCGATTATGGTTTGGCGGCTAGTATTTGGACAGAAAATATAAAGTCTGGTCATTATATTGCCCGTAAATTACAAGCAGGGACTGTTTGGATTAATGACGTTGGTCTTGAGTGGGAGACAATGCCATTTGGCGGATACAAACAATCTGGCATTGGACGCGAAATGGGTGGAGAGTATGGCTTAGAGAATTACACGGAAGTAAAAAGTGTATATGTGAATATTAAACAACTATAGACTGGAAAATTTAAAAATCATGTAAATAAAGGGAAGCTGCACTCCTATTTAGATGGGTGCAGCTTTTCTATGTTTTTGAAAGAATATTTAATATACCAACTCTCTGTTGGTATTTAGACGGGGAGGAAAAGATCGATGGAAAACAAATTAGCCTTATTATTTATCGGCGCAGGGGCAGCTTTATGGGGGCTTATTGGTATTTTTGTATCATACTTGTACGAAATAGGTTTTTCACCAACACAGGTTGTTACAGTTCGTGCTTTATCTGCATCTTTATTTTTAGTATGTTATGTCATGATCAAGAATCGGCAGTTATTTAGAATCAAAGTATCTGATAGTAAATATTTTATTGGAACTGGAGTTTTTAGTATTGTCCTTTTTAATTGGTGTTTATTTAGTGCGATTGAAGAAACATCTATTTCCATTGCATCCATTCTTCTTTACACAGCACCTGCATTTGTAACTATTTTATCAAGATTAATTTTTAAAGAATCTTTAACGACACGAAAGGTTATCGCTTTAATTACGACATTTGTCGGTTGTTCATTTGTTATTGGCATACTGCCGAATACGAATGAATCAATTTCATTATATGGATTCATTCTTGGGCTTGGTTCAGGTCTTTTTTATGCACTTTACAGTATATTTGGGAAATTTTCGTTAAAAAAGTATGACTCTTTAACTGTTACTGTTTATACTTTTTTGTTCGCAGCAATGGCAGTAACTCCTTTTAGTGGACTATGGCACGTACTACCTTTATTTTCAGATATTAGAGTATGGTTCTATATAATAGGTCTTGGTTTTCTCTCAACAATGCTTCCCTTCCTTTTGTATACAAAAGGTCTAAACACAATAGAATCAAGTCGAGCATCTATCATAGCTACTATAGAACCTGTAGTTGCAGCCTTAATCGGATTTATGGTTTTCCATGAAAAGTTAAATTTATGGCAATACATGGGGGTAGCTTTTGTTATTGCAGCTGTCATTATTACATCCAAAAAGTCTACTAAGAAAGCATTAATTTCTAATGAATTATCTCTTTGAAATCAAAGAATGCTAGATGGATAAAGTAACAGGATAAACATCATTAATAAAAAATAAAGAACCATTGGGGTTATCCAATGGTTTTCGCACTTTCCACTTATTTTAAAGCTTAAACTTTTTCTTCAGCTTGGATAAACAATTGTTTTTCTAGTCTTAATAGGAAAATGTTATATTTTTTTCTATCAGTGTTTTTTCAAGTCTTTTCAACTTTTTAATCGATTCTTCTGATGTTCGTTTCCCAATTTCAATTACTAATGCATCTATCAATGCCATAATAGGTATTACTGAAAATTGTTCTTCACTAACTTCTACTTTTAACGTTACAGACGCATATGAAATAATTGGACATGAGATATGGTCTGTTATTAATATAATCCTATTACCTAGTTCATAGGTCAGCTTAACTGCTTCAATAATTCGATTTGTGTATGGTTCGAATGCAAAAACCACTAAAATTTCATTCTCTTCAAATTGCAAAATCTTGTCATAAATTACTTCTGTATCATGACTTAGTTGCCTTATCTTAGGATAGAATTCTCCAAGAAGCTGTTCGAAATATAATGCAGTTGCTTTGTACGGTCGAGTTCCCAAAACATTGATATAACTTGATTTTATAATGCAATCAACTGCATCTTCAAAATTTTCCATTAAACTAGAATCTAATGATTTGTTTAATAAATTAACTGATTCTTCCCAAACTTGCACTAAAGTTGGAGCTTTTTCTTCTTCTTTTTCAATTTCTGTAAAAGACTTCTGTAATGTCCATTTCGAAACAGAAGGCACCGATTCATCATAGATATCTTTTCGTAAGTCATTAAAATTTTCATAGCCTAAGGCATCTATCGTACGCATCACAGTTGAGATTCCAACGTTGGCATTACTGGCAAGCTCTTTAATTGTTATTAATCCTATTGATTGATGATTTTTAAGAATATAATCGCATAACTGTCTTTGTTTTTTCGGTAAAGAATCTTTAATATCAACTATTTTATCAATTGTTGTTGTTTGATTATATAAACTCATTTAAATCCCCTTTTCACCTTGAATTTATAGATTATCCGTGAAAATTGATTTGCCCGTTCTTTAGCCATAAATCAGTCTTTCATTTTGTAATAATTTCCGTTACTATTGAATATGCGGCAATGCTCTCATTGAAAATGTTATATTAATTGTCAAGATGATTGTATATATACCGAATTCCTTTTATTATAGCAAGGATAACTGTAAAAATGCTCCTCCAATTCTACATATATTCTACAACTTCATTTGATTAGTGGAAGCGTTTATAGTTATATGAGTGGGGAAAATAACGAACATCTTTTTTCTTTTCATAAACCTGCTTTAACATATCCTCATTTCATGTCTAATTTTATGAGTTCATTATAAAAGGCTAACCGGGTCTGGTGCAAAGATAATTTATAAAAAAACGTAGGACATAAATTTCCTGCTGACTTATGGATTATGATGCGGTGCCAAATAGTTTATTAATGAATTCTTTCCAATTTTGAGCAGACTCCACCCCTTGGTGAAGCTGCTTCTTTTTAATGATATGTATCGCTTCATAATCCAAAAAAATAGTAAGTAAATCAACTTCTATGTTTCCAAAGCATTATTTTTAACCAGCACACCTTGATCACTATTAGCTCAAGGTGTTTTGTTGGTTCCGAGAAGGTCATTTTACGAAAACTTTTTATTACAAACTTATGTACTTTTACCTAGCATGTTTTTTCTAAAGATAGCTATTCCAAACAATAACAATGGCAGGAATATACCAATTGTAAAGGAATAAGGAATCCAAACGGTTGTTTCAAATGTTTGCATATAGGCGTTATTTGGATATATTACTAAGGAAAAGGGAATTAAAAACATCCCTAAAGGAAGAATCAATGGTCGATAATTATTTAACTTTAACATTTGGCTAAGACCTAAAACAGCTCCATAAAAATACATTGTCATCTTAAAATAAATTGTAATAAACCAGATTGTAGCCATAACAGCTTCTATACGTTCAATAAAATTTCCTATATTAATTTTTAAAAATAATTCATAGCTTGGATACTGGTGTAATGAAGTAATATAATGCCCAAGAACTAAAATACTTAAAAGAATAATAATGATAAGTATAATTCCTCCAATAACTGACCCAAAAATAAACGCTTTTTTAGCTTTTATTGGTTGGTTTACATGAGAGGGAAAGATCATTAATAACGTTATAAGCGTTAGAAAAGTATTGTTAAAATAGAGTAAAATCCCCCATGAATTATAGATTTGATATCTTCTCCAAATATGGGCTGCATATTTTGAAACTCTATTTGTGGGGAAATGGTTATGACTAAAATGAGAAAAAGCAATAAAACGAAAGGGATTACAAATTCGGCGAAACGCGCTAAGACTTCAATTCCATAGTAAACACCCATCATTAAAATGGTTGTAAAAAGAATGATAATTGATTGAATTGGTGTTCCAGGCAGCATTTGTGTGGTCAAGAAATTCCCAACATAAAATAATAGTGCTGCAGTACTGTATAAGAAAAAAGAAACATAGATAAAAGCAACCATATTACCTATCCACTTTCCTAAAAGCTTAATGCTTAGTTCTACCAACGTCATATTTGGAAAAATGTTTCCTAAAGCATTATAGAACAATACCAATAATAAACCTATTCCTGTAAAGAGTATTGCAGAAATCCAACCATCTTGTTTTGCTTCGGTTGCTACAGTGGTTGGCACAAATAAGATGGTTGTTCCAATTGTAAAAAGAATCACAGATATCATAAATTGACGGGTGGATATTTTCTCTTTCTCAATCATTTTTCCACTCCTTGTTCTTTTTAGAAGATTAATGTATTTACTTTTGTTATTTGTATGAGTTCTATATTCAGTTTAGCAAAATATCTACTTGTTTAAACTCATTAACTGCCTAAAAAAGCAGTTTGATCTTTCGAAAGTTTAGCTTTTTGAGAGTCAAAAATATCATTTTTAATTTAACGACATTCAGCCAGAAGTCCCCTTCCTCAAGCGCAAAGCGGTAGGGAGGGGAGGTTCATCATTTTGAAATTTCATGTTTTATCTAACTGAATATAATGAATAATGAATAACAAACAGCCTCCATTTTTAAAAATGAAGGCTGTTTGTCCTATAAAAAGGGGGATATTAAAATTGTTTGATAGATAATATTTCAAGTGATTGTCACCGAAATTTAACTTATTTCTTTTGTCTACTTTACGAATCAACTTTATTAAAGGTTTACAACATTTTGTTTTGGTAATGTACGACGTCGCTCAAGCTCTATGCTCATCTCTGCCCTTTTATCATCTAGTTTATAGAACCATGTTGCAATTCCAATCAACAAGCAAATAGCCAATGGAGTCCAAATAAAACTTATTTCAATAAATTGTAATGCAGTTTCTGTTTGTGTAGCATTTGGAACGTAACCACCCATACTCAGAAGCACTCCAATAAAAGCACTTGCCAGTCCCATGCTTCCTTTTACAAAAAAACCTTGAAAAGCAGCAATCATACCAGAAATACTTTTATTCTTTTTATACTCTGAATAATCGATGACATCTGGTTGAATAGCAAATGTGGTACCAAAGATGCCATAAATACCAAGACCGGTAATAGTCAGACCTGCAATAAGTAAAACGGGTGATGTCTTTCCGAAATAAATTAGTAAATCTCCAACAATATAAATGGCAGTACTTAAAAACAGTACATTTTTCTTCGGCATCTTCTTTTGAAGCCAAGGTAAAAGTAAAAGCATTGGCAGTCCAGCGAGAATACCGAATAGCCCTACAAACGTTAGCCAATCCGTACGTCCCAGGTTATACGTGAAATAATAGATCACGGTTGTATTTCTAATAACAAAAAGAGCAAAATAGAGGAAATTCAAGATAAAGAAAATAAACGCTTGGTCCGTTAACCCTTTTAAATCTTGTTTCAAAGAAGATTTCCCAGGTTGGACGGACGGTGGAATAACCTCTTTCGTATTCATAAAGGTAAATACAAACAATAACATTGCTGCAATACCATAAACGCTCATCGTAATTAAAAATCCTTTTTGTGTATCTCCTTGGCCGAAGAAATTTACCAGCGGCATCGTAATGGACATTACTAAAGCGGTTCCAATTAACGCACAAATCATTCTAGTTGATACTAGCCAGTTTCGTTCATGGAGATCGGAGGTTAGCCTTGGTACAATCGTATTTAATGGAATATTTACTACTGTATAAGCAGTACATAACAAGCAATAAGTAACATAAGCCCAAATAATTTTTCCCGTCATATTGAAATCTGGAACAATAAATGTCAAGACAGTAAATGCAGCAAAGGGAATGGCCCCGATAAGAAAATAGGGTCTGCCTTGTCCCCATTTCGTTTTCGTTCTATCAACTAATACTCCCATACCGGTATCTGTTAAAGCATCAATTATTTTTGTTACTAACATTAAAGTACCTGCAGCTGTGGCTGTTATTCCAAAGACATCCGTATAAAAGAACATTAAATAAGATGCCATTGTACTAAATACGAGGTTGCATCCTAAGTCGCCAACTCCATATCCTATTCTTTTTTTAAATTTATTCATTTGCATCATATCCTTTTTAAGCAATTTTGGATTATTCTGCTTCAGCATTAGCTCCAAGTTATGTTTAAGAAAGTTTTGTCAACGTTTCCATATCATGCTTTAAATTCTTATATACAGATTTGTAAACAGTGTAATAGTCATTATATTTTTCATGATTCTCTTTATTTGGCATAATCTTTTCATCTAAAACCTGCCACTTCTTCACATCTTCATAAGAGAGAAGGCCAGTTCCGATTCCGGCAAGCATCACGTCTCCCATATTTGCTTCTACATCATGTACCGGGCAGACAACTGGATAGCCGGTTACATCAGCGAAAATTTGTCTCCACAGCTTTGACTTTGTTACACCACCGGCAAGCAGGATGTATTCACCTAGATTTTCTCCGGTAGCTTCCATCGCATCTCGTAATGAAAATGCAACCGCTTCTAAAAATGCGCGGTAAATATGGGCTTTTGTATGTGCTAATGAAAGCCCAACGATCGTTCCTTTTGCATCAGAATCCCAAACAGGACTTCTTTCTCCCATAAAGTAGGGAAGTACAATCAGCCCTTCGCTTCCAACCGGAAGCTGTGCTGCCTGTTCATTTAAAACATCATAAGCATTTTTTCCGCCGGATTTTTCTGTTTCAATTTCAAATTGACACATCGTTTGTCGGAACCATTTCACAATTGCTCCTGCTGTTGCGCCTCCAGCGAAATAATAGGAAAGTCTTTTCGCATCATATAAATATGGCCAAACAATCAAACCTTTTCCTTTCACTGGCTTATCGGAAATTAAGGCTGCACACATCGAAGTTCCAATTGCCGCCGCATAAATACCAGATTCAAATACACCGAGACCAATATTGGCAGCACCGCAGTCAATTCCGCTTGCGATTACTGGCATTCCTTCAGAAAGACCTAATTCAGCTGCGTTTTCTTTTGTTAATCCACCGACAATATCTGTCGATTCCACGATTTTTTTAGGCATCATTGATAGCGGAATTTCCATTGCATCCATCATTTCTTTCGACCATGTTCTTTCATTCATATCAAAAATACCGCCGATGTTTCCTGCAGAAGAATAATCAATCGCAATTTCTCCAGTAAGCTTATAAATCACATAATCATTTGGCGGTAGAAACAGTTTTGTTTTCTCCCAGTTTTCCGGCTCATGATTTTTCATCCAAAGCATTTTCGTATAGCCATAGTAAGGGTCAGCGCCATTATGAGTAATGTCTAAAAGTTTTTCTTCGCCAATATGATCTAGTACCCATTTTGTTTCTTCTTCTGCTCTGCGGTCCATCCAAATCATACACGGTCTAACAGGTTCCATGTTTTCATCCAATGGAATTCCAGAACCTCCATACAGACCGCTAATCGCGATGCCGCGAATGTTTTCTGCTGCAATACCTGATTTTTGTACTGTATTTTTAATAGAAGCTTTTGCCGCGTCGAGCCATACATCCGGCCACTGCTCTGCCCATAAAGGTTTTGGGGTTAAAACATCATATTCTTGTAAATCTTGAGAGATTAAATTGCCTTCTGTATCCATTAAAATCGTTTTCGTACCAGACGTTCCAATATCTGTTCCCAGTAAATAGTCCATCGAATAACCTCCTTGTTTATTAAAAGCAAGATTCTGTTAGTCTATTAAATACAAGTAAACGCACCATCGATTACAAAGTCAGAGCCTGTCGTAAAGCTGCTTGTGTCTCCTGCAAGATACACACAAATAGACTGAAGTTCTTCTGGTTTACCCATTCGTCCAAGCGGTGCCATTTCATTCCACTGCTGGATTAACGGCTGTAAGCTTGGAGAATTTAATGTCAGTTCTGTGCCGATATATCCTGGGCTGATCGAATTTACGCGTACATTTCGTGCTGCCCATTCTACTGCGAGAGATTTTGTCAGCTGAATTACTCCTGCTTTAGAAGCATTGTAAGAACACTGCGGCTGCGGCACATTAACAATATGTCCTGACATTGACGCTGTATTAATAATTGAACCGCCGCCTTGTTTTAACATCACTTTTCCAGCTGCCTGCGCTGTTAAAAAGACACCGGAAAGGTTAATATCAATGACTTTCTTCCACTGTTCATACGTCATTTCCTCTGCTGGAATGTTCATGCAGATTCCGGCATTGCAGAAAGCAACATCTAAACGACCAAAAGTTTCGAGTACTTGTTCGATCATCGCATTAACATCTTCCGGGTTTGTTACATCTGCTTTGATCGCAATTGATTGAATTCCATTATTCTCTTCAAGTTCTCGTGCTGTCTTTTTTGCTTCTTCTAAATCTAAGTCAACAATTGCGATATCTGCTCCTGCTTCAGCAAAAGCGGTTGCAACACTTTTACCAATCCCCCGTGCCCCGCCTGTTACAAAAATTTTCTTTCCATCTAGTCTCATTTTTTCAATAATTCCCATATTTATTACCTTCCTTTTTGTTAATTTATTTTGTAAAATAGTTTTATAAAATATATTTACATAATAAATCTTTTTTCTTCAGCAGTCAACATGAACAAAATAAAAAATTGGCAAAATAAATCTTGCCAAAGTTGTTGTTGACTCCGCTTCTGTGATATATTTTAAACGGAAATTAAATAAAGAATTTTTATAAAAATATTTTATAAAATGAGGTATTTTCATGGATTACAACATCACATTTAAAGATATAAAAAAAAGTAATTACTCAGCAATTTACCATCTTATTTATCAAAATGAGAAACTTTCTAAACAGGAAATTGCGAACCAACTTCAGTTGAGCTTACCAACGATTACGCAAAATTTAGTGCGCTTGGAAAAGGAAAAGTTAATTGAGAAGAGCGGGCAGTTTGAATCTTCTGTTGGCAGGCGCGCCGCTGCTTATGCGATCTGTCCTCAGGCTCGGATTAGCATTGGGGTAGAAATTCAAAAAAAGACCGTTCAAATTGTAGCGATCGATTTGCGTGGTAGTGTTTTTGAGAAAACGGTACTATCAATTGAGTATTCCAATGTAGATAGTTATTACAAAGAGGTAAGTGTGGCTGTTGAAGCTTTTATTTCATCACTTAATGCGGAAAAAGAGCAGGTTCTTGGCGTTGGTTTTGCGGTACAAGGATTAACATCAAATGATGGACAAAAAATAACGTACGGAAAAATATTGACTTCTACAGGATTAGATATTGGTGTTTTTTCACAGCATCTCAATTATCCATGCATGTTTTTACATGACGCAAAATGTGCAGCAACAACAGAGCTGTGGGTAAGAAATGATATTGGAGATGCTGTCTATCTATCGATTGGTACACATCTTGGCGGTGCCATTATTATAAATAATCAAATTTATATGGGAAAAGAGGGACATAGCGGTACGGTAGAGCATATGACCGTTAATCCTGATGGCCCGGCATGTTACTGCGGAAAAAAAGGATGTATGGAAACATACAGCTCTGTTAGTGCGCTTTTAGAAGAAGATGAATCATTAGAGTTTTTCTTTGAACAAGTACGTTCTAAAACGGCTTCATATGTAAAGAGGTGGCACGCCTTTTTAGATCAGCTCGCTTTTTCAATTAACAATATCCACCTTGTTATAAACCGGGAATTTATTTTAGGCGGCCATTTAGCACCTTATTTAAAGGAAGAAGATATTGCATTTCTTCATGAAAAAGTGAATGAAAAGACTGCCTTTCCAAATAATGAGCCATTTATTTATATGAGCGGTTCACCTGCAAATGGAGTTCCTATCGGGGCTGCGATCCCGTTTGTTCAATCATTTTTGAATGCCATTTAAACTGAAAACATCTTGATTACTACTAGATCAAGGTGTTTTTTTGCTTCCCACAAGGATCATCTTACGTAAATTTTTTATTACACATTTATGTATTTTTACTTAGCGCGTTTTTTCTAAATATGGCTACTCCAAATAATAACAATGGTAGGAATAACCCCAAAGTAAAGGAATAAGGAATCCAAACGGTCGTTTCAAATGTTTGCATATAGGCTGTATTCGGATATATCACTAAGGAAAAGGGAACTAAAAACATTCCTAAAGGAAGAAGCAGCGGCCGATAATTATTTAACTTTAACATTTGGGTAAGACCTAAAACAGCTCCATAAAAATACATTGTCATTTTAAAATAAATTGTAATAAACCATATCGTAGCCATAACGACTTCTATACGCTCCAAAAAGTTTCCTATACTAATTTTTTTAAATAATGTATAGCTTGGATATGCTTGTGTTGAAGTAATATAATGACCAAGAACTAAAATACTTAAAAGAATAATAATGATAAGTATAATTCCTCCAATCAATGATCCAAAAATAAACGCTTTTTTAGCTTTTATTGGTTCATTCATATGAGTGGGAAAGATCATTAAGAGTGTTATAAGCATTAGAAACGTATTGCTAAAATAGAACAGCCCCCCATGCAGTATAGATTTGATCTCTCCTTCAAATATGGGCTGAATATTTTGAAATTCGACTTGTGGGGAAATCGTTATGACTAAAATAAGAAAAAGCAATGCAATGAAAGGGAAGACAATTTCGGCAAAACGAGCTAAGGTTTCAATTCCATAGTAAACCCCCATTATCAAAATCCCTGTCAAAAGAATGATAATCGATTGAATTGGTGTTCCTGGCAGCATTTGTGTGGTCAAGAAATTCCCAACATAAAATAATAGTGCTGCAGTACTGTATAAGAAAAAAGAAACATAGATAAAAGCAACCATATTACCTATCCACTTTCCTAAAAGCTTAATGCTTAGTTCTACCAACGTCATATTTGGAAAAATGTTTCCTAGAGTATTATAGAATAATACCAATAATAAACCTATTCCTGTAAAGAGTATTGCAGAAATCCAACCATCTTGTTTTGCTTCGGTTACTACAGTGGCTGGCGCAATTAAGATGGTTGTTCCAATTGTAAAAAGAGTCACTGATATCATAAATTGATGGACAGATATTTTTTCTTTCTCAACCATTTTTCCTCTCCTACCTTTATATTAACTATTATTGCCTTGTTCTTGTTAGAAGATTAATGTATTCACTTTTGTTATTTGTTTTATTTATGTATTTAGTTTAACTAAATGGTTAGTTTGTTAAACTGAAAACATCTTAATCACTACTAGATTAAGGTGTTTTTTTGCTTCCGACAAGATCAGTTATGGAAACCTCAGCTTTAAACCAGTATTTAAGTTAGTTGATCATAATGATTACAATTCATACGATAAATAATTTTGTTTGCATAGACGGACAATTCCATGCAGATGTTATAACAAAGGAATAAGTGATTGGAACATCAATCTAATTGGAGTCATTTACATGGTGAAAAAATATATATTCTTACTTGCCATAGTACTTCTAGTTATAAGTATGCTAACTGGATGTTGGAGCCGCAAGGAATTAAATGAGCTTGCAATTACAACAGCAATCGGTATTGATAAAAGCGAAGATGGCCTTCTTCTTTCTGCACAAGTTGTAAATCCAGGTGAAGTAGCTGGACAGGAAGCAGCGACAAATCGGACGCCTGTCACAGTATATACAGAAACCGCGGATACGATTTTTGAAGCGATTCGGAAAATGTCAACCATTTCACCGAGAAAACTTTATTTTGCTCATCTTCGTATGGTAGTTATTAGCGAAGAGTTTGCAGAAGAGGTTGGCATTAACAAATTGCTTGATTTCTTATCACGTGATCACGAGCTGCGTACTGACTTTTATATTATTGTAGCAAGAGAAAGTCGTGCAGAAGAAGTTGTTAAAACTTTGGCACATGGTGAGGATATCTCTGCCAATAAGCTTTTTTCTTCATTAGAAGTATCAGAAAAAGTATGGGCGCCGACCATTTCAATCGCATTAGATGAGCTTATTGCAGATATTGTTAGTGATGGAAAGCATCCTGTTTTAACAGGTGTCAGATTGATTGGGGATGCAGCGATTGGAAAAACGCAAAAAAATGTTGAAAGTACGAACTCACCTGCAACACTTCGTTATTCAACCATCGCGATGTTTAAAAATGATAAGCTTATCAGCTGGTTAAATGAAAAAGAAAGCGTAGGCTTTCAATATGTTGTAGGGCATGTACAAAGCACTGTTGAGCAAGTGAAGTGCTCAAAGGGCGGTAATTTAGTACTGGAAGTCATTCGCACAAAGCCGGATGTCACAGGAGAAGTAGAAAATGGAAAACCGAAAATAAAGGTCGATCTTTTCGTTGAAGCTAATGTCGGTGAAGTGCAGTGCAAGATTGATTTAACAAAAACAAAAACGATTGAAGAACTTGATAAAAAGTTATCAGAGGTTATTAAAAATAATATAGAGGAATCTGTTAAAAAAGCAAAAGAAGAAGGAGTCGACATTTTTGGCTTTGGTGAGGCAATTCATCGTTCCAACCCTAAAGAATGGAAAAAGCTAAAAACGAATTGGGGTGAAACATTTAAAAAAATAACCGTCAATATAGAGGTTGATGCTCATATTCGACGTACGGGTACCGTTGGTAATTCCTTCTTAGAAGAAACAGGAAAAGATAAGGAGAAATAATGTTAAAAATTCAGATCAAGCTAATATATCTTTGATAAGTTAAACAAACTCATACTTTTTCTCATAGTACTTTTTATATCGGCTTAATTCGATTTAAAACAAAATCGAAAAATGTTGATTTAAAGCTTTTTTTCTAATATATTTCTTCATTCGTTCGATTGGTGTTTGTAATTTCTTACCTAAACATTGTGGGTGTTTAGAAAATGGAACGATTCGAACGATTGCCAACGATCACAACAAGACGGTTTCTCAAATTATTCTACTTTAGTATTATCAGTGCATTACTTGTATAAGAAGTGATGCGCTTTTTTGTTTTATAAATTAGAATTTATAATAGATGTTGGATTGCTTGGATACTTCAGTTAAGCTGTTGGAGGGAGTAAATAATGACTCAATATTTTGTTGAAAAAGACTTAAAGCCTAGCTTTGAAAATGGTTTAATTCCTAAATTGCTCTATATTTGTAATGTTGATGATACTTATACAAGGCTGCCTCGAACGATGCATATGCATGATGATGTGATGGAAATCATTTTTATTAAAGAAGGAAATGGCCTTCATATGATTGGGGATCGGCATTATAAAACACGTAAAGGGGATATTTTAATATATAATACCGGTGTTCTTCACGATGAATATGCAAATACAGATACAAAGATGAGCGTTTTTTGCTGCGGAGTGACCGATGTTAAGCTAACTGGATTACCAAGAAACCACTTAGTTTCAAAAGAACATTCCTATGTTTTACACAGTGGGGAGTATGCACGAGATATTGAATCATTGCTGGAAATAATGTATTCACAAATTTCTGAGGAAAAACATGGGGCAGAAGAAATGTGCAGTTATCTCATCCGTGCGCTTATTACGCTCATTTTACAAATTCCACAGGAGAACTTCATGTTATCGGAGTCAGAAGAATCGGTATTATCAAGTAATATAAAATCTTATATTGATGAGTATTATCTCGAAGATCTTACATTAGATTGCCTTTCTAAAAGATTTCACATAAGTTCCTATCATTTGGTTCATGTTTTCAAGAGATCAACTGGCTTTTCGCCTATTCAATATATAATTCGACGCCGCATTGGAGAAGCGCAGTCCTTACTTATTAATACAAATGATAGTATCACAAAAATTGCTGGTCGAGTAGGATATGATAATATTAGTTACTTTACGACCCTTTTTTCAAAAACAGTTGGTATGCCTCCTAAAAAATATCGTCAGTTATGGACTGAAAAGTAAAAGTAAAACCCTTACTAAATAGATAACATTCTTCAAAAAAAGCAATGGTGATAAACTGATTGCTTTTTATTTTTCTCTCAATTCTCTCCATATTAGGCATGAATGATCCTAAAAATTTCGATAAAAACAAAATAGTGAAAGTTTTTATTTATATAGAAGAAAAAGGTGCTTAAATTAAGCAAGATTATGAAAGCGTTTAATATCGTCTGAATTTATAATGAAAGTATAAATTTCGGAGGTGTTTTACATGAGTATTATAATTTCAGGAGCTCCCTGCAGCTGGGGTGTTGATGATCCGAAAAATCCTTTTCTTCCACCATGGGAGCGGGTGTTAAAAGAGGCCTCACAAGCCGATTATAAAGGAATTGAACTCGGGCCATATGGCTATATACCGATGGATATTAAGAAAGTACAGGCAGAACTAGCTAAAAATGATTTGAGTATTATTGCTGGGACTATTTTTGATGACCTCGTTTCAGAGGGTAATTTAGAAAATTTATTAAAACAGGTAGATGATATTTGTTCTTTAATAACAAAACTTCCTAATTCCGAATTGGAAAAAGGGAAACGGTATTCACCACCTTTTTTGGTTATCATTGATTGGGGGCATGATGAAAGGGATTACAATGCTGGCCATCCTGAGCGAGCAAAAAGGTTATCTGACGGGGATTGGAACAAGATGATGAGACATATTCGTCTTCTTTCACAGCTTGCGTGGCATCAGTATGGAGTACGCCCCGTCATCCATCCTCATGCCGGCGGCTATATTGAATTTGAAGATGAAATTAAGAAATTAATAGAAGACATTCCTTATGAAACAGCAGGGCTTTGCCTCGATACAGGGCATCTGTATTATTCAAAAATGGACCCTGTGCAGTGGTTGAAAGACTATGCAGGTCGACTCGATTATATCCATTTTAAAGATATTGATATTGAAATGTATCATCAAGTGATGAGAGAGGACATTCGCTTTTTTGATGCCTGCGCGAAAGGAGTTATGTGCCCAATTGGACAGGGGATTATTGATTATAATGCCATTCATCGCTTGTTAAAAGAGATCGATTATCACGGCTATATCACGATTGAACAGGAACGTGATCCCAGGAATTCAGATACGAGTTTACGAGATGTAAAGCAAAGTGTGAACTACTTAAAAAGTGTTGGCTATTGATTGTACATCCATTTTGAATAAAGGGGGATAAAAGATGATTAATGGAGAAAAAAATGTAAAAAATCCGATACGTTGGGCGATGGTAGGCGGTGGCAGGGGCAGTCAAATTGGATATATTCATCGTTCGGCGTCGCTTCGTGATCATAATTTTCAATTAGTTGCCGGAGCATTTGATATTGACCCTGAACGCGGGAAAGACTTTGGCGTTAATTTACATGTCGATCCGGAGCGCTGCTATCCTGATTACAAAACAATGTTTGCAGAAGAAGCGAAGCGTGTAGATGGCATTCAAGCGGTTTCAATCGCGACTCCAAACGGTACGCACTATGAAATTTGTAAAGCGGCGCTAAACGCTGGTTTGCATGTTATATGTGAAAAGCCGTTATGCTTTACGACTGAAGGGGCAAAAGAGCTGGAAACTCTTGCGAAAAAGATGAATCGTGTTGTTGGCGTTACATACGGGTATTCCGGCCATCAGGCAGTTGAGCAGGCGCGTCAGATGATTGCAAACGGAGAATTGGGAGAAATACGCATTGTAAATATGCAGTTTGCCCATGGTTTTCACTCTGAAGCGGTAGAAGAAAAAAATGCGAGTACGAAATGGCGTGTTGACCCGAAAATGGCAGGTCCAAGCTATGTGCTCGGTGATTTAGGAACACATCCGCTCTATTTATCAGAGGTAATGCTGCCGCATATGAAAATTAAAAGATTGATGTGCACGCGACAAAGCTTTGTGAAAAGTCGCGCACCGCTTGAAGACAATGCCTATACAATTATGGAATATGATAACGGTGCCATTGGAACTGTATGGTCTTCCTGCGTTAATGCTGGTTCGATGCATGGACAAAAGATTCGTGTGATTGGTTCAAAAGCGAGTATTGACTGGTGGGATGAGCAGCCTAATCAGCTCCGCTATGAAGTACAAGGAAAGCCGGTCCAAATCTTAGAACGCGGCATGGACTATTTATATCCGGAAGCATTAAAAGATGACCGCATTGGCGGCGGGCACCCTGAAGGCTTATTTGAAGCATGGTCCAATCTTTATACTCGCTTTGCGCAGGCGATGGAAGCGGCAGACCGCGGCGAAGCTTTTGATCGTTGGTATCCCGGCATTGAAGCGGGTGTGGCAGGTGTTCGCTGGGTAGAAAACTGTGTTCGTTCCGCTGACAACGGTGCTGTATGGATAGAATATCAATAACATTTGAAAGGACTAATTAACAATGAAAAAGTTTAATGTGGGTGTTTTGGGAATTGGAGATATTAGTGATGTTTATTTTAATAACTTAAAGAAGTATGACATTGTGAACGTAACCGCTTGTGCAGGACGAGATCTTGAAAAAGCGCGTAAGAAGGCAAATCAGCACCATATTCCAAAGGCGTATGCCACAAGCAGAGAACTAATAAAGGATCCTGAAATCGATATTATTCTTAACTTAACTGTTCCGGAAGTTCACGCCGAGCTAACAATCGAGGCGCTAAAAGCTGGAAAGCATGTTTATACTGAGAAACCATTAGGAGCAACCCTGAAAGAAGGGGAAGAAATTATTACTTTGGCACAAGAGAAAAACCTTTATGTAGGTTGTGCGCCTGATACTTTTTTAGGCGGCCGTCTGCAAACCTGCAGAAAAATCATAGATGAAGGCCGAATAGGAGAAGTGATTGCCACAAGTGCTTTCGTTGTAAGCCATGGTCAAGAATGGTTTCATCCAAACCCGGATTTTTTCTATAAACAAGGTGGTGGTCCTTTGCTTGATATCGGTCCTTATTACATTACAGCGCTCTTATCGCTGCTTGGTCCAGTGAAAAGCTGTTGTGCGATGTCAAGAAGAACGTTTGATCAAAGAACAATTGAAAGTGAGCCTAGACGAGGGCAAACGATTAAAGTTGAAGTCGATACTCATATAACAGGAAATCTTGAATTTATGAGTGGTGCCATTGGAACGATTATTACTAGTTTTGATGTTTGGGATTCAGAGCTTCCTAGAATTGAGATTTATGGAACAGAAGGGACGATTTGCATCAATGATATTGATCCATTAGACGGGCCTAATCTTTTTGGGGGTTCTGTTCTTTTAAGAACAAAAGAGAACTATAGGTGGAAAGGACTACCGAGAAAAGGACCATTTAGTGAATGGGAAAAGGTCGAAGTGATTCATCCATTTAATGAAACAAGCCATAAAGAGAACAGCCGCGGCATCGGTCTTGTCGATATGGTATATGCGATTAGGGATCAAAGAGAAGAACGTGCAAGCGGAAAAATGGGCTTCCACTCCTTAGAAGTAATGGAAGGATTACTTAAATCTGCAAAAGAAGGCTGCTTTTATCATGTGGAAAGTACGTTTAAGCGACCAGAGCCGCTCCCTATTGATTTCCCGAAAAGTGAGGGATAGACAACTTATCTTATGAATTTTATTTGAAGCATGATCTAACCTTTATACTCGTTTTGCAAAGGAGATGGAAGATGTAGATGGCGGCGAATCATTTAGCAGTTGGAGAGTAAAGAACTGTAACGCTATTAAAAAATAAAAGAAGTGCTCCTGGGTGTCTTGTGATATTTTTTCTAAATGTCACTTGGTTTCAAGCCCAGGTTCTTTTTTATATAAAATTAAAGATTTATAAAGGGGAAATGCACCTTATTTTTCATTGTCTGTCTCTAAAGTACAAAAACATGTCTTTATAATATAAAGACATCACTTATGATATGTCCTATAATTGCAATTAATCGTACGTTATTTATATTTTTGTTTTTTAGAAAAAATTAAACTTATTTCCTTTTTATCAGTCTGTATTTAATATTTATAGGGCGGTTAAGAAGTATTGAGTTAGGCTCTTGATTTATCTTATGTCTTAAAAGTATAAAAAAAGGTCTTCTTAATGCAAAGACACTCATTATCTATTGTCCTATAATTATAATTGTAACTAATTAACTTTCAGTTCATTTTTTTTAGCTTAAAGTGGAAAACGATTACATTGAATGAATGTTATATTAAGGGGGAATTGAAATGATGAAAACAGGTCTAGTCACAGATATTTTAGGTTATATGTCTTTTGAAGAAATGCTTGATACGTGTGTAGAGTTAGGAATTGAAACACTCGAATTAGGATGCGGCAACTGGTCAAAGGCGCCTCATGTTGATTTAGATGGACTTCTTGAAAGCGCTGTTAAACGCGAACAGTTTTTAGATGCGATTAAAAGCAGAGGCATTGAGATTGCTGCATTAAACTGTTCAGGAAATCAGCTTGAACCGACAGCGCAGGGGGAAGCGCATAAAGCGGTGGTTGAAAAAACATTTAAGCTTGCCGGACTTTTAGGAGTCGAAAAGATTGTGATGATGTCAGGATGTCCGAGTGGTGGACCGAATGATGTGACACCGAACTGGCTGACTCATCCGATTTTACCGCCTCACTTTGAAACACTTGATTGGCAGTGGAATGAAGTAGCATTTCCGTATTGGGAAAAAGCTGTAAAAACGGCAAAAGAATACGGCGTTCAAAAAATTGCAATTGAAAATCTTGGTTTTAACTTAGTTCATAATCCTGAAACCCTTTTAAAATTAAGAAATGAAGTTGGCGATATGGTTGGTATGAATTTTGATCCGAGTCACTTATTCTGGATGGGCGGCGATCCAATCGCGGCAGCACGCACATTAGGAGATGCGATTTATCATGTTCACGCAAAAGATGTGCGCATTGAAAGAGGCATCAATGATGCACAAGGTCTTATTGATGTGAAACCGATGGAAAGCTTTGCGACTCGTTCTTGGAACTATGTTGCGCTTGGATACGGACATGACATTGGTTATTGGAAAGAGTTCTTTACAGTTGTAAAAATGACAGGCTATGAGGGACCGGTCGTTCTTGAAATGGAAGACTTAACGATGGGATCGCTTACGGGTGTGAAAAAATCAATGGATGTTCTAAAAGCATCCCTGCCTAGAGATTTCAAGAAACAAAGTTCAATTGTTCAGTCATTAGTTAATCAATAAATAAACAAAGGAGTACGAGTTGTATGATTTTAAAAATAGGTGTTATTGGTACTGGGGCGATTGGTCAAGATCACATTCGCAGAATTACAAATACGTTATCAGGAGCAGAGATTGTTGCGGTAACAGATGTGAATGCAGCACAAGCTCATGCGGTTGTGGAACGCGAAAATCTTAATGCAAAGGTTTATGAAAATGGTCATGATGTCATTCAATCTGCTGAAGTTGATGCGGTGATCGTGACGTCTTGGGGTCCAACTCACGAAGAGTTTGTGTTGGCTTCCATCGCGGCAGGAAAACCGGTATTTTGTGAAAAACCTCTTGCGACAACTGCAGAAGGTTGTAAGAGAATTGTTGATGCTGAAGTTGCGTACGGTAAGCAGTTAGTTCAAGTAGGCTTTATGCGTCGTTATGATAAAGGATATCGTGCATTGAAAAAGGTCGTTGATAATAGCAAGATTGGTGAGCCGTTAATGGTGCATTGTGCACATCGAGCTCCTGCAGCTCCAGGGTTCAGTGGGGATATGGCACTTACTGATTCTTTCCCACATGAAATTGATGTCCTAAGGTGGTTACTCAATGACGATTATGTGTCTGCTCAAGTCATTCTGCCTAGAAACACACGTCTTGCAGATAAAGGGCTTCAGGATCCGCATATTGTCTTACTAGAAACGAAACAGGGCATTCGAATTGACACGGAAATATTTGTTAACTGCCAATACGGCTATGATATTCAATGTCAAGTTGTCGGAGAAACAGGTACAGCAAATTTACCTGAGCCATCTAGTGTGCTTATGCGCAGTGAAGCAAAACTTTCAACTGAAATTTTAGTAGATTGGAAAGATCGCTTTATTGAGTCTTATGATATTGAACTGCAGGAATGGATTAATTCTACTGTAAAAGGCGAAATGGATGGACCGTCAGCATGGGATGGATATGTTGTCGCAGTAACGGCTGATGCTTGCGTTAAAGCGAAGGAAACAGGCGAGGTTGTTCCAATTACAATGCCGGAACGTCCTGAATTTTATGATAAGTCAAAATCTCTAGTTAACTCTTAATTTTATATAAGAATAGGATCTGTACGTACAGCAGATAACGATTAAATATAAACAAATAAAAAAGGAGATGTTTACATTGCGTTTAGCTTATGATCCGTCACATTATCGTGATAATACAAATTTGAAAGATACGATCGATGCTGTTGCAAGGTTAGGATATGAATATGTAGAGCTATCACCGCGTAAAGATTTTATTTGGTTTTATGAATATCCAAAGGTGGATAAGCATCTGATCAAAGATTTAAAACGATATTGTTCAGATGCTGGTGTGAAAATTTCTTCTGTTCTTCCTGTGCAGCAGTGGTCTTCACCGATTGAAGAAGAACGTCAAGCGGCAGTGCGGAATTGGAAGCGCTGCATTGAAATTACTTCTGAATTAGGTGTCGATTTAATGAACAGCGAATTTGCCGGCGACAAAAGCCGTCCGGTTGAAAGTGAAGCGTCGTTTGTGAAATCAATGGAAGAGCTGATGCCAATTTTTGAAAAAGAGGGAATTAGACTTAATTTACAATCACACCCTAACGATTTTATTGAGCTGAATACAGAAGCAATTCGAATGATTCGTGCCCTTGATAAAGATTGGATTAAGTTAGTTTATTCTGTTGCCCATGCTTTCTTCTATGATGATGGTATCGGTGATGTCGAGAAGCACTTGGAAGAAGCAGGAGATTTACTAGATCATGTTCTTATTGCGGATACGCTGAATCATAAAGCAGCGTTTGGATTACGATATATTGTAAATCCTCCTAATGCAAACGTCACAATTCACCAGCATTTAAACCCTGGTGAAGGGGAAATTAACTTTGAAGCCCTTTATCGCAAATTAAGAGAACTGAAATTTGACGGCATTGTGACTAATTCAGTGTTTGCTTATCCTGATAAACCGGAATGGTCCAATGAAGTCACACTAAAATCGATTAAAGAGGGCTTAAATATTAAAGAAGGCTTAAATATTTAATAAGTGGGTAAAGCTCTTTAATGTCGGGCGTGTCCAAGTGATATGCTCGGCATTACTTTAAGATTAGGAGAAAACATTATGATTTTAAAAAAAATAATTAAAAATGGCCTAATTACAATTAATTATTATAAAGATGGTGTGCTGAACAACTGTCAAGGCTATGTTCATAACCTTGATTTAGCGGAACAAACTATTTCTTTGAAAGATCAACAGAACAATACTTTATTAATTCACTTGTCTAAAATTATTGAAGTGTATTGAATAACTAATTGTGATCGTAAATGATCTGTTAAACAATTAATTTTAAAAGCTCATTTTTATAAAATTATTTTAGTCATATATGTAAGCGATTTATGGATGCGCTAACATCGATTTGCTGCTTCTTTAGGATAGCGTTTTTATATAAAGAAACTATGCAAAAAAAGGCTATTTTTTTAATAATTTATAACCTTTATATTTCCAAAGGGGGAAAACTCAACTTGAATACACAACACAAGTCGTTTTTGTTTAAAGTTATCTTAATCTCAACATTTGGCGGGCTTCTTTTCGGATACGATACTGGTGTTATTAATGGGGCCCTGCCTTATATGTCTGAAGAACTTGGTCTTACCCCATTTACTGAAGGTCTCGTCGCGAGTTCGCTTCTTTTTGGGGCTGCGATTGGTGCCGTGTTCGGTGGTCAATTAGCAGATTATATCGGCCGCCGCAAAAACATTGTTTATCTCGCACTGTTGTTCTTTATTTCAACAGTTGGATGTACACTTGCACCAAACGTTACGATTATGGTTATCTCTCGTTTTCTGTTGGGGCTTGCTGTAGGAGGAGCTTCAGTAACAGTTCCGAGTTATTTAGCAGAAATGGCACCTGCTGAGGGTCGGGGCCGAATGGTTACCCAAAATGAACTAATGATTGTTAGCGGACAGCTGTTAGCCTTTGTTTTCAATGCTATTCTTGGCAACGCAATGGGGGACCACCCGCACGTATGGCGTTACATGCTGGTCATTGCAGCACTTCCAGCAATTTTCTTGTTCTTTGGAATGCTTAAAATGCCTGAAAGTCCACGTTGGCTTGTATCGAAAAGAAAAAATGACGCTGCACTCAGTGTTCTTCGGAAGGTCCGTGATGAGAATCAGGCGCAGGTAGAACTAAATGAGATTAAAGAAGCTTTCGCTAAAGAGAAAGAAACGAAGAAAGCAACATTTAAAGAGATGATAGCTATACCATGGGTACGCCGCATCTTATTTCTTGGAATTGGAACAGCTGTTGTCATGCAAATTACCGGTGTTAACTCAATTATGTACTATGGAACTGAAATCCTAAAAGATGCTGGTTTTGAAACAAAGGTTGCACTTATTGCTAATATTGCCAATGGTGTTATCTCAGTTGTAGCAACTTTGGTCGGTATCTGGTTCCTTGGAAAAGTAGGCCGTCGTCCAATGCTCATAACAGGCTTAGCAGGAACAACGACAGCACATCTGCTCATTGGAATATTTTCATTAACACTTGAAGGGTCTGCTGCACTTCCATATATTGTGCTTACCTTGACAGTCACGTTTCTAGCATTCATGCAGGGAGCTATTGCACCGGTAACGTGGCTGATGATTTCGGAAATGTTCCCAACACGTTTTCGCGGTATTGGCATGGGAATCGCTGTTTTCTGTCTCTGGATCGTGAACTCCCTTATTGGCTTGATGTTCCCGGTATTACTTGCGACAGTTGGTTTATCAATAACATTTTTTGTTTTCGTAGTTCTGGGGCTTTTGGCAATCACGTTTGTGAGCAAATACTTACCAGAAACGAAGGGTCTTACACTTGAACAGTTAGAACATCAATTCCGTACTTATGATAAGCGAGGTGCTCAGGAAGGTTTAAATAAAAAAGCAGTAAGATAATCGAAATGGAGTAATGCAGAAATAAATTTCACAGCAAAAAGAGAGGCGCATCACTTGTATAAGAAGTGATGCGCTTTTTAAAAATGATTTAGAGGTATTATTATTAAATAATTAAGCATTAGAGTGTGATTAAGGATTTTAATGCAAGTTTGTGTTATTCCAGTATTGGAAAATGGAGATATTGATTAGCGAGACACTGAGATTTATAGTATAGATAAAGGAAAAAAATAAAGTAAGGAGGGATCTTTTTGGATTTAAATAATTTTATGTCAAGTAAATTAACTTTAAATCAATATGCGAACCGGTTAGTGCAGTATGGTTCAGCTTTTCATGTGCATTATTGGGGAGTGATGCCAAAACATTATGATAATCTTCTTCATAAACATTCTTTCTTTGAAATATGTTATGTACTTGATGGCAAAGGAAGTTATATAGATGAAACTACTACTTATGAGCTTGAAAAAAATACGATGTTTTTTTCAAGACCAGAGGTTTTACACCAAATTAAAAGTGAAGAAGGATTGGCTCTAGTATATGTGGCTTTTGAGTTAATAAACTCAGAATCAAGTGAAGAATGGAATAAGATCATGAAGGAAGCAGAGCAATGTTCTGAAATAGTGATTAATGTAGAAGAGGAGTCAACCGCAGCATTACTTTGGAAATCACTACTTATTGAGTCTAAAAAAAATGAAAAAGCTTTTTTTGAAGAAATGCTAACAAACTTATCTTATTCTCTTATTGTTTCACTGCTGCAAGCATTTGTCCCTTCTTTAAAGAAAGACAATCACAACAGTTCACCTGAAACATCTCCTTCACTTCTTAATGTCGCAAAATTACACATTAAGGATAATCTTTCGGGTTCATTAAAACTTACCGATGTAGCAAGGCATTTGCACATATCGGGTCGGCACTTATCGCGAATATTCGTATCGGAATTAGGGATAAGCTACTCGGAGTTTGTGCAAAATGAGAGAGTACAAAGAGCGGCAACATTACTTAAAACAACTGATTTATCTATTAAAGATATTGCAGAAGAAACTGGCTTTACTAGTGTTCATTATTTTACACGCGTTTTCACTTCTGCACTGCGTCATTCACCTGGACGTTTTCGGTCACTTTATACAGATTTAAAAGAAACTACATACAAAGATGAATAAATTCCTCCCCCCCCCCCCGCTTAATGGAGTGCATTTGAAGTGGGGGTTTTATTGTTTTGAAAAGGACAAATATTTTTTGTAAAATGTCTCTAAAATATAAAAAAGAGTCTTAATAATATAAAGACATCTTTTTAAATGCGTCTTATAATTACAATTGTAATAAAAATTCTAAATATTTTTTCATTGTTAAGAAAGCGGTTACAATTGTATTTATTATTAATTTTAAAAATTGATATATTGAAAATAAATAATGAAGAGTAGATGTTCAATTACTTATTATGTCTCTAAAAAACAAAAACAACTCTTAATGAGATAGGTATATCAATTATTAACTGTCCTATAATTACAATTGTAATGAACTTTCATAATCTATTTTTAGGAAAGAAAGCGTTTGCAAAAAAAGTATTCTTTTCTAAATATAAATTGGAGGGGTAAATATGATAAATGGAGAGAAGAAAATTGCAAGACCACTAAGATGGGCAATGGTTGGCGGTGGAAGACATGGACAGGTTGGATATAAACACCGCATAGGGGCGTTAAGAGACAATACTGCTTTTGAATTAGTGGCTGGTGCATTTGATATCGATCCTGCTCGAGGGAAAGACTTTGGGGTGAATCTTGGTGTATCAGAAGATCGCTGTTATCCTGATTATAAAACGATGTTTGTTGAGGAAGCAAAGCGAGAAGATGGAATTGAAGTGATTTCGATTGCAACGCCTAACGGGACACATTATGAAATTTGTAAAGCCGCATTAGAAGCTGATCTTCATGTTATTTGTGAAAAGCCTTTATTTTTTACGAGTGAAGAAGTTCTTGAGGTGAAGGAACTTGCTGAAGAAAAAGGGAAAATAGTTGGTGTCACCTATGGTTTCTCCGGCAATCAGCTGTTGCTTCAAATGAGAGCAATGATTGAAAATGGTGATATCGGTGAAATTCGTGTTGTTGATTTAGAGTATACACACGGATTCAGTGCAACTGACAGTGCTGATAAATTTAGTGAAGCGCAAAAATGGCGTGTTGACCCGAAAATTGCTGGCCCAAGCTTTGTGTTAGGCGATCTTTCGACACACACTTATTATATGTCACAGTTAATTATGCCAAACATGAAAATTAAAAAACTTTTATGTGACCGTCAAAGCTTTATCAGCAGCCGTGCTCCATTAGAGGACAATGCGAATGTGCTGATGCATTATGAAAATGGTGCGGTAGGCAGACTATGGACTTCTTCTATTAACGCAGGATGCATGGATGGCCATAGAATTCGCATTGTAGGCTCTAAGGCGAGCTTAGAGTGGTGGGACAGCAAACCTAATGAACTAAGATATGAAGTGCAGGGTGAACCAATTCAAACGTTAATTCGTGCGATGCCTTATTTAGATGACAGCTGCAATGCGGATGAGCGTTTAGGAGCTTTACATCAAGAGGGCTTATCGGAATCATGGGCCAATATTTATTTAAAGTTTGCGATTGCAATTGATGCAAAAAACCGTGGTGATGAAGAAACGTTAAGCAACCTTGTTTATCCTGATATTAATGCGGGTCTTGACGGCGTTCGTTGGATTGAAAATTGTGTGCGATCTGCAGATAATGGAGCAGTTTGGGTAGGATATAATGAAGTTGAAGATAAAACATTGAGCCCGGTTCAAAACTAAAAGAATGATAATGAAATAAATAATAGACAAAAAACCTTTGAAGAGTTTACTTCCA
This sequence comes from Bacillus taeanensis, assembly GCF_003318295.1. GTDB lineage: Bacteria > Bacillota > Bacilli > Bacillales > UBA6769 > Maribacillus > Maribacillus taeanensis. The sequence goes on from NZ_QOCW01000019.1 coordinate 86,588, forward strand.
AAGGTTTTTTATTTTGGTGATTCCAAAATGTCTCTAAAATGCAAAAAACGGTCTTTATAATACAAAGACAATCTTGATTTTATGTCTTATAATTACAACTAAAATAAAATTTTATAATATTTTGAATTTAATTGGTTAGCGATTACAATTGTCTTTTCTATCAATTATTAAAGATTGTAAGACTATTATTAAAAAGTATGAACTAAATCTAAATTATAAATAATGTCTCTAAAATACAAAAACTAGTCTTGAAATTATAAATACATTTAATATTTAAAGTCTTATAATTACAATTTTAAGAAAGTTTTAAAAATTTTTAAATTTAAAAGTAAGCGATTACACAAAGGGGTAATTTACTAACTGAAACTTTTGGGGGGCTAATAATGAGAATGAATCAAGTATTCACTTAACATGATGGAGGTCGCGATCGTTCATTGTTTTATAGTTGGTTTTGTAAACGGTTAACTTTTTTTAATCAAAATAGAAAACGATTACATTTGGCAATTATTTATTAACTATAAACGAGGGGGAAGTAATAATGAAATTTGAAAAAAAAGTTATTGCGATTTTTAGCTTAATCATGATGTTAATTTTAGCTGCCTGCAGCGGAGCTGATGAAACAGCTTCTGGGGGAGAAGGTCAATCAGGAGCTTCAGGTGACAAGAAGGTAATCGGTGTCTCTCTTCAAAACTTTAGTGATGAGTTTCGTATCTATATGATTGAGGCGATGGAAGAAGAGGAGAAAAATCATCCGGAATTTGAATTTTTATATGCAGATGCTCAAAATGACAGTGCAAAGCAGATGAACCAGGTTGAAAACTTTATTACACAGCAAGTAGATGCGATTATTTTTACGCCGGTTGATACGATTGCTGCTGTTGATATATTAGCACGTGTTAATGAAGCGGGTATTCCAATCATCGTTTCAAATCAAACGTTTGATGGGGTAGAAGAAGCGACAGCTTACGTTGGTTCAGAATCAATTCAATCAGGATTATTACAGATCGAAGAAGTAGTGAAATTGCTTGATGGAAAAGGGAATGTCGCGATTATGCACGGTCAAATGGGCCATGAAGCAGAAATTAAGCGTACAGAAGGAAACAAGCAAATTATCGCTGAAAATCCTGAAATGGAAGTTGTATTAGAAGATACGGGTGAGTGGAACAGAGAAAAAGGCTTAACATTAATGGAAAACTGGTTGAATACAGGAAAGCAAATCGATGCAGTTGTAGCTAATAATGATGAAATGGCGATTGGGGCAATTATGGCTCTTGAAGCAGCTGGTAAACTTGATGAAACAGTTGTAGCGGGAATTGACGCAACACCGGCAGCTTTAAAATTAGTGAAAGAAGGAAAGCTTGATGTTACGGTGTTCCAGGATGCAGTCGGGCAAGGAGTGGGCAGTATTCAAACGGCTGTAAAAGCAGCAAATGGTGAATCGGTTGAAGATGTAATCGTACCATATCAACTTGTAACGAAAGAAAATGTAGAAGAGTACTTGGCGAAGTATGAGTAAGCTTTATCAATGATACAAAGCTAATGAAAGGGAGCTTTTATAAATACGTTCCCTTTCGTTAGCTGGTAATCCTATTAGAAATGGGGGGATTGACGATGAGTAATGAATATATTTTACAAATGGAAAATATCACAAAAGAGTTTCCGGGAGTAAAAGCGTTAGACAATGTTGAGTTTAAAGTGAGAAAAGGAACTGTACATGCGTTAATGGGTGAAAATGGTGCCGGGAAATCAACACTTATGAAAATCATCATCGGGATGTATACACCTGATAAAGGAAAGATCATTTTTGATGGTGAAGAATTAGTCCTTACTAATATTAATGATGCGTTAGATAAAGGAATTTCAATGATCCACCAGGAGTTAAGTCCGGTGCCGGAAATGACAGTTGCGGAAAATATTTACTTAGGAAGAGAACCGACATACGGAAAAAGCGGTCTCGTGAATAATAAAAAATTAGTGCAAATGACAAAAGATTTGTTAAAAAGCTTAGAAATTAACATTGATCCGACGATGAAAATGGTAGATTTAAGTATTGCAAATACGCAAATGGTTGAAATTGCAAAAGCGATCTCCTTTAATTCTAAATTAGTGATTATGGATGAGCCAACATCCGCCATTACGGAAAAAGAAGTTGCTCAGTTGTTTAAAATGATTCGTTCCCTTAAAAAGAAAGGAGTCGGCATTATCTATATTACGCATAAGATGAGTGAGCTGTATGAAATTGCGGATGATATTTCAGTTTTTCGAGATGGCACGTATGTAGGTTCTGAAACAGCACAAAATTTAAAAAATGATGACCTGATTCGAATGATGGTAGGAAGAGAATTGAATCAAATATTCAATAAACCGACTATAGAGACCGGAGAAGTAGCTCTTTCTGTTAAAAACTTAGCAAGCGATAAGTATTTTAAAGATGTTAACTTTCAGGTTCGTAAAGGTGAAATTCTTGGTTTTGCAGGGTTAATGGGATCAGGAAGAACAGAAATTCTTGAAGCAATATTTGGGTTAAAAGATCTTGATGAGGGTGAAGTCTACATCCATGGTGAAAACGTGAATATAAAAACGCCGCAGGATGCAGTGAAGAATAATTTAGGGTTTCTAACGGAAGATCGAAAACTATCGGGGCTGTTTTTACCTCTATCTGTTAAGGAAAATATGATCACAGTTAATATCGATAGCTACTTATCAAAAGGATTACTAAATGAAAAGAAAATGATTGATGAATGTAAACAGCAGAAGAGAAATCTGTTAATTAAAACGCCTAATATCGACGAAGTTGTTGGAAACTTAAGCGGCGGTAATCAACAAAAAGTATTACTGGCCAGATGGCTGCTGAAAAATCCTGATATTTTATTTTTAGATGAGCCAACCCGTGGTATTGACGTTGGAGCAAAATCAGAGTTTTACAATTTAATTTTTGAATTAGCTAAAGAGGGTAAAGCTGTCATTGTTGTCTCATCTGAAATGGCAGAGATCCTTGGCTTATGTGATCGCATTATGGTCATGCACGAAGGTAAAATTTCAGGGGAATTAAGCCGTGAAGAGGCAACGCAGGAAAGAATTATGCAGTATGCAACTGGTCAAGTGAAGGAAGAAGAGAGATCCGAAGAAAAAACTTTGGAGACTGCGACAGTTCGATAATATGTAGAGGTCGATGTGATTACGTCAATATAAACGTTTGGAGGAATGAATAATGAGTCTTAAGATGGAAAATGTGAAGACTAATGAAATACCTCAAGAAAAAAACAAACAATTTAAAGACATCTCTATGAATATTCTCAAGAAGTATGGTATTTTAATCATTTTATTTTTACTTATTGCGTTAATGTCGGTATTAACTCCTTATTTTCTAACATTCCCTAATATGATTAATATCGTAAGGCAAATGTCAATCATCGGAATTATTGCGATTGGGGTTACGCCGATCATTATAACGAAAGGAATTGATTTATCTTCTGGTTCTTTGATCGCACTTGTATCAGTCGTAGTGGCTGGTTTTGCTCACCCGGGAGATTATCCGATATTAGTTCCGATTGCAATGGCTTTAGGTGTTGGTTTATTAGTTGGTTTAATCAATGGTACGTTAATTGCTAAAGGTTTACTTGCTCCTTTCATTGCGACATTAGGTATGATGACAGCTGCTCGAGGAGCTGCGATGCTTATAAGTGATGGAAGACCGATTGGGAATTTATCTGATCCGTTTAAATTCATTGGTCAAGGTGCAATACTTGGTGTACCGGTTCCGATTATTATCTTTGCTTTAGTTGGTATCGTAACTTGGGTTCTTCTCAATAAAACGAAAATTGGTAAATATATTTATGCAATTGGTGGAAATGAGCAAGCTGCGGTGACAGCAGGGATTAATGTAAAAAAAGTATTAATTATGGTTTATGCATATGCAGGATTACTAGGCGGTCTTGCCGGTATGATCTTAACGTCAAGAATCGCTTCCGGACAGCCGCAAGCAGGACTTATGTTTGAATTAGATGCAATCGCAGCAGCGGTTATTGGCGGTACAAGTCTTTTTGGAGGAATAGGAACAGTTGGAGGAACAATTATTGGTGCGCTTATTATCGGTGTAATGAACAATGGTCTGGATCTTTTATCTGTTAATTCTTATTGGCAGCAAATTGTTAAAGGTGCAATTATTGTAGCCGCTGTATATATCGATACGAGAAAGAACCGCAAAAAATAGTTTCCTAGAGAAATAATATTTTCTACCAGCTGATTTTTTAAGAGTTATTTAGAAAACGATTACATGAAAGTCGCTATAAATAAAAGATGGGGGTATGAAAGTTATGGTATTAAAAATAGGAGTGATCGGTACAGGAGCGATTGGTCAGGATCACATTCGCAGAATTACTCATTCGTTAACAGGAGCAGAAATTGTTGCCGTAACAGATGTGAATAAAGAACAAGCATATACGGTTGTTGAACGGGAAAATCTTAATGCGAAGGTTTATGAAAATGGTCATGACGTCATTGAAGCTGATGAAGTTGATGCGGTAATTGTAACATCTTGGGGACCAACGCATGAGGAATTTGTGTTGGCGTCAATTGCGGCAGGAAAACCGGTATTTTGTGAAAAGCCGCTTGCGACAACGGCTGAAGGCTGTAAAAAAATCGTTGATGCAGAAATTGCACACGGCAAACCGTTAGTACAAGTAGGATTCATGCGTCGTTATGATAAAAGTTATCGTCAATTGAAAAAAGTTGTGGATGCTGGTAAGGTTGGAGACCCTTTAATGGTGCATTGTGCACACCGAGCTCCTTCAGCTCCAGGTTTCAGTGGGGATATGGCACTTACCGATGCTTTTGTGCATGAAATTGATGTTTTAAGATGGCTTCTCAATGACGACTATGTTTCTGCTCAAGTGATCCTGCCTAGAAATACACGTCTTGCAGATAAAGGGCTCCAGGATCCGCATATTGTCTTACTAGAAACGAAACAGGGAATTCGCATTGATACGGAAATCTTTGTTAACTGCCAATACGGCTATGATATTCAATGCCAAGTTGTTGGCGAAACAGGTACAGCCAATTTACCAGAACCGTCTAGTGTTACGATTCGCAGTGAAACAAAGCTTTCAACTGACATTTTAGTAGATTGGAAAGATCGCTTTATTGATTCGTATGATGTTGAGCTGCAGGAATGGATTAATTCCACTATGAAAGGCGAAATGAATGGACCATCAGCTTGGGATGGCTATGTTGTCGCAGTAACGGCAGATGCTTGTGTGAAAGCAAAAGAGACAGGTGGAATTGTTCCAATTGAGATGCCGGAACGTCCTGCATTTTACGATAAGCTGGATGCTTTTATTAAAGCTTAATTTTGATTAAATAAATTTTAAATCTAGTGATGCCGAGCATGTCCAATTGATATGTTCGGCTTTTGTTTAAATAAATTAACAAGATGTCTACAAGTTAAGTGGAAGCTATATATGTTCAATGCTCGTATTTGAATCGGAAAATAAGGTGATGAAATGAAAATGATTGATGTTGCAAAAATAGCAAACGTTTCTGTTGCAACTGTTTCGAGAGTGATCAGCCAACCAGATAGAGTAAGCAAAGAAACAAGACAAAAAGTTTTAGAAGTTATTAAGGAACTGAATTATCAGCCGCACATGATTGCAAGGCAGTTTAGAACAAAGGAAACAAAAACAATTTTAGTTGTTGTTCCGGATATTACAAAAGCTTTTTTCTCAGAAGTATTAAGAGGGATTGAACATACAGCGCTTAAAAATGGTTATCAAGTCATTTTAGGAGATACAGAGAATGATATCGAAAGAGAAAGAGAATATATTAATTTATTACTTAAAAAGCAAGTGGACGGTATGGTGTTGTTAACGGCTAGAATTGATAAAGAAAGCTTGGAAGAGATTTCAAATCAATTTCCAATGGTGCTTGCCTGTGAATATATGAACGGATTAAATATTCCAACCGTTTCGATTGATAACATTAGCAGTGCTAGAAAATTAACCGAACACTTAATACAGCTTGGACATACTAAAATTGCCCATATAACAGGTCCTATCAATGTCATCCTGAGCCGGGACCGGTTAAGAGGGTATCAACAAGCAATGCTAAAATATGATTTAATTCTTGATCCGGCATTTATTCAAGAAGGTGATTTCAGCTATGAATCTGGTTATAATCAAATGCTTAAATTGCTGGCATTAGAAACTATACCGACAGCGGTTTTTGTTTTTAATGATGAAATGGCTGTAGGAGCCATTGCGGCTGTAAAAGATAGCGGTCTGAATGTTCCAAAAGATATAGCGGTAGTCGGCTTTGATAATGTGAAGATGTCGTCTGTATATGAACCACGGATTACAACGATTGACCAGCCGAAATATAAAATTGGGAAAAAGGCAATGGACTTGTTATTAAAATTAATGAGCGGGGAAGGTTTGCAAAAGAAAAAATTCGTATTAAAGGATCAATTAATTATTAGGGAATCCTGTGGTGCTAAAGCTTCTGTACAGGAACTGGAAAAAGTATAAATTTATATTTTATATATTAATATGTCTCTAAAGTACAAAAATGAGTCTTTATAATATAAAGACATGAATAATATACTGTCCTATAATTATAACTGTAAATGAATCGTTTTCAATTCTTTTTATTTAAAATGGAAAACGATTACACCTAAAGTTTTACCGGTTAAACTTGATTTTATTAAGCTGGTAATAAAGGGTTTGGATTTTTTTGTTCTATTATTAAAATGTCTCTAAAGTGCAAATTTGTAGTTTGATAGTGCAAAAACTTCTATTATCTATCAGCCTGAAAGTACAATTGTGATAATCAAGTTTTAGCTGAGTTTCAATTCAACATAAAGAGCACCTACTTCCTAAAAAAGATGAAGACAATGACAATGTACGTTAACAATCTTATTTAAAAGGAGTTATATGATGAATACCATTAAATTTGATCAATCAAAACCAATCGATGTCATTCCAGTTGGACGTGTCGCCATTGACTTTAATCCAAACGATATCCATAAACCGTTAGAAGAAAGTCGGACATTTACAAAGTATGTAGGCGGTTCTCCAGCGAACATTGCGGTTGGATTATCACGACTTGGTAAGAAAGTTGGCTTTATCGGGAAAGTATCCGATGACCAGTTTGGTCGATTTGTTACAAATTATTTTGAAGAAGAAGATATTGATACATCCAATATTGCAGTAGCGAAAAACGGAGAATCATTAGGTCTTACTTTCACAGAAATTCTAAGTCCGACCGAAAGCAGCATTTTAATGTACCGAAACGGTGTCGCTGATTTAAGTTTAGATCCGGAAGAAATTAATGAGGACTATATTAAAAGTGCAAAAGCGATTGTTTTATCAGGAACAGCGCTTGCGGCAAGTCCTTCTCGAGAAGCGGTTTTACAAGCGGCAGAATACGCGAAAAAGCACGGCACCGTTGTTATTTTCGATGTTGATTACCGCAGCTACACATGGAAATCAAAAGAAGATATTGCGCTTTATTATTCGATTGCCGCAAGAATGAGCGATATTATCATTGGTTCCCGCGAAGAGTTTGACTTAATGGAAGCGCTTATTACGAAAGAACAAAGCACCGACCGTGAAACAGCCGATCGCTGGCTCGATTTCGGTAATGAAATTGTTGTCATTAAACACGGCAAAGAAGGCTCTGTCGCTTACACAAAAGATGGCGGTTCTTATCAAATCAAACCATTCCCAGTGCAGCTGTTAAAATCATTTGGCGGTGGGGATGCCTATGCATCAGCATTTATTTACGGATTGCTCCAAGGCTGGGAAGTAATCGATGCCTTAGAATTTGGAAGCGCTTCTGCGGCGATCGTTGTTGGCAGTCACAGCTGTTCAGAAGATATGCCGACAGCAGAAGCGGTAAAAGCATTTATCGAAAAAGCAAAAGAAGAACATGGTGAAATGGTAGCAAGAGCTTAAAAGTACTTAGTTAGGAAGAGAGAGGTAGGGGACGTTATGGAAACAATTCGGCTTACAACAGCACAAGCACTTATTAAGTTTATTAACCAGCAGTACGTTTCGATTGATGGCAAGGAAATCCCGTTTGTGGAAGGGATCTTCAATATTTTTGGGCATGGAAATGTATTAGGAATTGGCGAAGCGCTTGAACAAGATGCAGGCCATTTAAAAGTCATTCAAGGCAAAAATGAGCAGGGAATGGCTCATGCGGCGATTGCCTATAGTAAACAAATGCTCCGTCAAAAAA